>CADEGL010000060.1 GCA_902826885.1 uncultured Alphaproteobacteria bacterium | reverse complement strand
GAAGCCCCAGTTGAACGGGCCGCTCTTATAGTTGCGCCCGATGGCCGAGGGGATGCGGATCGACCAATGCGTGTCGCGCTGTCCCGCCTCGATCAGCAGCACGCGAACCTTCGGGTCCTCCGACAGGCGCGAAGCGATGACGCAGCCCGCCGTTCCGGCGCCGACGATGATGTAGTCGTAGCGAGTCATGATGGATTGCCCTCGGACGCGGCGGTCAAATCATACTGTCATCCCAGACTTGATCCGGGGTCCAGTCGCGCGTAGCGCGTTGAGATGCGTATTGCCGGCCAGATGGCCGGTACTAGACCCCGGCTCGGGGGCCGGAGTGACGGCTGTCTGAACCGCAATCCTCGATAGAACCGCAGTCCCGGCGCTGGCGATGTAGTTGTCACGGCGCGCGGGTTCCCCGGAGGCACGTCGTGCTTAACGGCGCTGTCGCTCTGTCCGGCGCCTTGTTACGATTGCGTCTATTGTCTTCTTCCGGTCTCTATGTCGAGCGAAAGCACCACGGTACCAGGCTCCACGCCGCCAGCCCTCGCCCCCCAGGCCGCTCGCCTGACCGCGCGCGGGATCGGAGCGATGCTGTTGCTCGCCGTCATGTTCGGGCTCTCGATCCCGGTGACGAAGCTCGGCCTGGCGACCATGCCACCCTTGACGTTGACGGCATTGCGTTTCGCCGTCGCTGTGCCATTGCTGTTTCTATTCATGGTGGGTCGGCAGCGGCTTCCGTGGCGCGCGTTCCCGTCTGTTGCGATGCTGGGAATCCTCGGCATCGGCATCGGGCAGGTCACGCAGACCCTCGGTGTGGTGGGCACGTCGGCCTCTGTCGGCACCATCATCACCGCGACCATTCCGATCTTCGTCGTCATCTTCGCCGCGTTGCGTCTGAAACAGCGCGTATCGGCCCGGCAGGCATTGGGGCTGCTGGCGGCCTTCGCGGGGATTGCGTTGGTCGCGTCGGGGGACGGCGGCGAGGCGGTTACGGGGTCCGAAACCACCGCTATCGGCGTTGGTCTCATGCTGTTTTCCGCGCTCGCGGTCGGTTTCTATTTCGTATGGAGCGTCGAGCTTTCGAACACCTACGACACCGCGACGGTGGCCGCATGGAGCACCTTTTTCGGATTCGTCGTGCTATTGCCCTGGGCAGCTTGGGAGATGTCGCGGGTTTCGTTCGGCGTCACCGCCGAAGCGGTCGGGGCCGCGGTCTATCTGGGCGTCGTGGTGACGGCTGCCGGTCTGTTTCTATGGGTCCATCTGCTGCGCATCGCACCCGCTCGCACGGCGGCCAGCGTGCAATACTTCCAGCCCGTGGTGGGGATAGCCGCATCGTCCGTAATGTTCGGCGACAAGCTCGGCTTCCTTTTTATGGCGGGCGTGATCTTGGTTCTAGCCGGCCTCGCACTGTCCATGACCTCCCGACGAGAGGCTGCGGCCAGCACCACGCCGCCTGACACGGCGGTTCGCCCGCGCGATTGACTGTTGGCGCCCTTGTCAACCGCGTCACCCTGGCCTCCGAGCCGAGGCCTAGTCGCGCGGAGCGTGCCAAGATTCTCGTGCAGGCTCGACAGCCAGCTACTGGACCCCGGCTCGGGGCCGGGGTGACGGATGGCGAAGTTGTCGGTACCGCATGATATCGCCCGCCGCCTAGCATCCCTTCGTCGTCGCCGCTATCCTCCGCGCCCTGTGCTTGGCTTACGGGACGGACAGGCATGAAAAAGCCGGACGTGATCGTCATCGGCGGCGGGCTGGTGGGCTCGGCCATCGCCTATGGTCTGTCGAAGAACGCGCGTGTCCTGATCCTGGACGAGGGCGACCGCGCCTTCCGCGCCACGCGCGGCAATTTTGGCCTGGTCTGGGTGCAGAGCAAGGGACTGGGCGCACCGCACTACGCGCGCTGGAGCAAACGCTCGGCCGATCTGTGGGCCGATTTCGCGACCGAGCTGAAGGACGCGACCGGTGTCGACACCCATCACAAGCGCACGGGCGGCGTGCATCTTCTGCTCACCGAGCAGGAAGTCGCCGCGCGTACCGCGATGATGGAACAGCTGCGCCGTGAGGCCGGCAACGACGGCTACGAGTATGAGATGCTGGACGCCGCCGGCGTGCGCGGCCTGTTGCCCAACGCGGGGCCGCGCGTGCTCGGTGCCTCGTTCACGCCCTATGACGGCGTGGCCAATCCGCTCTACACCATCCGCGCGCTGCACACGGCCTTGGCCGCGCGCGGCGCGCAGTATTCGCCGGGCCACACGGTCTCGCTGATCGACAAGGAAAGCGGCGTCTTCGTCGTGCGCACCGACCAAGGCACGTTCCATGCGCCGAAGCTGGTCATTGCGGCGGGCCTCGGCACGCGGCGCTTGGCCGAGATGGTCGGCATCAGCGTGCCGGTCAATCCGCAGCGCGGCCAGGTGCTGGTGACCGAGCGGCTGGCGCCCGGCGTCATGGGCGGCGGCGTCACCTTCACCAACGCGCGCCAGATGGTCGAAGGCAGCGTCATCATCGGCGATTCGCAGGAAGATGTTGGCCTCGACAACCGCACGACCGTGCCCGTGATGTCCAACATCGCGGCGCGCGCCATGGCCTGCTTCCCCGTGCTGGAGAAGGCGCAGATCGTGCGCGCCTGGGGCGCCTTGCGCGTGATGTCGCCGGACGGCCTGCCCATCTACGCCGAATCCAAGACCATGCCGGGCGCCTTCGCCGCCACCTGCCACAGCGGCGTGACGCTGTGCGCCGCCCACGCGCGCGAAATCGCGCGCTGGATCGCGGGCGGCGAGCGGCCGGAGCCCACCCTGAAACTCGTGCCCGAGCGATTCGATGTTCCGAAGACTGCCTAGCGCGGACGGTGGTGCGCCGTCGCTTCGTGTGACGGTCGACGGCGTTCCGGTCGCCTTGCGCCCTGGCGAGACGGTCGCGGCCGCGTTGTTCCTCGCGGGCCACAAGGCGGGGCGCACCACGCCCGTCACCGGTTCGCCGCGCGGGCCTTATTGCATGATGGGCGTTTGCTTCGATTGCCTGGTCGAGATCGACGGCGAGGGCAACCGCCAGGCCTGCATGGTCGAGGCGCGCGAAGGCATGGTGGTGATGCGCCAGATGGGCGCGCGTGCGCTGGACGACAAGAAGGCCTCCTCATGCTGAGCTTGTCGAACATGAGGGCCGCAGAATGTATGGAAGCTCACCCTTCGACGGGCTCAGGGTGAGGGGCTTTCAGATATGACCGAACGTTTCGACATCGCCATCGTGGGTGCGGGGCCGGCTGGCATGGCGGCTTCGCTGGAGGCCAAGATGCACGGCCTCTCGGCCGTGGTGCTGGACGAGCAGCCGCGTCCGGGCGGGCAGATCTACCGCCGCGCCGATGCGCGCGACGCGCGGCTGGAGGCGGCACTCGGCGCGGAGTACGCGCACGGCATGGCGCTGACCGAGAAATTCCTGGCCGCTGGCGTGGCCTATCGTCCCAACACGACACTCTGGGATTTGTCGCCCGAGCTTCGCCTGTCGATCCTGCGGGATGGGCGGGCGGGCGAGATCGATGCTTCCCATGTGGTCCTGGCCACGGGTGCGATGGAGCGGCCGGTGCCAGTGCGCGGCTGGACCCTGCCGGGCGTGATGAGCGTGGGCGCGGCGCAAATCCTGCTCAAAACCACGGGGGCGGTGCCTGACAAGCCTCCCGTGCTCGCGGGCAGCGGGCCTCTCCTTTATCTGTTGGCCGCGCAGTATCTGGCCGCGGGTGTTCCGGTTCGTGCCCTGGTCGAGACGCAGCCGCGCGCGAATTATTGGGACGCCGCGCCGCATCTTCTGTCCGCCCTGTGGCAGCGGAAGCTCTTGCTCAAGGGCGCCGCGATGTTGCGGGCTTTACGCGCCCATGGCGTGAAGCGTTGGCAGGGCGCGAGCAACCTCGCGGTCGAGGGCAATGAGGCCTGCACGGCGCTGACGTTCGACGCGGGGGGCACGCGCGAGCGGATCGAAACCGAACTGGTGCTGCTGCACGAGGGCGTGATTCCCAACGTTCACGTCACCATGGCCATCAATTGCGCACACGACTGGGACGCGACGCAGCTTTGCTGGCGGCCGCGCCTCGATGCGTGGGGCGCGACCAGCGTCGAAGGTGTGTCTGTCGCGGGCGACGGCGGTGGTATCTGGGGTGCGGAAGCCGCCGAGCACACCGGCCGCATCGCTTCGCTGGGCGCGGCGGAGCGGCTTGGGAAAATCTCCGCTGACGCGCGCGACCGCGCGGCGGCATCCTCGCGCGCTTCGCTGGGCCGTCTGCGTGGCGCGCGGCGCTTCCTAGACCTTCTTTATAAGCCCGCGAAGGGCCAGCGCCAGCCGCCGGACGACGTGATCGTCTGCCGCTGCGAGGAGGTGACGGCGGGCACGTTGCGTCAGGTCGCGCGCATCGGTGCCATCGGCCTGACGCAGGCCAAGACCTACACGCGTTGCGGCATGGGCCCGTGCCAGGGGCGGATGTGCGGGCCCACGGTCGCGGCCCTCGTCGCCGACACGCGGAAGATGCCGGAAGCTTCCGTGCCGCCCTACCGGCCGCGCGCGCCCTACAAGCCGGTCACCATCGGCGCGCTCGCCGCGTCCGTGGGCACGGAGACGCCGACGGACGCCAGCATCGGCGCGCACTGACAGACGCGCGTTGTCGCTTCGGGTACTCGCGCCATTTTCACCCCTCCCCACGAGGGAGGGGCTGGGGGAGGGGGTTCGCGATGCATTTTTGTTTTCCCCTCACCCGGCCGCTGCGCGGCCACCCTCTCCCGCGTAGGGGAGAGGGTTTTCTTGCGGGCGCGCCGCGACGGGCATACCGTTTCCGTCTCGGCGATCAGGCGGCGGCGCGATGACCGATCGGACCGATTTGGTGAACACGGGCGGGTGGGCGCCCCCGGGCGGGGTTGCCCGGGTGCCGCTGTTCGCCTGGCCGCCGCAGCCGCTGGCCGCGCTCAAATGGTTTGTCGGCCTGCCGGGCTATTTGTTCCCGTGGAACGTTTTCTATGTGGGCACCGCGCTGGTCGCGTGGCTGTATCTGATGCCCGACCTCGCTTCGATGCGGACATTCTCGGTCGGCTGGATCGCGCAGCTTCTCGCCGTCAACGCCGTCTTCGTCTTCGTCTTCACCGAAGCCTGGCATTGGCGGCTCTATGCGCGCCGCGCACAGGAGATGGCGTTCAAGTACGACGAAAGTTGGCCCAAGCCGGCAGCCACGTTCCTGTTCGGCGACCAGCATATCGACAACCGCATCTGGACGATGTTGAGCGCCGTGCCGGTGATGACTTGCTTCATGGCGCTGGTTCTCTGGGCGATGGCGAGCGGCGCTGCCCCCACCGTGTCATGGGCCGAGCATCCCATCTATCTCGCGCTCGTCATGCTGGGCGTGCAGTGGTTCCGCGACGTGCATTTCTATTGCATCCACCGGCTGCTCCACTGGCCGCCGCTTTATCGCTGGGTCCATCATCTGCACCACAAGAACGCCAATCCCGGTCCCTGGTCGGGGCTGGCCATGCATCCGGTCGAGCATGTGTTCTATTTTTCGAGCGTCCTGATCCATCTGGTGGTGCCGTCCGATCCGCTGATCGTCGTCTATCACCTGATCGCCGCCGCCTTCGGCCCCGCGCGCGACCATTGTGGCTTCGCCGCGGTGATGGCGAACGGCAAGCCGCGCATCCAAGCGGCTTCCTACATGCACTATCTGCATCACCGCTATTTCGAGGTGAACTACGGCGACAGCATGACCCCGATCGATTGGTGGGTCGGCACGGGGCATGACGGCTCGCGCCAGGCGCACGAGGCCATGAAGCGGCGGCTCCGAAAAGCGCGGGCTTAGAGACTGTTTGGAAGCCTCAAAAATCGTCATGCCCAGACCTGATCCGGGCATCCAGAGCCCCGAATTTCAGCACAAATTATTCTGGATTGCCGGGTGAAGCCCGGCAATGACGACTTTTCAAACAGTCTCTTAGACGGCGGTCAGCGCTCGGAAGGTTTAGGCGGCAGGCGCGGCGGGCCGTGGATCTTGCAGCGCTCGTCCAACTCCGCGATGACGGCCAACCGCTCTTCGTCCGTCATCTCGATCCAGTCGCGCACCTCGTCCACCGTGCGGAAGCAGCCGGAGCACATTTGCGTGCCGGGAAACAGCATGCAGGTGCCGATGCAGGGCGATTTCACGGTGGAGATCCGCCGCTTGCGCGGCTGGTAGGTGGGCGCGGCCGAGCTTTGCGGCCGCGCCGACAGATCCGCCCGGCAATGCTGGCATTTGCCCTGCCGGGGCAAAGTCAGCTTGGCGCAAGACGGGCAGCGGACGACGTCGTAGGCGGCCATCGGTTTATTTTGGATAACAGCCGGCGACCTGTGCGCGCTGCCGCGCGAGCGCAAAGATCGTGTCGCAATAGGGCGTCTTCACGCCGACCAGCTGGCCGAGCTCGATCACCGCGGTCAGAAGCGCGTCCAACTCGATCGGACGGCCGCGTTCCAGATCCTGCAGCATCGAGGTCTTGTGCGCGCCGACCGCGTTGGCGCCGTCGATGCGCTTCTCGATCTCGATCGCGAACTTGACGCCCAGCTTCTCACCGACTGCCTTGCCTTCCTCCATCATCGCGCGCACGAGCGCCCGTGTGCCCGGATCGCTGGTGACCACGTCGAGCGTCGCGAGCGTCAGGATGCTGAGCGGGTTGAACGTCATGTTCCCCCACAGCTTGACCCAGATGTCGTCGCGGATGCGCGGGCGAATCGGCGCCTTCATCTTGGCCTTGATCAGCGCCTCGGACAATTTCTGGATGCGCTCCGTCCTCTCGCCGCTGGGCTCGCCGAGCGCGAAACGGTCGCCGTCAAAATGTTGAATCACGCCGGGCTCGGGCACTTCGCAAGCCGGATAGACGACGCAGCCGATGGCGCGCTCGGGCCCGATCCCGTTCCACTGCGCATCGCCCGGGTCGACGCTCTTGAGCCGGTGGTTCTCCCACGCGCCCGGTAGTTTGTAGAAATACCACCAGGGTACGCCGTTCACGGCGGGCACGACCGCGGTGTCGGGGCCGAGAAGCGGCTTCATCGCGTCCACCACCGCCGGCACCGAATGGGCCTTCAGCGTGATGACGACGAAATCCTGCGCGCCGAGCTCCGACGGGCTGTCGGTCGCCTTGATCTTGGTCGTGCGCGTCTCGCCGTCCTTGATGAGGGTCAGGCCCTTTTCCCGGATCGCGGCCAGATGCGGCCCGCGCGCGACCAGCGAGACGTCATAGCCCGCGAAGGCCAGCTCGGCGGCCATGTAGCCGCCGATGGCGCCCGCGCCGTAGATGCAGATCTTCACGCGCCGAGCCCCAATTTCTCCGCCAGCCCGATGCGCTGTGCCTTGCCCGTGGCGCCCTTCGGGATCTCGGCCAGGAACAGGACCTTGCGCGGCACCTTGAAGTCGGCCAGGCGGCCGGCAACAAAGCTGCGGATGTCGCTCTCGGTCGCACTCGCGCCTTCCTTCAGCACCAGGGCCGCGGCCACTTCCTCGCCGAGCTTCGCGTGGGGCATGGCAAAGGTGATGGCCTGCGCCACGGCGGGATGGTCGAGCAGCACCTCGTCCACCTCGCGCGGCGAAATCTTCTCGCCGCCGCGGTTGATGATCTCCTTCAGGCGGCCGGTGATGCTGAGATAGCCCTCGGCATCGAAGCTGCCCTGGTCGCCCGTGCGGAACCAGCCGTGGGTGAAGGCGCCTTCGTTGGCCTTCGGATTGTTTTCGTAACCGGCGGTGACGTTGGCGCCCTTGATGACGATCTCGCCGACGCCGCCCTGCGGCAGCAGGTTGCCGGAATCGTCCATGATGGCGACCTCCGGGCCCGCGGCGATGCCGACGCTGCCCGGCTTGCGGGCCTTGGGCGGCAGCGGATTCGACGCCATCTGGTGCGACGCCTCGGTCATGCCGTAGGCCTCGATCACCGGCGCGTTGAACACGCGCTCGAGTTCCGCCATCACCTGCGGCGGCAGCGACGAGGACGAGGAGCGGATGAAGCGCAGCTTCGCGCGTTTCACGGAGTCGGGATTGCGCTCGGCACGCGCGACGATGGCTTGATGCATGGTCGGCACCGCCGTGTACCAGGTCGGCTTCGCCTCATCGAGCCACGAAAAGACCTTGAGCGCGTTGAAGCCCGGCGAGCAATAGACCGATGCACCGGCCGCCATGCTGGACAGAGTCGCGGCCATGAGCCCGTGGATGTGAAACAGCGGCATGATGTTGAGGCAGCGGTCTTGCGCGGTCAGCGCCAGCGTCCCGCCGATATTGCCCGCCGACGCGGTTACGTTGCGCTGGGCGAGCGGCACGATCTTCGGACGCGAGGTGGTGCCCGAGGTGTGCAGCACGAGGGCGATGTCGCCCGCTTCCGCGAAGCCGCCTTGGACCGGCTTGGCGCCCGCGGGGCCTTCCAAGGTGAACAAGCCGGCGGGGCCCTTGGGGTCGGCCTTCAGGCGAATGACCGGAACATTGAGTTTCTTGGCGACCTCGAGCGCCGGAGACTCGGCGCCGTCCTCGATCACCAACGCCTTGGCGTTGAGATCGGACAGATAGAATTCGAATTCCTCCGCCCGGTAGGCCGGATTGAGCGGCGCGGTCGTCGCGCCCGCGCCGATGGCCAGGAAGGCCGATGCCATCTCGGGTCCGTTGGCCAGCACGATCGCCACCCGGTCGTTGCGGCCGATGCCCAGCGCGTTCAGCCGCTCGACGGTCGCGGCCACGTGGCGGCGCAAACCGGCATAGTCGAGGGACGGGCGTTCGGGGGCGGAGAGGGCGGGCGCGTCATCGCGTCCGGCCTTCAACAGCTCGTGGATGGTCTGGGCCATGGGGGCGGTTCCATACAGAGGGGGAGGGAGCGCGGCACATTAACGCCAGCCGCCGGGGGAGGCCAGGGCGCCTTACCTGCACATCGCGAAGCCGCCCATGTCGAAATGGAAATGGTCCCGGTGCGCTTGGTTGTGGTCGGGTCCCAGCACCGCGCCGAAGATGCGGCAGGCCCGGTCATGCAGGTCGCGCAGAAACGCGCCGCTGCCGCCGCCGTCGCTCCAGTCCTTCGCGACCGTCACGATCTTGCCGCCCGCCATGCGGAAGCCCGCGGCATCGAAGGCGTTGGCGGTGCCGTGCTGGCTGCGCCGCCCCGTCTCTCGATTGTCCACGTTGCGGCAGGCATAGGTGCCGAAATGCTCGACACCCGCCGCATCCCGCGCGAACGCGGCGCGCGCGGCGGGCTGCAGCGCGTGCCGTTCGAACAACGCGAGCCCCCCGGCCAAGGGACAACTCGCGATCAACGCACCGCCCAGCGAAACGGGAAAGCGCTCGATCCGCACGGCGTTGCGGAAGCCGCAACCTTCGCCCGTTTCGCGATCGGGAACGGGCGTGAAGCCGATGCCCGCCGCGGTCAGCAGCGCATGGCAGGCGGCGGGATTGTCGGCCAGTGCCCTGAGCTTGAAGCGGGTGAGGAAATTCGGCGCGTCGTCGACCAGGATCGGCGCCCAGGGATTCCACCGGTTCGGGATGGCGCCGGACCAGAAGGCGATGGCCATTCCGCTAGCCGCCAGGACAATGACGATAAGAAGCGCGCGCATGGATGAGGAAAGCCGCGGGCACCGCCCAAGGTTCCCGCTGTGGAAGCTGGTTCGAAGCGCAAAAACTCCGGCCCGGCTTTGCGTTCGCCGCGATTCTTTCTTGCGAGGGCTGGCCGATTGCGGGCGTTTGGACCCGGGAGTAATCTGCGCGCCAATTGAAAATTCGCGCCGCGGAGGACGCCATGGCCCAAACCCTGCCCAACAATCTCGAAGCCTTCTGGATGCCGTTCACGGCGAACCGGCAGTTCAAGGCCAACCCGCGCATCCTCGTCGGCGCCAAGGACATGCACTACACGTCCCAGGACGGCCGCCAGATTCTGGACGGCACGGCCGGTCTCTGGGCCGTCAACGCGGGCCATTGCCGCGAGAAGATCGTGAAGGCCGTGCAGTCGCAGGTCGCGGAGATGGAATACGCGCCCAGCTTCCAAATGGGCCACCCTTCCGCGTTCGAATTCGCCGCGCGTCTGGTCAACCTGCTGCCTGGTGATCTGAACCATGCATTCTTCACCAACTCGGGTTCCGAATCGGTCGACACCGCGCTCAAGATCGCGCTGGCCTATCACCGCGCCAAGGGCGAAGGCTCGCGCACGCGCCTGATCGGCCGGTCCAAGGGCTATCACGGCGTCGGCTTCGGCGGCATCGCCGTCGGCGGCATGGTGAACAACCGTAAGTTCTATGGCGCCTACATGCCGGGCGTGGATCATCTGCCGCACACGCTGAACATCCAGGAGGCGGCCTTCAGCCGTGGCCAGCCGGCCTGGGGCACCCATTTGGCCGACGCGCTGGAAGACATCGTGCAGCTTCACGACGCATCCACCATCGCAGCCGTCATCGTCGAGCCCGTGGCGGGCTCGGCCGGCGTCATCGTGCCGCCCAAGGGCTATCTCGAGCGGCTGCGCCAGATCTGCGACAAGTACGGCATCCTGCTCATCTTCGACGAGGTCATCACGGGCTTCGGCCGTCTCGGCCGGGGCTTCGCTGCCGATTATTTTGGCGTCGTGCCCGACCTGATGACGGTGGCCAAGGGCCTGACCAACGCGACTGTGCCGGCGGGTGCCGTGTTCGCGCGCAAGGGCATCTATGACGCGTTCATGAACGGGCCCGAGCAGATCATCGAGCTGTTCCACGGCTACACCTATTCCGGCCATCCGGTGGCGATGGCCGCTGGTCTCGCCACCCTCGACGTCTACCAGGAAGAGGGGTTGTTCGAGCGCGCGGCGGAACTTGCTCCCTATTGGGAGAATGCCTGGCATTCGCTCAAGGGTCTCAGGAACGTCATCGACATCCGCAACCTGGGCCTCATGGGCTGCGTCGAGCTCGATCCGGTCCCGGGCAAGCCGACGACGCGCGGCTACGATGTCTTCACGCGCGCGTTCCAGAAGGGTGTGCTGGTGCGTTATTCCGGCGACACCATCGCCACCTCGCCGCCGCTCATTGTGTCGAAGCAGCAGATCGACCAGATCGTCGGCACGGTCGAGGAATCGATCAAGGAAGCCGCCTAGCACTTTCCGGACGCCGGAACGGCAAAGCCCGCCTGGGGGAGCCCCGGCGGGCTTTTTCGTGATCGGACCCGAAGAGTGCCGATTCCGGCGCGCTTCCCGGCGCACATACCCAATGTGGCGTTCACGACCGGCACCTACAAAATCGACGTCTGAATATATACCACGGCCGCGCTCGCTCGCCGCCACGGAACCGGGCGAGGGTTTCCCGGTTCCCTGATGGTCACACCCTTATCTCGCCCCACTCACAGGTGCCCACGGGATGCGCACTGGTGTCGCGCGCAAGGCAGCGATGGCCGGTTCGGTCGCTTTTCTGGCCGGCCTTTGGGTTGCGGCGCCCTTCAACGTCACTTTCGATGGAATTCATTCCGGTGTCGTCTACGCCAAGGGAGGCGGAGGCGGCGGCGGAGGCGGTGGTGGCTCCGGCGGCGGGGGTGCAGGCGGCGGCTCGGGCGGCAGCGGTTCCGGAGGGAGCGGTGGCGCGGGCGGTGGAAACGGCGGCGGGAACGGAAATGGAAACGGTGCCGGCGGTAACGGCAATGGGAATGGCGGTGGTGATGGAGGCGGTGGCGGAAATGGTAACGGGGGCGGGAACGGCAACGGTGGCGGGAACGGAAATGGAAATGGTGCTGGCGGCGGCAATGGCAACGGCGGTGGAAGTTCCGGCGGTACGGGTGCTGGTGGGAACGGCGGCAACGGTTCCGCCGGAATAGGCTCTTCGGGGGCAGCGGGGGCGGCGGCTGGGAATGGTGGAGACGGCGGCGGCACTGTGCTGATGGGCGATGCGTCACCGGTCGAGGCCGGTCAGGTACGCCAGTCTGCGTTGAGCGCGCGGGCGACGAATTCGCCCCCGCCACCTGCGCGCAATACCCCTACGGAATCGCGCCAGATTTCCCCTTGGCCGGAGCTTGCGCGAAACGAGTTCCGCGTCGCCGGCGCGTTGCGGCATCAGCTTCCTGCCAAAGCCGCTCACCCGGTGGAAAGCGCCGCCCAAGCGTCGTGGTTGGATAGTCAGGTGCCGCTTGTTCCGTTGGCGATTCCGCTCTGGAAGGTGGCGCAGGACGCCGCCACCTTGATCCCGGCTTCTTGGCGGCCCTTTCTCACATCGCCGTATGTGCTGTGGGCTTCGCTCCTGCTGCTCGTTCTGTATCCGCTATGGCGGGTGGTCGCGCAGGCACTCGCCTACCGGCGTGAGGAACGCGACCTTTTCTTCTATGACTGAGCCGTCAGCAGATCGTTTGACCGCTCGGGCAAACTTTCACGGCGCCGGCCGCGGGCGGAACGACAACGGTCGGCTGCGACTGCACTTGCGGTTGCGGCTGCACGATGACGGTCTTTTCGTCGCTGCCTCCGCATGCTCCAAGCATGAGCAGGGCGCCGAAAACCGAAGCCCGGCTTAGCAAGCTGATTGTGCGCATATTTCATTCCTTCGCTAAGGACTGTATGCGCTAAAGCCCCTTGTAGAGGCTGTAGTTCTGTGACCGTTCGTCGGCCGCTGGTGGGTATTCCCGGCCCGGGATCAGCCCGGCACCTTGCTCAGCACTTGCAGCAGTTCCGATACCTTGCGGCGCTGGTCCGCGGCGTTGCCGCTTTTGATCGCGTGCTCGACGCAATGCTCGACATGGTCCTTCAGCACCACGTCCTCGACGCGCTTCAGCGCGGCGCGAACGGCCTGCACCTGGGTCAGCACGTCGATGCAATAGCGGTCGCCCTCGATCATGCGGGCAATGCCGCGGATCTGACCCTCGATGCGTTTCAGGCGGTCGGCGCAGGATTTCTTGGTCGTCGGCGTCATGGTTGAATACTATACCCTGGTAGGGTATATAGTCAATCACCATGACCCATCAAAACTCCCATTCCGCGCACGCCCACGGCGATCATGCGCCTGGCTGTAGCGGCCACGGCGCGTCCGTTTCCGTGAAGGACCCGGTCTGCGGCATGACGGTTGACCCCGCGAAGTCGCCGCATCGCCACGTCCATGAAGGCGCCACCTATCATTTCTGCAGTGCGGGATGCCGAACGAAATTCGCGGACGATCCCGCGAAATATTTGAAGCCGCCCGCACCGCCGCCCGCGGGCGCGGCCGATGTGATCTATACCTGCCCCATGCATCCGGAGGTGCGGCAGAAGGGCCCCGGATCGTGTCCGCTTTGCGGCATGGCGCTCGAACCTGCGGCGCCCTCACGCGACGAAGCGCCCAATCCCGAGTTGGCCGACATGACACGGCGTTTCTGGATCGGCGGCGCACTGGCGCTCCCGGTCGTCGCGCTGGAGATGGGCGGGCACATTCCGGCGCTGGGCCTGCACGATCTGGTGCCGCATGCGCTGTCGGCCTGGCTCCAGTTCGCCTTCGCCATCCCCGTCGTCCTTTGGGCGGGATTTCCGTTCTTCGCGCGCGGATGGGCCTCGTTCCGCACGGGCAACCTCAACATGTTCACCCTGATCGCGGTCGGCACGGGCGCGGCCTTCCTCTACAGCGCGGCGGCCGTGCTGGCGCCGGGTCTATTCCCCGATGGTTTTCGCGCCGCGGACGGAAGCGTGGGCATCTATTTCGAAGCGGCGTCCGTGATCATCGTCCTGGTCCTCTTGGGCCAGGTGCTGGAGTTGCGCGCGCGTGCCCGCACGGGCGATGCGATCCGCGCGCTGCTCGATTTGACGCCCAAGACCGCCCGGCGCATCGGCGCTCATGGCGACGAAGACATACCGCTCGATACGGTGCAGGTGGACGACATGCTCCGCGTTCGTCCTGGCGAGCGCGTGCCGGTCGACGGCGTCGTGATCGAAGGGCGTGGCGGTGTGGATGAATCGATGGTGACCGGCGAAGCCATGCCCGTGGAGAAGGGCGTCGGGGATACGGTGATCGGCGGCACGCTCAACGGGCGCGGCATGTTGGTCGTCCGGGCGCAGAAGGTCGGCGCCGAGACGATGCTGGCGCGCATCGTCCAGATGGTGGCCGACGCCCAACGCAGCCGCGCGCCGATCCATCGCCTGGCCGACCGCGTCTCGTCCTGGTTCGTGCCCGCCGTCATCGCCGTGGCGGCCGTGGCCTTCATCGTCTGGGCGGTGCTCGGGCCGAGCCCCAGCCTCACCTACGGATTGGTCGCCGCCGTTTCGGTTCTCATCATTGCTTGTCCCTGCGCGCTCGGGCTGGCCACGCCCATGTCGATCATGGTCGGCGTCGGCCGCGGTGCGTCCCTTGGCATCCTGATCCGCGACGCGGAAGCGCTGGAGCGGTTCGAGAAGGTCGACACCGTCGTCGTCGACAAGACCGGCACGCTGACGGAAGGAAAACCGCGCGTGACGGAAATCGTGCCGGCGCACGGAAGCGACGAGACCGAGGTGCTGCGCTTGGCCGCCGCGCTGGAGAAGGGAAGCGAGCATCCGCTGGCGGCCGCGATTCTTGCCGCCGCGCGCGAGGGCGGACTCGAAGCGCCGGCTGTAGAGGCATTCGAATCCGTTACCGGCAAGGGCGTGAAGGGGATGGTTTCCGGCGCGCGCGTCGCTCTGGGTAATGCCGCGCTGATGACGGATCTGGGTGTGGACGATACGGCCCTGTCCGCGCGCGCCGACGTCCTGCGCCATGGCGGCGCAACGGTCGTGCTTCTGGCCGAAGGCACGCGGCTGGTCGGCTTGATTGCCATTGCCGACCCGATCAAGGCCTCGACGCCGGCGGCGCTCGACGCGCTGCGGCGCGCGGGCCTGCATATCGTCATGGTGACGGGGGACAACCGCGTCACGGCCGAGGCGGTCGCTAAGTCCCTGGGTATCGAAGACGTCGAAGCCGACGTTTTGCCCGAGCGGAAAAGCGATATCGTCCGCCGGCTGCGCGCGGAGAAGCGCGTGGTCGCGATGGCCGGCGACGGCGTCAACGACGCGCCGGCTCTGGCCGCGGCGGACGTGGGTGTCGCGATGGGAACCGGTACCGACGTCGCGATCCAAAGCGCGGGCGTCACGCTGGTGAAAGGCGACCTGGCGGGGTTGGTCCGCGCACGCGCCCTTTCGGTGGCGACGATGCGCAACATCCGGCAGAATCTGTTCTTCGCTTTCGCTTACAACGCGGCGGGCGTGCCGCTGGCGGCCGGCGTGCTCTATCCGGTCTTCGGAATTCTGTTGAGCCCGATCGTGGCGGCGGCGGCCATGGCACTAAGCTCGGTTTCGGTCATCGCCAACGCCGCGCGGCTCAAGCGCGTCAAACTTCACGAGTAGGGGTGTGCGGATGAGAACGAAACAATTGGCCTTGTCGGCCCTGGTGGGCGTGGTTGCGGCGGTGATTGCGTGGTTCCTGCTGGGGACGATCATGCATGGGCGCATGGCCTCGGGCATGATGGGAGGAATGCATGGCCAGATGACGGCGCCAATGACACAGGAGCAGGCGCCGCCTGCCATGCAAGGCGGCCATGGCGCGGGCCATGGGGCGGCGCCGGCCGGCGCCGGGCCGATGGGCACGGTCTTGACCGGTGATCCCGACAAGGATTTCGCCCAAGAAATGATCGTCCATCACGAGATGGCCGTGGACATGGCCAAGGACGTGCTGGCGAAGGGCAAGGACCCCGAGATCAAGCAGCTCGCGGACGAGGTGATCGCGGCGCAGACGAAGGAGATCGAGTTTCTGCGCGCCTGGCTGGCGAAGCAGCCGCAATAGGTGACCGCGCTATTCGCGCCGGTTGCGGCCCAGGTCCTGAACCTGCTTCTGCAGGGCGTCGATCTGCTTCTGTAGCTCGCCCAGCTTGTCGCCGCCGGACGGGGCCGATTCCGCGTCGGCCTTGGCTTGGCCCTCGCGCGCGAACGGGGCGAACATCTTCATGGCCTTTTCCATCATGGCCATGTTCTGCTTGCCCATCTCCTCGAACTGGTTGAACGGGAACAGCCCGCCCAGCGCGTTGCGCATGTAGTCGCGCATATGCTCCTGGTTCTGGATGAAGGACATCATGCTCTGTTCGAGATAGCGCGGCACGAGGCCTTGCAGACTGTCGCCGTAGAAGCCGATGAGCTGGCGCAGGAAGCTGATGGGCAGGAGGTTCTGGCCGCCCTTGCCCTCTTCCTCGACGATGATCTGGGTCAGGACCGAGCGGGTGATGTCCTCGCCGCTCTTGGCATCGAACACGGTGAATTCGACGCCTTGTTTCACCATCTGGCACAGATCGTCGAGCG
Organism: uncultured Alphaproteobacteria bacterium; assembly: GCA_902826885.1. GTDB lineage: Bacteria > Pseudomonadota > Alphaproteobacteria > CADEGL01 > CADEGL01 > CADEGL01. The sequence continues at coordinate 4,511 of CADEGL010000060.1, read as the reverse complement.
TGACGTAGCTCGAGGTTGCCGTGTTGTAGAGACGCCGGTTCGCGTATTTCTTGATCGTGACCGGAGCCTTCTTGTCGTCGCCTTGCTCTGCCATTGCCACGCTCTCGGAAACGCGGGCTTTCGCCACCCGCAATAATCCAAAGTGAGGGCAAATATTGCGTCGCGCAAGCAAATTTGCTGCGCAGCATATTCAGTATTTTCAAGCCTTTACCTGCTATTTTCCGCTTCGCGTCATGGCGGCGTCATGCTGCAGCGGCTATACTCGCGCCATGAACGAGCCGCCCGATTTCGACGAGCTGGCCCGCCGCGTGCTCGATTTGTGGCAGGCGCAGTTGGGGGCGACGGCATCCGACCCGGAACTGAGCGAGGCGCTGACCCGATGGCTCGAGACGATGGGCGGAGGGACCGCGGCGCTGGCCGCCACGCTGGCCTCCATGACGGGAGGCAACGTTGAGGGCCGCGCGAAGCGGGCCGCGGCCGCTGGGGTATCATCTGGGAACGGTGCTGGCGACCTATCTCAGCTCGCTCGGCGCCTTGCCGCTGTTGAGAAACGGCTCGCTGCCCTGGAAGCCGGCCCTCGAAGCCCGCGCGGCGGATCTGGCAAGGGACGTCCGGGCGGCGGAGCCAAAAAAACTCGCCGCCGCGCTTGAGCGCGAGGTCCGCGCGCGGACCGACCGGTTCCTCACGGGCGTCGAAGCTTATCGCCACCATCCCTATCGCCGCGCGTTGCACGACCCGCCCTCTATTTGGGTGGAGGGCACGACGCGCCTCCTCGACTATGGCCCGCCCGATGGGCGCCCCGTCCTCGTGGTGCCCTCGCTCATCAACCGCGCCTATGTGCTCGACCTAGCCGAGGGGCGCAGCGTGCTTCGTCATTTGTCCGGGCGGGGGCTGCGTCCATTGTTGGTCGATTGGGGCAAGCCTGGCGCGCGGGAACGCGGCTTTGACCTGGACGCTTATATCGCGGGCAGGCTCGAACGCGCCCTCGATATGGCGCTCGAATTGACGCACGAGACGCCGCTTGTGATGGGCTACTGCATGGGCGGCGATCTGGCGCTCGCACTGGCAACGCGCAGGCCGCGCGATGTCGCCGGTCTCGCGCTTTTGGCCACGCCTTGGGACTTTCACGCCGAGCGGCCGGAGCAGGCGCGGGCGCTCGCCGCGCTGATGGCGCCGCTCTGGCCCTTCATCGACCAGGCGGGCGAGATGCCTGTCGACCTTCTTCAAATTCTCTTCGCGGGCCTCGACCCCTATCTTGCGCTGAAGAAATTCCAGGGTTTCGCCGCGCTTGCTCCGTCCTCGGCGGACGCGGAGACGTTCGTCGCGCTGGAGGATTGGGCGAATGACGGCGTGCCGCTGGCCGCTCCCGTGGCGCATGCGTGCATGGCGGGCTGGTACGGGCGGAACGATACGGCACACGGTGAATGGCGCATCGCCGGCCACGCGGTCGATCCCGCCGCCGTCGCCGCGCCCACGCTGGTGATCGTGCCGGAGCGCGACCGCATCGTGCCGCCCAAATCAGCCCTGTCGCTGGCCCACGCCATTCCCGGCGCCAAACTAGTGACGACTGGCCTTGGCCATATCGGGATGGTGGTTGGCGCCCGAGCGCCCGCCGAGGTGTGGGCGCCGCTGGCCGCATGGCTGGCCGCCGTGCCGGGCCGCAAAGCGCGCCGGAAGGGCTGATTTGCGCCACTTAGCCTGGGGCTTGATCCCCATGTGGCGGCGCAACATACTCATGAAGAGGTCGAAACACGCGAAATATCGCGCTTAGGTCAGGGCCCGTTCCGCTGCGTTTCGCGACTGCGAACGGAGCCGTCCCACCCTCGCCTGGCATCGGCCGCCGGACAAACTAAGGAGTCAGCCATGACCGACATCGTGATCGCTTCCGCCGTGCGCACCCCTATCGGGGCCTTCAATGGCACGCTCTCGGCGCTGCCCGCCCATGACCTCGGCAAGGTGGCCATCGCTGAAGCCATGAAGCGCGCGAAGGTTGGCGTGGAAGACGTCTCCGAAGTGATCATGGGCCAGATCTTGTCCGCCGGTGCGGGCCAGAATCCGGCGCGCCAGGCCGCGATCGGCGCGGGCGTTCCCGTCGAGAAGACGGCTTACGGCATCAACCAGCTTTGCGGCTCGGGCCTGCGCACGGTCGCGCTCGCCTTCCAGGCCATCAAGATGGGCGACTCCTCCATCGTCGTCGCGGGCGGGCAGGAAAGCATGAGCCAGGCGCCCCATGTCGCGCATTTGCGCAACGGCGCCAAGATGGGCGACGTCACCTTCGTCGATTCGATGATCAAGGACGGGCTGTGGGACGCCTTCAATGGCTACCACATGGGCAACACGGCCGAGAACGTCGCCCAGAAGTGGCAGATTACCCGCGAGGAACAGGATTCCTTCGCCGCCGCCTCCCAGCAGAAGGCCGAGGCCGCGCAGAAGGCGGGCAAGTTCAAGGACGAGATCGTTCCCGTCACGATCAAGACGCGGAAGGGCGATGTGGTCGTCGACACCGACGAATACCCGCGCCACGGCACCACGACGGACACGCTCTCCAAGCTGCGCCCGGCCTTCGTGAAGGACGGCACGGTCACGGCGGGCAACGCCTCCGGCATCAATGACGGTGCCGCCGCGCTCGTTTTGATGACCGCCGACGAAGCCAAGAAGCGCGGTGTCGAGCCTCTGGCCCGCATCGTCTCGTGGGCCACCGCCGGCGTCGATCCCGCCATCATGGGTTCGGGCCCGATCCCGGCCAGCCGCGCTGCTTTGGCCAAGGCAGGTTGGAAAGCGGGCGACCTGGACCTGGTCGAGGCCAATGAAGCCTTCGCGGCCCAAGCCTGCGCCGTGAACAAGGAAATGGGCTTCGACACGAGCAAGGTGAACGTCAACGGCGGCGCCATCGCGCTTGGCCACCCGGTCGGGGCGTCCGGCGCCCGTGTGCTGGTGACCCTTCTGCACGAGATGAAGCGCCGCAACGCGAAGAAGGGCCTGGCCACTCTCTGCATCGGCGGCGGCATGGGCATCGCCATGTGCGTTGCCCGCGATTGAGAATTTTTTAAGACGCCGCTCTGTCCGGGGCGCATTCCAGCCTTTCGAAATCGCCTCGGACGCCTCCCCCTGCCTCGGTATAGAGTAATCCCATAAACGCACGGGATCGCGGCCGTATGGCCGCGGCAGGGAGGTTTGCATGGCACGAGTGGCGGTTGTGACCGGCGGCACGCGCGGTATCGGCAAGGCGATCAGCATCGCCCTGAAGAACAAGGGCTATGCGGTGGCTGCCAACTACGCCAGCAGCGACGCGGCGGCGGAGGAATTCCGCAAGGAGACCGGCATTCCGGCCTACAAGTTCGACGTTTCGGACTTCAAGGCCTGCCAGGCGGCTATCGCGAAGATCACCTCCGACCTGGGCCCAGTGGATATCCTCGTGAACAACGCGGGCATCACGCGCGATGGCACGCTCCATCGCATGTCGGCGGAATCCTGGCAGAGCGTGATCGATACCAATATCGGCTCCTGCTTCAACATGTCCCGTTGCGTGATCGAATCCATGCGCGAACGCAAGTTCGGCCGCATCGTCAATATCGGCTCGATCAACGGCCAGGCCGGCCAGTACGGCCAGGTGAACTACGCCGCCGCCAAGTCGGGCATCCATGGGTTTACAAAGGCGCTGGCCCAGGAGGGCGCGGCCCAGAACATCACGGTCAATGCCATCGCACCGGGCTATGTCGATACCGACATGGTGCGCGCGGTGCCGCCGAACGTGCTGGAGAAGATCGTGGCGCGTATTCCGGTGGGCCGCCTGGGCAAGGCCGAGGATATCGCGCGCGGCGTTCTGTTCCTGGTTGCCGACGACGCCGATTTCATCACCGGCTCGACCATGTCGATCAACGGCGGCCAGCATATGTACTGAGCCGGCCCGCGCCGGACTGGATTCCGTCCATGACGACATCGGTCCGCGCCGACCGCGGTGTGTTGCGCGCGACCATGGTTGGCGCCTCGGCGCTGGCCATGTGGTCCGCGCTTGCTTTGTTCGCCACGGGCGCGCGCGGCATCCCGTCCTTCCAGCTCGTGACCTTGTGTTTTTCGATCGCGTTTCTGCTGGCCCTTGGCCGATGGCTCATCCGCGGCGAATCGGTCGTCTCGCATCTGCGTCTGCCGCGGCGCGCGTGGCTGATCGGCGTCGGCGGATTGTTCGGCTATCATCTGCTCTACTTCTTCGCGCTGCGCATGGCGCCGCCCGTTCACGTCAATTTGCTGAACTATCTGTGGCCGCTGTTCGTCGTGATGCTGTCGGCGTTGCTGCCGGGGGAACGGTTGCGCTGGTGGCATGTCGCGGGTTCGCTGCTTGGCTTGGCTGGCGCCGCAATTCTGGTAACAGGCGGCGGCCGCGTGTCGATCGAAGCCACGCAGGCATGGGGCTACGCGATGGCCTTCGCCGGCGCGCTCACCTGGGGCCTCTATTCGCTGGCCAGCCGCCGCTATCTGACCCACGTGCCGACCGACGCCGTGGGCGGGTTTTG
>CADEGL010000059.1 GCA_902826885.1 uncultured Alphaproteobacteria bacterium | reverse complement strand
TGGGACGGGCTGGGCCTGGCCATCCAGGCCTATCAGAAACGCTGCCGCCCCTTGATCGACTGGCTGGGCGAGACGGCGCGCAGCAACCGCCGCCGCCTGCCGGTGCGCCTGGTGAAGGGCGCCTATTGGGACACCGAGATCAAGCGCGGGCAGGAGCGGGGGCTCGACGGTTATCCGGTCTTCACGCGCAAGCCCTCGACCGACGTGTCGTATCTGGCCTGCGCCAAGGCGCTGCTCGCGGGGCGCGACGCGTTCTATCCGCAGTTCGCGACGCACAACGCGCTCACCCTCGCGACCATCCTGGAACTGGCCGGCAACCGGCGCGACTTCGAGTTCCAGCGCCTGCACGGCATGGGCGAGGTGCTGTACGACGAGATCGTCGGGCCGGAGAAGATGGGCGTCTCGTGCCGCGTCTATGCGCCGACGGGCAGCCATGAGGATCTCTTGCCGTATCTGGTGCGCCGCCTGCTCGAGAACGGCGCCAACACCTCGTTCGTGAACCGCATCGTCGACGAGGCGCAGCCGGTGGAGGCCCTGGTCGGCGATCCGGTCGCCAAGGTGGCGTCGCTCTACTCGAAGCCGCATCCGCAGATCCGCCTGCCGCAGGACATGTTCGCGCCGGAACGCAAGAACGCGCGCGGGCCCGATTTGTCCGATCCGTCCATCGTGCTGCCGCTCGGCGCCGCGATGGAGAGTTCGGGCGTGGGCGAGTGGAAGGCGGCGCCCATCGTGGCCGGCAAGGCGCTCGGCGGCACGCAGAGGGAGTTGCGCGATCCGGCCGACCGGCGCCGCGTGGTGGGCTATGCCGTCGAGGCCGGCCCGGCCGAGGTGGATGCCGCGCTTTCGTCCGCATCCGCGGCGGCCGAGGGCTGGGACCGCACGCCGGCGGGACGGCGCGCCGAATGCCTGGAGCGTTTCGCCGACCTGATGGAAGCCAACACGCCGCGCTTCATGGCGCTGGCCGTGCGCGAGGCGGGCAAGTCGATCCCCGACGCGCTGGGCGAGATCCGCGAGGCCGTCGATTTCTGCCGCTATTACGCCGTGCGCGCGCGGGCGGATTTCGAGGCGCCCTTGGCGCTGCCGGGCCCGACCGGCGAGGACAATTCGATCGCGCTGCACGGGCGCGGCGTGTTCGCCTGCATCAGCCCGTGGAACTTCCCGCTCGCCATCTTCACCGGCCAGATCACGGCGGCGCTCGCCGCCGGCAACGCGGTGATCGCCAAGCCGGCCGAGCAGACGCCGCTCATCGCGGCCGAGGCCGTGCGCCTGATGCACCAGGCGGGCATTCCGACGGACGTGCTGCATCTCTTGCCCGGCGACGGGGCAGTCGTGGGCGCGCGGCTCACCTCCGATGAGCGCGTGTCGGGCATCGCCTTCACCGGCTCGACCGAGACGGCGCGCCTCATCGCGCGCGGCCTCGCGGGGCGCAACGGCGGGCCGATCGCGCCCTTGATCACCGAGACGGGCGGGCAGAACGCGCTGCTGGTCGATTCCTCCGCCTTGCCGGAGCAGGTGGTGGACGACATCCTGACCTCCTCCTACCAGAGCGCGGGCCAGCGCTGCTCGGCCTTGCGCGTGCTGTTCGTGCAGGACGACGTGGCCGACAAGGTGCTGCACATGCTGGCGGGTGCCATGGAGGAGCTGGTCGTGGGCGACCCGGGCCTCCTGCGCACCGATGTCGGCCCCGTGATCGACGACGAGGCCAAGAAGGTGCTCGACGACCACGCCGCGCGCATGCGGCGCGAGGGCAAGCTGATCCACGCCGCGCGCCTCGGCGAGGCGACCCAGCACGGCACGTTCGTCGCGCCGCAAGCCTTCGAGATCGACGGTTTGCCGCGCCTGACGCGCGAGGTGTTCGGGCCGATCCTCCACGTCGTGCGCTATCGCGGCGACCGGCTGGAGCAGGTGCTGGATGCGATCAACGCGACCGGCTACGGGCTCACGCTCGGCGTCCACAGCCGGATCGATTCGCAAGTCCAGCACATCGCCTCGCGCGCGCGCGTCGGCAACATCTACGTCAACCGCAACATGATCGGCGCCGTGGTGGGCGTGCAGCCCTTCGGCGGCGAGGGATTGTCGGGCACGGGCCCCAAGGCCGGCGGCCCGCGCTACCTTCCCCGCTTCGCGACCGAGCGCGTGCTGTCGATCAACACCACCGCCACCGGCGGCAACGCCGCGTTGCTCTCGCTCCAGGACGAAGAGTAGGGGGCGGCCGCGGTCAGCGGCTGGCGATCTGGCAGTCGAAGGACTGGTTGATGACGTAGCCGGCGACGCTGTTCGACGACGGAATGGCCACCTTGCCGTACTGCTTGCAGTGGTCCATGGCCTGGTTGAACGCGTCGTTGCGCTCGATGTCGTTGTTCAGCGTGTACTGGATGGTGACGGAGTTGGGGTCGGACTTGACGATGTCGGGCCCCGCGCAGCCGAACAGGCCCAGTGCCGCCAGAAGGATCGCTTTTTTCATGTCGCCCCGCCGTCCTTAGGGGGCCAGCCTATAGCGTATCGCGCCCCGCCCGGCTATGGGCGTGAGGGCACCTAACGCCGCCGGGCGCTGGAATCGGCCGCAAACAACAAAAAACCCCTCTGCCTGGGCGGCAGAGGGGCTCGATCCAGTGGAAAAAAGTCAGCGCCAGCCGACGCGGTCGAAGATGCGAATGGCCTCGGCCTGGTGGTTGGCGATCTCGGCCAAGGACAGGGTGTCGGCCTTGAACTTGCCGAAGCCCGCCACGACGCCCGCGGGTGCTATGCCCGGCTTCACCGGGAACTCGTACACGGCCTCGGCGTAAAGCTTCTGCGCCTCGTCGCTGACCAGGAACTCCAACAGCTTCACGGCCTCGGCCTTGTGCGGCGCGTTCTTGGTGACACCCGCGCCCGAGATGTTCACGTGCGCGCCGCGCCCGGACTGGTTCGGCCAGAACAATGCGACCTTCTGCGCCGACTGCTTGTCCTCTTCCTTCGACGAGGTGAGGAGGCCGGCATAATAGTAAGTGTTGGCGATCGCGATGTCGCAGGCGCCGGCCGCCACGGCCAGGATCTGGTCGCGGTCGCCGCCCGCGGGCGGGCGGGCCAGATTGTCGGCGATGCCCTTGGCCCAGGCTTCGGCCTTCTGCGCGCCGTCCTCGACGATCAAGGCCGACAGCATCGACTGGTTGTAGACGTTGGAGGAAGAGCGGATGCAGATGCGGCCCTTCCACTTGGGATCGGCCAGCGCCTCATAGGTCGAAAGCTCGTCCGGCTTCACGCGCTCCTTGGAATAGAAGATCACGCGCGCGCGCATGGACAGGCCGTACCAGTTGCCCTTGGGGTCGCGCAGGGAGGCCGGAATAGCGGCTTCGAGCACGGGCGACTTGATCGGCTGAAACAGGCCGGCTTGGTCCGCGCGGATCAGGCGGCCGGCGTCGACCGTGAGCAACACGTCCGCCGGAGAGTTGGCGCCTTCGGTCTTCAACCGCTCCGCCAGCGCGTCGTCGTTCGCGGTCACGACATTGACCGTGATGCCCGTGGACTTGGTGAAAGCGTCCAGAAGCGGCCGGATCAAATGCTCCTGGCGCGAGGAATAGATGTTCACCTCGGCGGCGGACGCGGCGTGGACGGTCAGAAGCGCGGCCAAGGCGGCGCTGGCGGCGATGATGCGGCGGAAAGACATGGCGGGGAACCCCGTAACTCGTGAACGCAGGAACCGCCCGCCGGACAGTAACGAATTGTCACGGATATTGAGGCGATCCGCCCATTCGGATAATGCAGTTGCGAATGATTTGCAAGGTAAACGCGACGTAATCGCAGATGGAGTGACCGATCCTCAGCCCAGGCGGCCGGCGAAGCTCATCTCTAGCAGCGTCCGGTGTTCTTTCACCCCGACGGGGATCGGGTTGGTGCCGGCGCTTGGGTCGGCGGCCGCCATCTCGGCCAGCATGTCGATGCGGTCGTCGGCCACGCCCAGATCCTTCAGCGTATGCGGCACGGAAAGCTCCTGCCGCAATGCCAGCACCCAATCCAGAAAGCCGGTGAAACTCGAATCCTTCAATCCGATATAGCGCGCCAGCGCGGCGATCTTGTCCTCGACCGCCTTGCGGTTGAACGCGAGCACATAAGGCATGAACACGGCGTTGGTCAGGCCGTGATGCGTGTCGTAGACCGCGCCGACCGGATGGCTGAGCGAGTGGATCGCGCCGAGACCTTTCTGGAACGCGGTCGCGCCCATGGTGGACGCCGCCATCATGTAGGCGCGCGCGGCCAGGTTCGAACCGTCCTTCACCGCGACCGGCAGCCATTCCTTCACCAGGCGAATGCCTTCCACCGCGATGCCGTCGGCCTGCGGATGGAACATCGGCGAGCAGAGCGCTTCGAGATTGTGCGCGAAGGCATCCATGCCCGTGGCCGCGGTGATGTGCTTGGGCAGGCCGAGCGTGAGCGCCGGATCGGCGATCACCAGCGAGGGCTGGATCTTCGGATGGAAGATCAGCCGCTTGGTGTGGTTCTCCTCCTGCGTCACGACGGAGACGCGCCCCACCTCCGAACCCGTGCCCGATGTTGTCGGCACCGCGATGATCGGCGCGATAGCGTCCGCGTTGGCGCGCGCCCAATTGTCGCCGATATCCTCGAAGTCCCACAGCGGGCGCGTCTGACCGGCCATGAAGGCGACCGATTTGCCCACGTCCAGCGCGCTGCCGCCGCCGAAGGCGACCACGCCGTCATGCTTGCCGGCCTTATAGGCCGCGACGCCGTCGGTGACGTTCTTGCCCACGGGGTTGGGGCGCAGGTCGCTGAACACGGCGACGCCCAAGCCCGCGGTTTTCGCGTTCGCCACGGCCTCGGCGATCATCGGCAGCTTGGCCAAACCGGGGTCGGTCACGACCAGCGGCCGCTTGATGCCAAGCGAAGCGCAGCCCTGGGGCAGCTCCGCGATGCGGCCGGGGCCGAACCAGATGCGGGTCGGATAGTTCCAGTTGCCCTTGAGCGTCGTGGGATCGATCGGCATGGCGGACTCGTTTCTCTGTCGGATCAGACGCGTTCGAAATAGCGGCGCAGTTCCCAGTCGGTAATGCGCTTGTCGTATTCGCCTTGCTCGATGCGCGCCGTGTGCAGGTAGTGGTCGACGACATCGTCGCCGAGCAGCTTGCGCAGCACCTTGCTGCCGTCCAGCGCTTCGATGGCTTCGCGCAAGGTCGTGGGCACCTCGCGCACGTCCTGGGCGTAGATGTTGCCCTCGGCCATGGGCTCCAGCTTCATCTTCTGCTCGATGCCGTAAAGGCCCGCCGCCAGGAGCGCGGCGAAGGCTAGATAGGCGTTGGCGTCGGCGCCGGGCACGCGGCATTCGATGCGCAAGCCCTTGCCCTCGCCGCATAAGCGGAAACCGGCCGTGCGGTTGTCGCTCGACCACACGGCCTTGGTCGGCGCGAAGGAGCCGGCCTGATAGCGTTTGTAGGAATTGATCGTGGGCGCCAAGAACAGAGACATCTCGCGCGCGAGCGAGAGCTGTCCGGCCAGATAGTGTTGGAACAGCTTCGACATGCCGTGGGGCTGGCTCTTGTCAAAGAAGACGGCCTTGTCCGTCTTCGCATCCCACAGCGAGTTGTGGATGTGGCAGGACGAGCCCGGCTGCGCGAAGTCCCACTTGGCCATGAAGGTCACGGACTTGCCGTGGGCGAAGGCGATCTCCTTCACGCCGTTCTTATAGATGGAGTGACGGTCGGCCATCTCCAGCACCTCGGCATAACGCAGGTTGATCTCGGCCTGGCCGAAGCCGCATTCGCCCTTGGAAAACTCCACCGGCACATTGGCGCCTTCCATGCCGTTGCGGATGGCGCGGATCAGCTTCTCTTCCTTGGTGGTTTGGAAGATGTGGTAATCCTCGTTGTACCAGCCGGGCGGCGTCAGCCCCTTGTAGTCGCGCGTGCGCGCCGCGCCGAACGTGTCCTCGAAGATGTAGAACTCAAGCTCCGACGCCATCTTGGAGACGAAGCCCATCTTGCGCGCTTTCTGAACCTGCTTCTTCAGCATGGAGCGGGGCGCATGGGGCAAATCGTGGCCGTGATGGTCCAGGCAGTCGCCCATCACCAGCGCCGTCTTTTCCAGCCACGGGATCAGGCGCAGGGTGGACATATCCGGCTTGATGACGAAATCGCCGTAACCCTTTTCCCATGACGAGGCCTTGTAGCCCGAGATCGTGTCCATCTCGAGATCGGTCGCCAGCAGATAGTCGCAGGCATGGGCTTCGTGCATGACGGTTTCGAGGAAATAGCGCCCGACCACGCGCTTGCCGAGAAGGCGTCCCTGCTGATCCGGGAAAACGGTCAGGACCGTGTCAATCTCGCCCGACTTCACGAGCTTGCGGAGCGTGACGAGGTCCAACGAGGCTTTCATGGGATGCTCCGTAATGGGCGGTTGGGCACTAATGCGCCGCTAGGCCGCGAATTTAACCGTCGACCTTGCTGGCGTCCAAGGGGTGCTAAAAATTAATAGGTGGGTGACGTTGTACGGGCTGTCAGTGCGACCTCGAATATCAGGCCCCCTAACTCTTCTCGCCCTTCTTGGACGACAAGTTTGGCCTTGGCTACGCCGGCTGTGATAAGCCCGGTGCTGGTAGAAATCAGCATTTGGCCAGTCAGGTGCATTAGCACATTGTCATGCGTGTTTTCGAAAGTGATGAGGATTTTCCCACCTAGCCGAATTACCAGATGATCCTGATTTTCGAAGATCGTTTTCCCTTCAACCTCACCATATCCGAAGTTTTCAAGTTTCATGGTGGAGGGTGCGTTGATCTTTAGAGGGAATATACAGCGCGCAAATTCTTCGTACTTTTCGCCAGCTTTGATGAGCTGCGATGGCAGGGCGCAAGGATAGGATTCAGAGCCATACCCGAGTCTCATATCACCATTGGAAAGAGAGACCTGGACACCGCTTGCCGTTTGATGCTCGGCACGTACACCAGTGATGCTAGTTCTATCGCTAATGTCCTTCATAAATCCTGACGGCTTGGGTGTGCCGATTTGAGCGGTCTTGTAGATCCACACGAGACCATTTCCACTTTCGATCGCGGCCCCCTCAGCCCGGTACCACAATTCACGCACTATCGTTGAATCTGACGCGTCGACGGTTCCGTTCGGAATCGTGCCGCTCATGGTGACGTCTGCCCTTATGACTAAATTGGCGACAGGAACGTAGTGAAGTGAAAGCGCCTGATCGAAGGGTGTGATCTGATTGTCCGCGATGATACGCGGCTCGTCCGCTGACCAAGCAGCACTCAATGGCCAAGCGATAGAGAATGCGCTTAGTAGAAGGTGCTTGGTGATTAGGCGCCGGCTGAGTCCCATACGGACGATATCCCCAACGTCGGCGATGCGCTTGGGCAGGCTATCTGTTTATCAGCAAGCCAATCAACGACGTCTAACGTCAACCCGCTTCCTTGGCGAAGAACTCGCGGGTGAACTCGGCGAAGGCTGCGGCGCGGCGCGTCTGGGTCGCGCCGGCCAGGCGGACCATGACCACGCGGGCGGGCACCAGCGAGTCTTTGATCGGGCGGCAGACCAGGCGCTTGCCGTCGTAGGTCAGGTCTTCCGCCGGCCGCATGTTCAGCATGGAGTAGCCGTGGCCGTTGGCGACCAGGCAGCGGACCATCTCGTAAGACGGCGTGCGGTGGGCGACCAGCGGCTCGATGCCGAGGGCGATGAAGCGCGAGAGGAAATATTCGCGCGTGGAGGGAAGGTCGAGCAGCACCAGCGGTTCTTTCGCCAGCTCCGTCAGCGAGAGCTTCGAAGCCTTCGCGAGCCGGTGATTTTTGGGCAGCAGGATGTAGGGCTGGAACTCGGCCAGCGGTTCGGCCACCAGATCGCGGTCCGCGCCGACCGCGTAGTCGTACAGAAGCGCCACTTCGAACGCGCCGTTCTTGAGGCCCTGGGGCAACTCCTCGTGATGCCCTTCGGTCACGCGCACATCCATGCCGGGATAGCGCGAGCGGACGCCGGACAGGAGGCGCGGCACGAAGAAAGGCGCGATGGTGACGAAGCAGCCGATTTCGAGCGTGCCGGTCAACGCCTGGCCAAGGCCCGCCGCGCCGCTTTCGAACTCGCGTGCGTGATCGAGCAGGCTGCGCGCCTCGGGCAGTAAGCGGCGCCCCGCGGGTGTCAGCGCCATGCCCTGTGCGTGGCGGCGCAGGAAAAGTTGTACGCCGAATTGGCCCTCCAGGTCGGCGATGGCGGCCGAGACGGAGGGCTGCGAGATCGACAGCGCGCGTGCCGCGGCGCTGACCTCGCCATGTTCGGCGGCGGCGACGAAATAGCGGAGCTGACGCAGGGAGAATGGCATAGGAAAACCCTATTCAAGTAAACGAAAAATCATATTTCCCCGATGCAGCGCGGGCAAGGCAAAGTCGCATCGGGAAGCCGCGGCGACAGAAAAGGGGGGAGGGCCATGATCCGTACGGGCGCGCAGTATCGCGAATCGATCCGCGACGATCGCCAGGTGTGGATGGAGGGCGAGCGGGTCAAGGACGTACCCAGCCACCCGATGTTCAAGCCCATCGTGGATGTGCGCGCGCGCATCTATGACATGGCGCATGACGCCAAGACCCAGGATCTGATGTCCTATGTCGACAAGGCGAGCGGCGAGCGCAACTGCATCGGTCACAAGCTGCCCTACGAGCAGAAGGACTGGCACGACAAGCGCGCCTCGGTCGACGCGGTGATGAAGGACATCGGCGGCGTGGTCATCCGCGTGGGCGACGAGACCATCGGCGAGATGTGGTCGCTCTATGACGGGCGCGACGTCCTCAACGAGGTCGATCCGCAGTTCAGCCAAAACATCGAGCGCCACATCAAGCTGGCGCTGGAGACCGACGTCTTCCACGTCTCGGCCAACACCGATCCCAAGGGCGACCGTTCCAAGCGCCCGCAGGACCAGGACCCGGACATGCTGCTGCACGTGGTCAAGGAGACCGACGCCGGCATCGTCATCCGCGGCGCCAAGTACGAGACGGCCTCGGCTTATGCCAACCAGGCCTTCGTGAAGCCGACCATCGCGAATTGGGGCGACGACAAGCTGTCGGACTATGCGCTCGGTTGCATCGTGCAGATGAACGCCAAGGGGCTGAAGCATATCTGCCGCACGGGCTTCGCCGGCCGCCGGCCGGCGGCGGACTATCCGTTGGCCAACAAGTTCGACGAGGTCGACACGCTGATGGTGTTCGACGACGTGCTGATCCCGTGGGAGGACGTGCTGTTCTATCGCCACACGCGGGCGGCGTCCTACATCCGCGGCACGCTGCACCGTTACAGCGCGTTCCCGTTCGTGCTGCGCACTTTATATATCGCCGACATGCTGATCGGAGCGGCCCTGTTCAATGCGCGCCAGACCGGCCTCGACAAGCAGCAGGCCGTGCGCGAGAAGCTGGCCGCCTTGGCCTGCTATCGCGAGGGCATCAACGCGCATCTGACGGCGTCGATCGCCACGGCGGAGAAAAGCCCCGGCGGTCTCCTGATGCCCAACCAGTCTCTTCTTTATACCGGCCGCGTGCTGGCTTGCTCGCAATTGCCCGCCATGATGCATCTGGCGCGCGAGTTGTGCGGCGGTCAAATCTGCATCACGCCGGACCAGGCATCGTTCACTTCGCCCGAAACCAAGAAGTGGTTGGAGAAGTTTTATTCGGTGAACGAGGCCTGGGTGGCCGAGGACCGGCGCAAGCTTCTGGCCTTCGCGCGTGATCTGGTGAACTCGGACTATGCCGGCCACCGGGTGACGTTCGAGCTGTTTGCCCAATCGCCGCCGTTCGCCCATCTGAACGCGGTCTACAACAACTTCAACTTCAACGATCCGTTGGACTTCGTCCGCAAGGCGGCGGGTCTGTCCGATCGCGTGATGAAGCAATAACAGGGAGATGAGCCATGGCGCATAAGCGGTTCCGCAAGTTCAACACCAAGGATGTCTGGAAGGGGCAGGGGCTGGACAACGACCTATCCATGGCCGTCCGCGCGGGCAACCATGTCTTCCTGCGCGGCCAAGTCGGCATGACGCTGGACAACAAGCTGGTCGGCGTCGGCGACGCGGGCGCCCAGGCGGCGCAAGCGATGAAGAACGTGAAGCAGCTTCTGGAAGAAGCGGGCTCCAAGCTCGAGCATATCTGCAAGACCACGATCTACATCACCGACCGCGCCTATCGCGAGGCGGTCTACCGCGAGGTCGGCAAGGCCTTGAAGGGTGTGCATCCGTGCTCGACGGGCTTGATCGTCAACGGCCTGGCGATCCCCGAGCTGCTGATGGAAATCGACGTCGAAGCCGTCATCCCCGACGACGAAGCCTGATCCGTTAGGAGGCGTCCATGACCTTCTCGCTGACCGGCCGCTGCGCGCGGACCGGTATGTTCGGCATTGCCATCACCACATCCAGCATCGCGGTGGCCAGCCGTTGCCCCTGGACGCGCGCGGGCGTGGGCGCCGTGGCGACCCAAAACATCACCAACCCCGCCATCGGGTCGAAAGGGCTCGACCTGATGGCGAAGGGCCTGAGCGCCAAGGACGCGCTCGACCAGGTGATGAAGGCGGAAAAGTTCCCCGACTTCCGTCAGGTCGCCTTCCTGGGCAAATCCGGCGCGCCCGTCCACTACTCGGGTGCCAAGACGCTTGGCACCAACGCGGCCTTCGCGGGCAAGGATTCGGTCGGCATCGGCAATCTTCTGGCCAATACGAATGTGCCCAAGGCCATGGTCGAGAGCTTCGAGGGCAACGCCAATCTCAACCTGGGCGAGCGTCTGCTGCGCGGGCTGGAAGCCGGCCTCGCGGCGGGCGGCGAGATGGGGCCGGTGAAGTCCTGCGGCTTGTCGCTGGTCAGCGAACATCCGTGGCCGATCTGCGACCTGCGAGTCGATTGGGCCGATGCGCCCATCGCAAAGCTGCGCGAGATTTGGACCGAGTTCGAGCCGCAGATGATGACCTACGTCACCCGCGCCACCAATCCGACCGACGCGCCGTCCTACGGCGTGCCCGGCGATCCATGAGTTTGTTTTCGTCTTAATCGAGTTTTCCGATGCTTCTGACTGGTAACCAATACGTCGAGTCCTTGCGCGACGATCGTGAAGTCTATGTCGATGGCGAGCGTGTCAAGGACGTGCCGAGCCATCCGGCGTTTCAACATTCGGTCGCGTGGCGCGCGCGCATCTACGATATGGCGCACGAAGAGCGCTACCGGAACGTCATGTCCTACGCCGATGCGGACGGGACGTTGCAGGCGATCCCCAATCGTCCGCCGCGCAGCAAGGACGATTGGCGCGCGAAGCGCCAATGGGTCGAGACGGTGTTGGACGACCTCAATGGCATCGTCCTGCGCGTGGGCGACGAGACGGTGGGCTCGCTCTGGTCGCTCCTCGACGGGCGCAAGCTCTTGGACGAGGTCGATCCGCGCTTCGGCCGGAACATCGAACTACAGGTGGAGCGTGCCCGCGCGCTCGACCTGATGACGGTGTCGGCCAACACCGATCCCAAGGGCGACCGTTCGCGCCGGCCGCAGGATCAGGACCCGGACATGCTGCTGCACGTGGTCAAGGAGACCGATGCGGGCATCATCGTGCGCGGCGCCAAGTACGAGACGGCCGCGCCGTATGCACACCAGGCTTTCGTCAAGCCGACCATCGCCAACTGGGGCGACGAGAAGCTGTCGGACTATGCGCTCGGCTTCGTCTGCGCCATGAACGCGCCGGGCCTAAAGCATATCTGCCGCGCGAGTCACGCCGTGGGGCGTAACCCCGAGGATTATCCGATCGCCAGCCGTTTCGACGAGCTGGACACGCTGATCGTCTTCGACGACGTGCTGGTGCCGTGGGAGCAGGTGCTGTTCTACCGCCACACCCGCGCGGCCGCCTTCATCCGGGGCATGCTGCACCGCTACACGGGCTATCCGTTCTTGGCGCGCATGCAACGTTTCGCGGACATGATGATCGGCGCGGCGTTGCACAACGCGCGGCAGACCGGTTTGGACAAACAGCAGGCCGTTCGCGAGAAGCTGGCGACGCTGGCGTGCTATCGCGAGAGCATCAACGCTTTCCTGACCGCCGCGGTCGAGGAAGGACAGACCAGCGAAGCGGGTCTCGTCATGCCGCACCAGTCGCTGCTCTATTCCGGCCGTACCGTGGCCTGCGCCAAGCTGCCGGAGATGATGCACCTGACCCGCGAGCTGTGCGGCGGCCAGATCTGCGTCACACCGGACGCGGCATCGTTCCGCAGCCCGGAGACGGGGCCGTGGCTCGAGAAGTTCTATTCCGTCAGCGACAGCTGGCAGGCCGAGGACCGGCGCAAGCTTTTGGCCTTCGCGCGCGATCTGGTGAACAGCGGCCATGCCGGACACCGGGTGACCTTCCACCTGTTCGCCCAGTCGCCGCCCTTCGCCCACCTGAATGCCGTGTTCCAGACCTTCGATTGGAGCGAGCCGCTGGAATTCGTGAAGAACGCCGCGGGTCTGTCCGACCGCGTGATGAAGAGCTGAGAGGGGATTACGCCATGCCGCACGAGCGCTTGCGCAAATACAACACCAAGACCGCTTTCCCCGAGCAGAAGCTGGACAATGATCTTTGCTGGATCGTGAAGGCGGGAAAACGCATCTACATCCGTGGCCAGACCGGGCGAATCTGGAATTCGGACGATGTGCTGGGCCAGGACGACATGTACGCCCAGGCCGACAACGCCATGCAGAATATGGACATCCTGTTGAAGGAGGCCGGGGCAGGGTGGAGCGATGTCTGCGGTATCCGCCTTTACGTCTCCGACCGCGCCTATGTGAAGCCGGTCTGCAACGCGGTCGGTAAATGGATCAAAGGCGTCCATCCCACCATGTCGGTCCTGATTATCAAGGGCTTCGCCCGGCCCCTCTATGGCATGGAAGTCGACCTGGACGTCATTCTCGAGCGTTAGATTCCCATCGCCCGCGTTCCGCCGTTACGCTAGACCCCTTGCTGTCTGATCGGGGGCGGACGATGCGGGGCGAAGGGTTTTTTGCCGGAATCGGGGCGCGGGTCTCGCCGTGACCGCGATCGCCGCCGCGCCGTCTCCCCTGGGCGGCCGCGTGCGCCGGCGCGCCGTCGTCGCCGGCATCTCCGGCAACGTGCTGGAGTGGTACGACTTCGCCGTCTACGGCTATTTCGCGCCGATCATCGCGCAAAAGTTCTTTCCCTCGGATTCGCCGGACTCCTCGCTGTTGGCTGCTTACGGCGCCTTCGCGGCGGGTTTCCTCATGCGCCCTCTGGGCGGGTTCCTGTTCGGCTATCTGGGTGACCGCATCGGCCGGCGCCGGACCCTCATTCTGTCCATCGTGCTGATGGCCGGGCCGACTTTCCTGATCGGCGTCATGCCCGATGCCTCCGTCCTCGGTGTCTGGGCCGCCGTGGCGGTCGTGCTCATGCGCATGCTCCAGGGGCTTTCCGTGGGCGGCGAGTGCACCACCTCGGTGACCTATCTGGTGGAGCAGGCGCCGCCGGACCGGCGCGGGCTCTATGCATCCTGGATCAATTTCGGCTGCATCGGCGGCATCCTCTTGGGCTCCGCCGTCGGCGCCTTGGTCCATACCTTCTGGGAAGCGGAGGTCCAGGATTGGGCCTGGCGCTTGCCGTTCCTGGCCGGCCTGTCGGTCGGCGTCCTGGGGCTGATGCTGCGGCGCGGCTTGCCGGATTCCGCCGCGAGCGCGGAATTGCGCGAACACGCGCCGGTCGCGCGCGCCTTCCGCTACGAATGGCGCTCCATGCTGCGCGTGAGCGGCATCTGGCTGATGAACGCCGTCGGCTTCTACATGATGTTCCTCTATATCACGACCTATCTGCAGCGCGAGGTGGGATTGAGCGCGGCCATGGCGCTCGACATCAACACGATCTCGATGGTCGTGCTGCTGGTGACCATTCCCGTGGCGGGCTACGTCTCCGACATCGTCGGCCGGCGGATCTTCATGGTTGCCGTGCCTTTGATGATGCTGGTTTTGTCCTATCCGCTTCTCTGGGTCATGCATCACGCCGACCCGGCGCTGATCCTGCCGGCGCAAATCGTGTTCGCCCTCATGCTCGGCACCTATGGCCCCGTGGTCTCGGCCGTGATGGCGGAGTTGTTTCCCCGCGCGGTGCGCTGTAGCGGCATGTCCATCGCCTACAACCTGACCCTGGGCCTGATCGGCGGCACGACGCCTATGGTGGCGACCTATATGATCGAGCGGACGGACAACGACCTATCGATCGCCTATTACTTGATGGCCGCCGCCGCGATCTCGTTCGTGTCGGCCCTGCGTACGCCCGAAACGGGTCGCGGACCCTTGCGATGAGGCATCCATGAGCGCGGCGGACGCGACGATCGAAAGCGGAGTTCGCCGCCGGGTGGTGGCCGCCGGTATCTCGGGCAACGTGCTCGAATGGTACGACTTCGCCGTCTACGGCTACTTCGCCCCCATCATTGCCGAACGGTTTTTCCCCTCCAGCTCGCCCACGGCCTCGCTGTTGGCGGCCTACGGCGCCTTCGCCGCCGGTTTCCTCATGCGTCCCTTGGGCGGTTTCCTGTTCGGGCATCTGGGCGACCGGCTTGGGCGCCGCACCACCCTGATTCTCTCGGTCGCCCTCATGGCGGGGCCGACGTTCCTGATCGGTCTTCTGCCCGACCATGCGGATATCGGCGTCGCGGCGGCGGCCCTGATGATCCTGATGCGGATGTTGCAGGGGCTGGCCGTGGGCGGCGAATACACCACCTCGGTGGTCTATCTGGTGGAGCAGGCGCCGCCTGGGCGGCGCGGCTATTACGGCTCATGGAGCCTGTTCGGCTGCATCGGCGGTATCCTGCTGGGCTCGGCCGTGGGCGCCTTCGTTCACACGATCTGGGCGGCCGAGGTGCATGACTGGGCTTGGCGCTTGCCGTTCTTGGCCGGGCTGGCCGTTGGACTGACCGGCTTCATCCTCCGTCAAGGCCTGCCCGAATCCTTGGCCGATCAGGACAAGGAAACCCATAAGTTGCCGCTGGCCAGGGCCGTGAGCCAGGAAGGCCCCGCGATGGCGAGGGTGATCGGCATCAGCGTGGTCAACGCCGTCGCCTTCTATATGATTTTTATCTACATCACCGTGTTCCTGGAGCGGCAAGTGGGCCTGTCCGCGGCCACGGCGCTCGACGTCAACACGGTCAGCATGATCGCCATGCTGGCGATGATTCCGCTTTTCGCGCGCCTATCGGACCGCGTCGGCCGCAAACCGCTTCTGGCGGCTTCGGCCTTCGGTCTGTTGGTGCTGTCCTATCCGCTGTTATGGGTCATGCATCATCCCGATGCCATGACCATCTTCCTCGGGCAGTTCGGTTTTTCGATCCTGGTCGGTTGCTACCTGTCGGTGCAGCCCACGGCCATGGCGGAGATGTTCTCGCCCAGCGTGCGCTGCAGCGGCATGGCCGTGGCGTATAACTTGACGCTCGGGATCGTCGGCGGCACGACGCCCATGGTGTGCACCTATCTGATCGAGAAGACCGGCGACGACCTGTTCATTGCCTGGTATCTGATGGCCGCGGCCGCCGTCTCCCTGGCGGTCGTGCTGACCTTGAAGGAAACCGCCAAGGCACCGCTCCGCTCTTCGTGACGAATCCGTTGCAAATCGGCGCCGGCGCATTAACTTTTCGTGAATGAAAGGGACGGGCCACCCATGACCGACGCACCGCGTGCCGAGATCTTGCCGCCGCCTGGCGCGCCGGTCTTTGGGATCGAGCGATTCGAGGGCGTGCTTTCGCGCCGGATCATGGCGTTTATCCTCGACTGCATCCTGATCGCGATTCTGACGATCCCCTTCCTGATCTTCAGCTTTGCCCTCGCGATCCTCACCTTCGGGCTCTTGGTCATTCCGATCGGTGGGGTGCTGACATTCTTCTACTTCACGCTGTTTACCGGCGGTTCGAAATCGGCCACCCCCGGCATGCGTCTTCTGGGCATCGAGTTGCGGGATGCGCGCGGCGGACGGCCGGATCTCCTGCAGTCCGGTATCCGCACGCTGGTCTTCATGGCGTCCAACATGGTGCTACCGGTCGTTATTTGTGCGATCGCCCTGTTCGACCTCAGGCGCCGCACGATTCACGACATGCTGACCTCCACGGTCGTCGTCCGCCGTTAACGATCCGTCACCGTTCGGTCGCGGGTGTAGGGGCATTCGCCATAAAAATGCCCAGACATCTTCACACGCGCGTCAACTGGCTTAGTTACTCCTTAGCGCACGGCGGAAATCGCCCCGCCGGTTGCGCTAACGGAGAGCCACCATGGCCAACCCCCTGCTGAAGTATCTTGACGGCCAGGACTGGACCGATTCCATCGACCAGTGCCGCGGCCTTTCGGCAAAGGATTTCGCGGACGCGGTTCTGATGACGTCATCCGACGATGACGACGACGTCAGCGCGCGCGAAGAGCACGCTCCAGAAACTCAAGGCGATCCTGACCCCAAAACAATTCTTTGTTGAGGATGTAGGTCGGCAGGCCGAACACCTGCCGGCCGATCGCCTCTTCGCAGTTCGCGTCGTATTCGGCTTCCGCCTCCACGCTTTCGGCGGCCGCGCGCAGGGTTGCGCCCACGAACCCGCAGCTTTCGGCCACCGCGTCCATCGTGGCGGTGTCCGCGATGTTGCGATCCTCAACCCACATCGCGCGCATGAAGGCCAGCACCAGCGGGCCGGGGTCGTGGCCGGCCTGACGCGCGGCGACCACCATGTGGGCGGCGAGGGTTTCGTTTGCCGGAAAGAATTGGGGTTCCAGCGTCAGCTCGATCCCTAAATAGGCGCGCCAGCGCTTCAACTCCATCATGCGGTACGCTTTGCGCGCGGGCGGCCGATCCTTGAGTTGCAGTGTGCCTGCCGCTGGGAAAACGCGGCCGGGCGCGACCGGCTTGTAGTTCAGGGTCGCTCCCGCGCGTTTGGCGATCTCCACGACCCGCGCCTGTCCCAGATAGGACCAGGGCGAGCCCAAGGCGAAGTAGTAGTCCACCGTCATGCCTGGCCGCCTTTCTTGATCCGCATGGCCTCGCGCTCGCGCAAGCTCCGGCGCATGATCTTCCCCGTCGCGGTCATGGGCAACTCCGCCACGAACTCGACCAGACGCGGATACTCGTGCGCGGCCAACCGCGTCTTGACGAAGTCCTGAACCTCCGCGCCCAGCTTTGCGTCGGGATGAACGCCGGGCTTGGGCACGATGAACGCTTTGATGGCTTCGGTCCGCACCGGGTCCGGCACGCCGATCACGGCGGCCATCGCCACGGACGGATGTTTCAGCAAGCAGTCCTCGATCTCGCTCGGGCCGATGCGGTAGGAGCCGCTGGTGATGACATCGTCGTCGCGGCCCTTGAACCAGAAATAGCCGCCGTCATCCTTGGCCGCCAAATCGCCGGTCAGCAGCCAGTTGCCCGCGAACTTGCGCGCGGTGGCCTCGGGCTTGTTCCAATAGGATAGAAACATCACCGGATCGGGCCGGCGGACCGCCACGTTGCCGGTCTCGCCCGGCGGCAGAATGCTTCCGTTCTCATCCACCACCTCGACGACATGCCCGGGCATCGGCCGGCCCATGGAGCCGGGGCGCGTTTCCATGATCGGCGCGCAGTTGCCCAGCACCAGATTGCATTCCGTCTGCCCATAGAATTCGTTGATCGTCACCCCCAGGGCCGCGCGGCCCCAGGCCACCAGCTCCTCGCCCAATGGCTCGCCGCCGCTGCCGACCGTGCGCAGGGCGATAGGCGTGCGGGCGCGGGAGACGCCGGCCTGGCGGAAGAGCTTGAGGGCGGTCGGCGGCAGGAAGCTGTTGCGCACGCCATGCCGGGCCATCAGCGCGAATGCGGCCTCGGGATCGAACTTCCGGGCGCGATGGGCCAGGACGGGCACGCCGTGGTGCCAACTGGGCAGCAACACGTCCAGCAAGCCGCCGGCCCAGGCCCAATCGGCCGGCGTCCAGAACAGGTCGCCTTTCTGCGGGAAGAATTCGTGGGGGAACTCGACGCCCGGCAAGTGCCCCAACACGACTCGATGGGCTTGCAGGGCGCCCTTGGCCGGGCCCGTGGTGCCCGAGGTGTACATGATGAGCGCGGGATCGTCCGCCGCGGTGTCGACCGGATCGAACGACTCCGCCCCGCGCGCGATCAGCGCATGGAAATCGTGGGCAAGGCCGTCGCCTTTGCCAGCCACGATCAAGGCGACGGGCTTGTCGAGGGTTTTCTCGGCCTCGCGCGCCTTGGGCAATCCCTGGTCGTCGGTGACAAGGGCCTTGGCGCCGCTGTCCTTAAGCCGATAGGCGATCGCGTCGGGACCGAACAGGGCGAAGAGAGGCAGGACGATGGCGCCCAGCTTGTAGACCGCTAGGTGCGCGACGGCCAATTCAGGGCCTTGAGAGAGTAAAACCGCGACACGGTCGCCGCGCCCGATGCCAAGATGGCGCAAAGCATTGGCCAAGCGGTTGCTGCGCAGAGAGAGGTCGCGGAAGGTATGGCGGGTGACCGCGCCCGTCTCGTCCTCCACGATCATGGCCACGCCGCCGGACGCCGCGTGGCGGTCGCAGACATCCACGGCGATGTTGTAGCGCTCCGGCACGCGCCAGCGGAACGCGGCCATGGTGGAATCGTAATCCTTCTCCGGCGTCAGCATGCGGTTACGCCGTTCGACGGAGGCATAGCCACACGGACATGAAGCCGGTACATCTGCACTCCCATCAGCGCGGAGCGGTCATGTTCCAGCCCAGCCTTTCGAAAGGCAAGCACGCCCTTGCGGCCTTGGCCGCGTTGGCGATCCTCGCGGTCGCCGCGCCGGGATATGCCGCGCCCGCCAAGCAAGAGCCGTTCGTCCATTCCTGGCAAGGGGAGTTCCCGCGGACGGACTTCTCCCTGCATGCCGTACCGCTCGACCAGATCTATGACGTGGTTCACCGGGATGCGGTGCCGGCGATCGACAATCCAAAGATCGTCTCTTTGCGAGAGGTTTACGGGATCGGCGATTGGGAACCGGTGGTGACGGTCTCGGTCGGAAAAGAGCGGCGCGCATACCCGGTCCAGCTCCTGACGTGGCACGAAATCGTTAACGACACCGTGGGCGGCATGCCCATCGCGGTGACGTATTCGCCCTTGGGGAACTCCATCGTGGTCTATGACCGGCGGGTCGATGGCCAGGCGCTGGTCTTCGGCGAGACCGGGCGGCTGCGCAACGCGAACGCCGTCATGTACGACAAGGAAACCGAAAGCTGGTGGCAGCAATACACCGGCGAGGCCATCGTGGGTGATCTGACCGGCAAGCGGCTGAAACCCGTGGCCGCGCGCGTGGAGTCGTTCATTCACTTCCGCAACGGCGCCCCGGAGGGCACGGTGGTGATGCCGCGCACCCCTTCCATGCGCCAGTACGGCCATAACCCCTTTGCCTACTACGACACCCGTGGAAAGCCCGACCATTCCTTCTCGGGGGCCCTGCCGGAAGGCATCGCGCCCCTGGCGCGGGTCGTGGCGGTGGGGGAGCAGGCCTGGTCGCTCGACTTGGTGCGCAAGCAGAAAACCGTCGAGGCCGACGGGCTGGTGATCGCTTGGCAGCCCGGCCAAGCCTCGGCGCTCGATCAGGTGATGATTTCCAACGGCCGCGACGTGGGCAACGTCACGGTGCAGCGCAAGACCGCCGCGGGGTTCGAGGACGTGCCCTATAACGTCAGCTTCGCCTTCGCCTTCCATGCCTTCTATCCCAAGGGCGTGATTCACGTGCTGAAATGACCGATTTTTCGCCTTAATCGAGGCGTTTCCTTGCCCCTGGAACGGGGGAGGATTAAATTTATGGCAGCCCTTCAGCAGCGATGGATGTGGCGATGCCGCGCGACCCGGCCGTAGAGATTCTTCCCTCCGCATGCCCCCACGACTGCCCCAGCACCTGTGCGCTGGAGGTGGAGAAAGTCGATTCGCACCATATCGGGCGAGTGCACGGTTCGCGCCGCAACAGCTATACGGCGGGCGTGATCTGCGCCAAGGTCGCGCGCTATTCCGAGCGAGTCCACCATCCCGAAAGGCTCCGTACGCCCCTGCGCCGCGTGGGCGACAAAGGGGTGGGCTTCGCGGCCTATCAGCCCATCGGCTGGGACGACGCCCTCGACCTGATCGCCGAAAAGCTGATGCGCATCGCGGAGCGCGACGGGTCCGAGGCCGTGTGGCCGTATTTCTACGCCGGCACCATGGGCTATGTGCAGCGCGACGGCATCGAGCGGCTGCGCCATGTCATGCGCTATTCGCGCCAATACAGCACGATTTGCGTCAAGCTATCGGATACGGGCTGGGTCGCGGGCGCTGGTGTGAAGCGCGGCGTGGACGCGCGCGAAATGGTGGAATCGGACTTGATCGTCGTCTGGGGCGGCAATCCGGTCTCCACCCAAGTCAACCTGATGACCCATATCGCCCGCGCCCGGAAAGAGCGTGGCGCGAAATTCGTGGTCATCGATCCTTATCGCACGCCAACGGCGGAGCAGGCGGACCTCCATTTGGCCGTACGGCCGGGCACGGACGGGGCGCTGGCCTGCGCCATGATGCACGTGCTGTTTCGCGATGGCATGGCCGACCGCGCCTATCTCGAGAAGTACACCGACGCGCCCGCCGAGCTGGAAACCCACCTGAAGAGCCGCACGCCGGAATGGGCATCGGCGATCACCGGCCTTTCGGTTCAGGTGATCGAGGATTTCGCCCGCCTCTATGGGCAGACCAAGCGCAGCTATATCCGCGTCGGCTATGGCTTCACGCGCATGCGCAACGGCTCGGCCCAGATCCATGCCGTGTCGTCGCTGCCCGCGGTCTCGGGCGCGTGGCAGTATCCCGGCGGCGGCGCCATGTATGGCCAGACTGGTCTTTATCCCTTGGACCGCACGATGATCCAAGGGCTCGACCGGCTCGATAAAAGCGTGCGGAACCTCGACCAGTCGCGCATGGGTCCCATTCTGGTTGGACAAAAGGATGCGCTGGCGGGCGGCCCGCCGGTCAAGGCGCTGTTCATCCAGAACACCAACCCGGTCGTGGTCTGTCCCGAATCGGTCAAGGTGAACGAAGGTTTCCGCCGCGACGATCTGTTCGTGGTCGTGCACGAGCAGTTCATGACCGACACGGCCAAGATGGCCGATATCGTCCTGCCCGCGACCACGTTCCTGGAGCATGACGATTTCTACACCGCCAGCGGGCATACCCATTTGCAGGTGGCCAAGAAGATCATCGAGCCTTATGCCGAATCGCGCTCGAACCACGACGTCATTTGCGCCCTGGCCAAGCGGCTGGGGGCGGAACATCCGGGTTTCCATATGACGCCGTGGGAACTGATCGACCAAATGCTGAAGGCTTCGGGCCTACCCGGCGCGGACACGATGTATCGCGAAGGCGGCATCGACTTTGCGCCCAAGTTCGAGACGGCTCACTTCCTCGACGGCTTCGGCCACGCCGACGGACGCTTCCACTTCAAGCCGGATTGGAAAGCGCTCGGCATCGCACACGACAAGATGCCGGTCATGCCCGATCATCTGGCCGTGACCGATGAATCCAGCGAGGACAAGCCATTCCGCTTGGTTGCCGCGCCCGCGCGCAGCTATCTCAACTCCAGCTTTACCGAGACGCCCAGCTCGATCAAACGCGAGCGGCGGCCGACCATCCTGATGCACCCAGGCGACTGCGAGGCCATGGGCGTGAAGGAAGGCGACCGCATTCGGGTTGGGAACGACCGGGCCTCCATCGTGATCCACGTGGAGCCGCGCGAGGGACAGCAGCGGGGCGTGGTGGTGATCGAAAGCATCTGGCCCAATGCCGCGTTCGAGGAAGGCATCGGCGTCAACGCGCTGACCAGCGCGGATGCGGGTTATCCCG
>CADEGL010000058.1:18938-22241 GCA_902826885.1 uncultured Alphaproteobacteria bacterium | reverse complement strand
TCGGCATCGCCCAGACCGGCACCGGCAAGACGGCCGCCTTCGCGCTGCCGATCCTCCAGCGGCTGGTGGATAACCGGCAGCGGCCCGCGCCCAAGACCTGCCGCGCGCTGATCTTGAGCCCGACCCGCGAGTTGGCCGGCCAGATCGCCCAGAGCTTCCGGACCTACGGCCGCAACCTCGGCCTGACCAGCACCGTCGTGTTCGGCGGCGTCGGCATGGTGCCGCAGATCAAGGGCCTGGCCCGCGGCGTCGATATCCTGATCGCCACGCCCGGCCGCCTGATGGACCATATGCGCCAGGGCACGGTACGCCTGGACGCGGTGGAATGCTTCGTCCTGGACGAGGCCGACCGCATGCTGGACATGGGCTTCATCAACGACGTCCGGCGCATGGTGCGGGTCCTGCCCAAGGTGCGGCAGAACCTGTTCTTCTCCGCCACCATGCCGAAGGAGATCGCGGGCCTGGCCTCCGAGCTCTTGAGCGACCCGGTTCGGGTCTCGGTCACGCCGGCGGCCTCCACGGTCGAGCGCGTGGCGCAGCACGTCATCTTCGTCGACGCGCCGAAGAAGCGCAGCGCCTTGACCCAGGTGCTCGCCGACCCAGCCATCACCCGCGCCATGGTCTTCACCCGCACCAAGCGGGGCGCCGACCGCGTCACGCGCCATTTGCAAGATGGGCATATCGAAGCCGCCGCCATCCACGGGGACAAGTCGCAAGGCCAGCGTGAGCGGGCGCTCGCCGATTTCCGCAACGGCAAGGCCCGCGTCCTGGTCGCGACCGACATCGCGGCCCGTGGCATCGACGTGGACGGGGTCAGCCACGTGATCAACTACGAGCTGCCCAACATGCCGGAAAGCTATGTCCACCGCATCGGCCGCACCGCGCGCGCCGGTGCCGAGGGCGTGGCCATCTCGCTGTGCGACCGCGAGGAGCGGGAGTATCTGCGCGACATCGAGCGGACCATCCGCCAGCGAATTCCGATCATGACGGGCGGACCTGAGATCGCCGCGTCGGCGGAAGCCACGCCTACGCCGGTTGTGCCGGAACGGGAGGAGGGCGGCAGGCACCATCGCGGCCGTCATAACGGCCATCGCCATGAAGGGCGCCGCCATGGCGGCCAAGGCCGTCACGGTCATGGCCCTAAGGGCGAGGGCCGTCACGGTCAGGACCATCACGGCGGCAGGGGCCGCCACAACGGCCACCGCCACGAGCATCGTCACGGCGATGAAGGCGAACGCGGTCTTCATGGCCGCGAGGCCGGCGGCGAAGCGCGCCAGCCCCGGCCGGAGCGGCAGGAGCAGGGCCATCGTCCGCACGGCCAAGGCCACGGAAAAGGCCATGGCCATCATCATTCCAAAGGTCCCCGGACCCATCAGGGCGAGGGTGGAAACCATCGCCACGGCCAGGGGGCCGGGGAAGGGCGGGGCCGCCCCCATGGGCATGGCCCGGAAGGCGGTAAGCCGGCTAAAAACGGCGGGAATCCGCGTTTTTCAAAGCCTAAGAATCGCCCCTCCCACCGGAACGGAAATGAGGTATCTTCTCCTCAAGACCGCGAACGCGGCGACGACCTGTCAAAGGTGGTTTTCCTTCAGCCGAGGCACCCTAACCAGGGTTTCCCGGGTGGCTACCGGCGACGGCGTGCGTCCGGCAACCGATAAAAGGTTCGGCCGGGCCCACAAGGGCAATTTGGACGGGACGGGTGGGGCCAGGGACGACCCCGCCGGTTCTACTATTCTGGAGCGAAGGGCCGAGCATGAAGTATCCGATGCGATCCACGGGGAACAACAACCGTACGGGCCTGGCCGTGAAGCTGGAGACCCGCAAGCACGAAGCCCGGGCTGTGCCCGTGAAGCTGGCCGTGGGCGAGCGCCCGCGGCTGCGCCAGGATTTGCAGGAGTCCGTGGCGTTCCTTAACTCGGCCGACGGCGCCGTGACCGAGCTGGAGGACCCCCTGCCGCAGAAGAGCAACGTGAAGAAGCGCCAGTGTCTATGCTGCAGCGCGGACTTCACGAGCGAATGGGCCGGCGAGCGGGTCTGCCAGAAGTGCAAGGCCAGCAACGGCTGGAGGAGCGGCGTCTCTTCGGGCTGATAGGCTTGACGCGGGGGCGGCTTCCGAATGACCGGGGACTTGCCCGCGCTGCTGCGCGGTATCGCTGACGAATATCCGCCCGACCTTCGCGCCGGCCAGCGCGACGACGTTCGGCGCGTCGCCTTCAATATCCAGCTTTCCGTGGGCGATCGGCCCAAGGGCGCGTCCGTCGCCGATATCGGCGGTGGATTGGGACTGTTTTCGGTCGGTTGCGCGGCGCTTGGGATGCGGAGCGTCCTCGTCGATGACTTCCGTGATCCCGGCAACATACCGATCGTGCGACAAGTCCTGCCGATCCATCGCCGCCATGGTGTCGAGGTACTGGAGCGCGACGTGATCGCCGACGGGCTGGACCTGGCGCCCGATAGTTTCGACGTCATCACCACCTTCGACAGCATCGAACACTGGCACCATTCGCCCAAGGCGGTGCTGCATGGGTTGGTCCGTGCTTTGAAGCCTGGCGGCCGGCTGATCGTCGGCGCGCCGAACTGCGTCAATCTGCGTAAGCGGCTTTCAGTTCCGTTCGGCGTCGGCAAATGGAGCGCGATGCAGGACTGGTACGAGGAAAAGGCTTTCCGCGGCCATGTGCGCGAACCCGACGTGGACGACCTGCGCTACATGGCGAACGATCTGGGGCTTCAAGACATCTCCGTCATCGGCCGCAACTGGCTCGGCTACGTCAGCCGCGTCCCGGCCGTGCGCCGCGCGATGCCCTTGATAGACCGCCTCCTACAGCCGTTTCCCACGCTGTGCAGCGACCTCTATTTGGTCGGCTACAAGAAATAGAATTTATTCTGTTTCAACCTTTACGCATGGGCGGCATCCGCGATGTCATGATGCCGTTCCTGCCGCCCCGCGCTTTCGCGCACGATCCGGTCGATCACCGCCTCGACGGCGTCGAGCACGGGCACCCAGCGCGCCGGTTTCATGTCGTTGATCTCTTGCCGTTCCATCATCTTTTCCTCCCTCTATCGAAATTCGCCCGGCGATGAATCTTCGCCCCGCGCGGCGGGGCGTATCCGCGCGGGGCGGGAATCTGAAATCCGTTCGATTTCAGATTCCTGTCCGAACTTTCCAACCTTCATCCAAAACATGAGGATGGCCGCCTAGGCGAAGAGGCCGTGGACAAACCACGCCTGCCGTCCGGCGGCCCGGCCCTCGCGGAACAGCCAGAAGCGCTGGCCCGCCGAATCCTCCACCCGGTAATAGTCGCG
>CADEGL010000058.1:0-18838 GCA_902826885.1 uncultured Alphaproteobacteria bacterium | reverse complement strand
GGATCGGCGCCCGTGTTGAAGGCGGCGCGGATCTGGCGCGCGCCGAACGGCTCGGTCACCGCGGCCGACAGGCTGGCCGCGTCGGCGCCTAGGCCGGGATCGAGCCGCGGCAGCTTTTCCGCGAACAGATTGGCCAGATGGCGCGGATCGAGCGCGGGCAGGCCGGTGCCGACGGTGACCGAAGCCACGCTGCCGTCGATGCGATAGAGGCAGAAATCCAACCGCCGCGCACCGCGGCCCTTCTCGGCTAGACGCGCGCAGAGCTTCTCCAAGAGATGCGCGAGAGTGGCTTCAATGTCGCCGAACGCCCGAATGGGCTCGGCGAAGATGCGGCCCGCGCGGTCGGGATCGGCGGGCACGCGCGGCGAGATGGGCTCGAACGTCTCGCCCGTGAACTGGGCGATGCGCGCGACGACATCCGTGCCGAAGCGCGGCGCCAGTTGCGCGCGCGCCACCTTCATCACCTCGCCGACATGGTTGAGGCCCAACTGGTGCAACGCGACGGCTTGCTGGGCGGAAAGACGCAGGGCGGCGGCGGGCAGAAACTCGGCCATCGTCCGCGCGGCCTCGGCATCCGCCGCGTTGCGTTTGGTGCCGAAGCGCGCGAAGGCCCAGGCAGCACCCGGCGTGGGTGCGGTGGCCGCCCGCGCGCCATAGCCGAAGCGGTCCAGGCGCGTGACGATTTCTTCGCGCAAGGCGTCTTCGCCGCCGAACAGATGGGCGCAGCCGGTGATGTCGAGGAACAGCCCGTCGTTGCCGTCCACCGCGGCCCATGGCGTGTAGCGGCCGCACCAATCGGCCAGAAGCGACAGTTCGAGTTGGTCGCCTGCCGCGTCCGCCGGAACGGCACGCAAAGCTTCGCGCCCGGCGTAGGCGTCGTTTAGACCCTGGCCGGCATACACGCCGAGCTTTTCCGCCGCCGCGTTGGCGGTGCGGATGGGCAGGTTGCGCTCGGCCCCGTAGGTGGCCAGCGGCTTATTGCGCCAGGCTGGTTCCTTCCGCGTCAGCCTGTCCGTCGCGAAGCGGGGAAACCACAGCGAGAGAATCCGTCTCATCGTCCTTCTCCACCAGCCAGTCGTTGGGTCGTCCGCCCCGGCAGCGCAGGAGCCCGATGCTCCAGCGCGCGGGGCCGATCTCGTCTTCCCGCGCCCATCGGATGGGTTGCGGGCCGTGCAATTCGTTTTCGTCGTCCTCGGCCGAAGCTTCGGCCGGAGAGGGGAAGGGCAATTCGCCGCTGGGCGCGCTTTCGGCGCGCCAGCGCGTGGCGGCCACGCTGCCCGCGCGCGCGGCGGCGTCGATCGCACCCACGCGCAACAGGATCGCGGTCGCGCCGCGCGTCTCGGCGGCAAGCTGCAGGCGGCGGCTGGCCACCATGTCGGCGGCGGCGATCTCGCCCAGCACGGCGGCGGGGCCTGGGGCGTGAAGCGATTCCTCCATCGCCCACAGCAACTCGTCGCGCCGCCGCGCGTGGACCAGCAGCAAACGGCGCGTCCAGCCGGGACGGCCGAGCTGTTCGAGCGCGGGCGCATAGGCGTCGGGCCGCGGCGACAGCCACAGCACAGGGCCGAAGGCGGCCAGGCGCGCCAGCAGATAGGCGGCGAAACCGGGGCCCGCGCCATCGCCCTCGCGCGCGACGATCTCGTGCAGGCAACCGCGCGGCAGGCCGCGCCAAGGCAGGTGGGCGTCGATCGCGGCGACGCCCGTCGGCATCACGCCCGCGCGCCCGTCGCGGCCGGTGCCCAGCCGCTCCATGGCGCCGATGCGTTCGCGCAAGGCGTCCAAATCCAGCCGGCCGGTTTCCCCGGCCGGGGTTTTGCTGGAGTGACGGGTGCTCTCTTGGGCCATGCGTTGGTCCCAACCTGCCTATGCGTTCTGTATTTGTTCGTTCTAATTTTGTTCTCATGGGGGTGGTCTGTCAAGAATCCCTAAAATATTGATTAACAAAGGTTTTCCTAAGAATGTTCGGGCGGGGCCGGCGGCCGGGATGGCTGCGTTATGGACGAACGCCCATGGCGGATTCGCACGGATTTTGGCGCGAACACTGCACGCGAAACGGCCAGTTTCAGAGAGGCATCCAGTGCTATTTCGAGGGCGCTTTCAACGGGCAGCCCCAGTGCCAGCGCAAGGACAAAACGCGGTCATTCGATCGCGAACGACCGCATTCGCGCGCGGCAAAAGGGCATTTCCGACCCCGAAAAAGGGCGTTTTGGACTCTTATCGCCGCTGGATCATCTCGCGCTGGCGCTTGGCCTCGTCGTTCTGCTTCTGCACCGTGTCGCCGTAGCTGCCGCCCGGGCTGGGCGAGGAGCCGGGACCCTGGCGCGGATCGACCGACGGGCTTTCGTTGCGCTTGGCCGAATTGTCCGCCGGCGGGCTGACCGGCGAGCGGTAGGGCGCGGGCCGCGAGCCGCCCGAACCGCCGCCGAAGATGCTGCCGCTCTTGCCGCCCTCGGAGGGAAGGGACTGTGCCGAGCCCGTCCCGGTCCACGCGGACAGGAGCAGGAGCGCGGCGAGAATCGGGAGCGCCTTTCGCATGATGGGGAATATGGGGCGTTCGTTTCCGCGAACCAGCCCTTGCGCGCGTCCTTGGTCAGGATGTGCGGTCGATCCAGCCCGTCTTGCTTCGGCATCATGGCGGCGGATGACGCCGTGCATGGTGGTCTCCGCTCCGGGCTCATTCAAAGCGGCGCCGGTTGCGACTATGCTGCCGCGATTCCGCAAACGCAGCGGTTTCGAATCTCGGGAAGACCGCCATGAGAAAACCGGGCAGCGTGCGAAGCATGGAGGAGTTCGGCCGAATCCGGCTGTCCCGCACGTTCTTCATGCGGGATTTTCTGTACAGCGATATTGCCGCCGTGGAGGGGATGGCCAACGTGCCGGACGACCCGGACCTGGCGGTCGCGGCCGGGCGCGGTCTTTGCGAAAATCTTCTGGAGCCGTTGCAGGCCACGTTCGGCCGCATTGCCATCCGTTCCGCCTACCGTTCGCCCGAGGTGAACGGTTTCGGCTGCGCCCATTTTCACAATTGCGGTTCGAACGAACGGAACCGTGGCCGCCATATTTGGGACCGGCGCAGCGCCGACGGCGGCATGGGGGCGATGGCGACCATCGTCGTTCCCTGGCTGGTTGACCGGCTTCCCTTGGGAGCGACGTGGCAAGCCATGGCGTGGTGGGTCCACGATCATCTGCCTTACAGCGAACTTCAATTTTTCCCCAAGCTGGCCGCGTTCAATATCGGATGGCACGAGAAACCGCGCCGGCACATTTCCAGCTTCGTCGCGCCGCGCGGCCTCCTCACCAAGCCTGGCATGGAAAACCACGACGGCGACCATCGCGCGCACTATGCCGGATTTCCGGCACCCGCGTTCGCCTGACACCCGGCTTTTCCGCCGCTTGTCTTCGGGCGCGGCTTTCAAAACTTCCGGCGCGCGCCCTGTGCGGTCAGATGCAGGCCGCATTCCTTCTTGTCTTCGTTTTCCCACCACCAGCGGCCGGCGCGCTCGGGCTCGCCGGGTTCGATGGCGCGCGTGCAGGGGGCGCAGCCGATGGAGGGGAAACCCTTGGCGTGCAGCGGGTTGATGGGGATGACGGCCGTGCGCACCATGGCCTCGATCTCGGCGCGGCCAAGATCGAGGAGAGGGTTGAGCTTGAGCAGCCCGCGTCCCGTATCCGCCGCGACCAGGTCCAGCGTCCGCCGGTGATCCGATTGTCCGGCGCGCAAGCCGGTGATCCAGCCATGCGCGCCATCCAGCGCGCGCGACAGCGGCTCGACCTTGCGGACATGGCAGCAGGCCAGCCGCGCGGCGCGCGAGTCGTAGAACCCATCGATGCCCTGGCTCTCGACGAGGCGGGACAGCGAATCCTGCCTTGGATAGATGGCCCGGATGCGTTTGCCGTAGCGCCGTTCCGTTTCGGCCCACAGAGCATAGACCTCCGGGAAGAACCGGCCCGTGTCGATGGCTGCGATCTCAATCTCCGCGCCGGATGTCCAGAGAAGATGGGCGATCAACTGGTCTTCGATGCCGAAGCTGGTGGTGAAGACGATCCTGCCTTCGACCTCGGCGCAGAACCGTTCGATCCGGTCCGCCGCGCTGAGCGCGCGGAACTGAAGGTTGAGCCGCGCGGCGTCCTCGGCCAGCGCGACCAGGTCGCGCGGGATGTGCGGCGCCAACTCGGCCTCGACCGACAGCACCAAGCCGCCGCCCGCGATCCGGCCGCCATATTCCAAGACGATGCGGCCCATGCCGGCATTGGCCTCGTGCGGGTCGGTGGCCAGCGGTTGGGCCAGGGCGATCTCGACCTCGCCCACATGGTTCTGCGGAATGGAGAGGCCCGGCGCGGCGGTCACCTCGCCGGGATCGATCGCGCTTTCGATCGCCTTGATCACGCCGCGCGCTTCCGCCGTGCCGATCCGCACGACCAGGCGCGTGCCGACCTCGAGCGCCGCCCGGTGCAGCCAGAACACCCGCGCGCGCAAGGATTCGACGGAGGACACCGGCTCGGCCGTGGCCGAGATCAGGTGGCCGCGGTCGACATACAATTCGCGGTCGAGCGTGATGCCGATCGATTGCCCGGCGCCCGCTTCGCTGGGCGGCGGGGCGCCCACGAGAGCGGGCCAGGATTCGATCGTCTTGACCCGCGCCTGCTTCGCGCCCGGCATGACGACGATGTCGTCGCCGATCCGCACGCGTCCGCTTTCGATCCGTCCGGCGACGATGCGCTCGTCGCCGATGCGGTAGACGGCCTGCACGGGCAGGCGCAGAGGCAAGTCCGCCGCGACCGGCGGCGGTTCCAGGCCATCGATGGCCTCCAGCACCGTGGGTCCGTCGTACCAGCCGATCTTGTCCGTCCGCTTTGCCACCCCGTCGCCGTCGCGGGCCGAGATGGGGATGACGGCGCCGATGGAAAGGCCGAGGCCGGTCAGATAGGTCTCGATCTCCGCGCGCACGGATTGGAAACGCGCCGCGTCGTAGCCCACCTTGTCGATCTTGTTGATGACGACCGCGACCTGGCGCACGCCCAAGAGGTGCAGGAGATAGCCGTGCCGCCGCGTCTGGTTGCGCACGCCCTCGGCGGCGTCGACGATCAGGATCGCGGCGTCGGCCTGGGCCGCGCCGGTTATCATGTTGCGCAGGAACTCCGCGTGGCCGGGTGCGTCGATCAACAGCACGTCGCGGTCCTTGGTGCGGAAGCGGATCTGGCTGGTGTCGATGGTGATGCCCTGGTTGCGCTCGGTCTGGAGCGCGTCCAAGAGGAACGACCATTCGAAGGCCACGTCGCGGCGCGCGCTGACCGCCTTCAGCATCTCCAGCTTGCCTTCGGGCAGGCTGCCGGTTTCGTGCAGCAGGCGGCCGATCAGCGTGGATTTGCCGTGGTCGACATGGCCCACGATGACGATGCGCACCTGCGCGCGCGGCCTCGCGGCGTTTGCGTCCGCTTGCTCCGCGATCTGGGGTTCGGGAAGCGCCATGGCCGATCCTTACAGGTAACCGGCGACGCGCAGCCGTTCGAAGGCGTCCTCGGATTCGTGGTCCATCGCGCGGCCCGCGCGTTCGGAAACCTTGGTGGTGCGCAGCTCGGTCAGGATTTCGGCGACCGTGGCGGCCTGCGACGGGATGGGATGGGTGATATCCATGTCGCCCAGCGAGCGGTAGCGTTTGCCGTCGCGCGACAGATAAAGCGGGATGATCGGAATGGCTTCGCGCTGGGTGTAGGCCCAGATGTCGGCCTCGGTCCATTGCAGGATCGGATGGATGCGCAAATGCGCGCCCGGCGGCGGCGAGGCGTTGAAGTGATTCCAGAATTCCGGCGCCTGGTCGCGCACGTCCCAGATGCCCTCCGCGCCGCGCAGGGAAAAGACGCGCTCTTTCGCGCGGGTGGCTTCCTCGTCGCGGCGGATGCCCGCGATCAGCCCGTCGAACCCGTGCTTGGCGAGCGCCGCCTTCAGCCCCTCGGTCTTGCGGGCGGCCGAGCGCGCGGCGGGCGGCAGCGTCGGGTCCACGGTCTCGATGGGCGGGCAAGGCTCGACCTGAAGGTCCAGATTCCATTCCTTCGCGTAGCGTTCGCGGAACGCATACATCTCGGGAAATTTCTTGCCGGTATCCACGTGCAGGGCGGGGAAGGGCACGCGGCCGAAGAAGGCCTTGCGCGCCAGCCAGATCATGACGTTGGAGTCCTTGCCCAGCGACCAAAGCAGCGCGATGTTCTTCAGGCGCGCGTACGCCTCGCGCAAAACGAAGATGCTTTGGGATTCCAGGTCATCCAGCCGGGTCATCGTCTTCTATTTCTGGCGGCCGGCCGGCGAACGCTGTCGGCAAGTCGTCTCGTTGTTCCTGATTTTTTATTTATCCGGCAAAACAGTTTTTCTTTCCACGGCTTGTTGCATTTCCGTGGACGAGAAATTCTTGCGATGCGGTGTACAAAAATTTGCGCGCGTATACGCGCGGCGGTCAGCCGGATTGCGGCCGGGACGCGTCGGCGGGGACCGGGTGGTGCTCGCGCAGGCGGCTCTCCCGGAGTTCGCCCGCGGCCTCCAGGACCGGATAGGCGGCCGAGCAAATGTGCGAGTGGACGCGCTTCAGATCGCGCAGGACGTCCAAATGCAACGAGCTGGTCTCGATGCTTTCCCGCCGCCCCTCGCGCAGGCGCGCCAGATGCGCCTCGGCGGCGGTGCGCTCGGCTTCGCGCACATGGGCTTTCTCGCGCAGAAGCTCGCGCGCCATCTTGACGTCGCCCGAGATGAAGACGCCCAGCGCCAGCTTCAGGCTGCCCATGATCCGCGCATGAAACCGCTCGAGCTCCACGGCGCCCTCGCCGGAGAATTTCAGCCGGTTCTTGATCTTCTTGCCGGCCAGCTCCATCAGGTTCTTGTCCACGATGTCGCCGACATGTTCCAGGTTGATGGCGAGCGAGACGATCTCCATGGCGCGGCGGCCGTCGGTCTCGTCCAGGCTTTCGCGCGTGATCGCGGTGACGTAGAGCTTGATGGCCTCGTGCAGCTTGTCGACGTCGTCGTCCATGCGCTCGATCTCGGCGACCAGCTTGCGGTCGTCGGTGCGGAAGGCGACCATCGTTTTCCGCAGCATCGCCTCGACCAGGTCTCCTAGGTGCAGAACCTCGCGCGCGGCGCAGGTGAGGGCCACGGACGGCGAGGGTAACGCGGCGGGATCGAGGTAGAGCGGCGCGCCCGGGTCTTGCGCCGCGTCCGTGCGGTCGGGAAACAGCCGCGCCAGAAGCCGCGCCAACGGTTGGAGGAGCGGCACGAACATCGCGGCCAGCGCCAGGTTGAACAGCGTATGGAAATCGGCCACCTGGCGCGCCACATTCGGCTCCAGCCATGTCAGCCAAGGCGCAAGGGCCGAGGCCAGCGGTACCACCAGCACACAGCCGGTGACGCGGTTGATCAGATTGCCGACCGACAGGCGGCGCGCGGCGGGCGAGGCGGCGCTTTCGAACACCGGATTGAGAGCGGAACCCAGATTGGCGCCGGCCACCAACGCGATGGCGGCCACGGGCGTCAGAACCTGATGGGTGGCCAGCGACATGATGAGGAGCACGACCGCGACGCTCGAATGGGCCGCCCAGGCCAGCAGCGTTCCGGCGAGCAAGGCCAGGACCGGCGAGTTTCCGACCGCGCCCAGCAGCATGGTCATGACGGGGGCCTGGGTCGCCAGGTCCAGCTCGTGAACCAGGATGTGCAGGGCCAGCAGCATGAGGCCGAGCCCGATGGCGACGCGGCCCAAGTCGCGTACGCGCGTGCGCTGCCCGTGGCGGAACGCCACATAACCCACGACGAGGAAGATGGGAGCGATCCGCGCCACGTCGAAAGACAGAAGCTGGACGATCAGCGTGGTGCCGACGTTGGCGCCCAGCATGACGACAAGCGCGGGGATCAGGGGGATCACGCCGCTGGCGGCGAAGGACGCAACCATCAGGCCGGTGGCGGTGCTGCTTTGCAGCGCCGCGGTCACGGCCGCGCCCGCCGCGAAGGCCTTGAACGGATTGCGCAGCACGGCGCCGAGCACGCGCCTGAGGTCGGCGCCGAAGGCGCGGACGATGCCGCTTTGGACCATGTGCAAGCCCCAGAGCAGCAACGCGACGCCGCCCATGAGCTCGAGAAGGATCAATTCGTTCGTCTCTCGATCCCCGCGCTGGATACCCCGCCGGAACGCGGGTTCACAACCTGGGAACAATCGGCATTCCGCCGAATCGTTCCAAGCGTTTTTTAGTTTAAGGGCTTTTTCTTATCGACACGGGCGCAGCCAAGCGCCGCCGGACGACCTATCCGGCAATCCAGATCGGCACGGGCCAGAGCGATGCGTCGGAAGCAGGCGGAGGAGGAGCGGCATTCCGCTCCCGCACCGGTTCCGCTTCGAGGGCCGCGACCGCGTCATAGGTGACGAGGAACGCCGGCCGCGCGGCGCCGCCCGGCTGGCGCAGGGCATAGCGCGTGGCGCAGTGGAGGAGGATCACCGACCCCAGCGTGGCCTTGAGGTGGAGGGGCGGCTTGGCCGCGCCGTCGCGGTGCGAGCCGGGGATCACATGCAAGGCCGGTACGTCCGCATAATGCCCGTCCAGCATGACGGCGGCCGTGACGGCGTTCGAATCGTCGTGGAGATGGGTGCGGCGCCAAATCTCGGCGTCGCGCCGCCAGATCGGGTCGCCCGACCGCGCGCCGGGAAACAGCCGCGTGCGCAAGAGGCGCACGGGCTTGCCCGCCAGGCTCGCGGCCAGCGCCCATAGGCGCGGATGGGCGGCCAGGCGGCGGAACGCATCCTGACGCAGATGCAGGTCGATGAAGCT
Source organism: uncultured Alphaproteobacteria bacterium (assembly GCA_902826885.1). Taxonomy (GTDB): domain Bacteria; phylum Pseudomonadota; class Alphaproteobacteria; order CADEGL01; family CADEGL01; genus CADEGL01. The sequence goes on along the minus strand of CADEGL010000058.1, from coordinate 10,036 downwards.
GCCGGCGGGCGCCTCGTCCGACGACCAGGCCGATGCGAACCTCGCGCCATGGCCATGGACGACGCTGCGCGCCTCGCCGCCCAGCCAGGCCAGTTCGTCGACATGGAACACGCGGGGCATCAGGAGATACCCGTCGTCGTCGAAGGACCGGCGCTGGCTGTCGGTGAGCATCGGGCTAGTTGGCCGAAGGCAGCTTGGGCTGCTTCACCACGCGCAAATACGGCTTCAACGTCTTCCAGCCTTCGGGGAAGCGCGCCTTGGCGTCGTCGTCGCTCAACGAGGGGACGATGATGACGTCCTGGCCGTTCTCCCAATTCACGGGCGTCGCCACCTTGTGCGCGTCGGTGAGTTGGAGCGAATCGATCACCCGCAGGATCTCCGCGAAGTTGCGGCCCGTGCTGGGCGGATAGGTGAGGATCAGGCGCACCTTCTTGTCCGGCGCGATGATGAACACCGAGCGCACGGTCAGCTTGGGGTCCGATTTCGGATGGATCATGCCGTAGGCTTGCGAAACCGTGCTGTCGGCATCGGCCAGAACGGGGAAGTTGAGCTTCTGCTTCTGCGTCTCCTCGATATCCTGCTCCCACTTCGCGTGGGAATCGGTCGGGTCCACCGACAGGCCGATGATCTTGACGCCGCGGCGGTCGAACTCGGGCTTGAGGCGCGCGGCCTCGGCCAGCTCCGTCGTGCAGACCGGCGTGAAATCCTTGGGGTGCGAGAACAGCACGCCCCAGTTGGGGCCGAGCCATTCGTGGAAGCGGATTTTGCCCTGGGTCGAGTCCTGCTCGAAGTCCGGGGCGGTGTCGCCAAGCTGCAAGCTCATGTCGTGTTCCTTTCTCGGGTGATGGGTCAGGCGCCCAGCGCGATCGCGTCCGTGGCGTTGGAGATTTGCGGCGCGTACCAGTCGATCAGCGCGCGCATCCGCACCACCTCGCCGATGGCGATGATGGCGGGCGTCTTGGCCTGCTTGCGCCGCAGGTCGAGCGTGGCCGCGCCCAGCGTGGTCTCGATCACGCTTTGGCCGGCGGTCGTCGCGTTGCTGACGATGGCGACGGGCGTGGACGCCGCGCGGCCCGCGGCCAAGAGCTTCACGGCGATCTCGGGCAAGGTGCGCGTCGCCATGAACAGCACGATCACCGGGCAGGCGCGCGCCAGCGCGTCCCAATCGAGCGCGGGCAGGGCGCCGTCGCGCCCCTGGCCGGTTACGAAGGCGACCAGGCTGTTGGCGTCGCGGTGCGTGACCGGGATGCCGGCATAGGCCAGGCCGCCGATCCCGGCGCTGACGCCCGGCACGACGCGGAACGGGATATCGGCGCGCGCCAAGGCGGCGGCTTCTTCCGCGCCGCGCCCGAAGACGAACGGATCGCCGCCCTTCAGGCGCAGCACGCGCAAACCCTCCGAGGCCAGACGGATCAGCGTTTCGTTGATCGAATCTTGCGCGACCGATTGTCCGCCGCCGCGCTTGCCCGCCGCGATCATGCGCGCGCGCGGAGGGGCGAGGGCCAGGATTGCGCGCCCGACGAGCGCGTCGTGGACCACGGCATCGGCGTGGGCGAGGGCGTGCATGGTCAGGGCGGTCAGCAATCCGGGATCGCCGGGGCCTGCGCCGCAAAGCCAAACGGTGCCGCGCGCGAACGGCGGCAGGGAAAGTTTCGATAGGGGCATCGCGTGAACCAACTCTGTCGCGACGATGCCGCAAACATCCCCCGGGCACGACCGATTAAATCTAAAGACCTCTTATAGGTTTTCTCACTTAAGCGTCTCGCGCGCGCCGCCCATAGTGGGGACCGTCCCTCACACCGGTTGGTTGCGATGTCCGCGAACGCGCCCGAATCCAAGGTCGAATCCGTCAAACGCGCGAGCCGCGGCCTGCGCGGCTCCATCGCCGGCGGCCTCGCCGCGCCCGCGAGCCACTTCGACGGCGGCGATCCCCAGCTTCTGAAGTTCCACGGCATCTATCAGGGCGTCGACCGCGACACCGCGACCGAACGCAAGCAGAGCGGCGCCGAGAAGGACTACGAGTTCATGATCCGGGCCAAGATTCCCGGCGGGCGGCTGACGGCCGCGCAGTACCTGGCGCTGGACGATCTGGCCGGGCTCTACGGCAACGGCCACATGCGCGTCACCACGCGCCAGGGCATCCAGTACCACAGCGTGCTGAAGGCCGATCTGAAGCCGACCATCGCCGCGATCAACGAGGCCTTGCTGACCACGCTGTCGGCCTGCGGCGACGTGGTGCGCAACGTCACGGCCACGCCGGCACCCATCGCCGACGACGTACACCGGCGGTTGCAGGCCGACGCTGCGCTTCTGTCGCGCGAATTGTCGCCGCGCACGCGGGGCTATCACGAGGTGTGGGTGGACGGCGCGCCCGTGGCGGGCGGCGACGAGACTGATCCGCTCTATGGCGATGCGTACCTGCCGCGCAAGTTCAAGATCGGGCTGGCCGCGCCCGAGGACAATTCGATCGACGTGCTGACCAATGACCTCGGCATCATCGCTCTGTTCGAAGGGCAGGTGTTGCAGGGCTACAACCTGGCCGTCGGCGGCGGGCTCGGCATGACCCACAACAAATCGCAGACCTATCCGCGCCTGGCCACGCCGCTCGCCTTCGTGCCGCCGGAGCGGCTGGTCGATGCGGTGAAATCCGTCATCCTGGTGCAGCGCGACCATGGCGACCGGGTCAACCGCAAGCACGCGCGGCTCAAATATCTGCTCGACGAGAAAGGCACGGCCTGGTTCAAGGCCGAGGTCGAGGCGCGTCTCGGCGTGACGCTGGACGAGCCGCGTCCCACGCCGCCGTTCCGCGTGGCCGATCACATGGGCTGGCACGCCCAGGGCGACGGCAAATGGTATTTCGGCCTGCCGATCGACAACGGGCGTATCCGCGATGGCGGCGGCGTCGATTTGCGCACGGCGCTGCGCGCCGTGGTGTCGCAATTCCGCGTCACGCCGATCCTGATGCCGACCCAAGACATCCTGCTGGCCGACGTCGCGGAAGCGGACAAGCCGGCCATCGAAGCCCTGCTGCAACACCATGGCGTGACGCTGCCCGCCGCGCTTACGCCGGTCGCGCGCTGGGCCATGGCGTGCCCGGCCTTGCCGACCTGCGGCCTGGCGCTGAACGAGGCCGAGCGCATCCGCGTGCCCTTGATCGCGGAGTTCGAGGCCGCGCTGGCGCGGCACGATCTAGCGGATGCCAAGTTCAGCGTCCGCATCACCGGCTGCCCCAACGGCTGCGCGCGTCCCTATGCGGGCGACGTGGGGCTGGTCGGGCGCACGCCCAACGAATACGCGATCTATCTGGGCGGGGATTTCGAGGGCACGCGTCTGAGCACGCTGGTCTTCGAACGCGTCCGTCTGGACCGCATCGTGCCGACGCTCGAACCGTTGTTCGCGGCGTTCCGCGCGGAGCGGGGCGGGGACGAGGGGTTTGGCGATTTTTGCCATCGCCTTGGCCGCGACGCGCTGCGTGCGCTGGCCGCTCCGGCCGCCGCGAGCGCGGCCTGATGCTGCCCATCGCCCTCGACCTGGCGCGGCTGCCGCTGGCGCTCGTCGGACGTGGCGAGCGGGCGGCGCGCCGCCTGGCGCTTCTGCGCGAGGCGAACCCGGCGGATCTCGCGGTCTATTCCGACGACACGGATTTACCGGGCGCCGTGCGCCGCCTTCCCGGCGCGGTCGATTTGGCGGGGCGGCGCGTGGTCTATGTGGCCGGTCTCGATACGGTCGAATCGCAGCGGATCGCCGGGCGCGCGCGTGGGGCCGGCGCCTTGGTCAATGTCGAGGACATGCCCGCCTTGTGCGACTTCCACAGCCCCTCGGTCCTGCGGCGCGGCGATCTGTCCATCGCGGTGTCGAGTGCTGGCGCCAACCCCAGCCTGTCCAAGCTGGTCGTTCGGTTTCTGTCGGAGAAATTCGGCCCCGAATGGAACGCGCGGTCCGCCGAGCTTGGCCGGCGGCGCTCCGAACTGCGCGACAGTGGCCTGTCGGGCGCGGCCCTGTTCGCGGCACTCGACGATCACGTGGCCGCCGCCGGGTGGCTGGAGCGTTAGCCAGGCGGCGCGGTGAAATATCGCGAGGCGCCGCTAGCGGCCGTTACATTACGTGATCGCGCGGCCCCGGATCTCAGCGCAATCCCAAGTAAAAGCCCGTTGCGGCGAGGATTTGGATGAAAATCGCCGCCGAACTTCTTTTGAGCCCTGTCAGCGACGGGTAGATGTTCGAGAGATAGACCGCTGACGACACGAGCCATAGGACAGCGGCCATCACCGTAACCACGAGGAGATTCGGGCCCTCCGGGTCATCGAAGAGCGCGAACATGAGCCTCGAACATGGGAAGGCTGTAATCGCCAGAATCAGCAGGGAGCGTTTTTTTGAAGTTACCATGTATGGGGCTGCGGCTGCGCGTTAGCGAGTCCTTACCCTAGTCCGTCTTGCAGGACGCCATGATGGCGAGTGCGTCCGGGACGGAGATCGGGCGATAGGTTTCCCACACCAGCCCGTCTTCCTTCATGCCGTCGCGCCAGGCGATGCGGGCGTCGCGCTGCTCTTGGCTCACGTCCGCCGCGCGCAGCTTCAGCCAGGTGATGTAGGCGCTATCGGCCTCCTTGAACGGCTTGGCCAATTCCTTCGGCTTGTCGAGATAGACGGGACGCAGCACGCGGCCGGGATTGCCCTCCGAGGCCCGGTGATTGCCCGCGATGCGGATCGTGCCGTCCTTCACGCGGCCGCGCGCATCGTAGACGAAGGCCGATTGGATGCGGTCGAGGGCCGTGTCGGCTTCCTTGGTTCGATATTGGAATTCGCGCGCGGGCCGGTCGGGCACGGCCAGGCGCGTGATGCCGCGGTCGTTGATGGCGTCCAACAGGTCGCACGGATCGCCCGACAGCATGACCTCGCGCCGCGCGGGCCAGAAATCGAACGCCGCGTGCGAGCCGCGCCCACGGCCGAAATGAAAGGCGAAGATCTCGGGATAAACGGTCAACGCGCCGCGCCGCCGTTCCGCCGCGTCGTAGAACGACGTGATGGCCAGTTGGATCAAGTGCGTCGCGCCCAATCCGCCCAGCGGCTCATCGATCACGACACCCAGCCGGTCGTGCAGATGCCAGCCGGGAAAGACGTCCGCGGGTTTGGCCGGCGCGCCGCCGACCGAAACGTCGAACATGGAAGTCTTGAGTTGGGTGACGGTGTGCATGAAGAATCCAGTTTGGAGAAAACGATGTCAGCGCCGGACGGGCGCGGTTCCGCGCAGGTGCATCAATGCCAGCGATGCCGCGCTGGCCGCCAGGCAAACGCTCAACGTGAGGGCGAGGATCAATAGGCCGTGGATGAGGAAGATCGAGACATAGGCTTCGTCCTTCAGCGTCAGGATGAGCACCTGGGCCAGCTTCCCGGCTAGGATCGCGATCGGATAGTAGGTCAGCAGCATGATCGCGAACAGGCGCAGGATCTTTCCTTTCAGCATGCTCCACGACTGATCGAAGACGTTGCGCTCGTCCGTCGCCGCCAGGGGGAAGGCCAGGCTTAAGCGCAGCGTGACGTAGAGAAAGGCGAGGGAAAGCGCGAGGGCGTAGAGGACGACCGCCAATACGGCATACTTGGTGCCGCGGCCCGTATCGATGATTCCGGCGCCGAGGACAAGCGGCCCCCATACGCCGATGGCCAGCATGGTTCCGATGGCGCACACCTTGATCTCGCGCCAGCCGAAACGCAGAGCCCGCAGCCCTTTCCTGTCTTCGCTCAACTGGAGGTAGCGGTGGCAGGTCACCGCCATGCCGGCGTACATCGGCAAAAGGATGAGAAGGGTGAGGTTAAGCTGCGCCACGATCCTGGGAAGCTGGAGCGTCAGATACCCGATCGCGAAAGTGGTCAGCCAGGTCAGAACCATCCAGGCCCAGACCCGTACGACAAAGCCCGAGAAATCCCGGAAGACGGCGGCGTAGGTTCCCTTGATGACCGTCCAGACGGGCAATGTTCCGGGCATGGCGTTCCCCTGGGCTCGTTCTGCGTCCATCAATGTCCGTCACCCGCGCCCGGGGTTCAAGCCGTGCTTGCCGGGCCGCCCGCCGGTTCGATGTTGAGGCCGCGAAGGTGCATCAACGTCAGGGAAAGGGTACCTGCGATCAAGCAGACTTCGATCGAATAGCCTAGCGACAGGAGTCCCTGGATCACGAAGGCCAGCACGAACGAGCCTTTGTGAACGGTGTCCGCGGCCTGTGGGGCCAGTGTTCCGATAAAAATCGAAATGGGCGTATAGGTTAGAAAGACGGTCAGGAAAAACCGCCAGAGTTTCCCTTTCATCAAGCGCCATGACGTTCCCAGCGCATGGGATGCGTCGATCGCGATCAAGGGGAAGGCGAGGGCCAAGCGGGTTAACACATAGAAAAAGACGCCGACCAAAATTACGGCGGGGGCGATCAGAACCAATCTGTGGTCTTCGCCGATGATTGCGCCGACGGCGACCAAAAGAAGGGACGGCGCCAACACCATCATCGGCAACAGAAACTGGACCCCGATATAGCGCCATTCGCGGCGCTGGAAGTGCAGGGCCTGCATGCCCCCGGCATTCTCACCCAGCTGAACGGTTCTGTGCCACGTGATCGCCAGGCCGGCGAAAAGGGGAATCACCAGAAGGGTTGAAAGGAGTTCTGCGACTCCCTCCCACGGCAGAAGCATTTCGCTCGCAATGCTCGATACCGCCGTCACGGCCCAGATCAAGAGGGTCCACGCCCAGGTCCGCGACAGGAACGATTTGAAAGGGTGAAAGACGGCTTTGTAGGCGGCCTTGGCGATCATCGTCACCGGCAACGTGCCGCTCATGGGACCCCCGTTCGATCCGCCAAGCCGTCCGCGAAAGCCGCGCCCGAATGTCGCGGAGATTATTCACGGGATCAAGCGCGGCAGGCGCACCGGCATGAAAAAGGGCCGCCGGTTGTCCGGCGGCCCTGTCCAAGCATTCGAAGGGGATGGCGTTACGTCATCTGCCATTCCTTGAAGCGGAGATCGATCTTCTCGCGGTTCTTCGACCACCATTCGACGTTGACCCAGGCGGCTTGCGGGCTGTCCAGGCTGGGCAGCTTGCGCAGCACGGATTCGGGCAGGCCGTTGAAGGCGGCCTTCTTCTGCGGGCCGTAGCCGATGGCCTCGGCCCAGGCTTTCTGCCGGTCCGTGCGCATGAAAAAGGCGATCAGCTTGTTGGCCGCGCCTTTGTTGGGCGTGCCCTTCACGATGCCTTGGAACGACGGCGCGTTGATCGTGGGGCCGTAAACGAAATCGACCGAGGCGCCGTTGGCCTTGGCGATCTCGATGCGACCGCTATAGGTGTAGTCGAACTCGACCTCGCCGCGTTGCAAGACCTCGACGCTTTTCGCCGCGTTGGGGAACTGGGCGATGTGGGGCTTCAGCTTGTCCAGCGCCTTGAAGGCGCGGTCGATGTCGAGCGGGTACAGGTCCTTCGACGCCACGCCGTCGGCCAGCAGCGCGAACTCCAGCGTCTCGTCGGGCAGGGGGATGATGGCGCGGCGGCCGGGGAACTTGGCCGTGTTCCAGAAGTCGGGCCAATTGCGCGGCGGATTGGGCGTGCGCTTCGGGTCGTAGCCGATGCCGCCCGAGTAGTAGTACCAGCCGATGGCCTTGGGATAGACCCAGTCGGGACGCACCAGATCCTTGGCGTCGATCACGCCGTAGTCGAGCGGTTCGAGCAGGTTTTGGTCCGACAGGCTCATGGCGTAGGAGCCGGCCAAATTCACCACGTCCCACTCGACGTTGTTGGTCTGCACCATGGCCTTGATCTTGGCGGCGTCGGGCCCGCTGGTGGTCACCACCTCGATGCCGGTTTCCTTGATGAAGGGCCGGATGAAAACCTGCTCCTGAACCTCCTGCGTGTGGCCGCCCCACGAGACCCAAACCAAGGGGCGCGCGGCCTTGGCCGAGGTGATCACGAACGGCGCGCCGATGGCGGCCAAGCCGCCGAGCGCGGCGGCGCCTTTCAGAAGGTCGCGCCGGCTGGTCGCGTTGTGCTTTTTCACGGACTTCCCCCTCTCATTATCTATTGGTGCGCGAGCCGCCCGCCGCATGCGGAGATCGCCAACGCATCCCGCTCAGCGGCCGGCTTCAAGCGTCGCGATCGTAGGATAATTTTCTGCGGACGGGGGAGAAGTTTAGGTTGAAAATCATATTCCAATCGGACGCTCTCCGCGGGTTACGGGAGCGCCCCGCCTTCCGCGTGCGGCGATCCGTCCGGCGGACGGGCGGCGTGGAATTCGACGAAAAAACGCACGTTGCCCAAGGGCTCTACCTCGTGCGGCTGTTCGGGCGCGACCACGCCGGGCGTGCCGGGCGACAACACGCGCTCCTCGCGTGGCGTCAGGATGCGATAGAGCAGGCGGCCTTCGACCACATGGATCAGCGCCCAGACGCCCGCCTTGGTGCGGTGTTCGCGCTTGAGCCCGGCCGGCAGCGAGTCTTGGTCGAAGAGAGGCGTCCGCCGGTAGGGCGCGAGCCCGTCCGGCAAGCCGCCCGCCGCGCGCGTCATGACGCGTTTCCTTTCTCCATCTTGTAGCGTTCGCCCTTGTTCAGCATCACGCCGTGCGAAATCGCGATGCCCAGCTCCAGGCTTTCGGCGATGCGGCGGGCGCGCTCGACGAAGTGCGCGGCGGCCACGGGCGGGCACAGTTCGCGCGCGGTGTCCTCGAACAGGGACAGCCAGCGGTCGAAATGCGCGGCGTCGATGGGCAACGGCGCGTGGACGCGCATCGGCTGGCCGTGGTAGCGGCCGCTCATCAGCGCGACCGACGACCAGAAGGCGAACATGCGCTGCAAATGCGGCTCCCAGTCCTTGATGCGCGCGGCGAAGATGGGGCCGATCAGGGGGTCTTCCTGAACCCGCGCGTAGAACCCGCGCACCAGGCGTTCGATCATGGCGTCGTCGATACCCGTCTCGCGGGCGAGGCGCGCGGTCATTTCGGCGCGGCGTTCGGGCGTGTCCATGGCGTTTCCTTAATAGGTATTTACAATGCCTATTAAAGGACGGAAAATCGAAATTGGAAATCCTTATTTCGAGGGCCGCCATGCGCCTGACGCAGTTCACCGATTTCGGCTTGCGCGCGCTGATGCGGCTGGCCGGCGAGCCCGACCGCAGCTTCACCACCGACGAGATGGCGGCCGAGTTTCGCATCTCGCGCAATCACTTGACCAAGGTGGTGCGCGAGCTGGCCGAGGCGCGCTACGTGGTGACCCAGCGGGGGGCCGCGGGCGGGTTCCGCCTGGCCAAGCCGGCCGAAAAGATCACGCTGGGCGCGGTCGTTCGCACGCTGGAGAACCGCCAGGCGCTGGTGGAATGTTTCCGCGCGGATGGCGGCGCCTGCGTGTTGACGCCCTTGTGCCGGCTCAAGGGCCGCCTGGCCGCGGCGCGCGAGGCATTCCTGCGCGAGTTGGACATGACGACGCTGGCCGAATGCTCCTATCCCGCGCCGAAACCCGTGCGGAAGCGGTAGCCGCCATGGACGATCTGGCCATCGCGCGCGCGATCCATGTTCTGTCGGTTGTCCACTGGATCGGCGGCGTGGCGATGGTGACGGCGGTGATCCTGCCCGCCGTCGCGCGCCTGGCCGAACCCGCGCGCAGGCTGGAGCTGTTCCACGCCGTCGAAAGCCGCTTTTCCGCGCAAGCCCGGGTTTCCGTGCCGCTCGCGGGCATCACGGGCTTCTATATGACCGACCGGCTAGGGGCGTGGGACCGTTTCGCGGACCCGGCGTTTTGGTGGATGCACGCCATGGTCCTGGTCTGGACCCTGTTCATGATCGTGCTGTTCGTGGCCGAACCGCTGTTCCTGCACCGGTGGTTCCGCGCGCGGATGGAGGCGGCGCCCGAGCGGACATTCGCGTTCGTCCGGCGCGCCCACTGGATTCTGTTGACGCTGGCCTCGGTGACGGTGGCGGGCGCCGTGCTGGGCGTCCACGGCGTGTTCTGACGGGCTAGAAGGTCGAGCGGCCGCCCGAGATGTCGAAGATGCCGCCGGCTTCGTAGGAGCATTCGT
>CADEGL010000057.1 GCA_902826885.1 uncultured Alphaproteobacteria bacterium | reverse complement strand
AGACAACCAGGAGGTTGGCTTAGAAGCAGCCATCCTTTAAAGAAAGCGTAACAGCTCACTGGTCTATCAGCCAGCCTGCGCCGAAAATGTAACGGGGCTCAAGCCATACACCGAAGCTGCGGGTGTACATGATCTTCGGATCGTGTACGCGGTAGCGGAGCGTTCCGTAAGCCTGCGAAGGTGACTCGCGAGAGTTGCTGGAGGTATCGGAAGTGCGAATGCTGACATGAGTAGCGATAAAGAGAGTGAGAAACTCTCTCGCCGTAAGTCCAAGGGTTCCTGCGCAAGGCTAATCCGCGCAGGGTAAGCCGGCCCCTAAGGCGAGGGCGAAAGCCGTAGTCGATGGGAACCAGGTCAATATTCCTGGGCCTGCTGGGTGTTGACGGATGTTGAGAGTTGTTCGGTCTTATTGGATTGACCGGGCAGCGTAGACGTCCCAGGAAATAGCCCCAGCGTATAGACCGTACCCTAAACCGACACAGGTGGACTGGTAGAGTATACCAAGGCGCTTGAGAGAACTGCGTTGAAGGAACTAGGCAAATTGCCCTCGTAACTTCGGGAGAAGAGGGCCCTCGTCTTGGGCAACCAGGGCGGGGGGGCACAAGCCAGGGGGTAGCGACTGTTTACTAAAAACACAGGACTCTGCGAACCCAGAAGGGGACGTATAGGGTCTGACGCCTGCCCGGTGCTGGAAGGTTAAGGAGAGGGGTGCAAGCCTTGAACCGAAGCCCCAGTAAACGGCGGCCGTAACTATAACGGTCCTAAGGTAGCGAAATTCCTTGTCGGGTAAGTTCCGACCTGCACGAATGGCGTAACGACTTCCCCACTGTCTCCAACGCAGGCTCAGTGAAATTGGATTCTCCGTGAAGATACGGAGTACCCGCGGTCAGACGGAAAGACCCCGTGCACCTTTACTACAACTTTACAGTGGCAACCGGGTTTGCATGTGTAGGATAGGCGGGAGCCTATGAAGCGGTAGCGCCAGCTATCGTGGAGGCAACCTTGAAATACCGCCCTTGCGGTCTCTGTTGTCTAACCTGCGCCGTTATCCGGCGCCGGGACCCTGTATGGTGGGTAGTTTGACTGGGGCGGTCGCCTCCCAAAGAGTAACGGAGGCGCGCGATGGTGGGCTCAGGCTGGTCGGAAATCAGCCGGTGAGTGCAATGGCATAAGCCCGCCTGACTGCGAGACTGACAAGTCGAGCAGAGACGAAAGTCGGCCATAGTGATCCGGTGGTCCCGCGTGGAAGGGCCATCGCTCAACGGATAAAAGGTACGCCGGGGATAACAGGCTGATCTCCCCCAAGAGTCCACATCGACGGGGAGGTTTGGCACCTCGATGTCGGCTCATCACATCCTGGGGCTGGAGCAGGTCCCAAGGGTTCGGCTGTTCGCCGATTAAAGTGGTACGTGAGCTGGGTTTAGAACGTCGTGAGACAGTTCGGTCCCTATCTGCCGTGGGTGTCGGAGATTTGAGAGGACTTGTCCCTAGTACGAGAGGACCGGGATGAACGCACCTCTGGTGCACCGGTTGTCACGCCAGTGGCACAGCCGGGTAGCTAAGTGCGGACGAGATAACCGCTGAAAGCATCTAAGCGGGAAGCTCCCCTCAAAATAAGATCTCCCTCGAGAGCCGTGGAAGACCACCACGTTGATAGGCCGGGTGTGGAAGTGCGGCAACGCATGAAGCTGACCGGTCCTAATCGCTCGAACGGCTTGCTCAGCATCGTTCTCGCAGACGCAGAGATTGCGTCGTGCGCGATGCGCCTGATTTGCGATCTTTAGCCAACTAGAACAAACAGCTTCGTATGTCCGCCGGTGCGTTTCGGTGACTTGGTGGCCATGGCGAGGGGTACACACCCGATCCCATTCCGAACTCGGCCGTGAAAACCCTCCGCGCCAATGGTACTTCGTCTTAAGACGCGGGAGAGTAGGTCGCCGCCAGGTCTCCCAAACGCACCGCCGGACCTTCGTCGCCAGAACAAATCTTCACAATGTCCCGGTCGCCTCGCGCGTCCTCCCAAGGGCGTGGGCCCGTCCGCAAGACGCGACGTATGACGCGGGGTGGAGCAGCCCGGTAGCTCGTCAGGCTCATAACCTGAAGGTCGTAGGTTCAAATCCTACCCCCGCAACCATCTCGACGTGCTTCGCAGGTTCAAAAGCAAAGGCCGCCCCCTAACGGGAGCGGCCTTTGCTTTTGTTCGAATTCAACCGTCTGTGTTTCTCGCGAACGGAGGAGCCTTGTCATCGTTTCCTGTTCGCGAGCGATCGTCAGTGCCGGCCAGATTGTCGCGCACGCCGATCGCTAGTTTGCTGTCGACTGGCGTTAGAGCGACTCCGTGACTTAATCGTGGCCATTGAGCGGTCGCGCGGGCCGTGGGCAACTTGCGATGCGAACTGTTTGTTGCCTAGCATGAACTGCGGCGGTCGAACGCCGGGCAGGTTCGGGAGAGAGCAACGCACCAAACACTAAGAACGAGCGCATTCCCCTGTTTCCAGTCGCACGGTGAGGTGCGCATCGGAGAAGGATCATGATCGAGGCGGATATCCGTCGACCGTTACGCGGTGTCGCCGAGAACACGGCACGGCGGATGCCGACTGGCATATCAGCGCATGAAGTGGCTGGATCTCGATCATGACGGGTTCGCTGCCTTGCAAGGTGAGCGCGAACCATCCCCCAAGCATACGTCCTGAGGAGCGAGAGGGTTGTGGCGTCGGCAGAAGGGGAGCCGCTGCGCTCTGCTGTATCTTCGTGGTGGGTTTCCATCTGCAGGTCGCCCATGCGCAGCAGCCGGCGCCCGCCTACAAGCTTTTCCCGTACGATGAGGATTATCGATATCTTCGCGAGCCCGCGAACCAGACCGACTTCTGGGACCCGATCAAGCATATCCCGCTGGGAAATGATCCCGAATGGTTCCTAAGCTTCGGCGGCGAGCTCCGGGAACGCTTCGAGTATTACTCTTATCCGAATCTCGGGCTGCAGGGGCAGACCGCGAACGCCTACCTCCTGCAGCGGACCTTGCTGCACGCTGATCTGCATGCGAGCGACTATCTCCGCACCTTCGTCCAGTTCGGCAGCTACCTCGCGCCGTGGAAGGAATCTGCCGCGCCTCCCTATCTCGATCGCCTCGACTTGCAGCAAGCCTTCATCGATGTACGGCTGCCGCTTGGGATCGAGGCCGATCCAACTCTTCGCGTTGGACGGCAGGAAATGGCCTACGGCTCGCACCGTTTGGTTTCGGTCAGAGATGCACCGAACGTCCGCCGCAACTTCGACGGAATCAAGCTGGGTGACGTGGTCGACGGCGTGCGCGTCGATGCGTTCGCGACACGCCCCGTATTGCAGCGAAGCGGTATCTTCGATGATTCGTCGGACACCACGGAAGCATTCTGGGGCGTTTACTCAACAACGCCGTTGGCTTTTGTGCCCGGCGGCAATCTCGACCTCTATTACCTAGGTTACTTCAATCAGCAGGCGCGTTTCGCTGCGGGAGTTGGCGAGGAAAGGCGTCACACGCTCGGCGAGCGTTTCTTCGGGAACTCCGCTGGCTGGGATTGGGATTGGGAAGCGCTTGGCCAGTTCGGTACCTTCGCCACGCAGGGCATCCAGGCATGGGGTGCCTCGACAGATACGGGACGCGCTCTCAACCTCGAGGGTTGGAAATTCCGGCTCGGACTAAAGGCCGACTTTGGCAGCGGCGACAATAACTTGAACGGCGGCACGCTCGGTACATTGAATCCGCTCTTCCCAAAGCTGGCTTACTTCAACCAAGCGGCCATCCTCGGCCCCTCGAACGTGCTAGACCTGCAGCCGACACTGTCTTTTACGCCGTTCCGCGATGTCATGGTCACGTTGGGCTATGACTTCGTTTGGCGGGCCACGACAGCCGATGCCATTTACACCGGTGTTGGCGCCCCAATCGCGGGCAGCGCGGGGCAGCCTGGGGCGTTCACCGCCAGTCAGTTTTCAGCAGACACCGCTTGGCAGGTGGACCGTCATGTCCAGCTCGGTCTCGGCTATGTGCATTTCGGTGCTGGCAGCACCCTGAGAATGCTCGGCGGCCATGATACCGACTTTGTGTATTTCAGCGGAGCCTACAGGTTCTGATCGATGCCCGCGGTCCGCGATTTTTAAACGACATGGGATTTCGGGCGAGCCTCGACTCGCACAGTTCTCCTATGAACGCGACGCATGAATGACTGAGGCGGCTTGGTGGTCCCCATGACGTCTCATCGGAAAGGAGCCCGATCATGAATGAACTCTTCGTCGTTGTTGCCCTGCATGCGAAGGCGGGGAAAGAAGCTGAATTGCGGCGCGATCTGATCAAGGTGGTCGAGCCTTCACGCAAGGAGGGCGGCAATCTCCGTTATGAGTTGTTTGTGGACCAGGGTGACCCCCAACGCTTCGTCTTTGTGGAGCATTGGGCGACGGCGGAAGCCCAGCACAAGCATCACACGCAGGGTCCGCATATCCAGGATTTCAATGCGAACGGAGCGAAGAATGTCGAGCGGATAGAGTTCGTCCACATGCTGACGCGGATTGCGTGACTGTCAGCAACCGATCCGGTCCTAGACGGCAAAGCAATCCCGCGATCATTGCGCCTTTTGGCCGAGCGGCATCATCGCCGCCAGGTTCCCATGCCGTTGCTGTTGAAAAACTCGACGGTGAATGCGCCGGCCTGTCCGCCGGATGCGGTGAACTGAACGGAAGAGCGCGATCCGGCCGGAGCGTTCTCGCCGGATAAGGAGAGGGCGAAGGTGTCACCGTTCCAATGCGACAGGGAAAAGCTCTTCTCCTGCGGGCCGAGCACGAAGCGCAGGTGATCGCCCTCCACGCTCACCGTCGCGGGGCCGAAATACGAATTCTCGTAGCGGCCGGCATAGCTGGCCAGATCGCGGGCCGGCGCGGGGTTCGGTGGCGGATTTTTGCCGGCGAGGTCGCCTTCGGGGTCGAAGAGGCCTTTGGTAACGCCCTGGAGCAACGCAAACCAGTCGCGCGTGGGTTTGCCGTACTGCGCCGTATCCAGAAATTGGAGGGCGATGGCTTCCGCCGCCCCCACGGGAGCCGCGTTGGTGAGGACGACGATACCGATGTCGGCTGAAGGCACGATGTAAAAGACCGTGCCGGCGCCCAGCAGGAAGGCGCCGGAGTGCCCCATGTTGACGCGCCCGTTGGGGTTAACACCCACGTTGAACCCATAACCATAGAAACCCGATCGGGCGCCCAAAACCTGGCCGGGTGCGCTGACGATCTGCGGGGTTAAAGCCGTGAGAAGCGCCTCGGGCGCGATGAACGGTTTGTCGTCCACCTTCCCATTCGCCAGCAGGAGCTTCACCCAGGACGCCAGATCGGTCACGTTCGACGACACCCCTCCGGCCGGCGCTTGTTGGTCGGGGTTGCGGTCGTAAAGAGGTTGAAAACGGCCGCCTTCGAAAGCGTGAAGCACCGCCCGGTTGCCGCGCGCCAGATAATCCGCATGGCGGTAACTGGTAAGCTTCATGCCGAGCGGCGTGAAGAAGACGCGCTCGGCCAGGTTTTCCCACGTCTCGCCGGCGGTCGTGCTCGTGATCGCTTCCGCCCCGATCGTGGTGCCGAAATTGGCGTAGTGATAGGATGTGCGGAACGCATCGAGTGGCAGTTGCGCGAGCCGCGATATGATCTCGCGGCGCTTATAACCGAGGTCCTCGAGCTCGTCGCCGGCTTCGGCGGGCAAGCCCGAGCGGTGCGCAAAAAAATCGCCGATCGTGGCGTGATCGGTGACGTAGGAATCCCGGAGCTTGAATCCCGGCATATGCTTGACGACAGGGTCGTCCCATGAGACCGCACCCTTCGTCACCATGAGGGCCGCGATCGTCGCGGTGACGGATTTCGAAATCGAGGCGATTTGAAAGACGGTTTGAGCGTCGACCGTCTCGCTCTCGCCGAGTTTGCGTACGCCGAATCCTCGCGCAAAGACCGTCTGACCACCGTGGACGACGGCGACGGCCACGCCTGGAACTTTACTTCGATCCATGATCGTTCCGACGGCCGCGGGCAGCTCGGCGAGCGCTTTCGAAAGCCCTTCCGGGGCAAGAGGCATGGCATCCAGCGGCGGCGATGCGCCGATTACCGGAGTTTGTGCAGACAGATGGGCCGGATGACCCGCCAGAAAGGCGGCGAAGGCCAGCGCGAGATATCCGAAACGCAGTGTTCTCTTGGTATGCATTTGAATCTTGGAGCTCCGATTGATAGGCAAAGCAAAAGCGTCTTGTCGCATGGCCGACAGACCGCTCTTCCCATGGAACAATATATTTTTCAAGGATCGGACCGGCGCGTATTCGTGCAAACCGTGCAGAAGCTAGAGGCAAGCGTCTTACCCTGCCATGGGCCGTGCGAATCGGGCAGGGTTGCCCAGACCCCGATCTTGGTGATTTGGAACAGACGGCCGCTTCGCGGGCATTGAAGATTCCATCTGGATCTTTCGGCTAGACCTATACCCGGCGGCTGGCGCTTGACGCGTTTCAGGCGATGGACGATGGATAGGGGATATTGCTTAGGCTGGCGGTCTGGCGCCGGAAGCTTGGGGGGATCGCATATGGATGGGATAGTCGCCCGCGTGGCGTGGCCGTCGGCACGGTCCGGATGCGTGAAAGCGTTGGTCGCCGTTACCTTGCTGTTGGTTGCGGCCTCGTTCATGTCCGATGGCGCCGCCGCGAAGTCGGCCTTTCCGGGGATGCCGGAAAAATCCGAAAAGGCCGCGGAGGCCGCACCGCAAAAGAGCGGCCCCCCCGAGACCTTGGCTGGCGACCTCAGTGCCGACATCGATGCGGCCGAGCAGAGCTTCAGCGACATGATCCACGATCTGCGCGCGGGCCTGCGCGAGGCGGCGGCCAGCAGCCGCAATCTCGAACCGACGTTGGAACTGGCCGTCCAGACCAGCGGCGAGGACGGCACCTCCGACTGGCTGTTGCCCGCCGTGAAGGTCGGCGCCGTCGCCATCGTCGCCGGCTGGGTCGTGGCGTTCCTGTTCCGTTGGTGGGCGCGGCGGCGGTTCCTCGCGGATTTCCCGGCCCATCCCACCGACCGCTACCAGAAGATCGCCTATCTTCTGGCTGGCGGCGTCATCGCGTTCGCCGCCACGCTGGTTTTTGCCATCGTGGCCTGGGCGATCAGCGAATATGTCCACGGCGACAAGGATATGTCGCACCGCACCGTGATGATCATGGTCGGCACGGTGGTCTTCTACCACTTCCTCATCATCTTCCTGTACGCGCTCTTGTCGCCATGGCACGGCGCGCAGCGCGTGATCGCCATGAGCGATCGCGACGCCCGCGGGCTGGCCGTGGCGATGACGCTGGTGAATATCCTGGGCGCTGGGCTTTTGGGCCTCAACGCCTGGTTCAAGTCGATCGAGCTGGACGACCCGACACACGACCTGTTCTCGATCATCACCACGGGAATCGTGATCCTGCTGCTGGGTGCGGTCTGTATCGTGTACCGCCGGGCCGTGACGGGCGCGATCCTGCCGCCGGGGGCCGAGGCCCGCGCCTGGAAGCGCTGGCTGGCGCGGAACTGGTATGTCGTCGGTCTCTTGTATTTCGCCTTGGCCTGGCTGGTGCGCGCGGTGCGCGTGCTGTTGGACCAGCCGAACGCGGAAGGGCTGGTGGCGGTCCCCTTGATCGCGCTGTTCGTCGGCGTCGCGGCTTACGGCGTCACGCTTCTTGTCGTGGCGCGTTTCATGAAGGGCGGCGTCGAAATCTATACGGGGGGGCCGGAAGGCCGCCGCCTGCCCGACCACCGCGACCTGGTCGAGCGTGGCGCCGCGATCGCTTATCTCTTCGTGGGCTTGGCGGCGACCCTCCACGTCTGGGGCATCGACATCGCGGGCGGCGGCGCATGGGGTGGCCGCCTCTTTGATGCGCTGGTGGTCGTCTTCTTCGGTTGGCTGGTCTACGACGTCGCCAAGCTCACCATCGACCGCAAGATCGCTTCCGAGGACCCCATGGATGGTTCGGCCGGCCAGGACGTCGAGGGCGACGTGCCCATGGCCATGGCCAAGACGCGCCTGGCCACCTTGCTGCCGCTGGTGCGCGTGGTGGTGCTGTCCACCATCACCGTGACCATCGTGATGATGGCGCTGACCCAAGTGGGCGTGAACATCACGCCCTTGTTCGCGGGTGCGGGCGTAGTGGGCTTGGCCATCGGCTTCGGCTCGCGCCAGCTCGTCGAGGACGTGATCTCGGGCGCCTTCTATTTGGCCGACGATGCGTTCCGCGTGGGCGAGTACATCGATATCGGCAAGGTAAAGGGCACGGTCGAGCGCATCTCGGTGCGTTCGTTTCAATTGCGCCACCAGAACGGCCCGCTCAATACGATCCGCTTCGGCGAGGTCTCGCACGTCACCAACTTCTCGCGCGATTGGGCGATCATGAAGCTGCCGATCCGCGTACCGCTGGACTCCGACAGCGAGAAGATCCGCAAGATCATCAAGAAAGTCGGACAGGACCTGCAGGAGGACCCGGAGTTGGGACCGAAGTTCCTGCAGCCGCTCAAATCCCAGGGCGTCTACCAGATGGACGATTCGGCGCTGATCATCCGGGTCAAGTTCATGACGCGCCCGAACGACCAGTTCATCCTGCGCCGCGTGGTCTATCACCGCATCCAGGAAGCCTTCCACAAGGCGGGCATCCACTTCGCCAGCCGCGTCGTCACCGTACGCGTGGAAGGCGAGGGCGGCACGCCCGGCACACCCGAAGCGGCAGCCTTGCGGCAACAGGCCGTCGCTCAGGCGGCGGCGCAGGGAGACCTCGACGCCGATCCGCCGCCCCGCAAGGGCTGAGCGTTGGCCGCTGCTAATTCTCGGTGAGCATGGCGTTCGATTCGTCGATCATCCTCTTGGGCGCCATGGGCAGCTTCGCGGCCGGCATGGCGACCGCCGTCGGCGCGCTGCCGGCGCTCGTGTTCCGGCGCATCTCGGAAAAAACCCAGGATGTCATGCTGGGCTTCGCGGCCGGCGTCATGCTGGCGGCGGCATTCTTCTCGCTGATCATCCCCGGCCTGGCTGCCGGGGAGGCGCGGGGGATGGACAAGGTCGGCGCGGTCCTCCTGGTCATCGCGGGCATCTTGGTGGGCGCGGCCTGCGTGTGGCTGGTGAATCGCTATCTGCCCCACGAGCATTTCATCCAAGGCCGTGAAGGTCCGTCGTCCGACCGCATCCGGCGGATCTGGCTCTTCGTCATCGCGATCACGATCCACAATTTTCCCGAGGGCCTGGCCGTGGGCGTCGGCTTCGGCACGGGCGACGTCGCCAAAGGCATGGCGCTGGCGATCGGCATCGGCATCCAGAACATGCCGGAGGGCTTGGCCGTGGCCGTCGCGCTCTTGACCCTCGGCTACTCGCGCCGGCAGGCGTTTCTGGTCGCGCTTCTGACCGGTCTGGTCGAGCCCATCGGCGGCATCGTGGGCGTGACGGCCGTGACGGTCGCGGGCTTCCTCCTGCCCTGGGGCTTGGCCTTCGCCGCGGGGGCGATGATCTTTGTCATCAGCGCCGAGATCATTCCGGAGACGCACCGCAAGGGCCTGGAAACCCACGGCACCGTGGGCCTCATGATCGGCCTTGTCCTGATGATGTTCTTGGATGTGGTTCTGGCCTAGAGGGGTCGACCGCGCCCGGCCGATCGCCTAACGTCCCTCCGTTGCCGTTCCCGCCTTTTCGCCACCACATGGAATCACGCCATGACGCTGCCGTCCAAGGACAAGCTAAACGTCTGTTTCGCCCACGTGGCCTATCGCCTGGGTGACAATTTCAAGGCTCGCAACACGGGTGTCGCCTATTTCGAGGTGCGCAGCGCCGACGAATTGAAGGCACGCATCGGCGAGGCCGACGTGCTGGTCGTCTCCGGCCTGTGGAAGAACGATCTGATCCCCCATGCCAAGCGGCTGAAACTCATCCAATCCATCAGCGCGGGCGTCGATCAATACGGCAAGGACGCGTTGAAGGCGGCCGGCATCCGCCTGGCCAGCGCGGCGGGCGCCAACGCCCGCGCGGTCTCCGAGCACGCCATGTCCCTGATCCTGGCCCACACGCGACGGCTGGCCGAGGCGCGTGACAACCAGGCCAAGCATGCGTGGCGCGGCATGATCGCCGATCCCGCCGCGCGCGAGGACGAGCTGGGCGAGAAGACGCTCCTGATCGTGGGGCTGGGCCGCATCGGCCAACGCCTGGCCCACCTGGCCAAGGCCTTCGATATGAAGGTCGTCGGCGTGCGGCGCGATCCGGCGGCGGGCAAGGGCGCGGCCGATTCCGTCCATGGCTTCGGCGAGCTGCACGCTCTGTTGCCCAAGGCGGATATCGTGGCGCTGACATGCCCGCTGACGCCCGAGACCGAGAACATGATCGACGCCAAGGCTTTGGCCGCCATGAAACCCGGCGCGCACCTGGTCAACGTGGCGCGCGGCCGTTGCGTCAACGAGGGCGACCTGATCGCGGCGTTGAAGTCGGGCACGCTGGCCAGCGCATCGCTGGACACGTTCCACGAGGAGCCGTTGCCAGCCGATTCGCCGTTGTGGAAGTTCCCCAATGTGCTGATCACGCCGCATACGGGCGGCGAGACGGCCCGTTACGAGCGCAACGTCAACGATCTCTTGGTCGAGAATCTGGACCGGCTGTGGAAGGGCCAGGCGGAGTTAAAAAATCAGGTCGTCTAGAAATCATTGCTTTCGTCACCCAGCCTCCGAGCCGGGGTTCAGCCGCGCGTAGCGCGCGCAGACATCTTCTGTCCGGCGGACGCCGGACACTGGATGCCGGATCAAGTCCGGCATGACGAGAGAAAAGATGGCCGGTGCCGCTCGACTTGCGCCGATTTGCTGCCGGATCTTGGCTTATAGCTTGCTGCCGCCGTTGATCAGGATCGTCTCGCCGGTCATGTAGCGGGCGCCGACGGCCAGGAACAGGATGGCGTCGGCATAATCGGCGGGCTGGCCCACACGCTTCAGCGGCACGCGCTCCTTTGCGATGGCATCGATGTCGCCGAACGAGCATTCCCAGCTCGAGTTGACGAAACCCGGCGCGATGCCGTTCACGCGCACATCGGGCGCCAGGCTTTTGGCTAGCAATTGGGTCATCCGCACCAGCGCGGTCTTGGCGCAGGCATAGGCCAGACTGCTGGCGCCTCCGCCGAAGGCGGAATCGGACACGGTATTGACGACCGCGCCATCGCCCTGGCGCAGGGCAGGTGCGGCCGCACGCGTCGCCCAGAACGCGCCCAGCAGATTGACCGACAGGATCTTGGTCCAAAACTCTTCGGTCAGCTTGTCCAGTTCGGTCACGGGGATGGGCTGCTTGGTCCCCGGCGTGCCGGCGTTGTTGACCAGGTAGTCTAGTCCGTCCAGCTGCTTCACGGCCTGGCCGATGGCCTCTTCGACCGAAGCCTGCTGGCCGACATTGGCCGGGATGGGGATGACTTCCAGCCCCTCCGCGCGCAGCCGCTTCGATTCGCTTTCCAGCCGCGCGTTGCCGGGCAGGTCCAGCATGGCGACCGCGGCGCCCGAGCGGGCCAGCCGCTCCACCGTGCCGAGGCCAATGCCCGAGGCGCCGCCGGTCACGACCGCGCGCTTGCCCTGTAATCGATAAACAATCAGTTCCGACAATGGTGTCCCCCAGGTTCGATGCGACGGCCTTGGCAATGGGCCGCGCGGACCATAGCCTAGGGCCTTCTCTTAAGTCTTTCGAGGCGCGGCATGAGCGGAATTGACGTTAGGCCTATTTCGGGTGCGTTGGGCGCCGAGGTGCACGGCGTGCAATTGGGCGATCCGTTGGACAACGCGACCATGGATGCCATCCACCGCGCGTTCCTCGACCATCTGGTGGTGTTCTTTCCCGAACAACGCCTGACGCCGGACCAGCACAAGAATTTCGCGCGCCGCTTCGGCCCCATCTACATCCACCCCATGGTGGAGGGGATGGAAGGCCACCCGGAAATCATCCGCGTGGTCCGCGAACCGGGCGAGCGCACCAACTGGGGCAGCAAATGGCACATGGATGGCGGCTTCGCGGAGAAACCGCCGCTCGGCACCATGCTGCATGCCCAGCAGATCCCGCCCTACGGGTCCGACACGATGTGGACCAACCTATACCTGGCCTATGACGCGCTTTCGGACGGGCTGAAGCGCACCCTCGAAGGGTTAAAAGCCGTGCACGCCTCGGGTGCCGCCGCCCGCTACGAAAGCAAATACAAGGGCATGAAGTCCAAGGCGGCCGAAGCGTCGCAAGCCATTCATCCCGTCATCCGCACCCATCCCGAGACGGGGCGGAAATGCCTGTTCGTGAACAATGATTTCATGGTGCGCTTCGATGGCATGACGGAAGAGGAAAGCCGCCCGCTGATGCACTATTTGTTCGAGCACAGCATCCGGCCGGAATTCACCTGCCGTTTCCGCTGGAAGGCGGGCACCTTGGCGTTCTGGGACAATCGCTGCACCCAGCACAACGCCATCTCCGATTATTTCCCCAGCCGGCCCGAGCTGTTCGACAGCCCGCGCATCATGCACCGCATCACGGTCGAGGGCGACCGGCCCGTTTGAGCCGGCCGCCCTCGTACGGCTTTCGAAAGAAAGGTAGCGTCAGACCGTCGCGCGGTGCTCCATCGGCGCGCGCGGGGCGCGCAGTGCCGGACGGCGGGACGGCGCCACCGGCTCGTCCACCAGGCGCGCCAACTCGTTGCGCGCGCGATTGATGCGCGACTTGATGGTGCCGACGGCGCATTTGCACACCGCGGCGGCCTCGTCGTAGCTCATGCCCGCCGCGCTCACCAGGATCAGCGCCTCGCGATACTGCACCGGGATCGACTGCAACAGCGCGCGGACTTCTTTCAGTTCAAGGCTGATCATCTGGTCGCCGCGCGTGGTTTGCAGACGCTCCGGCAGATCGTCGATGCTGCCGCCGTCGTAGCGCGCTTTGCGGCGCTCGCTGAAATGGCAGTTGCGCAGGATGGTGAACAGCCAGGCGCGCATGTTGGTGCCCGGTTGATAGCGGTGCGCCGCGCCCAGCGCGCGCGCCACCGTATCTTGGACTAGGTCATCGGCCCGGTCGCGGTTTCCCGCGAGGCCCCGGGCGAAGGCGCGCAGTTGCGGGACGTGCTCGAGAAGCTGCGCGCGGAATTCGGCGTTGTCGGCCAGGGCGCGCGTATCGGACTGGTTCTCGATGATCGTCATGTGTCTCTCCTGCGGTTATCCCCGGACCGGAGGGCGTGGCCTTGTTGCTCCCCGGACCGCCGCCGTGAAATGACGGCACTTGCGATAACCCCAGACTAGGCCGGAAGGACACGTCCCAGGGGTGACAAGGTTGTGACATTGCCGTGATGTGTCGAAGGCGCGCGATAAAACCGCCTTTAACAGCGGTTTTCAGGGCGCCTTCGCAAAATGGGATGGGATTGAACCTAATGCCGCCGCGCGGACCGTGCCGCGGCCGGATTTCGATTAGTCCACCAGCGCCAAACCGTCAGTCGCCGGGCGGGTCGCGCAGCAGGGCATAGAGCAGGATGGCGCCGAAGGTCGCCACGCCGATGCCGCCGAGCGTGAAGCCGCCGAATTTGAGCGCGAGGTCGCCGGCACCCACGGTCAAGGTCACGCCCGCTACGATCAGGTTGCGCACATTGGCGAAGTCGACCTTGTTGACGACCCAGATGCGCGCCGCGGTGGCGGCGATCAGGCCGAACACGACGACGGATAGACCGCCGATGACGGGGCCGGGAATGCTGTGGATCGCGGCACCGAATTTGGGCGAAAAACCGAGCAGGATCGCGAATAGGGCCGCGACGACGAACGCGAGGGTGGAATAAATGCGCGTCACCGCCATGACGCCCATGTTCTCGGCATAGGTGGTGACGCCGGGCCCACCGGCGGCACCGGACAGCATGGTCGCGACACCGTCGCCAATGAAGGCCCGGCCGAGATAAGGGTCGAGGTTGCGCCCAGTCATGGCACCGATGCCCTTGATGTGCCCCAAATTCTCCGCGACCAGCACGATCGCCACCGGCGCGATCAGAACCATCGCTGTGGCATCGAACGCGGGCGCCGTGAATTGCGGCAGGCCGAACCAGGCGGCCTGTGCCACGGGCGCGAAGTCGATCGGCGGTGCTAGGCCCATTCCGTTGGCGACGACCAGATACGCGACATAGGCGATCAGGCCGCCCAAGAGGATCGGCAGCCGCCGCGCCATGCCGGGCGCATAGCAGGCCACGATGCCCACGATGGCGACGGTGAACAGGCCGATCCAAGTGGCGACCGGATTCGCCGCCACCGACTTGATCGCGACGGGTGCCAGGTTCAGGCCGATCACGGCCACGACCGAGCCGGTCACCACGGGCGGCATCAGCCGCTCGACCCAGCCGTGGCCCGCCCAATGCACGATCAAGCCGATGCCGGTGTAAACCGCGCCCGCCGCGATGATGCCGCCCAGCGCCACCGCGATGTTGGCGTTGAGCCCGCCGCCCGCATAGCCCGTGGCGGCGATGACCACAGCGATGAACGAAAAGCTCGAACCCAGATAGCTGGGCACCCGCCCGCGCGTGATGAGGAAGAAAACGAGGGTGGCGATACCCGAGAACAGGACCGCGACATTGGCATTGAAGCCCATCAGCAGGGGCGCCAGCACGGTCGAGCCGAACATGGCGACCATATGCTGGAGGCCCGCCACCAGCGTCTGCCCGGCGGGCAGGCGCTCGTCGGGCATGATCACCCCGCCCGTCTTCAGCGTCCAACGCGGCAGAAATCCGTCATCGCTTCGCATGATGCCCCCCGGCGTGATGCCGGGAAGCTTAGCAGAGATGCGCGCGACAAAGGTTTGGGTTTGAAAACCCCTCCCTCAAGGGGAGGGGGATCTCAGGAAAGTCGCCGTGTATCGAGGGTTCGTCCCATGCGGCGCGGGTGCTAACCTCGCGCCGGATCGCGAGACCGGTGGAAGAGGAGAGAGAAATGGCGGGCGCGCAGAAGGATGGGCCGTTCAAGACGCTGCACCATGTGTGCATCATCGTGAAGGACATCGACAAGGCGGTGAAATATTACGAATCGATCGGCATTGGCCCATGGGTCGACTATCCGCCGCTGGGCGAGTTCAAGGAACTGAAGATGCCGGACGAGGACGGCTTCCGCGCCATCACCTTCAAGTATGTCCAACTCGGCCCCGTGCAGATTCAGTTGGGCCAGCCCGGCAAGGGCGACACGCCACAGAAGCGGTTCCTGGACGAGCATGGCGAAGGTGTCTTCCACATCGGCTTCGTGCTTGACGACGTGAACGCGGGTGAGGCGCAGGCCAAGGCGGTAGGCCTCGAACCCTTCATGCGCGGCCGCCGCGACGACGGCACCGGCTTCACGTATTTCGACACGGCGAAACAGGCTGGCGGCGTCAACCTGTCCATCCGCAAAAGCCCGCTTCCGAAGAAATAGCGCCCTCAATAAGGGTAATCGCTTCCGCCCGCCACACGGCGCGGCGGCATCAAGGAGACTCGAATGGCCGACAAAGGCGAAATCCTCTATGTGCGCCGTGACGAAGTGGAATCCTCGGGTGTCACCTATCTGCAGATGATCGACGAGCTGGAGCAGGCCTATCGCGACTGGGCGGCGGGCGAGGCGTTCGGCCACCCCAAGGTCGTCTCCAATACGCCAGACGGCAGCTATTTCTTTTCGCTCAACGCCTGGTCCAAGCGGCTCGGTCTCAACCTTTGCCATAACTCCATGGGCGTCCTGGCCGAGCTGGCGCCGCCGGGTGAGCACCATCTGAACGGCATGGAGGTTCTAAGCGACTACCGCACGGCCAAGCCGGTCGCCTTCGTGGACAGTTTCTGGATGTCGACTTGGATTCCCGCCGCCACCTCGGGCGTCGCCGCGCGCAAGCTGGCGCGGCCGGACAGCCGCTCGGTCGGCTTCATTGCCACGGGCGCCCAGGCGCGCGTGCATCTGCCCGCGCTCAAGGCCGTGCTGCCCAAGCTGGACCGGGTCATCGCCTATAACCGCAGCCGCAAGGGTGCGGATGCGTTCGCCGCCGAGGCGCGCGCCGAAGGCTGGAATGTCGAGGTGACGGAAGATCCGCGTCCCGCCTGTGAGGCCGACGTGGTGGTGTCCAGCATCCCCAAGTCCAAGAACTCCGTGCCCTTCTGCGATCCGGCCTGGGTCAAGCCGGGCGCCTTCGTCAGTCTGGTCGATTGCGGCCGCGCGTGGCATCCGGGCCTGGAGAAATGCGAGCGCGTGGTGACCGACGAACATGGTCAGGCGGTGCACGAGATCGCCAACGGCCATTTCAAGATTCCAGGACCATTCGAGGCCGACCTGAAGGACATGGCGGGCGGCAAGCTGGCGCCACGGCGCTCGGCCGCCGAGCGCGCCGTCGCCTGCCACAGCGGCCATTCGCTGGGCATCCTGGCGATCGCGTCCCTGGTCTACCGGCACGCGAAGAAGGCGGGGCTCGGCGGCTGGGTGCCGTCGAACTATCGGTAAGCGCGCATCCAATTGGGAGGAATCCATGGAGCGAGTCATAGGACGTTCACGCCTTCGCGGCTTGGGCGTCTGTTTGGTTTTCGGTGCCGTGTTCGTCCTTTCGGTTCCCGCGCGTGCGCAGAGCACCGCGGACGTGTGTCCCATCCCCTCCGGTCTATCGGGCCAGCACGCCACTTTTTTGAAGCAATTGATGGCGAAGGAGGACGGCGATGCGGGCATGATCTTGGGCGCTCTCTACTCCGAGGGCGTCAGCGGCATCATCCCGAAAGACACGGCCAAATCCTTCGCTTGCTATCGGTGGGCGGCGGAAAGAGGCAATCCGCTCGGTCAGAAAGAGCTTGGGTTGGCCTATTTGGAAGGCAGATACGTGCCCAAGGACCCGGCCCGGGCCGCGGAGTTGCTCAAGGCGCCAGCCGAACAGAACATCCAGGATGCTCAATTTCAGTTGGGTAAGTTGTATGAACAAGGTTCCGGCGTTGCCGAGGACAAAGTCGAAGCGCTGAAATGGTACCTGCTGGCGGCCAAGCCCAGAAAAGGCAACAACCCGGTCAGGACGGGCGAGGCGAACTATATGGCTAGACAGTTAGAAGCCACTTTGTCGCAAGCAGATGTCGCAACAGCGAATGAGCGGGCGGCGGCGTTTGTTCCGGCGCTGAAGAAGAACACTCCATGAAAATCGAAGCCAGGCACCCGGTATGGATTCCGGCAAGGCGGCGCTCTGGTTGGCGCTGAGATGCACGGCGCCTTGAATCCCGGCCGGACGATCCCGCTCTCGCCGGCGGCGACGCTGATCCAAGGCGTCGTCTGGCAGTGCAATTGCGTGGTCATCCGCAAGGACGGCCATGCGCTGGCGGGCGACGCGATCTGGAGCCACCACGATCTCGCCGTCCTCACGGGTATGATCGCGGATCACGACACGCATCTCCTGATCACCCACGGCGATATCGACCATTGCAGTTGCATCGGCGCCTGCCCGCACGCCAAATCCGTGGGTGCCGCCGCCACCGCCGAACGCATCGCCTCCGGCTCGGCTGCCAAGAATCTGCGCGCCGAGGCGGCGGCGTGGGGCCTTCAATTCGAGGGCGAGCCCCGCATCGATGTCGTTGTGAAGGCGGACGCACGTGTGCCTCTGGGGAAATGGCACGTGCGCACGGTCGAGGCGGCGGGCCATGCGGGCGACGGCATGGCCTATCTGATCGAGGAAGAATCGCTGTTCCTCGTGGGCGACTATCTGATGGCGTCTCAGCACCCGATGGTTTGGTGGTCGCTCCGCGAAGCGCGCCGGACGACGGAGCGGCTTCTCGAAACGATCGAAAGGCATCGCATCGAACGAATCGTGCCAGGGCATGGCCCGTTTCTGTCCCATGCCGAAGCTCTGACGGTGGGTCGGCAGGATTTGGCCTATCTGGCCGAAGTGGAGCGCATCGCCGACGATGCCCAGAGAAAGGGGTACGCGCGGCGCGAATGGGAGATCGCGGTCATGGACGTGCCCGTGCCGCGCCCCTGCGCGTCCGATATCGAGATGCTCTGTCCGCGCCTGCTCAACGCCCGGGCCACCTTGCGCGACCGGGCTTAGCGGTGCCTATTTCGCGGCGGCCGTCAGCCCGTGCCGCCGCGCATAGGCTTCGTCCTGCGCGGCGACGAGCTCAAGCTCCGTATGTTTGCGGAGCCCGCCGATGAGGGACACGGCGCAGCCGAAATAAGTCACCACGGGCAGGGGATGGGGATAGCGCGCCTCCACCTCGCGATGCAGTTCGGGCAGGCGGAAGAACGGCACGCCGGGGAAGGTGTGGTGCACCGTGTGGTACGTCATGTTCCAGTGCATCCAGCGCATGAAAGGGTTGGTCTTGAAGGTGCGCGTGTTCTCCAGCGTGTTTTGATACTGGGTCAGGCCCGTGTGCTCGGCCATGCCCTGGAGCCAGTAGATCCACTTGGCCGAGATCATGGGCCCGATCCAGTAGATCAGCGGCCACCACGACTGGAGGATGATGGCCGAAGCCGCGATCGCCGCATAACCGGCGATGTGGATGCGGGCCGCCACGATGAGCGTCCGGCGTTGACGCTGCGTGAAGACCCGGTCCGGCATGCGCCCAAAAGCGTAACGAACGATGGCGGCCGCATAGGTCGGATAATAGGGCAGGCCCGAATAGATCCACAGGCATTGCCAGACATTGGTGAAGGGACCGCGCGGCAGGATTTCCGTATCGCGCGCGAAATCCTGGGTGTGACGGTGATGGGCGAAGTGCGACCATTTATGGGCGTCGCTCGGCAGGAAAATGACGAAGCCGAAAAGCCGCCCGACCCACTGATTGAGCCACCGGCTCTTGAACGCGGTGCCGTGGTCGCATTCGTGGAGCGGCGCGTAGAGATGGCCGAGCAGCGCGCCATGCAGCACGAAAATGGGCACGGCCCACCACGCGCCCCAAGTCAGGAACAGCGCATAGCCCGTGGCGCCGATCGCGGCCACATGGCTGGCCGCCTGGACCGCGCCGCGCAGATCGGATCGCTGCGACAGGGTCTTCAGGCGACCTGGTTCGATGACTCCGCGGACGCCAATGAAATCGTCCATCTCTCCCTCTTTCCGTAGGGAACAGAAGCCACGCTCTCACCGGCCTATTCTAATACAGATCCCCACCGATCCGCAGCGGGGTCGGGAAACCTAAGCCGAACGGGCAATTCTAGGACTAACGCCGCGGCGCGGCCCGGCCGTGCACGCGTCCCGGACGCATCCGCGTAGCCATCGATGCGCGGGATCGGCCTCCAGCCGCGGATGCCAGAGCATCGAAACCGCGATCTCCGGCACGGGCACGGGAAGGGCGAAGCTGAACAGACCGGCGCGCAGGGTTCCAGTGTGACGTTCGGGGACTGTTGCGACCAGGTCCGACGCGCGCGCCAGGGCCAAGGCGCTCGCGAAGCCGCCGACGACGATGGAGACGTCCCGGCGAAGTTTGGTGGACGCCAAGGCTTCATCCACGGGACCTGAACCGGGCCCTTCCTGTCCGGCATGGCGCGCGACATCGACATGCCGGCCCGCCGCGTAGCGTGCGGCGGTGATTCGGCCGCGGCTTAACGGATGTCCCTTTCTCACCGCGCCCACGAAGCGATCCCGGAACAGAAGCTGGGTGCGCAACTCCGGGCCGGCCGCCTCCCGGACGACGCCGGTTTCGAGATCGATGACGCTGTCCAGCGATCCGTCGTCTTTCTCGGATTTCTGCGCGAAGCGCAGGCGGACACAAGGCGCTTCGGCAGCCATGCGCGCGATCAGCGCGGGGCCGAAGGCCTCCACGAAGCCATCGCCCGTCCGCAGCGTGAATGTCCGCGCGAGCGTCTTGAGGTCGAGCCCTTCGGCGGGGCTCAGGACCATCTGCGCATCCGCCACCAGAGGCCCAACTTTTTCCCTGAGCGCGAGCGCCCTGGGCGTGGGGGTCAGGCCGCGTCCGGCGCGGACAAGCAGCGGATCGCCCGTGGCCGCCCGCAGACGCGCCAAGGCCCGACTCATCGCCGATGGGCTGAGGCGCAGCTTGCGCGCGGCCCGTGCGACGCTGCCTTCCGCCAGGAGGACATCGAGGGTCACGAGCAGATTCAGATCGCGCTGCGGCATGGCGGGACGGTACCACGATTTTCGGGATATAGGGCGTCTTATGCATGATTAACGTGCAAACGATGCGTGTTCCGCTATGTCCGGCCGGACCCTAGTTTCGGGAGAAAGAAGCAACGATGCGGAACGCGACGATGACAGCGGAAAAAGTCGAAACCGGAACAGGCAACACAGGACGGGTGAGCCGATGGCCGCTTCTCAGTCTGGCGCTGTCGATGCTGTTGTCCTCGCTGGGCGTCAGCATCGCGAACGTGGCCTTGCCCACCTTGGCCCATGCGTTCGGGGCGTCCTTTCAGGCGGCCCAATGGATTGTCCTGGCCTATCTCTTGGCCGTCATGGTCGTGAGCGTCGGCGCGGGACGCCTGGGCGACCTCATGGGGCACCAGCGGATTCTGCTGGCGGGAATCGTCCTCTTCACGGCGGCCTCGGTTCTCTGCGGCGTTGCGCCGACGCTTCCCGCGCTGATCGCGGCCCGCGCGCTGCAAGGCGCGGGTGCCGCGATCCTCATGGCGCTGACGGTCGCACTGGTGCGCGATACCGTCGCCAAGGAGAGAGTCGGCCGCGCCATGGGCTTGCTCGGGACCATGTCCGCGATCGGCACCGCCCTCGGTCCGTCGCTGGGCGGCGCTTTGATCGCCGGCCCGGGCTGGCGCGCGATCTTTTTCGTCATGGCGCCGCTAGGCGTCCTTA
Organism: uncultured Alphaproteobacteria bacterium; assembly: GCA_902826885.1. Classification (GTDB taxonomy): domain Bacteria; phylum Pseudomonadota; class Alphaproteobacteria; order CADEGL01; family CADEGL01; genus CADEGL01. The sequence continues at coordinate 1,845 of CADEGL010000057.1, read as the reverse complement.
ATTTCTGTCTAGTCCGGCGCCATCTTGGCAAAGGCGTGCCGAAGGCCGAGGGCGCATGCCTAAGCTACGACGGTTTGGGCACGTTGCTGCTCGGCCTGACGCTCGCGGCGTATGCCCTAGCGATGACGATGGGGCGCGGTCAATTCGGCACGCTCAATTTGGCGCTGCTGGCGGCGGCCGCCTTGGGCCTTGGCGCCTTCGTGCTGGCCGAATCGAAGGCGGCAACCCCCCTGGTGCGATTGAGCGCGTTTCGCGATGCGACGCTGAGCGCCGGGCTGGCGACGAACGCGATCGTGTCGACCGTGATGATGACGACGCTGGTCGTCGGGCCCTTCTATCTCTCGCGCACCCTCGGGCTCGGCGAGGCGCTGACCGGCGCCGTCATGTCGGTCGGCCCTATCATCTCCATATTCAGCGGCGTCCCCGCGGGCCGTGCCGTCGACCGCTGGGGCGCGTCCGTCGTGACGCTGGCCGGCCTGGGCGCCATGACGGCCGGCGCATTCGCCCTGGCGGTGATCCCGCCCTCGTTCGGCATCGCGGGCTATGTTCTCGCCATCGCCTTTCTGACGCCCGGCTATCAGCTCTTCCAGGCCTCCAACAACACGGCGGTCATGAAGGATGTGGCGTCCGACCGCCGCGGGGTCGTGTCCGGCATGCTCAGCCTGTCGCGCAATCTGGGGTTGATCACGGGCGCGTCCGTCATGGGCGCCGTGTTCGCCGCCGCCGTCGGGCGGGACGGCGTCATGGCGGCCGCCCCCGATGATATCGGCTTCGGCATGCGGGTCAGTTTCGCGGTCGCGGCGGTCTTGATCCTTGCCGCGCTCGGTCTTGCGGCCGGCATCCGCGCTGCGCGCTCTCACTTCGCGGCTTTGATCATGCTCAAGATCGCGTCCGCGACCCGTCCTTCCAGGCCTGGCGAGCGTGGCGAGTAAGGCGCCAGTCCCACGAGCATGGAATAGGCCATGGTCGCGATCTGCCGATGCGCGTGCTTGTCGAGATCGGGACGCATATCGGCGATGAGGCGCCCATATTGTCCGACGACCCAATCGTGCCAGCCCTTGGTGAGGCTGCGCAGCGCCACGTCCCGTTCGGCAAGCGCCCACCGTTCGAGCACCAGCGCAACGAAGGTGCGATCCGTGTTGATTTCCAGTTCGAAGGCGATCAGCCGGCGCAACCGCTCCGTGGTGTTCGCTGCAGGCCGGCCGATCACCGACGCCCACTGCGCCTTATGGCGTTCGATTTGCTCCGCGAATGCGGCTTGCAGCAAGTGGGAGCGGGTGGGGAAATAATACTGCAGGTTGCCTTTGCTGATTCCGACGCGACCCGCAATGCGCTCCAAGCTCAAGCTCTGATAACCCGCATGGGCGATATGCTCCAAGGCGACCTGAAGGATTTCGGCCGCCCGCCGCGTGCCCTTTTTCGTGCCCGCCATCTCCGGGCGGATTTTGTCTTGCGGCGTGATCAGCGTTTCGTTCGGCAAAAGATCGCTCCGTTGACTTTAGGCCATCGGCCAATATTATTAGGCCATCGGCCTAAATTCAAGGAACCGGAGCGGACATGCCGAAGACGTCCGTCGATGTCGCCATCGTCGGCGCGGGTCTCGCGGGCCTGACCGCCGCGTGGCGCCTGAAGCAGGCCGGGCGGTCTTGCGTCGTGCTGGAAGCGCGGGAGCGCGTCGGCGGGCGCATCCATGGCTTCAACGCGGGCAGGCGTGCGGTCCAGCTCGGCGCGCGGTGGATCGGTCCGGGCCAGGAGCGAATCAAGGCGCTGGCTTCCGAATTCGGCCTTTCCGTAAGGCCCATGGACGTCTTCGCCGCTGCCTTCGCATCGGACGATTCGCTCGAC
>CADEGL010000056.1 GCA_902826885.1 uncultured Alphaproteobacteria bacterium | reverse complement strand
TTCGACCGTCAGGTCGTGGTGCCCAACCCCGACATCCAGGGCCGCGAGCACATCCTGCGCGTCCACACCCGCAAGGTGCCGATGGCGCCCGATGTGGATCTCAAGGTGATCGCGCGCGGCACGCCCGGCTTCTCCGGCGCCGATCTCGCGAATCTGGTCAACGAGTCGGCCCTGATCGCCGCGCGCAAGGGCAAGCGCATGGTCACCATGACCGAAATGGAAGAGGCCAAGGACAAGGTCCTTATGGGCGCCGAGCGCCGCTCCATGGTCATGACCGAGGAAGAGAAGCGCCGTACGGCCTATCATGAAGGCGGCCATGCGCTTCTCATGCTGACCGTCGAAGGCCACGACCCGCTGCACAAGGTCACCATCATCCCGCGCGGCCGCGCATTGGGCGTCACCATGTTCTTGCCCGAGCGCGACAAGTACAGCCAGACGCGGCGCGAGCTTGAAGCCTTGCTGGCCAGTCTGTTCGGCGGCCGCGTGGCGGAAGAGCTGATTTTCGGCCGGGAATCGATCACCACGGGCGCGTCCGACGATATCCGCAGGGCGACAGATCTGGCGCGCCGCATGGTCACCGAATGGGGCATGAACGAGAAGCTTGGGCCCCTGCGCTATGGCGACAACGAGGAAGAGGTTTTCCTCGGTCACTCCGTCACGACCCGCAAGAATCTCTCCGAGGAAACCGCGAAGATCATCGACGAGGAAATCCGCAAGCTCGTCCAGGCGGGCGAATCGACAGCGCGCCAAATTCTGACCGAACGCGTCGAGGATCTGCACAAGATCGCCAAGGCGCTGCTCGAATACGAGACTTTGTCGGCCGAGGATATCCGCGCTCTGCTGCGCGGCGAGTCCATCTACAGGCCGACCGAGCCGCCCGCGTCGCGTTCGGACAGCGGCGGTGGACGCCGTACTTCGGTCCCCACCTCTGGCTCCAAGGACAAGGGCCGGCCGGGTGGGCTCGAACCGGAGCCGCAGCCGGGTGCCTGAGCCGCGCGGCTCGGACATTCATGTTCCGTCGCTTCCCACCGGCCTGGCGCCCGCGCTCGAAGCGGGCGGCCTCCGTCTCTATCTGAAACCCGTCGGACTGGAACCGGCCGGCTCGCCGGCGTCGCGCGCCCTTGCGGGCGGGCCGCTCGTGTTCTCCCAATGCGAGCTTCTGTGGCGCGCCGCCGCCCGCCCTGGCGAGGTCAAGCGTTGCCGCGCTTCCGTCGATGCTCTGGAGGCTTGGGCGCGTGGTGAGGGCAATTCCGTCGCGCGGTGGTTCGATGCGGCGCTGAAACGTCTGACGCGGCCGCGTCCTGGGCTGGCAGGATTGTCCTTCGATCGCCCCGCCTTGATGGGCGTTTTGAACGTGACACCAGATAGTTTTTCCGATGGCGGACTGTTTCTCGACCCTGCCGCGGCCACTGCCCATGGCCGCCGTATGTTGGAAGCTGGGGCCGGTATTGTGGACGTGGGAGGCGAATCGACTCGTCCGCGCTCCAGCGATACGCCGGTCGAGGACGAGTTGGCACGCGTCATTTCCGTCGTCTCGGCCTTGGCCGCGGCGGGTGTTCCTGTCTCCATCGATACGCGGCGGGCGCAAGTCATGGCGGCCGCGCTCGATGCTGGAGCCATGCTTGTGAACGACGTCTCGGCCCTGACCGCCGACCCGGACAGCCTGGCCTTGGTCGCCGCGCGGAAGGCGCCCGTCGTTCTGATGCACATGCGCGGCGAGCCAGCGACGATGCACCTCAAGACCGATTACGCGCACGCACCGCTCGATGTCTATGACGAGTTGGCTGCGCGACTCGAAGTCTGCGCCGCCGCCGGTATCGCGGCTCAACGCATCGTGCTCGATCCCGGCCTCGGCTTCGCCAAGACTTCGGCGCAGAACGCCCAAGTGATGGGTGAACTGGCGCTCTACCATGGCCTCGGCTGTGCGGTGGCCGTCGGCGCCTCGCGCAAGGGCCTCGTCTCGGCGGTGAAGCGTGGCTCGACACCCCAAGAGCGTCTGCCCGCGTCGTTGGCCGCGGCGCTGCTTGCGCTCGATCAGGGCGTGCAGGTGCTGCGCGTCCATGACGTGGCTGAAACGGTTCAGGCGCTTGCCGTCTGGCGCGCCGTTCGCGGTCTTGCCGACCATCTTGCGCCGGGCGCGGCGGCGGCGACGGGCTGAACGCTTTTCTGTTATAAAACGGCGGACGGAGGAGGGGGGACGCATGGCGCCTAAGCTGTTCGGCACTGACGGTATTCGCGGGTTGGCCAACGTTGAGCCGATGACGGCGGAAACCGCCTTGCGTGTGGCCATGGCGGCGGGCCGGCATTTCATTCGCGGCGATCACCGGCACGTGGTGGTGATCGGCAAGGACACGCGCCTGTCCGGCTATATGCTGGAGCCGGCGCTTGCCGCGGGCTTCATCTCCATGGGCATGGACGTGGTGATGAGCGGGCCGATCCCGACGCCGGGCGTGGCCATGCTCACCCGCTCTTTGCGCGCGGATTTGGGCGTGATGATCTCGGCTTCGCATAATCCCTTCAACGACAATGGAATCAAACTGTTCGGTCCGGACGGCTACAAACTGTCCGACGAGGTCGAACGCGAGATCGAAGCCAGCGTGTCCAACGGTCTCGGCGGCCACCTCGCCAAGGCCGAAAAGCTCGGGCGCGCCAAGCGGCTGGACGATGCGCAGGGCCGGTACATCGAGTTCGTCAAGAACACGTTCCCGCGTGGTCTGCGGCTGGACGGCTACAAGATCGTGATCGATTGCGCCCATGGCGCGGCCTACAAGGTGGCGCCCAGCGTGTTGTGGGAACTGGGCGCGGACGTGGTGCCCATCGCCGTCGATCCGAACGGTTTCAACATCAACGAGAAGTGCGGCGCGACCCACACCGAAACGATGCGCGAGGCCGTGGTGGCGCACGGCGCCGATTTGGGCATCGCCCTCGATGGCGACGCCGACCGCGTGATCATGGCGGACGAGACCGGACGTCAGGTGGACGGCGACCAGCTCATGGCGTTGGTCGGCCGCTCCTGGGGCAAATCCGGACGCCTCAAGGGCGGCGGTATCGTCGGCACCGTGATGTCCAATCTGGGTCTCGAACGCTACCTCGGCGGGCTTGGGCTTTCGCTTCAGCGCGCCAAGGTCGGCGATCGCTACGTCATCGAGATGATGCGCGACGGCGGTTTCAATGTCGGCGGCGAACAGTCCGGTCATCTCGTCCTAAACGACTACATCACCACGGGCGACGGTTTGATTGCCGCGCTGCAGGCGCTGGCCGTCATCGTCGAAACGGACCGGCCGGTCGGCGAGGTCACGCGCTGTTTCGAGCCTCTGCCGCAGATCCTCAAGAACGTGCGCTATACGCGCGGACAGGCGCCGTTGGACAGCGCGGCGGTCAAGGACGCGATCAAGGACGGTGAAGGGCAACTGAAGGGCGCGGGCCGCGTGCTGATACGTCCCTCCGGCACCGAGCCCGTGATCCGCGTGATGGCCGAGGGCGAGGACGCCGCGGTGGTCGGCCGTGTGGTCGACGGCATCGCGCAGGCGATCGCCCGCGCCGCTGGCTAGGGCAGACGTGGCGCGCGGACGCGTCCTGATCGTCGCCGGGTCCGATTCTGGCGGTGGGGCAGGTATCCAGGCTGATATCAAGACGGTTACGGCGCTGAGCGGCTATGCCGCCACGGCCATCGCCGCCCTGACTGCGCAAAACACCATGGGCGTGTTCGGCATTCACGACGTGCCGCCCGAATTCGTGGCCCGGCAGATGGCCTTGGTGCTCGACGATATCGGCGCGGATGCGATCAAGACCGGCATGCTTCACCGCGCCGAGGTGATCGGTGCCGTGTGCGATGAGATCGAGGCCCGCGCGCCCGACGTCCCGGTCGTGGTCGACCCGGTGATGGTCGCCAAGGGCGGGCAAGCGCTGCTCCAGAAAGCGGCGCAACAGGCGCTGCGCGATCGGCTACTGCCCTTGGCTGCTGTGCTGACGCCCAATGTCCCTGAGGCGGAAGTCCTGACCGGGCGGGCAATTCTCTCCGACGCGGACATGGAAGCTGCGGCTCGCGCACTTCTTGCCATGGGCCCCGAGGCTGTTCTGCTTAAGGGCGGGCATCGTCCGGGCTCTGTCGTGCGCGACATTTTGGTGGCGCGCGAGAGCGTGGATGTCTTCGAGGCCCCGCGGATCGAAACCAAACACACGCACGGCACGGGCTGCACCCTGGCCTCGGCCATCGCGACCGGATTGGCGCAGGGTCGTCCACTCAAGGACGCGGTTGCGCGCGCCCATGCCTATGTCCAGGCCGCCATTCGCACGGCGCCTGGTTTGGGCAAGGGGAAGGGGCCGTTGGGTCACGGCCATACCGTGCGTCCGTTCGAGACGCCGTGATGAAATCCGTGGCGCCGCCGATGCAACGCCTTACGCCTGCGGTGATCGGCGCAGCGGCTTTCGCGGTCGTGATCTGGGGCGCCAGCCCGTTCGCGACCAAGCTGGGCGTGGCCGACACCGATCCTCTTCTGGTGGGGCTGCTGCGCACCATTGTCGCCGCTGCGGTCAGCGTTCCATTGATCCTGTTTGGCCGCGTGTCCAGGCCGGACAACACGCGCGACTGGCGCTGGTTGATGGTTTCCGCCATCTGCGGCTTTGTGATCTTTCCGGTGTTCTTCAGCCTGGGCTTGCGTTTGAGCACGGCGTCTCACGGCGCGCTCCTGATCGCCACGCTTCCCATCTGGACGGGTCTGATCGCGGCCAGCTTCGAGCGCCGGATGCCGGCGCGCCGCTGGCTCTATGGCTGCGCCCTTGCGCTTGCGGGAACCGCCGCCTTGATCGGCGACCGTTCCAGTTTCGAGGGCGGCAGCGACCCCATTATCGGAGATCTGATCATCCTGGTCGGCTGCTGGGCCTGTTCGCTGGGTTACGTGGCCGGCGCGCGGCTTTCAGGGACGCTGGGCAGCTGGTCGACGACCATGTGGGGCGCCACCATCGGCACCGCCGTCGGCGTGCCGGTGCTGTTGCTGACCCGGGGATGGGAGGCCGTCCTTCACGTGGGACCGGCCGGTTGGGCGGCCATCGTTTATCTGGCTTTCATCGTGACGGTGATCGGCTACATCGCCTGGTACTGGGCCTTGTCCAAGGGTGGCGTCGCGCGCGTCGCGCCGGCCCAGTTCTTCTTGCCCGTGGTGGGCGTGGGGTTGGCCGTCGTGCTTCTCGACGAGCGGCTGACGGCGGTGGGCATCGGCGCGGCGATCGTCATCCTGATCGGCGTTCGCGTGACCCAGCGTTCCTAGCGCCCGTCTGCTAGACTAGGCCGTTCCAAAGGAGGCCCGCATGACCGATGAGCTGTTTCGCGAAAACGCTTATCTGAAATCCTGCGAAGCGCGCGTCGTGTCCGTCGATGAGGCCGGCGCTCGCCTTGACCGTACGGTGTTCTATCCCGAAGGCGGCGGTCAGCCAGGCGACACGGGCGTTCTGCGCTTGGCCGACGGGCGCGAGCTGAAAGTAGTCGACACCCGCAAGCATCCGGCGACGGGCGAGCCGTCCCACGTGCTGGAACCGGGCTCGGCCGCGCCCGCGGTGGGGGACATCGTGACCGTTGTGCTCGATTGGGACCGCCGTCACCGGCACATGCGCATGCACACCTGCCTGCATCTTCTCTGCTCACTGGTAGCCGGATCGGTCACGGGTGGCGCCTTGGGCGAGGTCAAGGGGCGGCTCGACTTCGACCTGCCCAACACGGCCGTCGACAAGGAAAAACTGACCGCCGATCTGAACCGGCTGGTTGCCGAAGATCATCCTGTTCGCCCCCGCTGGATCACGGATGACGAGCTGGCGGCCAATCCTGGCCTGGTGCGCACCATGTCGGTCAAGCCGCCGACCGGTTCGGGCAAGGTGCGTCTGTTGGAAATCGATGGCGTCGATCTCCAGCCGTGCGGCGGCACCCACGTGGCGCGCACGGGCGAGATTGGACAGGTGGCGGTGGGCAAGATCGAGAACAAGGGCCGCCAAAATCGGCGCATCAACATCGCCTTCGTCTAGCTGCCTCGAATAAGCCGCAACACGGCCCTCAGGCAGACACTCTCAACCGTCACTCTGGCGTCACGGTCGCCCTCTATTGTGAGGCGAGCCGGGGAACCGAAGATGCCTGCGGCGCGTTTTGCCGCGTGAAGGATGAGAGACATGACCGAGCGCAGTTTCTTGTACCCGATTTACTCCGCACCGCCCGACCCTGGTGTGGTTCAGGCTGGCGATCCGCCGCTTTCCGGCCATGATGTAAAGGCCAAGCCTGATATGTTCTCGATGGACGATATCGGTCTGGTGCGTGGCGCCGTGCCCGCGGAGATCTGGGACTGGAAACGCCGCCACCCCTAAGCCTTCCGGGGCCTTGTCCGCTCGACGGATATGGTTCGACCGCGTAAGGTCGGGCTTCATAAAAAAGGCCGGTTTTCTCGAGCCGGCCTTCGTCGCGCGGAGATTCCATGACACAACCAAAATACGGTCCGGACGCCCCCGTTCATGGCGGCCAGAAGGTTTCTGGCCTTGAGTACATGCGGGCGATGGCGCGCGGCGAGAAGCCTTCGTCGCCCTTCGTCGGCGGCCTGGGCATCCGGGTCGTGGAAGCCGACTTCGGCCGCTGCGTCTTCGAGTGCGACATCGGCGAACAGCATTACAATGCGCTCGGCATCGTGCATGGCGGTCTTGCGGCCACTTTGATCGATAGCGCGACGGGTTCGGCCGCGCTCACCACGCAAGCCGCGGGCGGTGCCTCCACCACGCTCGAACTCAAGGTCAACTTCGTACGGCCCATGACCTCCAAAACCGGTCGAGTCCGCTGCGAAGGCAAGATCATTCACCAGGGCAAGCGGATTGCGACGGCGGATGCGCATCTGACCGATTCGCGCGGCAAGCTGATCGCTCACGGCAGCGCGACGCTCATGCTCTTCCAAGATCAGGGCGGCTAAAGGCCAATCGGGGCGCGGCATGGAAATCCCCCTTTACCAGATCGACGCTTTCACGGGCCGCGTCTTCGGCGGCAACCCGGCGGCCGTGTGTGTTTTGAAGGCATGGCTGCCGGCCGAAACGATGCAAGCCATCGCGGCTGAGAACAACCTATCGGAAACGGCCTTCTTCGTGCCCGAAGGAGACGACTACAGCCTGCGGTGGTTCACACCGGCGACGGAAGTGGATCTTTGCGGCCATGCCACCCTGGCAACCGGCGCCTTGGTCCTGTCCAAGCTCGATCCATCGCGTTCGTCCGTACGGTTCCACACGGCGAGCGGTGTGCTGGAGGTCATGAAAGACGGCGAATGGTTCGCCATGGATTTTCCGGCCTGGGAAGCAAAGTCCACCAAGTCGGCTGCCGTCGCCGACGCGCTGGGCCTGGCGCCCGTCGAATTGCTGAGAAATCAACGCGACTACCTGGCGGTCTTCGAGCGTGAGGCAGATATCCGCGCCATGACGCCGGACTTCGAGAAGCTCGGCAAGCTCGAGCGTCCAGGCATGATCGTCACCGCGCCGGGCGACCAGGCGGATTTCGTTTCTCGTTTCTTCGCCCCTGGCCTCGGCATCAAGGAAGATCCGGTGACCGGTTCGGCTCATTGCGCGCTGACGCCCTATTGGTCCAAGCGGCTTGGCAAGACCACGTTGAACGCACGCCAGATTTCCGAGCGCGGTGGAGAGTTGGTGTGCGAGCAGCGCGGCGAGCGCGTCGTCATGCGCGGCCGGGCGGCCTTCTTTCTCGAAGGGGCGATCAAGATTTCGGTATCAACAACCGCGGCAGGGGCGTCGACGTGACCACGCGCTATCTGGAAGATTTCAATGTCGGCGAGAAGTTCATTTCGGCGAAGCTGAACGTCAGCGAGGCCGACATCCTGGATTACGCCCACAAATACGATCCGCAGCCGTTCCACAAGGACAAGGAAGCGGCCAAGCACGGACTGTTCGGCGAAGTCGTGGCCAGCGGCTTCCAGACCTGCGCCCTCAGCTTCAAACTGTTCTTCGAGACCGGCATCATCACGGCGTGCAACATGGGTGCGCCGGCAGTGGACAACGTGCGCTTCCTCAAGCCGCTGAAGGCCGGCGATACGCTGCAGGTGGAGGTCGAGGTTGCGGAGGTGCGTCCGTCCAAGACCAAGCCGGCGCGCGGCATCCTGGTCCTTCACTACAAGACGACCAATCAGCGCGGCGAAACGATGTGCACCATGAGCATTCCGCACATCGTCCGGCGCAGGCCTGCCTAGAAATCAGCCGACCGGATAGCCCTTGGCCTTCCGGCCCATGCCGCCGAACAGATCGAGCATCTTCTCGCGCCAAGCGTAGATCGGATCATCGCGATCGAGCAGCGGGTACGGGCTGGTGCATCGCGCCCACTGGAACGTGCCGAACAGGATGTAGTCGGCATAGGCGGGCGCTGTGCCCGACAGGAACGGCTGCTCCTTGAGGACCAGGCGGAAGGGGCCTAGCGCGTTCAGCCACGGCTGGCGCTGGCTGTCGCGTCCAGCGGCGATGGCCTCGATGGTGACGCCGAAGCGCGGTTCGCGTGTCTTACGGAAATATTCGCGGTCGGCGGGATCGATCGTCGCGAACACATCGCCGAGGATCAGGCGCGCCATGGCCGGAATCAGTTGCGTGTCCGCCGCGGCGTTCACGACTCGTGCAACTCCGCGGCCGACCGGTCCGCCGAAGAGGGAAGGGCGGTCGGGATAGTGGTCCTCCAAGTAACACGCGATGGCCCATGAATCGGGGACGACCGTGTCGCCGTCCTTCAGGACAGGCACTCTCTCCTGCTGGCTGAAGGCGATCTTGTCCTTGTCCGTCAGGCGGCAGGGCTCGTACGTGGCCTCCAATCCCTTATGGGCGAGAGCCAGGCGGCTGCGCCAAGCATAGGGGCTGAATCGATGATCGTCCTTGCCTACCAGCTCATACAACACCACTTTCATGGGCGCCCCTCGCAGGTGAAGTTGGGGCCTGAGATAGTCTTCGGCGGAGAGCAAAGCAATGGCGGATGTCCATCTTTACAGTGCGAAGGTCTGCCCTTTCGCCGCGCGCACGCGCCTCGTTCTAATGGAAAAGAATCTCGATTTCGATTTCACCGAGATCGATTTGAACGCCAAGCCGGCTTGGTTCGCGAAAGTCTCGCCCTACGGCAAGGTGCCCGTGCTCAAGCGCGGCGGCGATCTGGTCTGGGAATCGTCGATCATCAACGAATACTTGGACGAAGCCTTTCCCGATCCGCCGTTGATGCCGGCCGATCCTGTTCGCCGCGCCCGCGCGCGCTTTTGGATCGATTTCGCGAACGTGAAGTTCACGCCCACCTGGTACAAGCTATTTCTCGCCCAATCTCAGGACGAGCGCACGCGCCTGGCCGCAAATCTGCGCGCGCATTTTTTGTTCATGGAAAACGAAGGAATCGGAGCGGCGAACGGCCCTTACTGGCTTGGCGCGGACCTCTCGCTGGTGGACCTTACCTATGAGCCTTGGTTTGAACGGATTCCCGCGCTGGAACATTATCGCGGCGTTGGCTTGCCCGCGGAGTGCCGCCGTCTGAAGGCCTGGGCGGCCGCCATGATGAAGCGCCCCTCTGTCCAGGCCATCACCATGCCGTTCGATTACTACGTCGCCGGCTACAGCGCTTACGCGGACGGGACAGCAGACGGCGCGACCGCGCGGGATATGCGCCAGGCGTAAGACGGGCCATCTTCCCCAGCATCTTTGGTTGACCGGATTTGGTGCGGCGCATATAAAAAATGCTGCACCGCATATATTCATCCTGCCAATTCCCGTATATCCCGCCTTATTGAGGCAGCCATGAAGCCGACGCTTCGACCCCGGAATCCCAACTTTTCCTCTGGCCCCTGCGCGAAACGCCCGGGCTGGTCGCCCCAGGTTCTGGAGGCTGCCTTCCTTGGCCGGTCTCATCGCTCCGCTAAAGGCAAGGCGCGGCTGGCCGAGGTCATCGACCGCAGCAAATCCGTGCTGGGTATGCCCGCCGACTGGCGGCTGGCCATCGTGCCGGCGTCGGACACGGGGGCCGTCGAGCTTGCGCTCTGGTCGCTGCTCGGCGCGCGCGGCGTCGACATGTTGGCTTGGGAAAGCTTTGGCAAGACCTGGGTGACGGACGTGGTGAAGGCACTGCGTCTGTCCGACGTGCGGGTGTTCGAGGCCGACTACGGCAAATTGCCGGACCTTAAGCAGGTCGCGGCCGACCGCGACGTGGTCTTCACCTGGAACGGCACGACTTCGGGCGTGCGCGTGCCGAACGCGTCTTGGCTTGCGCCGGGGCGCGAAGGGCTCGCGATCTGCGACGCGACCTCGGCGGCTTTCGCCATGCGTCTGCCTTGGGACAAGCTCGATGTCATCACCTGGTCCTGGCAGAAGGTGTTGGGTGGGGAAGGGCAACACGGCATGCTGGCGATCTCGCCCCGCGCCGCCGCGCGCTTGGAAAGCCACACGCCCGCCTGGCCGTTGTCCAAGCTGTTCCGCCTGACCAAGGACGGCAAGCTCGACGAAGGCATCTTCCGCGGCGAGACGATCAACACGCCCTCCATGCTGTGTGTCGAGGATGCGCTCGACGGGCTGAAATGGGCGGAAGGCATTGGCGGGCTGGATGCGTTGATCGTGCGTTCGGAAGCCAATCTTGCCGCCGTGGCCGCATGGGTCGGGCGGAGCGATTGGGCCGCGTTCCTGGCGGAAGATCCCGCCACGCGTTCCTGCACGTCGATCTGCCTCAAAGTGAAGGAGCCGCTCTTCGCCAACCTGCCGAAACCGCGCCAGGCTGAACTGCTCAAGCGCATGACGTCGTTGCTGGAGGCCGAAGGCGTGGCGCTCGATATCGGCGCGTACCGCTCCGCGCCACCGGGCTTGCGCATCTGGGGTGGGGCGACCATCGACCGGGGCGATGTGGAGGCCCTGCTGCCCTGGCTCGATTGGGCTTACGCGTCGGTACGCGCGGAGGCGGCGTGACATGGCCAAGGTTCTGATCGCTGACAAGCTGAGCGCCAAGGCCGCGCGCGTGTTCGCCGCGCGCGGTATCGAGGCCGACGTGCGCACTGACCTGACGCCCGAGCAGTTCGCCGCCGTGATCGCCGGTTACGACGGGCTGGCCGTTCGCTCTTCCACGCAAGTGACCGCCGACGTGCTGGCCGGGGCCAAGAATCTCAGGATCGTCGGCCGCGCGGGCATTGGCGTGGACAATATCGACGTACCCTCCGCGACTGCGCGCGGCATCGTCGTGATGAACACGCCGCACGGAAACTCCGTCACGACCGCCGAACACGCGCTGGCCCTTCTGTTCGCGCTGGCGCGGCAGATTCCGTCCGCCGACCGCTCGACCCAGGCCGGGAAGTGGGAAAAGAGCCGCTTCATGGGGGTCGAGCTGACCGGCAAGACGCTCGGCGTCATTGGTTGCGGTAATATCGGCTCCATCGTGGCCGACCGTGCCCAAGGGCTAAAGATGAAGGTGATCGGCTACGACCCCTATCTGTCACCGGAGCGCGCGGCGGTGCTGGGCATCGAGGCCGTGGCGCTGGACGACCTGTTCAAGCGTGCGGACTTCATCACGCTTCATGTGCCGCTGACCGATTCGACGCGCGGCATCATTGGCGCGAAGTCGATCGCTCTCATGAAGCGCGGCGTGCGCATCATCAACTGCGCCCGCGGCGGCCTCGTGGTCGAGGACGAATTGAAAGCCGCGCTCGACGACGGCCACGTCGCCGGCGCGGCGCTGGACGTTTTCGCGGTCGAGCCGGCGAAGGCAAATGCCCTGTTCGGCCATCCGAACGTGGTGGCGACACCCCATCTCGGCGCTTCCACGGCCGAAGCGCAAGAGAACGTGGCGGTCCAGATCGCCGAGCAGATGTCGGACTTTCTGTTGACGGGCGCCGTGACCAGCGCCGTCAACATGCCGTCGGTCAGCGCGGAAGATGCCGTCAAGCTTCGCCCCTACATGACATTGGCCGGCCAGATCGGCGGCTTCGTGGGGCAGCTCGTCCAATCGGGTCTCAAATCCGCGACGGTCGAGTATGCGGGCCATGTGGCGGAACTGAACACGCGGCCACTGACCGCCATGTTGCTTCAGGGGCTTCTGACCCCGCTGCTTGACGCCGTCAACATGGTGAATGCGCCCGTGATCGCCCGCTCGCGCGGCATCGAGGTGAAAGAGGTCGTTCGTGACCAGGACGAGGAATATCAGACGCTAGTCTCCTTAACGGTCGAGACGGCCGACGGTAGGCAGTCGGTGGCCGGCACGCTGTTCGGTGGCGGGCGTCCGCGCATCGTGCGAATCGAGGATATCCCGGTCGAGGCCGAGGTCATGCCGCACATGATTTATATCCGCAATCACGACAGGCCTGGCACCATCGGGCGGATCGGTACGCTTCTGGGCGAGGCTGGCGTCAACATCGCGACCTTCAACCTTGGCCGCCAAATCAAGGGCGGGGACGCCCTGGCGCTGTTGGGGGTGGATGAGCGCATGTCTGAAGGCGCCCTGACACGGCTGCGCGCCATGCCGGATATCGTACAAGCTAGACTACTCGCGTTTTAAGAAAGCTAGGATTTCTCCCGTTGTCGCGAACCTAAAGGGTTAGCCGCGACATCTGTCTTGCACCTTTTCGCGCATTATTGACAATGTGGCGAGCGATTGAGGTGCGGCCGTGGTGGTCCGTGAGTTCGAGCCACAATCCGAGTTGAGGAAAGCGCGTCTGGCGAAGCCGCGGCGCGTTCCATTTTCTTTTCTGTCCAGTCTTTGGGCGCCGATTGCCAACATCATGGATCGCAAGCGCACGATGGAAGCGCTTCGGCGACAAGCCGCGTATCTGGAAGCAACCTTCGAGAACATGAGCGAGGCGATCGCCATGGTCGACGCCGACCTCAAAATGGTCGCGTGGAATCAAAAATTCGTAGACTTGTTTCGCCTTCCTCTGTCGCTCGTCCGGCCTGGCATCCCATTCGAAGACGTTGTTCGGTTTGGCGCCGAGCTTGGGGAGTTCGGAAGCGACGATATCGATGCTTTGGTGCGCGCGCGGATGGAGTCCGTCAGGCGCTTGGAGCCCAGGCAGTTCGAGCGCAAGCGTCCAGACGGAACGGTAATCGAGGTGCGAGATCGCCCTCTCCCCGGCGGCGGGTTTGTCGCGCTCTACATCGACGTCACGGACCGGAGGCGCGCCGAGGAGGCGCGCCTCGATGCCATGCGCCGCGAATGGCAGGCGGAACAGCGGTTGATAGAGGCCATCGAAAGCAGCTCCGAGGGCGTGGTCGTCTACGACGATCAGGATCGCTTCGTCGTAGCCAACAGCCGCTACCTGGAGTTTTACCCGGATGTCGAGGATGTGCACCGGCCGGGGGTTAAGTACGAAGAGGTTCTTCGCGCTTCGGTCGAACGCGGGCAGTCCTGCCAGTTGCCGCCAGGCATGGACAAGGAAGCGTTCATCCAGGATCGGCTCGCGAGCTTTCGCAATCCGGGTGAACCCATCATCCGGCGCATGGCCGGCGACCGGTGGATGCAGTTCTCGGAGACCCGGACGCCGAGCGGCGGGTTGATCAGCGTCCAGACCGACATCACGGCCTTGAAGCATCGCGAGAGCGAACTGATCCATTCCAAGGACGCGGCAGAAGCGGCGAGCCGCGCGAAGTCGGCATTCCTGGCCAATGTCAGCCATGAGCTTCGCACACCGCTTCACGCCGTTCTCGGGCTGGCCGAGATCATGCGGGACAATCCGGACGAGGCGGCGTCCCTCCCGGTCTATCGAGGCTACGCGAAGCTCATACACGAAAGCGGCAGCCATCTTCTCAGCCTCATCAACGACGTGCTCGACATGTCCAAGATCGAGGCCGGCCGTTACGAGCTTTCCGAGGAAAAACTTTCCTTGGCGTCGGTCGTGACGTCCTGCATCGCGATCGTCGCGCAGAAGGCGCGGGAGGAGGGGGTCGATATCGTCAATCGACTGGACGGAACGGCCTTTGTCGTTCACGCCGATACGCGCGCGGTGAAGCAGGTCATCCTGAATCTTCTCTCCAACGCCGTGAAATTCTCCAGCGCCGGAGGGACGGTCGTGATCTCCGCCGTCCGGGGTGCTTCGGGCGGGGTGACGCTTTCCGTCGCCGACACGGGTATTGGGATTGCCGCCGAACATTTGCTGCGCATCGCCGAGCCGTTCTGGCAGAGCGACGACAGTCACACGCGCCGGTACGAGGGCACCGGTTTGGGCTTGGCCATCAGCAAGCGCCTGATGGAATTGCACGGCGGCACGATCCGAGTACACAGCACGAAGGGCGTGGGAACCACGGTCGAAGTTTGGTTTCCCCCGGCCCGTACGCCGGCCTGAAGGTCGCGCGTGGCGGATATGCGGCGATTTTGCTAAGGTCCCGGCCGCATTTCAGACCGCGTTCCCAGGGGGCATTTCCGTGAAGATCAAGCGCATCCGTGCCTATCGCGTCGAACTGCCTTTGCACGAAGGCCGCTATAACTGGTCCGGCGGCAAGTCGGTGTCCGTGTTCGACAGCACCGTCGTTTCCATCGAGACCGATGCGGGCGTCACGGGTTGGGGCGAGGTATGCCCGTTGGGCCCTTTCTATCTGCCGGCCTTCGCGGCTGGCGCGCGCGTGGGTATTCAAGAGTTGGGACCGCATCTGATCGGCGCCGATCCGCGCCAGATCGGCGCCATCAACCGCACGATGGACCTCGCGCTGAAGGGGCACCCTTATGTGAAAAGTGCGCTGGACATGGCGTGCTGGGACATCCTGGGCCATGTCTCCAGCCAGCCGGTCTGTGTGTTGATGGGCGGACGCTTCGGGGAAACGGTCGATCTTTACCGCGCGATCTCGCAGGAGGCGCCGGAGAAGATGGCGGCGCGCGTGCGCCAGTACCGTGGCGAGGGCTACAAGAAGTTCCAGCTTAAGGTCGGCGGCAACGCCGATGACGATATCGAGCGCATTCGCGCGACGCGCGCCGAACTGCAGCCGCGCGACACGCTCGTCGCCGACGCGAACACCGGTTGGCTGATGCACCAGGCGGCGCGGGTGGTGCGCGCGGTGCACGACGTGGACGTGTATATCGAGCAGCCGTGCCTGTCCTACGAGGAGTCGGTGGCCATCCGCCGCCGCACGAACCATCCTTTTATCCTCGACGAGAATATCGACGGCATCGACATGCTGCTTCGCCTGCATCAGGACGGCGCGGCCGACTGCATCAACATCAAGATTTCCAAGGTCGGCGGCTTGACGAAGGCCAAGCAGATTCGCGACCTGTGCGTGCATCTGGGCATCGCCATGATCCTGGAGGACAGTTGGGGCGGCGACGTCACCACGGCGGCCATCGCGCATTTCGCGCATTCGACGCCGGAGGAATTGCGCCTGGCCGCGACGGACTTCAACAGCTACGTCACCGTCTCCACGGCCGAGGGCGCGCCCAAGCGCGCGCAAGGCAAGATGGCGGCCTCCACGGCGCCGGGCCTGGGCATCAAGCCGCGCATGGATGTGCTGGGCAAGCCGGTTCTGGAGATCGCCTAAAGGCCTGGGGGAGAAGCCAAATCCGTTTGCCGGCCGGGCCGAAAACGGGTAATTAAGCGAGTTACCGCAGGGCTTCATCATGGCCCGGTGCGGTTCCCCAGACCGTGACGATCATGGCCGAAAAAGCGACCAACGCGCTTTTGCCCGCGGGACTGCGCGATGTCCTGCCCCCGGAAGCCGCCCACGAGGCCCGCGTCATCGAGGCGCTGTTGGCGCAGTTCGCCGCGCATGGCTATGAGCGCGTGCGCCCGCCGCTGGTCGAGTTCGAGGAAAGCCTGTTGGCCGGCTCGGGCGCCGCCATGGGCAGCCAAACCTTCCGTCTGATGGACCCGGTGTCCCAGCGCATGATGGGCGTGCGCGCGGATATCACGCTTCAGATCGCCCGCATCGCCGCCACGCGCTTGGCCGGTGCACCCCGGCCCTTGCGTTTGTCCTACGCGGGCGAGGTCTTGCGCGTGCGCGGCAGTCAACTCGTGCCCGAGCGGCAATTGTGCCAGGTTGGCGTGGAGCTGATCGGCGCGGCTTCCGCCGAGGCCGATGCGGAGGTCATTGCCATGGCTGCCGAGGCGTTGGGCGCTTTCGGGGTCAACAATCTTTCGGTCGACCTGACGTCGCCGCGGCTAGTACCGGCCCTGGTCTCTGCCCTGGGGTTGGAGAAATCGGGTGGCGCCGACGATTTGCGCGATGCGCTGGATCACAAGGATGCCGCGCGCGTGGCGGCGGCGGCCGGTTCCCATGCCAAGCTGTTCGGCGCTCTATTGGCCGCGGCGGGCCCAGCCGACCAAGCACTGGCCGCGCTCCAGAAGCTCGACCTGCCGCGCCTGGTGAAGGCCGAAGCCAACCATCTGTCCGAGGTCGTGCGTCTCGTCCGCGCTGAGGTTCCGGCGCTCGATCTGACTGTCGATCCGGTCGAGAATCGTGGCTTCGAATATCACACGGGCGTCAGCTTCTCGCTCTTCGTTCCGGGCGTTCGGGGAGAGTTGGGGCGGGGAGGGCGCTATGTCGCGGGTGCGCCTTTTACGCGCCGTGCCAAGGGTGCCGGTGACACGGTTGGCGCGGGCGAGCCCGCAACCGGCTTCACGCTCGCGATGGAAACCGTTCTGCAGGCGTTGCCCGATCCCGAACCGGCCCGGCGTCTGTTCGTTCCGATGGGCACGCCGCCCGAAGCCGCGCGCCGGCTGCGCATCGACGGCTGGGCCGTGGTGGCTGGGCTCGCGCCCGTACAAGATACCAAGCGGGAGGCCGCCCGGTTGGGCTGCGCCCATGCCCTGGTCGACGGCAAGATCGTCGCCACGGCGAAATAGAGGAAAGCGAGAATGGCGAACGTAGCGGTCGTCGGCGCCCAGTGGGGCGACGAGGGCAAGGGGAAGATCGTGGACTGGCTGTCCGAGCGCGCCGACGTGGTGGTGCGCTACCAGGGCGGCCACAACGCCGGCCATACGCTGGTGATCGACGGCGTCACCTACAAGTTGTCGCTGCTTCCCTCGGGTGTTGTGCGTCCGGGCAAACTATCCATCGTCGGCAACGGCGTGGTGGTCGATCCGTGGGCGCTGATGAACGAGATCGAGAATCTGCGCAAACTGGGCGTGAGCGTCACGCCGAAGAACCTTTGCATCGCCGAGAACGCGACGCTGATCTTGCCGCTGCATGGTGAGCTGGACCGTCTGCGCGAGCAATCGACCGGCACGACCAAGATCGGCACCACCGGCCGCGGTATTGGCCCGGCCTACGAGGACAAGGTGGCGCGCCGCGCCATTCGCGTGGCCGATCTGGCCGAGCCCGACGCGCTTGCCGACAAGGTGCGCGATCTTCTCTATCACCACAACGCGCTGCGCCGCGGCATGGGCGCGCCCGAGGTCGACGGCAAGGAGCTGGAAGAGAAGCTGAAGGCGCTGGCGCCGCAGGTATTGCCCTTCGCGGGCAGCGTCTGGCGGCGTCTCGATGAGATGCGCCGCGCTGGCCGCCGCATTCTGTTCGAGGGTGCGCAGGGCACCATGTTGGATGTCGACCACGGCACCTATCCGTTCGTCACCTCCTCGAACACCATCGCGGGGCAGGCGGCGGTGGGCAGCGGCCTGGGACCGAGCGCCATTGGCTTCGTTCTCGGTATCACCAAGGCCTACACCACGCGCGTCGGCTCGGGCCCGTTCCCGACCGAGCAGGTCAATGCGGTGGGGCAGCGCCTTGGCGAGCGCGGCCACGAATTCGGCACGGTGACGGGGCGCAAGCGCCGCTGCGGCTGGTTCGACGCGGTCATGGTGCGCCAGGCCATCAAGGTCGGCGGCATTCACGGTATCGCGTTGACCAAGCTCGATGTGCTGGACGGCTTTGAGGAGATTAAGGTCTGCACCGGCTACCGCTACAAGGGCGGCACGATCGACTATTTCCCCGCCGGCCGCGCCGCCCAGGCCGAGGTCGAACCGATTTACGAAACGCTGGAAGGCTGGTCCGAGACCACGCGCGGCGCGCGCACCTGGGCCGAACTGCCCGCGACCGCGATCAAGTATGTTCGCCACATCGAGGAATTGATCGGCGCGCCGGTCACGCTCCTTTCCACCAGTCCAGAGCGCAACGACACGATCCTGGTCGCCGACCCCTTCGCCGACTGAGTGCGGCCGCGCCACGGGGTGAGGGTAAAAAACACTGTTTTCCCCTGGGAAAACGGCAAATCCTCGTGGGTGGTTTCGCCCGCGCCCATGCTCTAGCATTTCCCCCGAACATGCCGGTGCTGCCGGAACGGTGGCGCCGCCAACACGATCGGGGAAGGGAGACCGTCACATGGAAGGCGCACGCGAGATCATCCAGGCGACCCAGCAGCACATCGTCCATCCGCTGCATTTCACCAAGGACAACGAGCAGCCCTTGGTGGTGATCGAAGGGCGCGGCGAGATGCTGCGCGACGCGAGCGGCAAGGAATTTATCGACGGCCTCTCCGGCCTGTGGAACGTCAACGCGGGCCACGGGCGCAAGGAACTGGGCGAGATCGCCGCCGAACAGATGGCGAAGCTGGGCTTTGCCTCGGCCTATTCAGGCGCCACCAACCCGCCGGCCGCGAAGCTCGCGGAAAAGCTGGTCAGCGTGGCCTATGGCAACACGGCCGCCGTCTACTTCACGACGGCAGGCGCCGAATCGAACGAGTCCGCGTTCAAGATGGCGCGCTTCTATTGGAAGCTGCACGGCAAGCCGAACAAGGTGAAAGTCTTCTCGCGCGTGCACGCCTATCACGGCCTGACCATGGGGGCCATGAGCGCCACGGGCATGAACGTGTTCCATAAAATGTTCGGCCCCCTGGTGCCGAACTTCCATCAGACGGCGGCGCCCTATCAATACCGCTGGCCAGGCAACGGCGACGCCGGCACCGGCGCGGTCGAAGCACTGGAAGCCGCGATCCAGAAGGAAGGCGCCGACACGGTGGCGGCCGTTATCGCCGAGCCCGTGATGGGCGCGGGCGGCGTGATCGTGCCGCCGGCCAGCTATTTCCCTGCGCTGCGCGCGTTGTGCGACAAGCACGACATTCTGCTGATCACCGACGAGGTCATCACGGGCTTCGGCCGCACGGGCCGCTGGTTCGCGGCGGGGCATTGGGGCGTCGAGCCCGATCTGACGACCTTCGCCAAGGGTGTTACCAGTGCGTACCTGCCGCTCGGCGGCGTTCTGGTTTCGAAGCGCGTCCACCAGGCGCTGAAGGACGCGCCGGCCGATCAGAAGTTCATGCATGCGGCGACCTACTCGGGTCACCCGGTCTGTTGCGCCGTGGGCCTGCGCAACGTCGAGATCATCGAGAAGGAAGGCCTGGTCGAGCGCGCGGCTACGGTGGGCAAGAAGCTGTTGGCCGGCCTCGAGACTCTGCGCGACATTCCGGTTGTCGGCGATGTGCGCGGCCTGGGCATGATGTGCGGCGTCGAGTTGGTCGAGAATCGTGAGACGAAGAAGCCGTTCCTCGGTATTGGCCCCAAGGTGACGAAGGAAGCGCTGTCGCGTGGCCTTCTGACCCGCGTGCGCGGCGGCAGCGCCGATCCCGCCATCGGCGACACGATTTGCGTCGCGCCGCCCTTGATGACGCCAGAAAAGTCCATCGACCGGATCGTCTCGATCATCCGGGATTCGCTGGTCGCCGCATCGAAGTAACAGAAAGGGCGGGGCGGCTTCCGCCGCGTCCGCCCTTGGCGTTTTCAGCCCTCTCCGCCTCGCGGCGGAGAGGGTTTTTTTGTTTCCGTTACGCGCCCGGCCGCGCGTTGGCCATCTTGCGCATGGATTTCTGCAGCTTCTCGAAGGCGCGCACTTCGATTTGCCGCACGCGCTCGCGCGAGATGTTGAACTCGCTGGACAAATCTTCGAGCGTCGCCGGGTCGTCCTTCAGCCGGCGCTCCTGCAGAATGCGCTTCTCGCGCGGGTTGAGGACCTCCATGGCCTTAGACAGCATTTTCTGCCGGTCCTTCAGCTCCTGGCTCTCGCCGAGGGTGACTTCCTGGTTGTCGCGGTCGTCGACCAACCAGTCCTGCCATTCGCCGGCACCTTCTCCGTCCGAACGCAGAGGCGCGTTCAGCGAGTGGTCGGGACCGGACAGCCGCCGGTTCATCGAGATCACCTCGTCCTCGGTGACGTTCAGCTCCTGGGCGATCTTCTTGACCGATTCGGGTTTGAGATCACCTTCCTCGATGGCCTTCATTTGCGCCTTGGCACGCCGCAGATTGAAGAACAGCTTCTTCTGTGCGGCCGTGGTGCCGAGCTTCACCAAGGACCACGAGTGCAGGATGTATTCCTGGATCGAGGCGCGAATCCACCACATGGCATAGGTCGACAGGCGGAAGCCGCGGTCGGGGTCGAAACGCTTCACGGCCTGCATCAGGCCCACGTTGCCCTCGGAGATGATTTCCGCGATGGGCAAGCCATAGCCGCGATAACCCATGGCGATCTTGGCCACGAGGCGCAAATGGCTGGTCACCAGGCGATGCGCGGCGGCGCTGTCGCCGTGCTCGCGCCAGCGCTTGGCCAGCATGAATTCCTCTTGCGGTTCCAGAAGCGGAAATTTGCGGATTTCGCCGAGATAGCGGGATAGATGCCCTTCGGAGCCGAGGGCGGGAATCGAAAGCGCTGTGGAAGCCATATCTACACTCTCCTGACGGCCCGGGTTTCCCCCCTGGGCCGGCCACCCGAACTTAGCAGCCTAGGCTGCCGCGTCTGTGACCCTTGTCACGGTACATTTAGTATAATTATCCTAATATTTCAAGTAACATACTAATATCAGATGGAATTTCTGATCGAAATGCCATCGAGCGGCCGCTGCCGGGATGCACGAAGCCCAGCGTGGCCGCGTGGAGGGCCTGACGGGGAAACGCGGTCACGGCCTCCCTTGTTTCGGGGTTTAGGCGCTTTACCGCGGCCGGACGGGCTGTCCCATAAAGCGGGTCGCCCAGGATGGCATGACCCCGGCTGGCCAAGTGGACGCGGATCTGGTGGGTCCGCCCCGTTTCTAGACGGCATTCCAGGAGGCTGGCCGCTCCGCCGCCCACGGTGCGTGTGACGCGATAACGGGTGAGGGCGGGTTTGCCGCCGCGTGTCACCACGGCCATCTTTTTGCGGTTGCGCGGACTGCGTCCGATGGCGCCCGAAATCTCGCCCGCGCGCGGCTGGGGCACGCCCCAGGCCAAGGCGGCATAGGCCCGTTCGATCGTCCGCGTGGCGAACTGGGCCTGCAAGCCGGCGTAGGCGGCATCGGTCTTGGCCACCACCATCACGCCGCTCGTGTCCTTGTCGAGGCGATGCACGATGCCGGGCCGGCGCACGCCGCCGATGCCCGCGAGCGAGTCGCCGCAATGGGCGATCAACGCGTTGACGAGCGTGCCCGTGGCGTTGCCCGGCGCGGGATGCACGACCAATCCGGCTGGTTTGTCGATCACGATCAGATGTTCGTCTTCATGAAGGATGACGAGGGGAATGGCCTCGCCCTGGGGTGCGGCAGGCCCACTCTCGGGAACGAAGATGGCGAAACTTTGGCCTGGTTTGACCCTGTGGGAGGCCTCGGTTATCGTCCGCGCGCCTTCGGACACGTGGCCTGCCTTGATCAGCGCTTGGATGCGCGAGCGCGACAGCGCGGGCAGGCGCGCGGCCAGAAGGATGTCGAGGCGGGCCCCCGCGTCCTTGGCCTCGCCAACCACCAAATGCCGCGAAGCGGCGCTTTTTTCGTCCCTGTCCATCATCCGAGACTGGACCCATACCATGGCGATGCTCAAGGGCCTCATCATCTTCATGGGCGTGCTGATCGTGATCGGCGTCGGGGTCATCGGCGTGACCATCTTCAACCGCATGAACAAGCCGAAGGTCGAGGTGTCCGAAACGGCGCCTACCGCCGTCGCCCCGCCCATGGCCGGGGCTGCCGGACCGGCGCCGCGCGCCTTCGGCGGCGCCGTGCTCAACGTGGGCGCGGGTTGCGAGATCGTCGAGACGCGCGCCGACGCGGGCCGCCTGATCGTGCGCACCGACGGGCCGGGCGCCTGCCGCCGCATCCACATCCTGGACCTGGCCACCGGCGCCTCGCTCGGCACGCTCGACGTACTGCCCACGCGCTGAATGGCCCGTTGAATTAGAAGGAATGCCGCCATGAATTTCCGCAGCGACAACGTCACCGGCGTTTCGCCGGAAATCATGGCTGCGCTGGTGGCCGCCAACCGGGGTACGGCCTCGTCCTACGGTGCGGACGCCGCCACCAAAGGGCTGGAGAAAAGTTTCGGCGACCTGTTCGGTTGCGAGGTCGCGGTCTTCCCCGTGGTCACCGGCACCGCCACCAACGCGCTGGCACTGGCCACCTTGGTACCCGCCTACGGCGCCATCTATTGCCACGAGGAAGCGCACATCAACCTGGAAGAGGCGGGGGCGCCCGAATTCTACACGGGCGGCGCCAAGCTGATGCCGCTCGCGGGCGAGCATGGTCGCTTCGCGGCCGCGGCCCTCGGCGCGCGGATCGACACGGCACTCGGCGGCGGCGTGCATTGGTCCAAGCCCTCGGCGGTCAGCATCACGCAATCGACCGAGGCCGGCACCGTCTATCCGCTCGACCAGGTGCGCGCGATCGCGGGCCTGGCCAAGGAGAAAGGCCTGCGCGTCCACATGGACGGCTCGCGCCTGGCCAACGCGCTGGCGCGCCTTGGCTGTTCGCCCGCCGACCTTACCTGGAAGCTCGGCGTGGACGCGCTCTCGTTCGGCGCGACCAAGAACGGCGCGCTCGGCGCCGAGGCCGTGGTGCTGTTCCGCCCCGCACCGGCCGAGCGCCAGCGTCTGGCCTATCTGCACAAGCGCGGCGGCCACCTGGTTTCCAAGATGCGCTTCGTCTCGGCCCAGCTCGAGGCCTATGTGAAGGATGGGCTCTGGCTCCGGAACGCCGCCCACGCCAACGCCATGGCCGCGCGCCTCGACGTGGGCCTGCGGAAGATTCCCGGCGTGGTGATGGAGCACCCGGTCGAGGCCAACGAGGTGTTCCTGCGCCTGCCCGAGACAGTCATCCAGGCGCTGCAATCCGACGGCGCCGGCTTCGCCCGCTGGGGCGCTGCCGACACGAATCTCATCCGCCTGGTCGCCGCCTTCGCCACGACCGAGAAGGACGTGGACGATTTCCTGGCGGCGGCGAAGAAGCGGATGGCGGAAGCGGGTAACGTCGCGCCGAAGCGGAAGGCCGGGGAGTAGGGCGCAGCCCCAACAAAACACCTCACCCTGAGCCCGTCGAAGGGCGAGACATTAGGATTGGCTTAGGGTCAGGAACTCCTATCCAAGAGGCTTGGACTTTCCGGCCGCCGCCGCTATAACCACGCCCGCTGTCCCCTTCGTCTAGAGGCCTAGGACACCGCCCTCTCAAGGCGGTAACGGGGGTTCGAATCCCCCAGGGGACGCCA
>CADEGL010000055.1 GCA_902826885.1 uncultured Alphaproteobacteria bacterium | reverse complement strand
CTTGCGGTTGAAGTCGCCCGAGGCCTTGCGGATCTCGAGGAACTCCTCGATCTCCGGGTGGTGGATGTCGAGATAGACGGCGGCCGAGCCGCGGCGCAGCGAACCTTGGCTGATCGCGAGCGTCAGGCCGTCCATGACGTGGATGAAGGGGATGATGCCCGAGGTCTCGCCGCAGCCCTTCACGGCCTCGCCGATCGAGCGCACCTGGCCCCAGTAGGTGCCGATGCCGCCGCCGTTCGACGCCAGCCAGACATTCTCGTTCCAGGTGCCGACGATGCCGTCGAGGGAATCGGGCACGCTGTTGAGGAAGCAGGAGATCGGCAGGCCGCGCGTGGTGCCGCCGTTCGACAGCACGGGCGTCGCCGGCATGAACCACAGCTTCGAGATCGCGTCATAGATGCGCTGGGCGTGGTCCAGATCGTCGGCATAGGCACAGGCCACGCGCGCGAAGGCGTCCTGGAAGCTTTCGCCCGGCATCAGATAGCGGTCCTGCAACGTGGCCTTGCCGAACGCGGTCAGCAGGTCATCGCGGCCGCGGTCGAGCTTGAGATCGGCTGGGGTCGGCGGCTTGGCCAGCGGTGCCGGGGTGGGCGCGCGGCGGGGAGGCGCCGCCGCGGGCGCCGCGACGGGCTGGGGCGCCGGGGGGCGCTGTTCCTTGGCCACGCGCTTTCGGACCGGCGGCGATTCCAGCGGAACGAGATGGCCGTGACGGTCGAAATCGTAGGCGAGTGACGGCATCCGGTTCCCCCTTGGCTCGGTCCGGGGTTCGGAGGGCCTGGGGTCGCGCGGTTGGCAGGACGAAAATCCTGGGAATCCAACCCCGCGGCCGCCGGGAGCACCCCGCCCCGAGGACATTTTCTGTGTTCGCGGCAGGTCTCCTGGCTCGCGGGTCCTAACGGCTGCCGGGCCTTCCCGACGCCTCGCGGCGCCAGTGGCCGGGAATGGCAGCCGCTCACCGCTTACAGTTGCGGGGGCAGCGCCGGACTAGCCGCAAGGCGGCGTACCGGCTTCCCTCTTAGCCCCAAATGTTGCCATTCGGGGAACCGAGAACATCAACATCTTGGGGTTTGTGACAGATTCGCGTCAAGGCGGTTTGCGCAGCTTTTGCCCGCCAAATGCGAGAATTTTCCCTTGACGGGATTTCGCCTTGACGACCCGGCGGCGGCGGGACGAATCCCGGTCAGCGCTTCTTTTTGGACGCCCTTTTCGGCGGCTTTTTCGCCGCGGATGCGGGGCGTTTGGCTGGCGTCTTTTCGGCCGGCGGCACCCGGTTTGTCCCGGCCGCGGAATGCGAAGGCTCATCCTGGTGGGAAAGGAAGCGATAGGCCATGGCGGCCAACTCCTCCACCTTCTTCACCGAATCGTGCGTTTCGGCGGCGTGGCGCTGCGCTTCCGCGCGCAGATCGCTGGCGGCTTTGTGAAGCGCGAAGGAGGCGGTGGGCGGTGCATCGTCGCACAGGCGCAACACGACGCTTTCCAACGCGGCCAAACGGCGCGCGTGCCGTTCGTTTTCTTGCCCTTGTTGCATCAGGAAACGAAGGACGAAGGAATTCCATTCATCCGCGGGACTGTCGGCACGGCGATGCGTTGGCATGACCACCCTCCCTTCGAATCCGCCGTCATCATCGGCTCCGAAGGGCGGGTCGTCAAAGCTTGAAGGCGCGATTAGCTTTTGCCGCCGCCGTCGTTGTCGGCGCGGTCGTCATCGTCGTTGTCGTCGACCTTATGAATGGCGACGCGGGCCAATCCTTTGTGGTGCATGCCCAAGGCGCGAGCGGCGGCTTCCGACAGATCGATGGAGCGGCCGTAGCGCGGACCGCGATCGTTGATGCGCACGGTGACTTCCTTGCCCGTGGCGATATTCACGACGCGAACCTTGCTGTCGAGGGGAAGCGTGTTATGAGCGGCGGTCATTGCGTTCTTGTTGAACTTCTCGCCGTTCGCCGTGCGCTTGCCGTGGAATCCAGGGCCGTACCAGGATGCGACGCCGACGGAGCAGCTGTCGCGCTCGGTTTTGGCGCACGGCGTGGCCGGCTCCAACTCCGTGGCAACGCCCATCAGTCCCAAAATCCCCAAAGCGAAGAAAGAACTCTTCAGCGTTTTTCCGATCATCCCAACCTCCGAACCCCGAGGCCGAACACAACGAGACGTGTCCCATGCGAACGTGGAAAAAACGCGGTCTGTAAGGAGAAGTTCCGCTAGGGGGAAAGGGAGGAATCCCCTCCTCTGTCCTTCGGATTCAAAGATTTAGGGGGCGGGGCGTTGAGACTTTTTGGCGACAAAAGTAGGGCTGTTCCCTTCTCGGGTTGAGGATCTGGAGTCTTCTCCGCTGCGATGATGGATTCTACGCACGCATCGGGTCGCGTTGCTCGTCCTCAAGGCCCGCCGCTCCCAAGGCCAAGAGCCCGGAACCCGCCGACCTGCGCGGGGTTGAACTAGGCGATCGGCCCCCAGGTGACGCGGGCCGGCCGGATGGGAGGCCCGCATGATCGAGTTGGCGGTACGGTTTCACGACCAGTGGGAAGAATCGGTGGTCAGCTACGCCATGTGCCTAGAATCGCGTAGCGAGCGGATGTTCGACGGCGCGCAGTTCGAACCGCGTCAGTTCCGCTTGATCATGTCGGCCGACGAGGCGGACAACGCTGCCGCCATCACGAATCTGGCGCGTTCGGACAATCTGGAACACGCCTGTTGGTTGTGCGCCGAGCTTTGCCTGCGCTATGCCGCCTTGTGCGAGGCGCGGGGCGAGGAAGAGTGCGCCGTCGAATGCCGCCGTTGTGCCGAACTGTGCCGCATGCTGGCGCCCAGCACGATGCGGCATTGACGAACGGCTGAACCTTGCCCCCTTGCTCCTGCGGGCAAGGGGGCGTCTAGTCCTCTTGTTTCCCGATCCCAAAGCCTTGGGATGGACGGCAGTGGAGATCAAGATGGACAACGACGCCAAGAAGACCGCCCTGCGCATGATCCCCTATGGAATCTACGTGCTGACCGCCCAGTCGCCCGATGGCGCGCGCGTGGCGGCGGCGACCGTCAACTGGGTCACGCAGACCTCGTTCAACCCGCCTCTTCTGGCGGTCGGCGTGAAAGCGGATTCGGGCGCGTACCAGCTGGTGAAGGAAACGAAGGCGTTCGTGCTCAACGTGCTGGGCACGGGACAGGGCAAGCTGGCGTTCGGTTTTTTCAAGCCGGCCGAGAAGAACGGCAACATGATCGGTGGCGAACCTTTTCACACGGGAAAGACGGGTGCGCCCATTCTCGACAATGCGCCGGCGGGTCTGGAGTGCAACGTGGTCGAGATCGTCGCGCGCGGCGATCACCATATCGTCGTGGGCGAAGTGATCGATGCCCATGTCGCAAAGGCACCGCAAGGGCGGCCCGACGAGGCCGTGCTCCATATGAAGGAGCTCGGCCCGAATGTTTTCTACGGCGGATAAACGCCCTTCGTGCAGCCGCTCCGGTGTGCCATGCGCGGCCGCTGCGCGTCATACCGGGCGGGGTTCGACCTATAAGCAACACGGAAAGTAAATTATTGAATTTTATTCATGTTTATTGATGCGGCTAATGCATCGATAAGTTTTCCGAGGGCATAGGCGGATATTATTTCATTGGCGCTGGCCTGTCCCAGCGTTGATCCTTCGGCCCCAGCGACCGATCGTTGTCCATACCATTCACCGTGCTTGGGGATCGCACCTATGGCCACTCGCTTCACCGCGCCCGCCGCATCCACCGAACTGCCGTCGGTCGAGGCTGCGTTGCTGCATGTCGCGTCCAAGGACGAGCGGCCCATCAATTACACCTTCGAGCCGCCGCCGGGCGTTCCCTGGCGTACCGGCAAGTATGTCGACGTGACGCTGCCGATCCGCGACGCACGGCCGCTGGTCGATCAGCTTTCGATCGACGTGCAGGGTTTCCAGTTCCTCTCGGTGCCCACCACGTTTCGGAATTTTCAGGACGCCGCCGCGATCAAGTCGGTTTATCACCGGGAGTGCGAAGCGCTGATCAAGCGCGTCACGGGGGCTTCGCTTGCACTGGCCTACGATCACAACGTGCGCTCGGGCGCGGTCGAACGGCGCACCGCGGACGGTGTGCGCGAGGTCGCGCGCCGGGTCCATGGCGATTTCACCGCCGGCTCCGGCCCGAAGCGCGCGCGAGATGAACTGGAAGGGGCGGGCCTCGACGCCGACCGGTTGCTCAGGAGCCGCTTTGCGCTGATCAATGCGTGGCGCCCGATCGTCGGCCCCGTACTCCAAAAGCCGTTGGCCCTGTGCGACGCGCGCACCGTGGCACCGGACGATCTGGTCCTGTCGGACCTCATGCATCCGGGCCGCAAGGGCGAGATCTACTCGCTGGCCCCGAACCCGGCGCACCGTTGGTACTACGTGCCGAAGATGCGTACGGACGAAGTGCTCCTCATCAAATGCTTCGATTCGGACGGCACCCGCGCCAGCTTCACGCCGCACGGCGCCTTCGACGATCCCAACACGCCGGCCGACGCCCCGCCGCGCCAGAGCATCGAGGTGCGTGTTCTGGCGGTCTTCGCCCCGGATGCCTAGGCGGTCGCGACGGTAACTTTTCTACAAGGTCGATTTAGTTAATTTCAGCCGCCCGGAAGGCGGCTTTCGTTGACCCCCGACGCCACTGGCACATCTGTTTCTCTATCGCATTCGACTTCGGAGGAGATCATGGACACCCATTTGGCCACCGATATCCGCAGCCACGTCGATGCCAGGCTGCTCTATTTGAAGGATTCGTCGGAGCGGCCTGTCTCCTACACCTTCGAACCGCCGCCGGGCGTGCCTTGGCGCTCCGGGAACAACATCGAAGTGTCGGTGCCCGTGCAGGATGGGCGTTCGCTTGAGGGCCGCACCTCGCTCGACCGCGAAGGCTTCGCGTTCCTGCGCCATCCGACCGCGGTCTCGGACTTCCACGACGCCGCGGCGATCAAAGGCGCCTATTTCGAGGAGAGCGCGCGTCTGGTGCGCGGCATCACGGGCGCGTCCAAGGTCGTGACCTTCGATTACAATTTGCGTCACGCCGCGGCGCCCGGCCGCGATTCGACGGGGATCAGCCAGCCGGTGCGGCGCGTGCACAACGACTTCACCGCCGATTCGGGCTTGCGCCGCGCGCGCGAGGAATTGTTGGCGCGAGGCGAGGACGCCGAGCGGTTGTTGAAGCATCGGTTCGCCATCATCAATGTCTGGCGCCCCATCCGCGGCCCGGTGCAAGATTCTCCATTGGCCGTCTGTGATGCACGCACGGTCGATCCGCAGGACTTGGTCGTCTCCGACCTGGTCTACCGCGATCGCGTCGGTCACACCTATGCGGTGGCCTACAACGCGAGGCACCGCTGGTTCTATTTTCCCGAGATGCGCGTCGACGAAGCGCTTCTGATCAAGAGTTTCGATTCCGAGGCCGGCGGCGGCACGGCCCGTTTTGCCCCGCATACGGCCTTCGACGATCCGAGCAGCCCGCCTGGCGCCGCGCCGCGCGAGAGTATCGAGGTCCGCACCCTGGCTCTCTTCGCGCCGGACGCCTAATCGATCCAGCGGCCGCCCTTTCGGCGGAAAGGCCGTCTCTTCGTTTGCGGGCCGGTCACGGCGGGGGTAGCGTAGGCGCCCGCAACCGGGAACCCCGAGCCATGACCGCCGCGCCCGCGCGCACCGATGCCTTGATCGAGGAGCTTCGCGCCCGCTTCGACAATCGTCTGTCGACGGCGGCCGCCGTGCGCGAGCAGCACGGGCGCGACGAGTCCTATCACCGCGCCATGCCGCCCGACGCGGTCGTCTTCGCGCAATCGACCGAGGACGTGCGCGACATCGTGCTGATCTGCCGCAAGCACAACGCACCGATCATCCCCTTCGGCTCGGGCACCTCGTTGGAAGGTCAGGTGGCTGCGTTGAAGGGCGGGGTCTGCATCGACCTGTCGCAGATGAACCGCATCGTCGCGGTCAACTCTCAAGATTTGGACTGCACGGTCGAACCCGGCGTCACGCGCAAGCAGCTCAACGAACATCTGCGCGATCAGGGCCTGTTCTTCCCGATCGACCCGGGCGCCAACGCTTCGATCGGCGGCATGACGGCCACGCGCGCCTCGGGCACCAATGCCGTGCGCTATGGCACCATGCGCGAGAACGTCCTGGCGCTAACCGTGGTGCTGGCCGATGGGCGCGTCATCCGCACTTCCAAGCGCGCGCGCAAATCCTCCGCCGGGTATGACTTGACGCGGCTGTTCGTGGGGTCCGAAGGCACGCTTGGCGTCATCACGGACATCACGCTGCGCCTCTACGGCATTCCCGAGGCCATTTCGTCGGCCGTCTGCTCCTTCCCCACGCTCGACGACGCCGTGCAAGCGGTCATCGTCACCATCCAGTCCGGCATGCCCGTGGCGCGTATCGAGCTGCTCGACGACGTCATGCTCGACGCCATCAACAAATATTCGAAGACAAGTTTCCGGGTGGCGCCGACCCTATTCCTGGAGTTCCATGGCAGCGAACGCGCCGTGGCCGAACAGGCCGAGGCCGTGCAGGGTATCGCGAAGGATTTCGGCGGTACCGATTTCGCTTGGACCGCGAAGCCCGAGGACCGCACCAAGATGTGGCAGGCGCGCCACGACGCGGCCTACGCCGCCATGGCCATGCGCCCTAACGGCAAGATCTGGCCGACCGATGTTTGCGTGCCGATCTCGCGCCTGGCCGAATGCATCGCGGAAACCAAGCGCGACCTCGACGGCTCGTTCCTGATGGCGCCGATCGTCGGCCATGTGGGCGACGGCAATTTCCACCTGGCCTTCGTGCTCGATCCGTCGAAGCCGGAGGAGTTGAAGGAGGCCGAGCGTCTCAACGAGCGGCTGGTCATGCGGGCCCTGGCCATGGACGGCACGTCCACGGGCGAGCATGGCATCGGCTATGGCAAGCTCGATTTCCTGGTTGCCGAACACGGCGAGGCCGTGTCCGTCATGCGCGCGGTCAAGATGGCGCTGGACCCGGACAATCTGATGAATCCGGGCAAGGTCGTCCGGATCTAGCAATCGCATGGCGAGTGGGGGCGGCTCCCGCAAAATCGCCACATTCTCCGGTTTGATCTTGAGTGCGGGGGCTTCGATCTCTTAGCCTTCTGCCTTTCTCCCCGGAGTGCGGCTTTGAAGAAGATTCTCTACGGCCTCGTGGCCCTTATGGGCCTCGTCCTGGTCTTGGTTCTGGTCGGCCCGAACTTTGTCGATTGGAGCCGGTACAAGGGCGAAATCGAACTTAGGACCAAGGAGATCACGGGCCGCGACCTGGTGATCGGCGGGCCGATCAGCGTTTCGATTCTGCCTCAGCCCACGTTGGTGGCGGAGGATATCCGTTTCGCCAACATCAAGGGCGCCGCCGTCGCCGATATGGTGACGCTCAAATCCCTGCGCGTGCGGCTAGCGCTGTTGCCGCTCTTCGCGGGCAAGATCCGGGTCGACAACATCACCCTGGTCCGGCCGGTGGTGGAGTTGGAAACCCTGGCCGACGGGCGGGTGAATTGGCTGCTGACGCCCGCGGCGCCTCCCAAGCCAAGCCCGGCGACGCATGTCGAACCCGAGGAAGTGGCCAAGGCGGGCGAGGGCTTTCCACGCCTCGATCGCCTGGTTGTGCAGGAAGGCGTCATCGTCTATCGCGATTCGCGCAGCGGTCACATCGAGCGTGCCGACGCCATCGCGGCGCAGTTGTCCGTGGAATCGGCCTCCGGGCCGTTCAGGGCTCAAGGCACGGCCATGCCGCGTGGCGTGCCGGCCCGTTTTAATCTGTCTATCGGCCAACTGGGCGCCGAAACGCCGGCGCCGATCGCTCTATCTCTCGAATTCGATCCTGGCCAAACGCGTCTCGAGTTCAACGGCACCTTGGCCGCCTCCAAGGACAACCGGGAAGAGCTGTCGGGCAAGCTGCATGCCGAGGCCGGCGATTTGATCAAGCTGACCAACGCGTTTCTCGGCGGCGCGACCAGCGACCAGCTTCCCATTCTGGTCAACCGCTTCATCCTGGATGGCACGATCCAGGGCAGCGATTCCAATCTTTCGATCGCCGACCTGTCGCTCACCATGGGCGAATCGAAGGCGGCGGGTTCGGTCGATCTGACCTTTGGCAAAACCACGGACATCAAGGCGCGCGTGGCCGCGGACCGCGTCGATCTCGATGCGCTTCTGAAACCGCCCGCGCCGCCGCAGGCTGCGCCCGCCAAGCCGGCCGAGGCGCCCGCGCCCACGCCAACGGGCAAAAAGGGTCAAGCTCCGAAAACCGAAACGCCCGCCGGATTTGCCCTGCCCGCGAAGGTGAACGGCACGCTCGACCTGAGCGCCGCGACGATCGTCTATAACGGCCAGGAGACCAAGGATATCCGCATTGACGCGGCGCTTCAGAATGGCCGCCTCGCGATCGAGAAGGCCGAGGCGCGCCTGCCGGGCGACACCGTCGTGTCGTTGAACGGCGCGGTGTCCACGCGAAAGGGAGCCTTTGCCGTCGATGGCAGCGCCAAGCTGGCCACCAACAACATCCGCCCGCTTCTCTCCTGGCTCCGGGTGAAAGTGGACGATATTCCCGAGGGCAAACTGACGACGGCCACCTTCGCGGGTAACTTCGCCACGTCCGGCGAGGAGATTCAGCTCCGCGATATCCAGGCTACCCTCGACGGCTCGCGCCTGGCAGGCGGGGCGACCTTGGCCTTGCGTCAGCGTCCCGCCATCGCCGCGTCGCTGGCGATCGACCGGCTGATGATCGACGCCTATCTGCCCGCGGCGAAGAAGGGCGATTCGAGCGCCGGCGGAGCGCAAGCGCCGGCTTCGTCCGGCGGAGAGGCGGGCGGTCAGGCGCCGGTCAACGCGCCGCTCGCGGCGCTGGCGCCGCTCCAGAATTTCGACGCCAACGTGAAGCTGCGCGCGGGCCTGCTCTCCTATCACGGGCTACAGGCGCAAGACTTGTCCTTCGACGGTACGTTGCTCGATGGCGTGCTGACGGTGCGCGATCTCAGCGCGAAAAACCTCGCGGGCGCCCAAGCCAAGTTCAACGGCACGGTCGGCGGCTTCACGGGCATGCCGGTGGTGAAAGCCAATCTTGATGTGCGCGCGAGCGAGGCAGGGCCGGTTCTGAAGGCCATCGGCCTGCCCGTGCCGGCCAATGCGTCGAAGCTTGGACGTTTCGTCTTGACTGGCGCGGCCGATACGGACGGCAAGAACATCACGCTCGATCTCCAGCTTGCCGCCGCAAATGGCAAGTTGGCGGTGAAGGGCAAGGCTGCGGATGTGGACACGGCCGCCAAGTACGATCTGACGCTCGACCTCGATCACCCCGACCTGGGCTGGTTCCTGGGCGGCGCCGACGAGAAGGCGGCGCGTCGTCCCTTTACCTTGAAGGCCAAGGTCAAGGGCGCGCCCGGCCAGGGCGGTCAGGACATGGACGTGGACGCGGTCATGTCCTTCGCGGGTGGCGCGCTGAAGGCCAAGGGCAAGGCGGTGGGGGTGCCGGCCGCGTCGAAATACGACATGGATTTCAATGCCGATTTCCCCGACACCGCGGCCTTTCTGCGCGCGCTGTCACCCTCCACCAAAGTCACGGGCAAGCTGGGGCCGACGAAACTGGTGGCCAAGCTCCAGGGCGACCCCACGAACGTGGCTTTCACGGGCTTGAGCGGAAATATCGGCCCCGCCAACGTGAGCGGCGAGGCGCGCGCCAACTATGCCGGCCCGCGCGCGAAATACACCGTCAATCTGACCACGGGCGACATGCCGGGCGAATTCTTCGGCGCTCCCGCCGCGGCGTCCGCGCCGCCGTCGCGCGGCGGCCGGTCCAAAGGCGCCGCCGCGACCAGCGGCACGCTTCAGAAGACCGAGCGCTGGTCGCACGAACCCATCGATCTCGGGTGGCTCCTGGCCAACGACGCCGAAATCAAGCTGCAATCGAGCGGTATCCGGTTGGGCAAATATCACGTTTCGAACGCCCAGGTGGAAGCTGTGCTGGTCAACGGCGCGCTGGAATTGCGCCGCTTCACCGGCAAGCTGTTCGACGGCAACTTGGATGTGAAGGGCAAGCTGGTCGGCGGCACGGCGCGCAATCTGGAAACGACCTTTTCCCTCGATCAGTTCGACGTTCAGCAGGCCATGCGCGCGTTGGCCGATTCCGATCACGCGACTGGCCGGGCCAGCGTGCGCGGCAATTTGCGCGGCGTGCCGCGCACCGAATACGACTTGATCTCGACGCTCGACGGTCAGGCCGCGATCGACGGCACGGTCACTGCCCGCGTGGACGCCACCACGCGCGGTGCCGCGGCCGTGGCCGACTTGCTTTCGGCCAAACTGATCCAGAGCCTTTCCGGCACGGTGGACACGTTGCTGACCGCCGCGGCGGGCAGCGATTCGGGCAAGCTGAAGGGCACCTTCAAGGTCGAACGCGGCGTCATCCGCACCAACGACCTGCAACTCGTGAACAGCCGTCCGCCCGGCGTGACGGCGCAGGTGGCCGGTACGGTCGATCTGCCGGCCTGGACCATCAACGGCCAGGGTCAGGTGGTCAGCCGCGCCTCGACCACGCCGATGTTGACCGTGGCGGCCAGCGGGGTGCTGGATCGCCCCAACGTGAAGGTCGGCGGCACGGTTCTGCAGGATCTGACGAACCAGGTGATTCCCGGCCTGATCAACGCGCTGCAGGGCAAGAAGAAAGCGCCCGCGCAATAGCGGAGGTCAGACGCTGCCGCGTTCGGGCCGCTTGGCGCGTGTCAGGGAGTCCAGCACGTAAACGCGGATCGCGCTCGACAGATTGCCCTTGCGCTGAGAATCGATTTCCTCGACCAGCTTATTGATCGAGACGCGCCGACGGTCGGCGATCTCCTTAAGCGCATGCCAGAAAGGCTGCTCGAGGGAGACGCTGGTGCGGTGGCCGGTGATGAGGACGGAGCGTTTTTTGATATCGTCGGTCATGGAAATCGCAGGGCTGAAAAGGGGCCGGACTATGGGAAATCCGCCGGCGGCCGGGAAGGGGCAGTTTTTCCTACCGGCGCGGGCGGATCAACGGGGAACATAACGCCATCATTACCGATGGGGGAGAACAAGTTCATGGAGTCTCACGCGCCGTTTCCGAAAGCGCCGCCGCGCTTTCGTCCGTCCGCCGGCACGACAGATTGTCATTTGCACATCTTCGGGCCCTACGCGCGTTATCCGCTGCAGGCGAACCGCAGCTTTACGCCACCGGAGGCGTCGCTCGCCGACTACGGACGATTGATGAAGGTGCTGGGCATCGAGCGCTGCGTCGTGGTGCAGCCGAGCGTCTACGGCACCGACAATTCCTGCACGGAAGATGCGGTGGAACGGCTGGGCCCGATCGCGCGCGGCGTGGCCGTGCTGGGACCCGACGTGGAGGAAGCCACGCTCAAGCGTCTCGACCGCGTGGGCTTCCGCGGCGTGCGCCTCAACCTTCTGTTCAAGGGCGGTGTGCCGGTCGAAGCCATGGAGCCCTTGGCCAAGCGCTTGGCGCCCTATGGCTGGCATATCCAGCTTTTGCTCGACGCGCGCACCTTGCCCGATCTGGCGCCGCGCCTGCGCGCGCTGCCGGTCGAGATCGTCATCGACCATATGGGCTATATGCCCGTCTCGGTCGGAATGAATTCGCCGGCGGTCGACACGATGCGGCGTCTGCTCGGGGAAGGCCGCACCTGGGTCAAGCTATCGGGCTCCTACGCTGTCACGGTCGATGGGCCGCCCTATGCCGATGCGGCGCCGCTGGCGCGCACGCTATTGGAGGCGGCGCCTGAGCGCTGCGTCTGGGGCACCGACTGGCCCCATCCGGCGGCCAAGGGCACGATGCCCGACGATGCCGAGCTGCTCGACCTCGTGCCGGCCTGGACCACGGACGCCGCACTGCAACGGAAGCTGCTCCGCGACAATCCGGCGGCGCTTTACGGATTCGACGATCGGTAAACTAGCGGCGCGGGCTTCTCGGCTTCTTCTTCGCCCGGTAGGCGCGGGCGGCGTCCAGCGCCTTGGCCGACCAAGCGGTAAACTTCCGTGCGTTTTTCACCACGGAAGCAGGCGCTTCATAGAAGGTGACCAGCGCCGTATCCCGGTCGGCCCAGGGGCGGAACGGCCCCATGCCGGCGCGCTCGAAATCCGGCCGGTTGCGCCCGTCCACCTTGAGGAAGACGGTGTCGCGGGTGACGAGTGCGAAGCAGATGCCGTCGAGAAAAAGCCCGTGGCCGCTGAACATGGATTTGGCCTCGACCGGACCCAGCGCCATGAGCCGCGCGGCGAGCGATTGGGCGATGGCGTGTTTCATCCCCGCACGCTTTTTGCGAGGGCGCGCCACCAGCGCATGTCCCATGCGCCGCGCGCGAGGCCGGAGGGCGAGGGCAGCACATGGATCACCGTTTCGCCGACGCGCTCGGCTTGCACGCCGTAATCGACGGGGCGGCTGAAGAAGACGCGTGCGGGCCGCTTGCCGACAAAAGCCAAGACGCGCGGCTTAAAGCGCATGATCTTCCGCCGTACCGCCCCGGGATCGTCGGCGCCCGGCGGCAAATCGGCGTCCGCGCCGGATGCGGTCTTGGTCATGTCGGTGAAGCCGAAGCCGAACGACGGCGCCAACGGAAACTCGGCTGGCGCGAGGAGGCGCGGCGTCAGACCGATGGCATGAAGCGTCGGCCAGAACTTGTTGCCCGGCCCCGCGTAGTAGGCGCCTTTCAGCGCCGAGACGCGCCCCGCCGCGCTGCCGCAGAAGACGATCTTGAGGTCCGGCGCCAGCACATCGGGAAGGACGTGCCCGGCGCGCATCTCACAGCCGGCTGAAGAAGTCGTTGCCCTTGTCGTCGACCACGATGAAGGCGGGGAAATCCTCGACCTCGATCTTCCAGATCGCCTCCATGCCCAGCTCCGGATACTCCAGCACCTCGACCTTGCGGATGCAGTCCTGGGCCAGGCGCGCGGCGGGGCCGCCGATCGAGCCGAGATAGAATCCGCCGTGCTTCTTGCACGCGTCGGTCACCTGGCGCGAGCGGTTGCCCTTGGCCAGCGAAACGAAGCTGCCGCCCTTGGACATGAACAGGTCGACGTAGGAATCCATGCGGCCGGCCGTGGTCGGGCCGAACGAACCCGAGGCATAGCCCTTGGGCGTCTTGGCCGGGCCGGCATAGTAGATCATGCGGTCGCGGAAATACTCTGGCATGGGCTCGCCGGCATCCAGCCGCTCCTTGATCTTCGCGTGGGCGATATCGCGGGCGACGACAAGCGGTCCTGTGAGCGACAGGCGCGTCTTGATCGGATACTGGCTCAGAGTCTTGCGGATCTCGTTCATCGGCTTGTTGAGGTCGATCTTCACCACCTCGTTGGTCAGCTCCGCCGTGGTGATGTCCGGCATGTACTGGGCCGGATTGGTCTCGAGCTGCTCCAGAAAGACGCCGTCGCGGGTGATCTTGCCGTGCGCCTGGCGGTCGGCCGAGCAGGAGACGCCGATGCCCACGGGGAGGCTCGCGCCGTGGCGCGGCAGGCGCACCACACGCACATCGTGGCAAAAATACTTGCCGCCGAACTGGGCCCCGATGCCGATCTGGCGCGACAGCTCCAGAATCTTGGCCTCCAACTCCAGATCGCGGAAGGCGCGGCCGTGGTTGTTGCCGCTGGTCGGCAGCGTGTCGAGATAGCGGGTGCTGGCCAGCTTTACCGTCTTGAGGTTGAGCTCGGCCGAAGTGCCGCCGATCACCACGGCCAGGTGGTAGGGCGGGCAGGCCGCGGTGCCCAGCGACTTCATCTTTTCTTCGATGAACTTCATCAGCGAGGCCGGGTTCAGGATCGCACGCGTCTCTTGGTAGAGGAACGACTTGTTGGCCGACCCGCCACCTTTCGCGATGAACAGGAACTCGTATTCGTCGCCTTCCGTCGCGTAGAGGTCGATCTGCGCCGGCAGGTTGGTCTTGGTGTTGACCTCCTTGTACATGTCGAGCGGCGCCATCTGGCTATAGCGCAGGTTGCTCTCGACATAGGCGCGGTAGACGCCCTTGGACAGCGCTTCGGCATCGCCGCCGCCGGTTATCACGCCTTCGCCCTTCTTGCCCATGATGATGGCGGTGCCGGTGTCCTGGCACATGGGCAGGATCTTGCCCGCCGCGATGTTGGCGTTCTTCAGCATCTCCAGCGCCACGAAGCGGTCGTTCTCCGACGCGTCCTTGTCGTCGTAGACGTGGCGGAGCTGCTGCAGGTGGCCGGGGCGCAGGAGATGGGAGATGTCGACGAAGGCCTCGGTGGAGAGACGGGTCAGCGCTTCGGGCGCGACTTTCAAGATCTCAAGTCCGTCCACCTTCTTCGCTTGGACGAAATCGCCGTCGAGCTTGCGATAGGGCGTGTCGTCCTCGCCGAGCTGGAACATCTCTTCGAAGCTGAAGTCGGTCATCGTGTTTCCTTGAATGGGACGTGCCGCCGCTGAAAAAGGGGCGGTGCTATTTCTTGCGGAAGGCGTCCAGCGCCACGACCTGCCCGCGCTCGTCGGGCTTTTCGGCGGCCTCTTCTTCGACGGGAGCAGGTACCGCGGCTTTTTCCGGCGCGGCCAAGGGGGCGACGGCAGGCAGCCCATCTTCGGTCGGCTGGAACTGCAGGCCGAATTGGACCGACGGATCGGCGAAGCCGGTAACCGCCGAGAACGGAATATCTAGC
This sequence comes from uncultured Alphaproteobacteria bacterium, assembly GCA_902826885.1. GTDB lineage: Bacteria > Pseudomonadota > Alphaproteobacteria > CADEGL01 > CADEGL01 > CADEGL01. Next base: position 9,319 of record CADEGL010000055.1, on the reverse strand, counting down.
CGTTCCTGCATGCGGTTGAAGCTGAGCGTCACTCGAAACCGGGTCTCCTCGACCTCCAGCCCCCAATATTGGTGCTGGATGACGATAGTCATGTCCTCCGGATACTGCGCGCGCAGCCGGTCGGACATCTCGACGCCGGGATGGGTGGTGCGGAAAGTGATGTAGAAATGGTGCGCGCCCGGCAAGCCTTCCTCAGCCGCGTCGGCGAGCACTTGGCGAACCACACCGCGCAACGCGTCTTCAATCAGCCTGTCGTAGCGCAGCATTGACTTCGCCATACCCTGTCCTCCCTCCTCGCCTCGCCCCGGGGACGGGCCAGGCGAGTGGGGGGCTTCTGTTGCCCGGTGCCCCCCGAACCGCGCTTGCTTAGGTCTTAAGCAGCGAGAGCCAAATCGTTATCATTGGCATCTATAAGATCAGCCCGTTAACGGCGGAACCATACCGAGCGAAGTCCATGCTTTTCAACGCATGTCGAGCCTGTTTCGCCCCCATGATCTCCGGCCGGCCCAGCCGTACCGGAGGATGAAGTTGGTGGAGGCGCCGGGTACTGCCCCCGGGTCCATTACGTCTATTGCACATGGCATTTATCGCCATAGCCGGGCGAACCCGGCTCCTTGAATATAGGAAGCCTGGGGCGCTCCTGCAAACCGTCCCGTAACGCATGGGGAAGCCCGATGTCCGAGGCGTATGACGGTGGTTGCGCCTGCGGCGGGGTGCGCTATCGCATGACCGGCCGCCCGATGTTCGTCCATGCGTGCCATTGCCGGCGATGCCAGCGGCTTTCGGGCGCCGCGTTCGGAGTGAACGCACCCATCGAGATGGACCGTTTGGCCGTGCTGAAAGGTCAGGCGATGGCCATGCCTTATACAAGCGAAGCGGGTCACCGGCACATCTCCGTCCGCTGTCCGGATTGCGGCGTCGCATTGTGGACCCACCACCCGTTCTTCGGGCCGCGAATTGCCCTGGTCACGATTGGCACCTTGGACGGGGGCGCCGGCTTCCGCCCGCGAATCCACTGTTTTACGCGCTTCAAGCTGCCCTGGGTGGCACTGCCCGTGGACGTGCCGGCGGTCGAGAACACCTACGATCCGGCGAAGGTCTGGCCGCCGGAAAGCCTGGCCCGCCTGGCCGCTGCTCGCGCCTGATCGCGGCGGCGGACTGTGCTATTCATGGACGCCCTTCCCGACGCCCGGCCTGCCCGGGCCGATCCCTCCTAGGACCCGCGATGGCGAATCCCAAAAACAAGAAATCCTCCCTCACCGACGCACAGCGCGCGGAGATCGATGCGCTGCGCGGCGCTACTACGCCGACCCGCCGCGCGACCGTTCCGGCGCTCGAAGAGATTCTGTACGAACCGTTGCCTGTGCTCGACCACGGGTTCGTGCGCGTCATCGACTACATGGGCGACGATGCGGCCGTGGTGCAGGCCGCGCGCGTGTCCTACGGCAAGGGCACCAAGCGGGTCAGCGAGGATCGCGGCCTCATCAACTACCTGATGCGCCATCGCCACTCGACGCCGTTCGAGATGTGCGAGATCAAATACCACGTGAAGCTGCCGATCTTTGTCGCGCGCCAGTGGATCCGGCACCGCACGGCCAACGTGAACGAGTATTCCGCGCGCTATTCCATCCTCGACAACGAGTTCTATTTGCCGGCGCCCGAGCAACTGGCGGTCCAGTCCGTCGCCAACCGACAGGGGCGCGGCGACGTGCTCGACGGCAAGGAGGCCGCGCGGGTGCTCGATCTCTTGCGCGAGGATGCCTTGCGCTCCTACGCGCACTACGAGGAAATGATGAACGAGCGGTCCGACGGCACGGTGATCGATTCCGCGCGCTCGGGCCTCGCGCGCGAACTGGCCCGCATGAACCTCACGCTCGGCTTCTACACGCAGTGGTACTGGAAGACCGATCTGCACAATCTGCTTCACTTCCTGTCGCTGCGCGCCGATGCCCACGCCCAATACGAGATCCGCGTCTATGCGGACGCCATGTTGGAGACCGCCAAGCGCTGGGTGCCGCTGACCTACGAGGCCTTCGAGGATCATGGCCTTGGCGGCGTGCGCATCTCCGCGAAGGGCATGGTGGTGGTGAAGAAGCTGATCGCGGGCGAGGCCGTGACGCAGGAGCAGAGCGGCATGAGCAAGCGCGAGTGGAGCGAGCTGATGGCCGTTCTGGGCCGAAGCACCTGACATGCTGCGCGTCCGCGTGACGGGGAACGTCGCGGCTCCGGCCGCCACGGTATGGGACTTCGCCGGCGATTTCGACGGCCTGCCCAATTGGATTCCCGGCATCCTGAAAAGCCGCAAGGAAGGTGACGGCGTCGGTCAGTTGCGCCATTTGGAAATCAAGTGGAAGGGGCCGCGCATGGCGATCGAACGGCAGGAGTCGCGTGACGATGCGCGGTTCGTCCTGACCTATTCGATCGTCGACACGACCCTGCCGATTCGCGACTACCTGTCGACGTTCCGGCTGGTGCCGTCGGCCGACGGGAAAAGCTGCATGTTGGATTGGTCGGCCGAGTTCAAGGCTAAGGACGCGACGGACGCGGAATCCGAGGCCTTCGTCCAGGGCGCTTACGGCGCCGGCCTGGCGTCGCTGCAGAAGAAATACGGAAGCTAGACGGCGTTACTGGACGACGATGCGCGGCGGCGTACGGGCGCTTTCGCCCGACACTTTCGCCCACACCTTGCGCGCGATCTCGCGGAAGGCTTCGGCGTGTTTGCTGTCCGGCTGGGTCGCGGTGATCGGCTTGCCGGAATCGGACGTGTCGCGGATCACGATATCCAAGGGAATTTCGCCCAGGAACTCGACCTTGGTGTCATGGGCTTCGCGCTTGGCGCCGCCGTGGCCGAACACGTCGGTGCGTTCGCCGCAATGCGGGCAGTGGAAATAGCTCATGTTCTCGATGATGCCGAGCACGGGCACTTCGAGCTGGCGGAACATGTTGAGGCCCTTGCGCGCATCGAGCAGCGCGATGTCCTGGGGCGTCGAGACGATGACGGCACCGGCCAGCGGCACGCGCTGCGCGAGCGTGAGCTGCGCATCGCCCGTACCGGGCGGCATGTCGACGATCAGGACGTCGAGCGGTTCCCATTCCACGCCGCGCAGCATTTGCTCGACGGCGTTGGCCACCATGGGGCCGCGCCAGATCATGGGTGTCTTGTCCGATGCCAGAAAGCCCATGGACATCACCTTGACGCCATAGGAGACGGGCGGCGCGAGGCGCTTGCCGTCCACCGCCTTCGTCGGCTTGTCCTTGACGCCCATCATCAAAGGCATGGACGGGCCGTAGACATCGCAATCGAGCAACCCGACCTTGAGGCCCTGTGCGGCGAGGCCGAGGGCGAGATTGGCGGCCACGGTAGATTTACCAACGCCGCCCTTGCCGCTGGCGACCGCAACGATGGCGCGCACGCCCGCGAGGCCGGGTTTTTCCCCATGAGCATGGGGCGGCGTGCGTTGCGGCGCGGGCTGGGCACGGTGGGCGGTCAAGATGGCGACGGCCGAAACCACGCCGGGCAGTGCGGCAACGGCCGCTTCGGCCGCTTTGCGTAATGGTTCGAGGCGGGCCGCGTCCTTGGGATCGATGGCGAGAGAAAAGCTGACGCGCCCTTGGGCGACGTTCAAACCCGAAACCATGCCGAGGGCAACCACATCGTCGCCGCGGCCGGAATCGCGCACGGTGCGAAGCGCATCGAGCACGCGTTGTTCAGTGATTTCGACCATGCCTTGAAATTGCCACGATTCCAGCGATAACCAAGGGCGGGAGAGAGCCGAGAAGAGGCGCATCAGCGCCCGGATTCATTGTCCCACCCAAGAGCCTGTCATATAAGGCAGGCCTTATATAATAGGAAGGCCGAGGCACGCGCCTTGCGCCGAATGAAGGAGCGCGTTTCATGCCGTGGCAAAATCAAGGGGGCGGGGGCCCATGGGGCGGCGGCGGTAGCGGCGGAGGCGGCGGTGGCAACAGCCCGTGGGGCCGCGGCGGCGGACAGAAGCCGCCCAACTTCGAGGATCTGTTCCGTCAGGGGCAGGATCGCTTCAAGCGCATGTTTCCGGGCGGCACGAGCGGTTCGCGCCTGCCGCTTTACATCCTGATCGGCGTCATCGTGCTGTGGCTGCTCTCGGGCATCTACCGGGTTCAGCCGGGCGAGCAGGGCGTCGTGCTGACCTTCGGCGCGTGGAACGGTCAGACCACCGAACCCGGCCTTAACTACCATTGGCCCGCGCCCATCCAGTCCGTGCAGACGCCGCGCGTCGAGCAGATCAACTCCACGGACGTCGGTTTCCGCACGATGGCGGATTCGCGCGGACCCAAGCGCGACGTGCCGGAAGAAAGCCTGATGCTAACCGGCGACCAGAACATCATCGACGTAGATTTCGCCGTGCAGTGGAAGATCAAGAATGCCGGCGAATATCTGTTCAACATCCGCGAACCGCAGCAGACTGTGAAGGTCGCCGCGGAGGCCGCGATGCGCGAGGTGATCGGCCACACGGGCATCCAGCCGGCGTTGACCGAGGCGCGCGGCACGATTGAAGCCGACACGCGCACGCTGCTGCAGAACATCCTGGATGCCTACAAGGCCGGCATCGAAATCCGCCAGGTGCAGCTCTTGGAGGTGCATCCGCCCCAGCCGGTGATCGACGCTTTCAACGACGTCCAGCGCGCGCTGCAGGACCGCGACCGCGCCCAGAACGAGGCCGAGGCGTATCGCAACGACATCATCCCCCGCGCGCGCGGCGAGGCCGTGAAGATGGTGCAGGACTCCAACGCCTATCGCGAGCGCGTCATCAACGAGGCGCAGGGCCGCGGCCAGCATTTCACCTCGGTCTATAACGAATACAAGAATGCCAAGGATGTCACCGCCAAGCGCATGTACTACGACACGATGGAAGCCATTCTCAGGGACGCCAAGAAGTACATCGTGACGGGATCTGGCGGCACCGCGCCTTACATGCCGCTGCCCCTACCTTCAGCAACCAATCCGGCGCCCGAGCCGGCGAAGAAGCCGTAAGGGGGAGGGCGCGTCATGAACATCGATCGAATCTTGTCCAACAAGCGCGCGCTGATCCTGATTGGGATCGGGGCGCTGGTCTTCCTCATCCTGCTGATGAGCACGCTGTTCACCGTGCAACAGACGCAGCAAGCAATCGTATTGCAGTTCGGCAACCCGAAGCGCGTGATCAAGGACCCTGGTTTGAACGCGAAACTGCCGTTTATCCAGAACGTGATCTATTTCGATGCGCGTGTCCTGCCGCTGGACCCGCCTGTCGAGCGCGTAATCCTGGCCGATCAGAAACCGCTTTTGGTCGACGCCTACGCCCGGTACCGCATCGCCGAACCGCTCAAGTTCAGGCAAGCGGTGGGCAGTGAACTAGCCTTGCAGGCGCTCTTGACCCGCATTGTCACCACGGCCGTGCGCGGCGTGCTCGGCAAGCACACGCTGTCGATGGTGCTTGAGGACCGCGAGAAGATCATCGCCGACTTGCATAACGAGGTGAACGCGGCGGCCAAGCCGCTGGGCATCGACGTGATCGACGTACGCATCCGCCGCGCCGACCTGCCCGACGAGACCAGCCAGGCGGTCTATGCCCGCATGCGCACCGAGCGCGAGCGGGAGGCGGCCGAGTTCCGGGCGCAAGGCTTCGAGCGTGCCCAGCAGATCCGCTCGACGGCCGACCGCGAGGCCACGGTCATCCGCGCCGAGGCCAACAAGGAATCGGAGATCCAGCGCGGTCTCGGCGATGGCGAGGCGGCCAAGATTTTCAACAAGGCCTTGAGCGTCGACCCGCAATTCTACGAGTTCTACCGCTCCATGCAGGCCTACCGGGAATCGCTGCAACCTGGCGACACGACCTACATCCTGTCGCCCCAGGGCGAGTTCTTCGAGAACTTCCGGGGTACGGGCAAGCGCTGAGCGGCGGGTCGATGAACGACCTTCTCGCGGCGTTCGGCCTGGTCCTGGTCATCGAGGGGCTGCTCTATGCCGCAGCACCCGAGCGGATGAAGCGCATGGCGGCGGCGATCCAGCCCGTACCACCCGGCGCCCTCCGGGTGGGCGGGGTCGTGGCCGCCGTTTTGGGCCTCGGCGTGGTCTGGCTGGTGCGGCGGGCCTGAAACGGCCTTGATCCGTGCGTCATACGCCTTACATCCGTCGCAATTGCCTGGAAAGTTCGCTATTGAGGGCATTGGACGGATTTCGCGAGGTTCCAAGGTGGCGCATATGACGGCTCCCCACGCGCGGCGCATCGATCGTCGGCTGGTGGCAATTTCGTTCGCGGCGGTGATTCTGGTCGCCATCCTCGCGATGGGTACGGCGCGCGCGGCGCCTGCGCCCGATAGCTTCGCCGATACGGTCGATAAGCTTCTGCCGGCGGTCGTGAACATTTCGACCACCACCACGGCCAAGGTTCAGCAGCGCGCACCCGAGATGCCGCAGCTGCCGCCCGGTTCGCCCTTCGAGCAGTTCTTCAAGGATTTTATGGAACGCCGCGGTCAGCCCGACGCGCCGCCGCGCAAACTGACCTCGTTGGGCTCCGGCTTCATCATTGACCCCGCCGGCTATGTGGTGACCAACAACCACGTCATCGAGGATGCCGACGAAATCACCGTCACCATGGGTGACGACCGAACCTATACGGCGAAGCTGGTGGGCCGCGACGGCAAGACCGATCTGGCGCTTCTCAAGATCGACGCCGGCCGGCCGCTGCCCTTCGTCTCGTGGGGCGATTCCAGTGCCATGCGGATCGGCGATTGGGTCATCGCCATCGGCAATCCCTTCGGTTTGGGTGGCACGGTCACGGCGGGCATCGTGTCCGCGCGCGGCCGCGACATCCATTCCGGTCCCTACGACGATTTCATCCAGACCGACGCGCCGATCAACAAGGGTAACTCCGGCGGCCCCATGTTCAACGTGGCTGGCCAGGTGATCGGCGTGAACACGGCGATCTATTCGCCCTCGGGCGCTTCGGTCGGCATCGGCTTCGCGATTCCCTCGGCTCAGGCCAAGCCGGTCATCACCCAGCTTCGCGAAACGGGCAAGGTGCGGCGCGGCTGGCTCGGCGTGCATATCCAAACCGTCACCGACGAGATCGCCGACAATTTCGGCCTCAGCCCCGCTCGCGGCGCCTTGGTGGCCAGCCTGAACGATGGCAGCCCGGCCAAGAAGGCCGGCATCCAACCCGGCGATATCATCCTTTCCTTCGATGGGAAGGAGATCAAACGCATGCGCTCGTTGCCCTCGATCGTGGCGGAGACGCAAGTCGGCAAGAGCGTGCCGGTCACTGTCTGGCGCAAGGGCAAGGAAGAGACGTTGTCGATCGTGCTCGGCGAGTTGCCCGAGGATCAGGTCGCGGCCGCGGCGCCTGGCTCCAAGGAAAAGGCTCCGGCCGAACCCAAAGGCGTCAGCGAGTTGGGCATGACCATGACGGCCCTCACCGACGACGTGCGTCAGCGTTTCCAGCTCGACAAGGACGTGAACGGCGTCTTGATCATGGCGGTGGCGCCCAATAGCTCGGCCGCGGAGCGCGGTATCAGCCCGGGCGATCTCATCCTGCAGGTGCAGGACGAGAAGGTTTCCACGCCGGCGCAGGTGCAGGCCAAGGTGGCCAAGATCAAGAAGGACGGAGGCAAGACGGTCGTGGTCTTGATCCAGCGCAGCCGCGGCGGTCAGAACGCTTTCGTGCCGCTCAAGATCGGCTGAGGTCTTAGCCGGCGAATTCGTCGCGCCGGTAACCTTGCAGATAGAGAAGAGCGGTCAGGTCCGCATGGTCGATGCGCGCCCGCGCCGCGGCGGCCACGACCGGCTTGGCCCGGAAGGCGACGCCCAGCCCCGCGCGGGCCAGCATGTCGAGGTCGTTGGCCCCGTCGCCCACGGCCAGGGCGGCCTCCAGCGGAATGCCGCGCTCGGCGGCCACGCGCTCCAGCGCCTCGCGCTTGCCGTCGCGGTTGAGAATCGGTTCCCGCACCACGCCCGTCAGACTGTCGCCATCCATCTCCAACTCGTTGGAAACGTCGCCGTCGAATCCCAGGGCATCGCGCACGCGGCTGCTGAAGAAGCGGAAGCCGCTCGTGACGAGAAGCGTATGCGCGCCGTGCGCCCGCATGGTCTGGACCAGGGTGCGCGCGCCGGATGTGGGCTCGATGCGCGCGGCCACATCCTCCATGGCCGACAGTTTCAGCCCCTTCAGCATGGCCACACGAGCGCGCAGCGAGCCGCGATAGTCGATCTCACCGTTCATGGCGCGTGCGGTCAGGGCGGCCACTTCGTCCTTTTTCCCCGCGTAAGCCGCCAACTCGTCGAGCGATTCGCCGGTGATCATGGTCGAATCCATGTCGGCCACGAACAGGCGCTTGCGGCGTCCCCCGGCAGATTGCGCAGCCAGGTCGATGGAAAGGGCGCCGAGCCGCGTACGCACGGTGGCCTGCGCGGCGTCGTCGGTCGCGCCAGTAAAGGAGATATCGCAGGCCGCGGCCGGCGCCAGCCAATCGGGGGCGCCAGCGTCTGCGCCGCAATCCGCCAGCGCCGCGCGCGCCTGTTCGACGATGCTATGATCGAGTGCCGGGCCGTTAATACCGGCGATGAGGGTCAAGACGGACGTCATGTCGGATTCCAACCGTTTCGCGCGCGCAGATAAAGTCGGATCGGCGCGTCTGGCAAGGGCATGACGCTAGTTCTCGTCATTGCGGGCCCCACCGCCAGCGGCAAATCGCGCCTGGCGCTCGACCTGGCGGCCGCGCGAGGCGGGACCGTCATCAACGCCGACTCCATGCAGGTCTATCGCGAATTGCGCATTCTGACTGCGCGTCCGGGCACAGCGGAATTGGCGCGCGCGCCGCACCGCCTTTACGGCATCCTCCCGGCCGCCGAACCGTGCTCCGCCGCGCGCTGGCGCACACTCGCCTTGGCGGCGATCGAAGAGATACGCGAGGGGGGGCGCCTGCCGATCCTCGTGGGCGGCACCGGGCTCTATCTCAAGGCGCTGTTCGAAGGCTTGGTCGCAATTCCGCCGATTCCGCAAGAAACGCGCGAAGCGGCGCGCGCGCGCCATCGCGAGATCGGTGGCGAGGCGTTCCGCGCCGAACTCGCGCGGCGCGATCCTGAAAGCGCCGCGCGGCTGGCCGCGGGCGATACGCAGCGTCTGGTCCGCGCATGGGAGGTGGTCGAGGCCACCGGCCGCACGCTGCCCGACTGGCAACGGGCGGGCGGCACGGGGGCGGGCGCTCACGCCTATCGCACCATCCTGCTCATGCCGCCGCGCGATGCGCTCTATGCGGCGTGTGATGCGCGCTTCGACGCCATGGTCGCGGCGGGCGCGCT
>CADEGL010000054.1:19610-24052 GCA_902826885.1 uncultured Alphaproteobacteria bacterium | reverse complement strand
GGAACAGCTTGTTGAACGGCGTCACGAAGGTGGCGAGCTGTTCGTGGTTCACCTGCACGCCGTTGGTCAGGATCAGGATGGCGAAGGTAATGCCCAGGCTGCTGCCCATGTTGAGGAACAGGTTGAAGAAGGCCACGCCCTCGGTGCGGAGCTTCTGGTCGATCGTGCCGAAGGCCAGCATGGACAAGGGGACCCAGGCGAAAGAGGTGCCGAAGCCGAGGAAGATGGCCGAGATGGTCACCTCCACGTCGGCGGCGTGCATCGGCCAGTGGGCCGCGATCCAGGCGCCCGTGATGACCGAGGCGAAGCCGATGGAGACGCAGAGCTTGAGCGGCAGGATCTTGGTTGCCCGTCCGACGATCAGCATGGCCAGGCAGCCGCCCACGCCGCGCGGCGCCATCAGGAAGCCCGTCGTCATCACGGGATAGTTCTCCAGCCCCTGCAGCCTGAGCGAGAGCAGCACGAGAGGCGAGTGCAGCACCATGCCCCAGCAGGTGATCAGCATGAAGCCCAGCACGACGTTACGGTCTTTCAGTAGCGCGCGGTCGATGAAGGGCGTCTTGGTCGTGGCGCTGTGGACGATGAAGACATAGGCGCCAAACAGCGTGATCAGCGCGGCCAGCACGATCTCCAGGGAGTCGAACCAGTCCAGATGCTGGCCGCGGTTCAGCACGATCTGAAGCGCGCATAAGGTGACCGCTATGGCCGCGAAGCCGATCCAGTCCAGCCGCCGCGCCTGCGCATGCGCCGAATGCGGCACGGTGGCGATCACGCCGATCACCACGACGATGCCGATGGGCAGATTGAACAGGAACACCCACGGCCAGGAATACATCTCGGTGACGTAGCCGCCGATGATGGGGCCCAGCACGGGGCCGACAGTCAGGCTCAGGCCCCACAGGCTCAACGCCGAGCCATGCTTCTCCTTGGGGTAGGTGTCCATGACGATGGCTTGCGACAGCGGGATGATGGGCGCGCCCACCGCGCCCTGGATGGCGCGGAACAGCACCTCGGCCTCTAGCGATGACGCGATGGCGCATAGGAACGAGCAGGCCGTGAAGCCCGCGACCGAGATGACGTAGAGGCGCTTGCGTCCGATATGGGCCGACAGCCAGCCGGTCAGCGCCGTCATGATGGTGAGCGTCAGGATGAAGGCCGTGATGACCCAGGCGATCTGGTCCGTGGTCGCGCTGAAACTGCCCTGCATATGCGGCAAGGCCACGATTACGTTGGTCTGGTTCATGATGAAGACCGTCGTCGCCAGCATGACCGAGGCCATGGCAAAGGCCCGGCGCAGCGGCGAGACGGATGGAGGGGCGGTTTCCGTCATGGACGGCCTTTCGGACGCGATTATCCGATTGTCCGCCTTTCGGCATATCCGCGCCAGGTTGTTTAGCGGCTAAAACTTCGTGGAAACCTTACCGTCCGGTGGGTTATTTCGTGAAAACAGTTCTTCATGCGGGCCCCGTCGAAGCACGTGAACGCCAAGGATGTTCAAGTGGGCATTCTTGGTCTTCGAGACCTCGGCGGGTTCAGGGCGAGGCGTGTTTGTATCGCGCTCACTTCCCCTTGGCCTTGCTCCGCTGCAGGAAGGCCACGAAGGGGATAATGGCCAGGGCCATCACGCTGATGATGTGGAAGGCGAAGTTGAAGGCGATGGTGGCGGCCTGCAGCCCCACCTCGCGGTCCACCGCCGCCAGGCCGCGGCGGCCGCTGTAGTTCCAGAAATGCGGCAGGGCGTGCTCGCGCAGCAGGTCGTTGAAGACCGTGATGTTGTGCGAAAGAATCTCGTGATTGGCCTGCATGCCCTGCGAGACCACGATGATGGCGGCCGCGATGCCCACGCCGCTGCCCATGTTCAGGATCAGGCTGTAAAACGACACGGCTTCGACGCGCAGCGTGCTCGCGATGGTCGAAAAGGCGATCACGGTCAGCGAGACATAGGCGCTGGCGACGCCGATGCCCAGGATGAAGCCCGCCAGGCTCACCTCCCAGGTGCTGGCGTGGGGCGGCCATAGCGACATGATCCAGGACGCGGCGGCGATCATGCCGAAACCGAAGACGATGACGTATTTCGGATTGACGCGCGCCAGCACCCGCCCGATCAGCGACATGGTCAGGATGCCGCCCAAGCCGCGCGGCGACATCAACAGGCCGACGAGGGAGACGGGCATGCCGTCCACCGTCTGCAGCCGAAGCGAGAGAAGGACCAGCGGCGAGTTCACCGTCAGTGCCCAGCAGAAGATGAAGATCAGTCCCAACACCACGTTGCGATCCCGAAAGATATGCGGGTCGAGAAAGGGATGGCGCGCGGTCGCGGTGTGGACGACCAGGACGTAGAGAGCCAGGAGTGCCACGGCCGTCTCGACGATGATCTCGGTCGAGGCGAACCAGTCGTGCAGCTCGCCGCGCGCGAGGACGACCTGGAATGCCGTCAGCGCGATGGAGAGGGCGGCGAAACCGAACCAGTCGAATGGGCGCGGCTGGCCCTTCCGGGTCGAGGGCACGAACAGGATGATGCCCGCGACCAGCAAGGCGGCGAAGGGCACGTTGAAATAGAATACCCAGGGCCAAGAATATTCGTCGGTGATATAGCCGCCCAGGATCGGGCCCAGCACGGGGCCGATGGTGATGCCGACGCCCCAGATGCCCAGCGCCGTGCCGGCTTTCTCCTTGGGATAGGCGTCCAGCATGATGGCCTGCGTCACCGGCAGGATCGGCCCGCCCGCGAAGCCTTGCAGCAGGCGGAACAGGACTTCGGTTTCCAAGGTGGGCGCGTTGGCGCACAGGAGAGAGGCCAGGCCGAAGCCGGCCACGGAGCAGACGAACACGGTCTTGCGTCCGAAGCGGTTGGACAGCCAGCCGGCCGAAGCCGTCATGATCGTCATGGCCACGATGTAGGAGGTGATGACCCAGGCGATCTGATCGGTGGTCGCGCTGAAGCTGCCCTGCATGTGGGGCAATGCCACCACGATGTTGGTCTGGTTCAGCACGAACAGCGTGGTCGAGATCAGGACCGGCGCCATGATCAGCGCGCGCCGGAACGGCGTCATGGCGGGCGCGGCCGGGGCGGCGGTGGCGACGGCGTCGGTCATTCGGGAAGGGACCTGGGACTTGGCGTTATCATTAGATGCGGACGGGACGTGCGCCTGGCGGTTTCGTCTTTGCGCGTGAGGCGGCCATTTCAGCTTTCCTACTTACGGCTCGAAAAACATCGGAATTGATAATATTAAACGAGATCGTCGGAGATACATTCTCGCCAAGCGGCTTTTTGCTTCAGTGACCACCTCCCGCACGCAATCCCGCACGCTGATCGGCATCCTGCTGATGGCCGCGGCCTATGCCATCGTATCGGGCGTGGATGGCGTATCGAAATTCCTGACGCAGGGCTACCACCCGCTTCAGATCGCCTGGGGCCGCTATGCGTTCCAGTCGGTCTTCATGACCATCATCATTTTCGGCATCAACCGCCAGTCCCCGGCCATCCTGCGAACGCATCGCCCCGGCCAGCATACGGTTCGCGCGTTCCTCAGCTGGGTCTCCAATCTGCCTTTCATCTGGGCGCTCACCTTCATCCCGCTGGCCGACGCGACGGCCGCCATTCTGGTCGGGCCGCTGATCGTGACGGCGCTGTCGGTGCCGCTGTTGGGCGAACGGGTGGGCGTCTGGCGCTGGAGCGCGGTCGTGGTCGGTATGTTGGGTGCGCTCGTCGTCGTCCGGCCCGGCATGGGTGTGATGCATTGGGCCATCATGCTGCCCATCCTGTCGGCGACCACCTTCGCGCTCTACACGATCTTCACGCGGAAATTGAGCGGCTCCGAAAGCACGGACCGGATGCTGCTGTTCGACGCTTACGGCGGCCTGGCCTTCGCCACGCTGACGCTGCCCTTCGTTTGGAAGGACCCGAGCCTCGCTGACTGGGGCTTCTTTGTCCTGTTGGGTCTGATCAGCACCCTGGCGCGCACGGCTTTGGTACACTCGCTGCGCTTCGCGCCCGCGTCCATCTCCGCGCCGTTCGCCTATACCCAGATCGTCAGCGCGACGCTGATCGGTCTCTTGGCCTTCGGCAATTTCCCGGACACCTGGACGATCGTCGGCGCCGTGATCATCTGCTCCAGCGGCATCTTCATCGCCATCCGCGAGCGTCGCCGTTCGCGTCCGCCTTCGGCCAGCCGCTAGCAGGCGGAGATCGTCAGCGCCCGCCCATTTGCGGCGAGCTCATCTGCTGCTGATAGCACTCTTGCTGACCTTGGTCCCAACCCTTCTTGTATTCCGGGTCGGAAAGGTACTGGCCATCATTCTTATAATAGACATCGCCGAAGCCTGGCTTCCCCGCGACGCCCCATCCCGTCCAACAGCCGTCCTTATATCCAGCCTGGAAGGAAGGCGGACCAGGCGGCGCCCAGCCCGTTATCTTGCTGTCGCAGCCGGCCATAGTGCTG
>CADEGL010000054.1:0-19510 GCA_902826885.1 uncultured Alphaproteobacteria bacterium | reverse complement strand
CGGACCAGGCGGCGCCCAGCCCGTTATCTTGCTGTCGCAGCCGGCCATAGTGCTGACCATGAGGGCACAAGCCATGATCAGACGCGTTCGCATCAGCCCTTGGCCAGCCGGTAGCCGACGCCGGGTTCGGAGAGGATCAGGGTGGCCGTGTCATCGCCCAGTTTCTGACGTAGCTGCCGCACATAGACGCGCAAATACGGCGTGTCGTGCAGATGGGCCGGGCCCCACACTTCCTTCAACAGCATCTGGTGCGTCAGCACGCGGCCCGCGTTGCGCACCAGCATGCGCAGCAAGTCGTATTCCTTGGGTGTGAGCTTCACCTCCGCGCCATCGACCGTGACGATGCGCCGCGTCAGGTCCACGCTCACTTTGCCCGCGTTGAAGATAGGCGGCGTGCCATCGCTCTGCAGCCGGTGGCGAAGCGCCGCGCGCAGCCGTGCGAGCAGTTCACCCATGGCGAAGGGCTTGGTGACGTAATCGTCGGCGCCCGCGTCCAGCGCCGCTATCTTTTGCGACTCCGCATCGCGTGCGGTCAGCACCACGACCGGCATGGGCGACCATTCGCGGATGCGCGCCAGCACTTCGGCTCCGTCCAGATCGGGCAGGCCGAGATCGAGCAGCACGGCGTCGGGCTTTTCCTTGGCCGCGGCCGCCAGTGCTTGATTGCCGTCCTCGGCCTCGATCACGTCGTAGCCTTCGGCCGTCAGGGCCGTTCGCAGCAGGCGGCGGATCGGCGTCTCATCGTCCGCCACCAAGATGCGGGTGGATGCGCTCATGCCGCCTCGACACCGGCTTGGGATGCGGCCTCGACGGGCAGGCGAATGGCGACGGCCGTGCCGCGCCCGTCGGCCACGGGACTGCGCGCGGCGATGCGCCCGCCATGTGCCTCGACGATGCCGCGGCAGATGGAAAGCCCAAGCCCCGTGCCCGCAGTTTGACGATCGCCGCCTTCAAGCCGATAGAACTTATCGAAGACGCGTTCCAATTCACCGGGGGCTATGCCAATGCCCTGATCCACGACCTCGATCACCGCGTCTCCACCCTCGCGCCGCGCCTCGATGCGCACCGTGCTACGCTCCGGCGCGTATTTGGCGACATTGTCCAGCAGATTGAACAATACCTGTTGGAACAAGGTGAAATCGACGCGCAGAAGCGGCATGTCGGGTGCGATCCGAACCGAGACGGCGCGCTGGCCCAACCGTCCCTTGGCGCGCGCGACGGCGGCGCCGATCAGTTCCGCCGCGTCGATCCAATCGCGATTGAGCCGCAGCGCGCCGGCCTCCAGCCGCGTCATGTCCAGCAGATTGGCAAGAAAGCGGTTCAGACGCTCGGTTTCCTCCTCGATGGTGCCGAGCAGCGCTTCGCGGGATGCCGCATCGAGCCTGTCGGCCTGGGCGCGCAGACTGCCGGCCGCGCCCATGATCGAGGCCAGCGGCGTCTTGAGGTCGTGGCTGAGGGAAGAGAGAAGGGCCGTGCGCAGCTTATCGGTTTCCGCCAACACGCGCGCTTCCGCCATCTCGCGGTCCAGGATCGCGCGCTCGATAGCGACGGCGCCTTGGTCCAACACGGCTTCCAGCAAGCGCTCCTGGTCCGCGTCCAGACTGCTGCGTCCCGCCGCCAGTTCCACGCCCATCACGCCCACCGTGCCGCGTCCGGTGCGCATGGGGAAATACAGCCGCTCCGCGCCCGGCATGGTCGCTGAACCGCGTCCCGCGGGCTCGCTCTTCTGAAACGCCCAGTTCGCCGCCGCCCAATCCGCCTCGCTCATGCGGTCTTCGGGCGGGTAGGCCGCACGTACGGCTAGCCGCTTATCTTCCGGGAGGAGCAGCACGACCTTGGTGCCGAGCGAGGACGCCGATTGATGCACCAGCGCCCACAGGACGTCGTCCAGCGCATGGGTCGCCGCCAGCTTGCGGCTGAAGTCGTAAAGCGCGGCCGTGGTCTTGAAGCGCCGCCGCACCGCGCGGGCACGCTCGCGGCTTTGCCCGGCCAGGTTCGAAGTGAAGATGGCCACCGCCAGGAACGTGACCAGCGCCAAGACGTTGCGCGGGTCCTGGATGGTGAAAGTGTAGAGCGGCGGCAGGAAGAAGAAATTGAAGATCGCGGTGGAAAAGAGCGAGGCGAAGATCGAGGGCAACAGCCCATAGCGCAGCGCGCTGAACAAAACCCCGGCCAGGAACACGACCGATAGGCCGGCCGGATCGAACAACGTGATGGCCTCCAATCCCTTGCCGGCCACCCCGGTCGCAAACACGGCCAGCGCGCTGTAGGCATAGGCTGGCCAGCCCACGGTTGAGCGTAGACGCCGCAGCGGCGGCACGGCGCCGCCCGGGCTTTCCGCTGCGGGCACGACATGGATCGCCACGCCGTCGTCCCGGCGCAACAGTTCGTGGACCAGCGAGCGCTGCAGCAACTCACGCCAGCGCGCCCGCTTCGACTTTCCCAACACAAGTTGGGTGACGTTGTGGCTGCGGATGAAGCGCCGCAGCTCTTCGATCAGGTCGTTGCCGGGCACGGTGCGCGCGTCGCCGCCCAGAAGCTCGGCCAGGCGCAGGGCGGCGGCGATGCGCTCCCGCTCCGCATCCGCCAAGTGCTGGTGCGCGGGAGTCTCGATGTAGAGCACGGTCCATTTGGCATCGAGCTGATCGGCCAGCCGCCGTCCCGCGCGCACCAGCGTCATCGGATCGGGGCGCGGCGAGATGCAGACCAGAATGCGCTCGCCCGCCGGCCATGGACCCGCGATGGCGTGGCGGCGCATATAGCTCAGCATCTGGGAATCGACACGCTCGGCGGTCCGCCGCAGCGCCAGCTCGCGCAGGGCGGTCAGATTTCCCGGCTGGAAGAAATGCTCCATGGCCTGTGCGGCCTGATCGGGGACGTAGACCTTGCCTTCCTTCAGACGCTTGATCAGCTCCTCGGGCGGCAGGTCGATCAGCAATACCTCGTCCGCGCTTTCCAGCACGCTGTCGGGCAGCGTCTCGCGCACACGCACCTTGGTAATCTGCGCGACGATGTCGTTGAAGGCTTCCAGATGCTGGACGTTCAGCGTCGTCCAGACGTCGATGCCCGCATCGCGCAGCTCTTCCACATCCTGGTGTCGCTTGGGATGACGGCTGCCCGGGACGTTGGAATGGGCCAGCTCGTCGACCAAGAGCAGCTTGGCCTTGCGCGCCAGCGCCGCGTCCAGGTCGAACTCCTCCAGCGTGCGGCCGCGATAGGGCACGGCACGACGGGGAATGACCTCCAGCCCCTCCAGCAACGCCACAGTTTCCGGGCGGCCATGCGTCTCAATGATGCCCGCGGCCACGTCGATGCCGTCCTGCTTGGCCCGCCGCGCGGCCTGAAGCATGGCGTAGGTTTTTCCAACCCCCGGAGCCGCGCCAAGAAAGATCTTCAGGCGGCCGCGTTTCTCGTTTCTTGCCGTTTCGAGCAGCGCATCGGGACTGGGCCGTTCATGAAGCGTCTCGGCCATGCCGAATGATACGCCTATTTCCGGGCAAGGTCGTCCAGCGCCATGTTCAGCGCCAACACGTTCACACGCGGCTCGCCGAGGAAGCCCAGTTGCCGGCCTTCGGTCATGCGGTCGACCAGGGATTGCACGTCGGCCTCGGCCATGCCGCGCGCTTCGGCGACGCGCCCGACCTGGAACCGGGTTGCGGCGGGCGTGATGTGCGGGTCGAGGCCGCTGGCCGATGTCGTGACCAGATCAACGGGGACAGCAGCGGCGCCCATTCCATTGGCCTCACGCTGATGTGTGACATCGCCGCTCACGCGTTCCACGAGAGCCTTTGACGTTGGCCCCAGGTTGGAGCCGGTGGACGCGGCGGCGTTGTAGGGGGAACTCACCGTCTTTGTGCTGTCGGCCGGATCGGGCGCGGACGTTGCCGACGGGCGCGGCCAGAAATACTTCGGGTCGGTGAAATTCTGGCCGATCAGGGACGAGCCGATCACGGCGCCGTCGCGCACGATCAGGCTGCCGCTGGCCTGCGACGGAAACACGGCTTGCGCGATTCCCGTGATGGCCAGCGGATAGGCGATGCCGGTCAGCGCCGCGAGCAGGACGAACAGGACCAAGGCAGGACGAAGATGAGAGAGCATAGCGATGTTCCTCAAACCAGGCCGAGTGCGGACACAAGCAGATCGATCGCCTTGATGCCGATGAACGGCACGGCCACGCCTCCCAGACCGTAGATCAGGAGATTGCGGCGCAGGACCGACGCCGCGCCGCGCGCGCGGTAAGGCACGCCCCTGAGCGCGAGGGGGATCAGCGCGATGATGATCAGCGCGTTGAAGATGACGGCCGAGAGAATGGCGCTCTGGGGCGTCGCCAGCCCCATGATGTTCAGCGCGCCGAGCTGTGGATACGTGGCCAGGAACAGCGCCGGGATGATGGCGAAGTATTTGGCCACGTCGTTGGCGATGGAGAAAGTCGTCAGCGACCCGCGCGTCATCAGGAGCTGCTTGCCGATGCCGACGATCTCGATGAGCTTGGTCGGATCGGAATCGAGGTCGACCATGTTGCCGGCCTCGCGCGCCGCCTGCGTTCCGGTCTGCATGGCCACGCCCACGTCGGCTTGCGCCAGGGCGGGGGCGTCGTTGGTGCCGTCGCCGCACATCGCGACCAGGCGGCCCTTGCCCTGCGCCTCGCGGATATAGGTCAGCTTCTGCTCGGGCGTGGCCTGGGCGATGAAATCGTCCACGCCGGCCTCGGCGGCGATGGCGGCGGCGGTCAAGCGGTTGTCGCCCGTCACCATCACGGTCCGCACGCCCATGCGGCGCAGTTCGCCGAAGCGCTCCCGGATACCGCCCTTCACGATGTCCTTCAGATAGATCACGCCCAGGATCCGGCCGTCGCGCGAGACGGCCAGCGGCGTGCCGCCGGCACGGGCGATGTCTTCCACCGCGCGCTCGAACTCTTGCGCGATTGGATACGCAGCGGCCTTGGCACGGACGTATTCCTTGACCGCGTCGACCGCGCCTTTCCGATATTCCTTTCCATCCACGTCCATGCCGCTCATGCGCGATTGCGCCGTGAAGGGCACCACGTGGACGTCCTGGCCGGCGAAATCGGGTTGCGCCAGCCCATATTGGCTTGTCGCCAGCGCCACGATCGAGCGCCCTTCGGCCGTTTCGTCCGCGGCGGATGCCAGCAGCGCCACCTCCGCCAGTTCGCGTTCGGCCACGCCGGGTACGGGGGTGAAGGTCGTGGCCTGGCGCGCGCCCAGCGTGATGGTGCCCGTCTTGTCGAGCAGCAACACGTCCACGTCGCCGGCGGCTTCGACCGCGCGGCCGGAAGTCGCCAATACGTTGAACTTCACCAGCCGGTCCATGCCGGCGATGCCGATGGCGGACAGGAGCCCGCCGATCGTGGTCGGGATCAGCGTGACCAGAAGCGCCGACAGAACGGCGATGGACGCCGCGGCGCCCGCGTAGGAGGCGAAGCCGTACAGCGTCACCACGGCGATGAAGAAGATCAGGGTCATGCCGGCCAGAAGGATGCTTAAGGCGATCTCGTTCGGTGTCTTCTGCCGTTCGGCGCCTTCAACCAGGGCGATCATGCGATCCAGGAACGACGAGCCGGGCGCGGCGGTGATGCGTACTTTGATCCAGTCGGACACGACCGTTGTGCCGCCGGTGACGGCCGAGCGATCGCCGCCCGATTCGCGGATGACCGGCGCGGATTCGCCCGTGATGGCGGCCTCGTTGACCGAGGCGATGCCTTCGATGACCTCGCCGTCGCCAGGGATGACGTCGCCGGTCTCGACCAGCACCACGTCGCCCACGCGCAAATCGTTGGCGGCCACCTTGGTGATGGCATTGCTCCGGGCGTCGCTCAGCCGCTTGGCTTCGGTCTGCGTGCGCATCCGGCGCAGCGTGTCGGCCTGGGCCTTGCCGCGACCCTCGGCCAAGGCTTCGGCGAAGTTCGCGAACAGCACGGTGAACCACAGCCAGGCCGCGATCTGGCCCGAGAAGGCGGCATCGCCGCCACCCGCCAGGTCCGACACGAAAATGACCGTGACCAGGAGCGCCACCACCTCGGTCACGAAGATGACCGGATTGCGCGCCAACGTGCGCGGATTGAGCTTGAAGACCGAGTCGCGGATCGCGCGGCGCATCAGCGCCGGATCCATGAGGCGCTGGCGCTGCGCCTTGGGCGCCATCTGGGAGAAATGCTGCATCGTGGTCATTATGTTGCTCCCGTCAGAACGTCTGGCCGGCTTGCATCAGGAAATGCTCGACGATGGGGCCGAGCGAAAGCGCCGGGAAAAAGGTCAGCCCGCCTACGATGATGATCACGCCGACCAGCAGGCCGACGAACAGCGGCGTATGGGTGGGGAAGGTGCCTTCGGACGGCGCGAGGCGCTTCTTGCCCACGAGCGCACCCGCCACGGCCAGCATGGGCACGATCATGGCGAAGCGGCCGAGCATCATCGCGATGCCGAGTGTCGTGTTGTAGAAGGGCACGTTGGCGTTGAGGCCGGCGAAGGCGCTGCCGTTGTTCGCGGTCGCGGAGGTATAGGCGTAGAGGATTTCCGTGAAACCGTGGGGCCCCTGGTTGTTGAGGCTGGCGACGCCCACGGGCAATACGGAGGCCACCGCCGCGAAACCCAGCATGGAGGCAGGCAGGATCAGGATGGCCAGGACGGTCATCTTGACCTCCTTGGCCTCGATCTTCTTGCCCAGATACTCGGGCGTGCGTCCGACCATGAGACCCGCGATGAACACGGCGATGATCGCGAACAGGAGCATGCCGTAGAGGCCGGCGCCGACGCCGCCCACCACGATCTCGCCCAGCTCCATGTTGAAGATCGGCACCAGCCCGCCCAAAGCGGTGAAGCTGTCATGCATGGCGTTGACCGCGCCGCATGACGCAGCGGTTGTGATCGCGGCGAACAATGCCGACAAGGCGATGCCGAAGCGCACCTCCTTGCCTTCCATGTTGCCGCCGGCCTGCATCGCGCTCGCGCCGATGTCGGCGCCAGCGGAGGTCAGCAACGGGTTGCCCGCGGCCTCGGCCCAATAGGCCACCGTCACACCGGCCAGGAAGATGACGCCCATGGCGGCCAGCAGCGCCCAGCCCTGGCGCGTGTCGCCCACCATGCGGCCGAAGACGCAGGTCATCGCCGCGCCGATGGCGAAGATCGACCACATCTGTAGCATGTTGCCGAGCGCGGTCGGGTTCTCGTACGGATGCGCGGCGTTGGCGTTGAAGAAGCCGCCGCCGTTGGTGCCCAGCATCTTGATGGCGACCTGCGAGGCGACCGGCCCCTGCGCGATGGTTTGCCGCGCGCCTTCCAGCGTGGTCGCATCCACATAGGCGTTGAGATTTTGGGGCATGCCGGTCGCGACCAGGACCAGCGAGGTGACGATGCAAATCGGCAGCAGCACATAAAGCGTGCCGCGCGTCAGATCCGCCCAGAAATTGCCGACGGTCTTGCCTTCGGCGCGCGCGAAAGCGCGGATGAACACCAGCGCCAGCGCGATGCCCGTGGCGGCGGAGACATAGTTCTGCACCGTCAGGCCCAGCATCTGGACCAGGTAGGACATCGTCGTCTCGCCGCCGTAGGATTGCCAGTTCGTGTTGGTCACGAAGCTGGACGCGGTGTTGAAGGCCAGATCGGGCGAGACGGCCCCGAAGCCTTGCGGGTTAAGCGGCAAGGCGCCCTGCAACCGCTGCAGCGCGTAAAGAAACAGGAACCCGAGCGCATTGAACGTCAACATGGCGGCCGCGTAGCGCGTCCAATGCTGTTCCTTGCTCGGATTCACGCCCGCCATCCAATAGAAGGCCCGTTCGAGGGGGCCCAGGGCCGGCGATAGGAAGCTGCGCTCGCCGGAGAACACGCGCGTCATGTGGGCGCCGAGCGGTCTCACCGTCGCGAGGACGAGAAGGCAGAAGACAGCGATCTGCAGCCAGCCGTTGAGGGTCATGGTCGCGCTCAGAATTTCTCGGGGTTCAGCAAGGCGAAGACGAGATAGACGATCAGGGCGAGGGCGATCGCTCCCGCCAGCGCGACGTCGAACGGCATGGTGCTCTCCTTGCGGCTATGCGTGGCGGGCGAGGACGAGAAGCAGATAGGCCGCGCCGGCCATGGCCATCAGCGCGGCAAGGCGGAACTCGACATCCATGGGTGGCCTACAGGCGCTCGCAAGCGCGGGCGTACCAAGCAAAGGCGACGAACAGGCCGATGCCGAGGGCGAGATACAGAAGGTCGAGCATGAAGAGGCGTCACCCGGACAGAGGGTTTGATGCCTCTGATTTAGGGCGCGGGCCGATCAGCGTTCGATAGGGATTTTCACGACGAAAAATAAAGAAGCGATAAAGACGAGGGGAGGGAGACCCGGGCGTCGGAGACCCGCTATGCTGCCCCTGCTGCCGCAGATGGCGGACGAAAGAGGGGAGAGAGTTCCGTGTACGAAACGTTGCTGTACGAGAAGAAGGGCAAGATCGCCCATATCCAGTTCAACCGGCCCAAGGCGCTCAACGCCATCAATCTTGAGATGATGGAAGAGCTGCCGAAGGCGATCAAAGCGGCCGACAAGGACAACGATATCAGCGTCATCGTGCTGTCCGGCGCGGGCAAGAGCTTCGGCGCGGGCTACGACCTGAAGGTCGATTGGGGCAAGGTCTATGGCGGCGCGGCGGGACGCACGCCGCTCGGCGTGCGGCAAATGCTGATCGACTGCGCGGCTGTCGAGTTCGCGCCGTGGGAATGCCAGAAGCCGACCATCGCCATGGTGCGCGGCCACTGCGTCGCGGGGTCATGCGAACTGGCCATGATGTGCTGCGTCACCATCGCGTCGGAGAATGCGCAGTTCGGCGAGCCGGAGATCCGCTTCTCGACCGCGCCGCCGGTCGTCGTGATGCCGTGGACGATCGGTCTCAAGAAGGCGCGTGAACTGCTCTACACGGGTGACCTGATCGATGCGCAGGAAGCGCTGCGCGTCGGCATGGTCAACAAGGTCGTGCCGGACGACAAGCTGGAGGAAGAGACCTTCAAGCTGGCCAAGCGCATGGCCACGATTTCGGTCGAGGGTCTTAAGACCACGAAGGCGGCGATCAACCGCGGCGCCGAGATCGCGGGCTTCCGCGAGGCCGTGAACTACGGCATCGAGACCGGCGCGATCTTGGATTCGACGCCGACCGAGATGTATCGCCAGTTCAAGGAGATCTCGGTGAAGGAAGGCCTGGGCGCGGCGGTGCGCTGGCGCGAGGCGCAGTTCAAGGACGACTGAACCTCACCGGGCTTTTGCGTTCGCGGGGCGGAATCGCGCGAAGCGGCTCCGCCCCGTTTCGTTATGCGCTCCGCCCCGCCAATCCGCGTAAGGCATGGCGCGTGCGTGCCAGCAAGCCGCGCCGCGCGGCGACCTCGTCGAGTCCAAGAATGTCGAGACCGACCTTGCTGACGCCGTCGCCCGCCGTCTCGCGCACGGTCAGGGTGAGGAGGCCGATGGTGATCGCATCTCCCGCCGAGGGTGCGTGGTCGTAGGCACTGGCGAAATATTCCGCCAGGGTCTGGTCCGCCTGGTCCGGCGGGATCGGGATGCCGTAGAGCGCGCCGATGGCGCCGAGCTTCAGATCGCCGCCGAACTGCAATTCGCCGAAGGGCAGGGCGCCGGCGCCCTCGGTCGTGGAGAACAGACGGTCGAGGAGCGGCGCGCGCGCCGGCGGAGCCAAGAAGTAGGCGTAATCGCCGGGTTTGAGCGCGCCGGCCTCCGGCGGCGAGAGAATCCGGTCGTCGCGGATGACCATGTTGAGCCGCGCCCAGGAGGGTGTTGCGCCGTGGCGCAGAATGGGGCTCTCGTCGCTGATCGGATAGCCGACCATCTCCAGCTCCAACTGACCGGGCAAATCCAGCTCGACCCGCTTCACCGAGCGCGGCGCGCGCGGCAGGGTGACGCCGAGCTTCCTGGCACTCCAGGCGATCGTCCAACCTTGCACGATCAGCGAGACCAGCACGACCACGAAGCCGACGTTGAAATAAAGCTGCGCCTGCGGCAGGCGCGCGAGCACGGGAATCGAGGCTAGAAAAACCCCGACCGCGCCGCGCAGGCCGACCCATGAGATGAAGATCTTTTCCCGCCACGGAAATCGGAACGGCGTGAGGCACAGAATCACCGCCGCCGGACGCGCGATGAACATCAGGCAGAAGGCCGTCGCCACCGCCGGAATCCAGTAGTCGATGAACTTGTGCGGCGAGACCAGGAGGCCCAACAGCACGAACATGACGATCTGGCACAGCCAGGTGACCGCGTCGTGAAAGGTGATGATCGCCGAATAGGCGCGCAGCGGGCGGTTGCCCAGCACGAGCCCGGCCAGATAGACGGCCAAAAGGCCGCTGCCGCCCAATACCACGGCGACCGCATAGACCATCACCGCGGTGGTCATGACGAACAGCGGATGCAGACCCTGCGGCATGCCGATGCGGTTGAGCAGCCATGAGGCCGAGAAGCCGCCGGCCAAGCCGATCGCGGTGCCGACGATGGCATGCAGCGCGAGGATGCCCGCCAGACCCCAACTCGGATGGCCACCCTGCAGGAGAAGTTCGACCAGCGCGATGGTCAGGAAGACGGCGACCGGATCGTTGGTGCCCGATTCGATCTCCAACGTATGACCGACGCGGCGCTTGAGATGCAGGTCGCCGACGCGGAGGAGGAAGAACACCGCCGCGGCGTCGGTGGAGGCGATGACCGCGCCCAGCAGGAAGCCTTGGAGGAAGGTGAGGTCGAGAAAGAACAGGGCCCCCACCGCCACGATGCCGGCGGTCAGCAGCACGCCCACCGTAGCCAGCGTGATCGAAGGCCACAAAACGCCGCGAAAGGCGTTGAGCCGCGTCCGTAAGCCGCCGTCGAACAGGATCACGGCCAGCGACACGGAGCCCACCAGATAGGCCATGCGGTAGTCGTCGAAGCGGATGCCGCCCGGCCCATCCTCGCCGGCCAGCATCCCGACGATGAGGAAGACGAGCAACAACGGCGCGCCCACGCGGCTCGCGACCAGGCTCGACAGGATGCCCAGCAGCACCAAAAGGGCGCCCAAGAGGATCAGGGCGTTGAGGAAGGAGATATCGGCCATGCGCGCCCGTTTCCGCGTCGATTCCGCCCATCATAGCGGAACGGCGGCCGCGCCGCCCCCCGATGTCACATTTTCCATCTGTTTTTTCAGTGCCTTAGGGGGCTAAAATGAGAACACTTGCGGAACAGAACAAACCCGGTACAATGCGTCTATCGAATTTCGCTCGTGACTTCCCAACACCGCGCCGCCGAGGCGGGCGGTTTCATTGAAAGCCCCAGGGGCGTGTGGAATAAGGAGACGGAACATGGCGGACGCAGCGTTGCGCTTGGTTGGTAAGGACGAGATGGACAAGAACAAGGCGTTGGAAGCGGCTCTCACCCAGATCGAACGTTCGTTCGGCAAGGGCTCGATCATGAAGCTCGGCCAGAACCAGAACATGGGCGAGGCGGAGGTCGTCTCCACCGGTTCGCTGGGGCTGGACATCGCGCTCGGCATCGGCGGCCTGCCCAAGGGCCGCATCATCGAAGTCTATGGTCCGGAAAGCTCGGGCAAGACGACGCTGGCGCTGCAGGTCGTGGCCGAAGCCCAGAAGAAGGGCGGTGTCTGCGCCTTTGTCGACGCCGAACATGCGCTCGATCCGTCCTATGCCCGCAAGCTGGGCGTGGATGTGGACGAGTTGCTGATCTCCCAGCCGGACGCGGGCGAGCAGGCGCTCGAGATCGCCGATACGCTGGTGCGCTCGGGCGCCATCGACGTGCTGGTCATCGACAGCGTGGCCGCACTGGTGCCGCGCGCCGAACTCGAAGGCGAGATGGGCGACAACCACATGGGCTTGCATGCCCGCCTGATGAGCCAGGCGCTGCGCAAGCTGACCTCCTCCATCGCGCGTTCGAACACGATGGTGATCTTCATCAACCAGCTTCGGATGAAGATCGGCGTCATGTTCGGCAACCCGGAAACCACCACGGGCGGCAATGCCCTCAAGTTCTATGCTTCCGTGCGCCTCGACATCCGCCGCATCGGCGCGATCAAGGAGCGCGACGAGGTGGTGGGCAACCAGACCCGCGTGCGCGTGGTGAAGAACAAGATGGCGCCGCCGTTCAAGGTGGTGGAGTTCGACATCATGTACGGCGAGGGCGTCTCCAAGGCCGGCGAGCTGATCGACTTGGGTGTTAAGGCCAACGTGGTCGAGAAGTCGGGCGCCTGGTTCTCCTATGACGGCCAGCGCATCGGTCAGGGGCGCGAGAACGTGAAGACGTTCTTGAAGGAGCATCCGGACGTGGCGGCCTCGATCGAGAAGGCCGTGCGCGAGAATGCCGGCTTGGTCGCCAATGCGATGATGGGCGCGCCGGAAGAGGGCGAGTCGGCCGCCGACGATTAAAACGGTCCGCCTGCCGCGTATGGCGGGCGAAGGGTTCAAGGTCGGGGTTGCGGGCGGGCTGGGAAACCAGCCCGCCCGCCGCTCTTTCCGGCGTGCCGCATCGGCCTAAATTCTATGGGAGGGCGGTCTTTTCCGGCTTTCGCTTGTGGACAGATTCGTCCACCCCGCAGTACAAGCGGGACCGCCCGAGGATGCGGAATTTGGACCGCCGGGCCCCAGGATGCCATGAAGACCGCCAACGAGATTCGCCGCACGTTCCTTGAATATTTCGGCCGCCATGGCCACGAAGTCGTGGCCTCGAGCCCGCTCGTGCCCCGCAACGACCCCAGCCTGATGTTCACCAACTCGGGCATGGTGCAGTTCAAGAACGTCTTCACCGGTGCCGAGCAGCGCCCCTACAAGCGCGCCACCACGTCCCAGAAATGCGTCCGCGCGGGCGGCAAGCACAACGACCTGGAGAATGTCGGCTACACGGCCCGGCACCACACGTTTTTCGAGATGCTGGGCAACTTCTCCTTCGGCGACTACTTCAAGGACGTCGCGATCGAATTGGCCTGGACCCTGATCACCAAGGAGTTCGGCCTGCCCAAGGACCGGCTTCTGACCACGGTCTATGTCGACGACGACGAGGCTTTCAACCTGTGGAAGAAGATCGCGGGCCTGCCGGACTCGCGCATCATCCGTATCCCCACCTCGGACAATTTCTGGGCCATGGGCGATACCGGCCCATGCGGACCATGCTCGGAAATCTTCTTCGACCATGGCGACAAGATCCCCGGCGGCCCGCCGGGCTCGCCCGATGCGGACGGCGACCGTTTCATCGAGATCTGGAACCTGGTCTTCATGCAGTTCGAGCAGGTGACGAAGGACGAGCGCGTGGCGTTGCCGCGCCCGTCCATCGACACCGGCATGGGCTTGGAGCGCATCACGGCCGTGCTTCAAGGCACCCACGACAATTACGCCATCGACATGATGCGCGGCTTGATCCTGGCCTCGGCGGATGCCAGCGGCGTGCCGGCGGACGGGCCGCATGCCGTTTCGCACCGCGTGATCTCGGATCATCTGCGCGCATCGTCGTTTCTGATCGCCGACGGCGTGTTGCCGTCCAATGATGGGCGCGGCTATGTGCTGCGCCGGATCATGCGCCGCGCCATGCGCCACGCCCACATCCTGGGCTGCGAGGAGCCGCTGCTCTACCGCTTGGTGCCCGCGCTCGTGCGCGAGATGGGCCAGCAGTACCAGGAACTGGTGCGCGCCGAGGCGCTGATCACCGAGACGCTGAAGCTCGAGGAGACGCGCTTCAAGCAGACCCTCGGCCGCGGCCTGAAGCTGTTGGAAGACGAAACCACCCGCTTGGCCAAGGGCGCGCCGCTCTCCGGCGAGGTCGCCTTCAAGCTGTACGACACCTACGGTTTCCCGCTGGACCTCACGCAGGACATCCTGCGCGGCAAGGGCCAGGCCGTGGACCAGGCCGGCTTCGATGCGGCGATGGAGCGCCAGCGCGAGACCGCGCGCCGCGCCTGGGCCGGCTCCGGCGAGCAGGCCACCGAGCAAGTCTGGTTCCAGATCCGCGAAGAGGTCGGCGCAACGGAATTCCTCGGCTATGACACCGATTCCGCCGAGGGCAAGGTCCTGGCCATCGTGGTCGACGGCAAACGCGTCGAGCGCGCGGCGCCGGGTCGGGAGGCTGCCATCATCCTCAACCAGACACCGTTCTACGGCGAATCCGGCGGCCAGATGGGCGACAGCGGCTCGATGTTCGGCCCGGGCGAGATTGAGTTCACGGTCACCGACACGCTGAAGAAGCTGGGCGACCTGCACGTCCATCTCGGCAAGGTGCACGGCAAGGGCATCAAGATCGGCGACGCGGTCGAACTCAGCGTGGATGTCGCGCGCCGGTCGAAGCTGCGCGCCAACCATTCGGCCACCCACCTGCTTCATGCGGCGCTGCGCAAGATCCTCGGTCCGCACGTCACGCAGAAGGGCTCGCTGGTGGCACCCGAGCGGCTGCGCTTCGACTTCAGCCAACCGAAGCCGATCACGCATGACGAGCTGAAGCGCGTCGAGGCCGAGGTCAACCGCCAGATCCGCCTGAACGGCGAGGTGACGACCCGCCTCATGGCGTCCGACGCGGCCATCGAAGCGGGCGCCATGGCCCTGTTCGGCGAGAAGTACGACGACGAGGTGCGCGTCCTGACCATGGGGCAAGTGGAAGGCCAGCCGTTCTCCATTGAACTGTGCGGCGGCACCCATGTGAATCGCACGGGCGACATCGCGGTGTTCAAGATCGTCGCGGAATCGGCGGTCGCCGCGGGCGTGCGCCGCATCGAGGCGCTGACGGGCGAGGGCGCCTTCGATTATCTGGCGGGACAAGAGGAGCTGGTGCGCCAGGCCTCGGGCGTGCTGAAGACAGTGCCGGGCGAGCTGCCCGTGCGCATCGAGGGGCTGGTCGAGGAGCGCCGGCGGCTGGAGCGCGAGATATCCGACCTGCGCCGTAAGCTGGCGTCGGGCGGCAGCGGCGGCGCGTCCGCGCCTGCTTCGCGCGATGTGGGCGGCGTCAAGTACGCCGCGCGCAAGGTCGAGAATGTGCCGGCGCGCGAGTTGAAGGGGCTGGCCGACGATTTGAAGCGTCAGGTCGGTTCCGGCATCGTCGCCGTGGCGGCGGTCGAGGAGGGGCGAGCGTCCCTCGTGGTCGGCGTGACCGACGACCTGAAGCAACGTTTCAATGCTGTCGAACTGGTGCGGGTCGGCTCCGAAACGCTGGGCGGCAAAGGCGGCGGCGGCCGGCCCGACATGGCCCAAGCGGGCGGGCCGGATGGGGACAAGGCCGACGCGGCGCTCGACGCAATTGGCGAAGCCGTGAAGCGGATGGCGACAGCCGCCTGACGCGGCGCCGGAGGGGGCGGGGATGGCAGAGGCGTTTTCGGTATCGGTCTGGCGCCTTCTCAACGGCACCAGCGACCATCGCGCGCTCCAGAAAACCGCCGACGCCGCGGTTATCGTCCTCATCACGCTGATCCTGGCCGCGGTCCTGGTGCGCAGCGTTCCCACCACTGGCGATGACGTGGCCGACGCGGCCGAGATTCTCTGGTTCGGCTGCTCGGTTCTTCTCGGAATTGAATATCTCGCACGCCTGTGGTCCGCGCCGGCCGCGCCAACCCAGCGCTATTCCGCGCCCGTCGCGCGCCTGCGCTATGTCACGTCATTCCTGGGCGTGATCGACCTGGCGTCCGCCAGCGCATACCTGTTGGCTATCTCCCACGTGGTTTCGCAGGATGTGGCCGAGGTCATCTCTCTGTTCGCGCTGTGCAAGGCGGCGCGCTTCCTGCCCGGGTTGCACGTCTTGATCACCGTCTTCAAGACCGAGGCGCGTGCGCTGGTCTCGGCCCTGGTCGCGCTCCTGATCGTCCTGGTCATCACCTCTGGCATCATGTTCTTGCTGGAACGTGGCGCGCAGCCGGAGGTTTTCACTTCCATCCCGACCGCCATGTGGTGGGGCATCGTGACCATCGCCTCGGTCGGCTATGGCGACATGACGCCCATCACGGTCTGGGGCCGCATCGTCGGCGGCTTGGTCATCATCATCGGGCTTTCGACGGTCGCCGTTCCCGTCGGTATCCTGGCCACGGGCTTCTACCGCGAACTGCGCAAACACGACTTCATCGTCACTTGGAAGACGGTGTCCGAGGTGCCGCTGTTCAAGGGGCTGGACGCCAGCCGCATCGCCGAGATCGCGCGCATGCTGAAGCCGCAGATGGTGCCGGAGCGCCAGGCGGTGGTGCGCCGGGGCGAGCCCGCGGGCGCGATGTTCTTCATCCTGGAAGGCGAGGTGGAAGTGGACGTTCAACCCACCCCCGTCCGCTTGGGCAAAGGCCAGTATTTCGGCGAGATCGCGCTGATCCGCGACATCCAGCGCACGGCCACCGTCACCACGACCATGGATTCGTCTCTCTTGGCTCTCGACGTCACCGACTTTCGCCGTCTGATGACTCAGTACCCGGACATCAAGGAGTCGATCGAGCGGGTCGCGGCGGAACGGTCCCAGGCCCCGAAATCCTGATCATTGCGCCCTTGATCGGACGCGCATCCACCGCCTAACGTCCCCCTTTATTTTCCGAACGGAAGGCTTCGATGCGTTTCAAAGGCACCGACGATTACGTGGCGACCGACGACCTGATGGTGGCGGTCAACGCCGCCATCACCCTGGAGCGGCCGCTCCTCATCAAGGGCGAGCCCGGCACGGGCAAGACGGTGCTGGCTACGGAGGTCGCCAAGTCGATCGGCGCCCCCTTGATCGAATGGCACATCAAGTCCACGACCAAGGCCCAACATGGCCTCTACGAATACGACGCGGTCGCGCGCCTGCGCGATTCCCAGCTGGGTGACGCGCGTGTTCACGACATTCGCAACTACATCCTGCGCGGCAAGCTGTGGCAGGCTTTCGAGTCCGAAAAGCGGCCGGTGCTGTTGATCGACGAGATCGACAAGGCGGACATCGAGTTTCCGAACGACCTGTTGCAAGAACTCGATCGTATGGAGTTCTACGTCCACGAGACGCGCGAGACGATTTCGGCGCGCGAGCGGCCCATCGTCATCATCAGTTCGAACAACGAGAAGGAGTTGCCGGACGCGTTTCTTCGCCGCTGCTTCTTCCACTACATCCGGTTTCCGGACGAGGAGACGATGGCGCGCATCGTCGAGGTTCATTTCCCGGGCATCAAGAAGGCGCTCGTGCGCGAGGCGCTGGGTGTCTTCTTCGAGACGCGCGAGGTGCCCGGCCTTCGGAAGAAACCCTCGACCTCCGAGCTTTTGGATTGGCTGAAGCTCTTGGTCGCCGAGGACATGACGCCCGAGGATCTGCGCAACCGGGATACGAAAAACAGTTTGCCGCCGCTTTATGGCGCCTTGTTGAAGAGCGAGCAGGACGTGCATCAGCTCGAGCGCCTGGCCTTCCTCGCGCGGAGGGACCAGAGGGGCGGCTGATCCCATGTTCGTTCCGTTCTTCCTGACATTGCGCAAAGCCGGCGTGCCGGCCTCGCTCCGCGAGTATCTGACGTTGCTCGAAGCCATGCGCGCGGGCGTCGCCGGCTACGACGTCGAACACTTCTACTACTTGGCGCGCTCGGCGCTGGTGAAGGACGAGCGCAATCTGGACAAGTTCGACCGGGTTTTCGCCCACTGCTTCAAGGGCTTGGAAGGCTCGATCGAAGCGCTGTTCGCCGACATTCCTGCGGAATGGCTGAAGAAGCTGGCCGAGAAGACGCTGACCGACGAGGAGAAAAAGCTCGTCGAATCCCTTGGCGGCTGGGACAAGCTGATGGAGACGTTAAAGCAGCGCCTGGCCGAGCAGCAGAAGCGGCATCAGGGCGGCTCCAAATGGATCGGCACGGCGGGAACCTCGCCCTTCGGCGCCTACGGGTACAACCCGGAAGGCATCCGCATCGGTCAGGACGAGGGGCGCCAGGGCCGCGCGGTCAAGGTGTGGGACAAGCGCGAATTCAAGAACCTGGACGACGATGTCGAGATCGGCACGCGCAACATCAAGGTGGCGCTACGGCGCCTCCGCCGCTTCGCGCGCCACGGCGCGGCCACCGAATTGGATCTGCCCGATACGATCCGCGCCACCGCCCACAACGGCGGCATGTTGGATATCAAGATGGTGGCGGAGCGGCGCAACACCGTGAAGGTTCTGCTGTTCCTCGACGTCGGCGGCTCGATGGCCCAGCATGTGCGTGCTTGCGAGGAACTGTTCACCGCCGCTCGCACCGAGTTCAAACATCTCGAGTATTTCTACTTTCACAACTGCCTGTACGAGAGCGTCTGGCGCGACAACCGCCGCCGCCACGCCGAGCGGATTCCGACCTGGCAGGTAATGCACACCTACGGTACCGATTACCGCGTGGTGATGGTGGGCGACGCTTCCATGAGCCCCTACGAGATCGTCCAGCCCGGCGGCAGCGTCGAGCATTGGAACGAGGAAGCCGGCATCGTCTGGATGCAGCGCCTGTTGCACACCTATCCCAAGGCAGCATGGCTCAACCCGATGCCGGAAAAGCACTGGGGCTATACCTCCTCCATCGAGATGATGGAGAAGATCATGGGCGGGCGGATGTTTCCCCTGACCCTCGCGGGGCTCGACGGCGCGATGCGCGAGTTGGGCCGCTAGCGGACGGCCTTCTCCAGGTTCTTGGCCAAGAGGTCCAGGAACTGCTTGGTCGTGAGCCAGGTCTGCTCCGGCCCGATCAGGAGCGCCAGGTCCTTGGTCATCGAGCCGCCCTCGACCGTGTCGACGCAGACCTTTTCCAGCGTTTCGGCGAACTTCACAACCTCGGGGGTGCTGTCGAACTTGCCGCGATAGGCGAGGCCCCGCGTCCAGGCATAGATGGACGCGATCGGATTGGTGGACGTCTCCTTGCCCTTCTGGTGTTCGCGGTAGTGGCGCGTGACCGTGCCGTGCGCGGCCTCGGCTTCCACCGTCTTGCCGTCGGGCGTCAGCAGCACCGAGGTCATCATGCCCAGCGAGCCGAAGCCCTGGGCCAGCGTGTCGGACTGCACGTCGCCGTCGTAGTTCTTGCACGCCCAAAGGAACTTGCCCGAGGACTTGAGGGCGAAGGCGACCATGTCGTCGATCAGGCGGTGCTCGTACCAGATGCCCTTCGCCTTGAACTTGTCGGCGAATTCCTTGTCGTAGATCTCCTGGAAGATGTCCTTGAAGCGTCCGTCGTAGGTCTTGAGGATCGTGTTCTTGGTGGACATGTAGACGGGCCAGCCCAAATCGAGGCCGAAATTCAGGCACGAATGGGCGAAATCGCGAATCGAGGCTTCCAGGTTGTACATGGCCATCGCCACGCCCGGCGCCTTGAAGTCATAGACCTTCCATTCGGTGGGCTGTCCATTCTCGGGCGTGAACACCATCTTCAGCGTGCCAGCGCCGGGAATCTTCACGTCGGTCGCGCGGTACTGGTCGCCGAAGGCGTGACGGCCGATCACGATTGGGTCGGTCCAGCCGGGCACCAAGCGCGGGACATTCTTGCAGATGATGGGCTGGCGGAACACGGTCCCGCCCAGGATGTTGCGGATCGAGCCGTTGGGCGAAACCCACATCTTCTTCAGGT
>CADEGL010000053.1:4409-24449 GCA_902826885.1 uncultured Alphaproteobacteria bacterium | reverse complement strand
CCGTCAAAATGAAAAGGGCCGCCCCTGGGGGAGGGAGTGGGGCGGCCCTTTACCCGTCAGCGGACGCCGATTAGTGGGCGGCGCCGTTCACGGAAAACATGGTGCGGACTTCGTCGAAGCCCTCGACGAGGCGGGCGTTGAGAACGCCGACCGCTTCGCTGGTCGCGCCGGCGGCGAGGCCGACGATTTCCTGGGTGTTCGTGAGGGCGTTGATCACGCCGTCCTTCGTCAGCTCGGCCTGCTTGCGGACCTTCTCCTCGGGCGTCTTCGCCGCGACGAAAGCCTCGGAAGCCTTGGAAGCGCCATCGAGGGCCGTGCGGATGATCTCGCTCTGGCGCTCGGCAATCGCCTGCCAGCCCTTCACGGCAAGCTGATTCGCCTTGGAGAACGCGTCGAGGTTCTTGCGGTGATAGGAAATGAGGGCGTCAACGTTGACACCGGGAACCTTGAAGTCGGCGAACGGCTTGAAAGCATCGGCGCCGAAATTCGGGGTGGTCTTGGTTGCCATCGATCTCGCTCCTGAATGGGGTTGGCAGCGAATGGTGCGCTGCAGCATCGAGACAAACATAGTTATCAACCGCTGGATGTCAACGAATTTTGTGCGCTGCACAATGAAATTTTTGTTGCGCTGCGAAAAAGACGAGGGAAGCCAGGGTCTTAACCGCCGCGATCAGCGGCGGCGGGCGGCCTTTTTCCGGCGCGGCGCGGGCTTGCGGGCCGAGGACTGTTTACGCGAGGCCGGGGGTCTGGTGGCGGCCTGGGCCCGTTGACGGCCCTTGTCCAGGAAACGGATCGCGGCCTCGGCTTGGCGTAGACCCCGGTCGAGCACGGCCATGGTGCGCGCCAGGTCCGCACTGTCGTCGGACAACCAAGCCCGCATCGCGGCCATATAGATCAATGCCAGGCCCTTGGTCCGCACCAGCCCGGCCAAGCCCGAACTGTCGAGGCCGGCCGCCTCCAGCATCCAGGCCATGGATTTGATCAGGCGCGGCCAGGCGCAAATGGCCGCCAGCGGCTCCCTCCCAAGGTCGTGGGCCATCGCGACGACGGCCGGCTTATGGGGCTGCATGGCGTCGAAGCGGCGCATCAGCACGTCGAACAGGCGATCCCGGGCGGGCCCGCCGGCGTCGGACGCGGGCCGCGCCAACACAGCCTCGTCGACCCGATCGGCAAAGGCGTCGAGGATGGCCCATTTCGAGGGGAAGGCGCCGTGGACCCGGCTGAGCGGCAGGCCGGCTTCCTTGGCGATGGCGCTCAGCGTGACGGCCCGCCAGCCCCTGCGGGCCGCAAGGGCCAGGGCCGCGTCCAACAGACGGTTCCGTTCCGCCTCCGCCATCGCGCCTCTCCCGTACCTCTCTCGAATCAATCTAGGGACGCCTCGAGGCGCCGGCAACGGCGTGCGAAAGCCTTTCGCATTTTCCGCCCGACATGCGATTTTAATGGCAGAGGATTCACCGGTGACCATTTTGGGCGGCAAACAGGGCAGATTGAGCGCGCTGTTCCTCGGCGAGGTGCGGCGTCAGCCCATGCTGTCGCGCGAGGAAGAGATCTCCCTCGCCCGCCGCTCCAGCAAGGGCGACCAGGCCGCCGCGGCCCGGCTGATCGTCAGCCATCTGCGCTTCGTCATCCGCATCGCGCGCGCCTATCGCAGCTATGGGCTGCCGATGGCCGACCTGGTGCAGGAGGGCACGGTCGGATTGGTTCATGCCGTGCGCAAATTCAATCCCGACCAGGGCAACCGCCTGGCGACCTACGCCATGTGGTGGATTCGCGCCGCGATCCAGGAGCATGTTGTCCGCTCGTGGTCGCTGGTGCGCGTCGGCACGACCGCGGCCCACAAGGCGCTGTTCCTGAATCTGCGCCGCCGCGCGGCGCGGGCGGGGTTGGGCGAGATGGCCTTGAGCGAGGGCCAGGCGCGCGGCCTGGCCGCGCGTTTCGGCGTGCCCCTTGGCGACGTTCTGCTGCTGGCGCGACGGGTGTTCCAATCGGATCGCTCGCTCAACGTTTCCAACGACGCGCGCGGACGCGAGGAATGGCTGGGCCAGATTCCGGATTCGCGTCCAACACCCGAAGACGAGCTGGCCGACCACCATCATCAACGCCTATGGCGCGGCCTGGTGCAGCGCGCGCTCGGCGCCCTCCCCCACCGTGAGCAGATCATTATCCGCCGCCGCTATCTCTCGGAGGCCAAGGCCACGTTCGATGCCTTGTCGCGCGAACTGGGTCTATCGAAGGAACGCTGCCGCCAGCTCGAAGCCAGCGCGATGGGCAAACTGAAAGCCGCCCTGCGCCCGCGCTGGCGCGAGGAAGGGCTGCCCTCCTGACGCGTCAGGCGATCGTCGCCACGCGCCCGCCCGTGATCCGCGCCAAATCCCGCGGCGTCAGCCGGAACACCGCGTTGGGCGTGCCCGCCGCGGCCCAAATCTCCGCGAACGCCATCAAATCCTGATCGACGAAGATCTCCGGTCTCACGTCATGGCCGACGGGCGGCACACCGCCAATGGCGAAGCCGGTCTGGCTGCGGACGAACTCCGCGTCCGCCTTACCCAATTTCTCACCCAAAAGCGCGGCGACTTTCTTCTCGTCCACGCGGTTCGTGCCGCACGCGATCACCAGCACGGGACGGCCGCTGGACGCGGCGCGGAACAGGATGGATTTGGCGATCTGACCGACCGTACAGCCGATGGCGGCCGCGGCGTCGGAAGCGGTGCGGGTAGAAGCGTCGAACTGGCGCACTTCAAGGCCAAGCCCGAACGCGGCCAGCGCGGCTTGCACCTTGCGGGCGCTAGGGCTCAGCGCCGCCGTCATAGCGAAATCAGCCGGAGAGTTCCTTCGACCGCGCCGTCGCAGCGGCGATGGCCTTGTCGAGGAGCTTTTGCCATCCGTCCGGTCCCATCAGCACGTTGAGCGCGCGCTCGGTCGTGCCCGCGGGGCTGGTCACATTCTTGCGCAGGGTGCCGGGCGCGTCCGGCGACTGGTGCAACAACTCGCCCGCGCCCGCGACGGTCACGCGTGCCAGCCGCTCCGCCAGGTCCTTGGGCAGGCCCGATGCGACACCGGCGGCAGCGAGAGATTCGGCCAAGAGGAACACATAGGCCGGACCGCCGCCCGAGACGGCGGTGACGGCATCGAGCAATTCTTCCTGTTCGACCCAGGCCACTTCACCGACCGACTTCAGAAGATCGTCAGCCAGTTTCTTTTGTTCGGGCGAGACGCGCTTGTTCGGGCAACCCACCGTGATGCCGCGCCCGACCGCCGCCGGCGTGTTCGGCATCGAACGCACGATGGCGGCTTCGGCACCAAGCTTGCTTTCGAAATACGCGATGGTCTTGCCGGCCGCGATGGAGAGGAAGAGGCAATCCGGCGCGGTGAAGCGGCGATACGCGCCGACGACGGCGTCCATGCTCTGCGGCTTGACCGCCAGCACGACGACCTCGGCTTTCAACGTGGCGGAAAGCTGCGCGCCGTCCGCGTAGACGGAAACGCCGTGCTCTTTCTTCAAGGCATCGGCGCGGCCCTGGTCGGGTTCGACGACATGCACCTGGGCCGGCTTCACGCCACGGGCAAGCCAGCCCGCCAACATGGCGCCGCCCATCTTGCCGCCGCCGACCAAAACCAGGGAACCACGCATGGAAGATCAGGCCTCGCCCACCGTCTCCAGCAGCGCCGCTTGCAGCGCCTCTTCCGGCTTTTTACCGCCCCAGATCACGAACTGGAAGGTGGGATAGAACCGCTCGCACTCCGCGATCGCGACATCGAGCAAATCCTCAAGCTGTTCCACCGTGGCGCCGTTCGCGCCCCGGAGAAGCAACGTGTGCCGGAAGATCGGCATCCGGTCGTCCTGAGCGACCTCGAAATGGCCGACCCAGATCTTGGGATTGATCATGCCGACGGCCTCATGGACGGCCGCCTGGCGCGCCTGCGGCACCCGGATGTCGAGCGCGCAAGAAAAGTGAAGAGCCGAAAGATCGTTGGACCAGGCAAGGTGCAGGCGGTAATCGCACCATTGGCCGCCTATTCCAGCGACCAGTTCCTCGTCGCTCATGCGTTCGTGCGCCCATTCGTTGGCGGTCACGATCTCTTCCATCACGTCGAGGGGATTGGTGCTGGCGTACTTGGTCTCGGTGGCAAGGGCGGTCATGCGTGAGCGCCTCCGTCGGGACCCGCTGGCCGCGGTAACGGCCGCCGGCCTTTTTCATCACACCGACATATTGTATGAGAACGCCGCCGAGTACACTACAAAAAGTAGTTATCCCCAAGAATTTCTCGGGCCTGTGCCGAGCACGACCCAACGCGGTAACGGACTCCGCGCGTCAGTCGCGCCGCGTGCCGGCATTCTTCGCGAGCGCGCTTTCAAGCGCGGCGAGACGCTTCTCGGCGGCCTCCTGTTCGATGCGCGCCTTCGCGGCCATCTCCTTCACCGCTTCGAATTCCTCGCGGCTGACGAGTTGCATGTCGCCGAGCAAGCGCTGCATCTGCTGGCGCACCATGGCTTCCACCTCGGTGCGCAGACCCGTCAGGAGTCCCAGCGTGCCGCCCGCCATGCGCGCAAGGTCGTCGAAGAATCGATTCTGAGTCTGCATGGCGGCGCCTCCGGACGCGAATTGTAGAATATGGCGATTATGGGGACGCCTTCCGAGACGTGCAACGGACGGCGCTTCCTTGCGGCCATGCGCGCGCGCACCTATAAGGGTGCCGCCAACAACGGAGAGCCCATGTTCGTCGTCACGGGGGGCGCCGGTTTCATCGGCTCGAATCTGGTCGCGGCACTCGATGCGCGCGCGCCGGGCGAAGTGGTCGTCTGTGACCGCCTGGGCACCGGCGACAAGTGGCGGAACTTGGCCAAGCGCGACCTGGCCGGCGTGGTGTCGCCCGACGCCCTTTCCGATTTCCTGGCCGCCAATGCGCATCAGGTGAAGGCGCTGTTCCACCTGGGCGCCATCTCGTCCACCACCGAAACCAACGCCGATCTTTTGCTGGCCAACAACGTTGCTTTCTCGCTCGACCTCTGGCGCTGGTGCGCCAAGCGCTCGATCCCTTTCATCTACGCCTCCTCCGCCGCCACTTACGGCGACGGCGCGGCAGGCTTCGACGACGATTTCTCGATCGAAGGTTTGGCCAAGCTGCGTCCGCTCAACCCGTATGGCTGGTCGAAGCATGTGTTCGACCGGCGCATCGCGCGCTTGATCCAGGCCGGCAAGAAGCGGCCGCCGCAGTGGGCGGGCTTGAAATTCTTCAACGTCTACGGCCCGAACGAGTACCACAAGGACGACATGATGAGCGTCGTCGCCCAGGTTTATCCGCGCGCCGCGGTCGACCAGCCCGCGCGCCTCTTCAAGTCGCACAACCCCAATTACAAAGACGGTGGGCAGTTGCGCGACTTCATCTGGGTCGGCGATTGCGTGTCCGTGATGCTGTGGCTCTTGGACAATCCGAAGGTGTCCGGCCTGTTCAACCTGGGCACCGGCAAGGCACGCAGCTTCGCCGATCTCACGACCGCCGTGTATCGCGCGCTCAACCGCCAACCGCTGATCGACTATATCGACACGCCCGAGCATCTTCGCGCGAAGTACCAATACTTCACCGAGGCACGCATGGAGCGGCTGCGCGCGGCAGGCTACACGAAACCTTTCACCGAACTGGAAGACGGCGTCGCGCGCTATGTGCGCGACTACCTGGCCACCCCCGATCCATATCTCTAACCATGATTGCCAGCATCCCGTTTCCCGCCCTCGACCCGGTCGCGCTGCAGATCGGTCCCGTCGCGATCCGCTGGTACGCGCTCGCCTATATGGCCGGCTTGCTCATCGGTTGGCGCTACATGCGCGCCGTCGCGTCGTGGCCGCCGCGCGTCCTGGAGGCCAAGGCCGTCGACGACTTCCTGTTGTGGGCCACCTTCGCGATCATCCTGGGCGGCCGTCTCGGCTACGTCCTGTTCTATCAGCCGATTCATTTCCTGCAGAACCCGGAAGACATCGTCGCCGTCTGGAAGGGCGGCATGTCGTTCCATGGCGGCCTGCTCGGCATGGTCTTGGCCATCGTTCTTTATGCGCGCCGCCAGCGCGTGCCGATGCTAGCCCTGGGCGATCGAGTCGCCTGCGTGGTGCCGATCGGCCTGTTCTTTGGGCGCATCGCCAACTTCATCAACGGCGAGCTGTTCGGCCGCCCGGCCGACCTGCCGTGGGCCATCGTCTTTCCCGGTGGCGGGCCATTGCCGCGCCATCCTAGCCAGCTTTACGAGGCTGGCCTCGAAGGGATCGTCTTGTTCCTCATCCTGTGGCTGGCCTCGCGGTCTCAGGCCGTGCGCGCGCGTTACGGCCTGCTGACCGGCCTGTTCCTCTGCGGCTATGCAGTCTTCCGCTCCACCGCCGAACTGTTCCGCGAACCCGACGCCCATATCGGCTTCCTCGCGGGCGGCGTGACCATGGGCCAGCTCCTTTCCCTCCCCCTGCTGCTGGCCGGGCTGTTCCTGATCGCGCAGGCCCGCCCGAAGCCGTGAGCCCTCTCGCGGCCCTTCTCCGCGACATCATCGCCCAAGACGGCCCGATCACCGTCGAACGCTACATGGCCGAAACGCTTGGCCATCCCACGCACGGCTATTACGTCACGCGCGATCCGCTGGGTGCCGGCGGCGATTTCACCACCGCGCCCGAGATCAGCCAGATGTTCGGCGAGATGATCGGCCTGTGGTGCGTCGCGGCCTGGCGGCGCATGGGCGAACCTTCGCCGTTCGTGCTGGCTGAGTTGGGGCCGGGGCGCGGCACGTTGATGGCCGACGCACTGCGCGCGGCGCGGCTGGAGCCGCGCTTTCTGGAAGCGATGCGCCTGCATCTGATCGAAACCAGCCCGGCCTTGCGTGAAAAGCAGAGCGCCGTTCTGGCCGTTCAGCACCCGACTTGGCATGCGGATTTCCGCGGCGTGCCGGACGGACCGCTGCTGCTGGTGGCCAACGAATTCTTCGACGCCCTTCCCATCCGCCAATTCGAGCGCATGGCGGATGGATGGCGCGAGCGCCTGGTCGATCACGACGGCGCGCGGTTCGTCTTCGTCCTTTCGTCCCGCGAACCGGACGAATTCCTCCTCCACGACGCGCCCGTCGGCGCCATCATGGAAATCTCGCCCGCGTCCCTGCGCGTCATGGGCGACATCGGCGGGCGGATCGCGCGTCACGGCGGAGTGGCACTCGCCATCGACTATGGTTATGTCCGCACGGACAACACGCGCGCCTGGGGTGAAACATTCCAGGCGCTGCGCGGTCATCGGCGGCACGATCCGCTGGAAACGCCCGGCCAGGCGGACTTGACCGCCCATGTCGACTTCGCCGCCCTGGCCCGCGCCGCGCACGATGCCGGCAGCCTTACCCATGGACCTTTGCCGCAAGGGCTATTCCTCAAAGCGTTGGGTATCGAGTTGCGTGCCTTGCGGCTCGCGCGCGACGCCACATCCGAACAGCGCACGGCGATCGACGCCGCCCTGCATCGCCTGACCCACGCCGACGCCATGGGGCTTTTGTTCAAGGCATTGGCGGTCGCACATCCGTCCTTGGGTGCGCCTGACGGATTCGCCTGAGCGCGGGTTGCCGCGCGCGCACACGATCCCTAATCTGATCGCAGCCGTTTCAAGGCCGCCGATAAAGGGGAGCGCGATCACATGGCCCACTTCACGAACGCCGAGTTCAAGAGCCGTCAGAAGAAGACGATCCGAGAATTGGAGCGGCGCGGTCTGCACGGCCTCCTGATGTTCAAACAGGAGAGCATGTATTACCTGACAGGCTACGAGACGTTCGGCTATTGCTTCTTCCAGGCCATGTACCTGGGGACCGACGGCAAGATGTTCCTTTTGACCCGTTGGCCCGACGCGATCCTGGCACGCAAGATCACCGTCCTGAAGGACAGGGACATTCACGTCTGGACCAACTTGCCGGACGCCAACCCCTCGCTCGATCTGAAGCGCCTCTTGGATTCCCAACACTGCAAGGGCAAGCGCATCGGCATCGAATACGACGCCTACGGCCTGACCGGTGCGATCCACCGTAAGCTGTCGGCCGCGCTGAATGATTTCTGCCATCTGGAAGAAGCGTCCGACCTGGTCACTCGCCTGCGTTACGTGAAGAGCCGGGCCGAGATCGAGTGCATCCGCAAGGCGGCGGCCTTGGCCGACCGCGCGCTGATCCCGGCCAACCGGCTGGCCGTGGCGGGCGCCTACGAGGGCGACATCCTAGCCGCCATGCAGAGCGAGATCTTCAAGGGCGGCGGCGACTGGCCAGGCAACGACCAGATCATCGGCTCCGGCCCCCGCGCACTCATCGGCCGCTATACCTCGGGCCGCCAGACGCTGAAGAAGAACGACCAGCTCACCATCGAATGGGCCGGCTCCTACCTGCGCTACCACGCGGCCATGATGCGCACGATCGTGATCGGCAAGGTCAATCCGCGCCAAAGGAAGATGCATGACGTCGCGGTCGAGGCACATTGGGCCACGGTCAAGGCGCTCAAGCCCGGCAACACCTGCGGTGATGTCTTCGAGGCCTATGCGCGCGTCTGCGACAAGCGCGGCATGGGCAAGCACCGGCACACGGCCACGGGCTACAGCATGAGTGCCGTGTTCCAACCGACCTGGATGGACTGGCCGATGTTCTACCGGGACAACCCGGCCGTGATCGA
Organism: uncultured Alphaproteobacteria bacterium; assembly: GCA_902826885.1. Taxonomy (GTDB): domain Bacteria; phylum Pseudomonadota; class Alphaproteobacteria; order CADEGL01; family CADEGL01; genus CADEGL01. The sequence goes on along the minus strand of CADEGL010000053.1, from coordinate 15,786 downwards.
AGTGGGCAACACGTTCTTCGTCCACACATTGATCTTCGACCAGCAGCGCAACCTCGCGGTGGCGCCCGGCCAGTCTTACGTCGTCACCAAGAAAGGCGCGGAGCCGCTGTCGAAGAGCAAGCTCGACCTCGTGATCAACGACTGACGACGTGCCGCTCGAACCGCTTCGCTCCCGCGCGCTGGACGCGCCCGGCATCCATCACGGTTTCTTCGGCCGCAAAGGCGGCGTGAGCGAAGGCCTCTACGATTCGTTGAACTGCGGCTTCGGCTCCAAGGATGCGCGCGCGGCGGTGGCCGAAAACCGCGCGCGCGCCGCGACCGCCTTGGGCGGAAAGCCCGATAGGCTGGTGACGGGCTACCAAGTCCACAGCCCGGACGTCGCCCATGTCGAGACGCCTTGGCTTCCCGGCGACGCGCCCAAGGTGGATGGCTTGGTCGCGACCAAGCCCGGCATCGTTCTGGGCGTCCTGGCCGCGGATTGCGCGCCGGTCCTGTTCGCCGATCCCACCGCCAGAATCGTAGGCGCGGCCCATGCGGGCTGGCGCGGTGCGGTCGGCGGCGTACTGGACGCCACGGTGAACGCCATGGTTCGCCTCGGCGCGCGCGCCTCCTCGATCCGCGCGGCGGTGGGCCCTTGCATCGGCAAGGACTCTTACGAGGTGGGGCCAGAATTTCCGACACCCTTCCTCGCCGAGAATCCGGCCAACCGGGATTTCTTCCGTCCGGCGAGGCGCGAAGGCCATTTCATGTTCGACCTGACCGGCTATGTCGGGCGGCGGCTGGAGCGGCTGGGCCTTGGCGCCGTCGAGCGGCTGGAGCGCGACACCTGCGCGGAGGCCGACTCTTTCTTCAGCTACCGCCGCTCATGCTTGAACAAAGAGGCCGATTTCGGCCGCGGACTTTCAGCCATCACGCTTGCGGAATGATGCCATGACCGAACGCGTCGCCCATCTGATCCACACGATCCGCGCCTACTACGAAGGTCTCGCGATCGCCGATGCCGCGGTGAAGCGCGAGGTCGACCACATGCTGTCGAGCACGGAAATGCTCGATCCGGTCGCACCGTCCGGCAACCGCGTCAATGCGGGCGCGGTGAAGCATCTGCCCGCCGCGCTCGACGCCACGCGCAAGGGTCCTGGCCGCGCCGTCGCCGATGCGATCGCGGCCGCGCAGGACGACCTCCTCTGGTACTACGGCTATGCGCCGAGGCCGGGCGAGCGTGACCTGTCGCAAGACATCGCCTTCTGCGAGATCCTGGGACCGACCACGGGCTCGTTCCGCAGCGCGGACACCCGCCTCGGTTTCACCCTGATCGGTCCGCGCATGCACTATCCCGCCCATTCGCATCCCGCGGCCGAGCTGTATCACTTGCTGGCCGGCTCCAGCACATGGATCAAGGCCGGCGAACCCTCGCGCAAGACGCCGGGCGATTTCATCTTTCATCCCTCGGGTGTGTCGCACGCGATGGAAACGGACGACGCCTCGCTGCTCTCCATTTATTCCTGGAGCGGCGACATCATTTCGCGTTCGACGTATCTGGCGTGACGCGTGCCCTGTAACGGCCGGCGGCGGACGCTATAATTCCGCCTCCGCCCTCCAAATTCTCGCGGCGGACGAGGCTTCATGCCCTACCTCATCTTTTTCCTCATCTTCCTGTTCTTCGGCCTGATGGCGAGCTGTGTGCTGGCGTAGCCTTGCGGCCAGCCTCGTCATCCTTCTGACCGCCGCGGCCTGCACGCCCCTGCCGCAGCCCTTCGCGCACACGAAAGCGGACGTCGAGAAGTCGAAGAAGGTGCTGGAGCTGCCGGACGGCGCCGGCATCGTGATCAATCCAAACATCGAGGGCGCGCCGCCGGAGATTTCGGTCGCCCTGGCCAACGCCATGGTGAAGGCGCTGTCGGACGCGAATATCCCGGCCAGCACCACGGGCGGCAACAAGTCGAGCCAAGTGCTCGAAGGCCGCCTGGCCGCCGCCCCCGTCGCGGGCCGCAACAAGGTCTTGATCCTGTGGACGCTGAGCAACCACGAGGGCGACAAGATCGGCGAATATCTGCAGCACGAGACGGTCGACATACGCGGCTGGCAGACGGCCCAGCCCGCCGTGATGGCGGCCTTGGCGAACAAGGCGGCGGAGCCGATCGCCGGGCTGATCCAGGACAAGGGGGCTGTGAGCACCCCCGGCCAGGGAAGCATCGCCGAGGTCCGCATGGTCGAGGGCGCGCCCGGCGACGGCGCGACCAGCCTGACCCGCGCCATGCGCTTCTACCTGCAGCAGGCCAAGGTGAAGATCGTCGACAAATCGACACCCGAAGCCCTGATCGTGCAAGGTACGGTCGAGATCAGCGCGCCGCGCGGGGGCGCTCAGCCCATCACCATCACCTGGCGGGTGCTGCGCCCGGACGGCAGCGAATTGGGCAAGGTGGCCCAGAACAACGCCGTTCCGACCGGCTCGCTGGACAAGGCCTGGGGCGACATCGCCTTCCTGATCGCCGAGGCGGCGGCGCCCGGTGTGACCCAGATTCTCAAGCGCGCCTCCGACGCCCCGGCCGGCCCGCGCTAAGTTCCCGGAAAAGCCCCGAAAAACCGGGTTTTGGGCGTGTTTACAGGGGCAGGACCGCTTGTTAGATTGCGCGCGCCCTGGGGACGCCGGGCCGCTTCCCACTCAAGCGCGACGCCAACAGCGAACGGCCAATGAAGATTATCGCCGGCAACAGCAATCGGCCCCTCGCCGAAGCGATTTCGGCTTACCTCAACTTGCCGATGACCAAGGCGAGCGTGCGGCATTTCTCGGATCGCGAAGTGTTCGTCGAGATCCTGGAGAATATCCGGGGCGAGGATGTGTTCGTGGTGCAGTCCACGTCCTATCCGGCGAACGACCATCTGATGGAGTTGCTGGTCACGCTCGATGCGCTGCGCCGGGCCTCGGCCCGCCGGGTCACCGCCGTGATTCCTTATTATGGGTATGCGCGCCAGGACCGTAAGACCGGCCCCCGCACCCCCATTTCCGCAAAGCTGGTGGCCAACCTGATCACCACGGCCGGCGCCAACCGGGTTCTGACGCTAGACCTGCACGCCGGCCAGATTCAGGGGTTTTTCGATATCCCCACGGACAACCTGTTCGCCGCCCCGGTGCTCAGCAAGGACATCAAAGAGCGCTTGAATGGCAAGGACTTGGTCATCATTTCGCCGGACGTCGGCGGCGTGGTCCGGGCCCGCGCGCTGGCGAAACGGCTTGACGCAGAACTGGCAATCATTGATAAGCGCCGCGAACGTGCCGGTGAATCCGAGGTCATGAACATCATCGGCGACGTCGATGGTCGGCGTTGTGTCCTGGTCGACGATATCGTGGATTCGGGCGGAACGCTGTGCAACGCCGCCGTGGCGCTCATGGAGCGCGGTGCGGCGTCGGTCCATGCCTATGTGACGCATGGTGTGCTGTCGGGCAAGGCGGTGGAACGAATCTCCGCCTCGCCTATCGTGAACATGGTGATCACGGACAGCATCCAGGCGACCGAGGCGGTCCGGAATTCGAGCAACATCCGCCAGTTGCCGATCGCGGCCCTCTTGGGCGAAGCGATCAAGCGGATCAGCGACGAAAGCTCGGTTTCGAGCCTGTTCGACTGAGGCAGTAACGGTTTTGGCAAGGCGATGGCGCCGCGAGACGGCCCCGCCGGAGAATGGAAAGGATCGAAGCGATGGCCGAGATTCAGACGATCAAGGCAGAGGCCCGCTCCAAGATTGGCACCGGCGGCGCGCGCGACGCGCGGCGTGGCGGCCGCGTTCCCGCCATCGTGTATGGCGAGAAGGCCGAGCCGCAGCCCGTCTCCGTCGACCTGAAGCAGATCGACCGCGAGATCCACAAGACATCGTTCTTCGCGACGCTGTACGAGATCGAGATCGACGGCAAGAAGCAGCGCGTCCTCCCGCGCGACCTGCAGCTCGATCCGGTCAACGACACGCCCGTCCATCTGGACTTCATGCGCGTCGGCAAGAACACCCGCCTTCGCGTCAACGTGCCCGTGGTCGCGGTCAACGGCGAAGCCTCTCCGGGCTTGAAGCGCGGTGGCGTGTTGAACATCGTGCGCCACGAGGTTGCCGTGTTCTGCCGTGCGGACAACATTCCCGAGAAGATCACGATCGATCTGACCGGCCTCGACATCAACGACTCGGTTCATATCAGCAACGTGAAGCTGCCCGAGGGCGTTGAGCCGACCATCAAGGGGCGCGACTTCGCGGTCGCCACGATCTCGCCGCCGACGGTCCAGGCCGAAGAGGTGGTCGCGAAGCCCGCCGAGGGCGCCGAGGGCGCAACTCCGGCCGAGGGTGCCGCGGCCGCACCGGCTGCTGGCGCCGCGGCGCCGGCCGCAGGTGGCGCGGCCGCCGCTGGTGCCAAGGCGGCGGCTCCTGCCGCGGGTGGCGGCAAGAAGAAGTAAGCGCCGCCTTCCTCCTGGAGCCCGGCCATGCTGCTGTTCGTGGGCCTGGGCAATCCAGGGCCGGAGCATCGCTACCAGCGTCACAATGTCGGCTTCATGGCGATCGACGTCATCGCCAGGCGGTGCGAATTCGCGCCGTTCCGCCCGCGCTATCGCGGCCAGTTGGCGGAAGGGCGCATCGGCGCGGACAAGGTCCTGGCCCTCAAGCCCCTTACCTACATGAACGACTCCGGCATTTCGGTGGGTGAAGCCGCGCGCTTCCATAAGATCGCACCGGAGAAAGTCTTCGTCTTCCATGACGAGCTCGACCTGGCACCGGGCAAGATCCGCGTGAAACTGGGCGGCAGCAGCGCGGGTCACAACGGCCTGCGCAGCATCGACGCCCATCTGGGTCCGGACTATTGGCGCGTGCGGATCGGCATCGGCCATCCCGGCGACCGCGGCCGTGTTTTGTCTTGGGTCTTGCGCGACTTCAGCAAGGCCGACGAGGAATGGCTGCCGGCAACGCTCGATGCGATGGCGGACGCAGCTCCTCTGCTCGCGGCAGGCCGCGACGCCGACTTCATGAGCCGCGTAGCTCTTCTCACCCGGCCGCAAAGGCCCAAGCCCGAACGGCGGGCGACGGACGCGGCGACGGAGAACTGACGGAATCCCATGGGCTTCAAATGCGGAATCATCGGACTGCCGAATGTCGGCAAGTCCACCCTGTTCAACGCGCTGCTGCGCACGGCGGCGGCGCAAGCCGCCAATTATCCGTTCTGCACCATCGAGCCGAATGTCGGCCGCGTGGACGTGCCCGATGGACGCCTGGCGACGCTGGCCCGCCTGTCCAAGTCCGTGAAAACGGTGCCGACACAGATCGAGTTCGTCGACATCGCGGGCCTCGTGCGCGGCGCCAGCAAAGGCGAAGGGCTGGGCAACAAGTTCCTGGCGAACATCCGCGAAGTGGATGCGGTGGCCCACGTACTGCGCTGTTTCGAAGGCGGCGACGTTACCCATGTCGAGGGCGGCGTCGATCCGGTTCGCGACGCCGAAATCGTCGAAACGGAATTGATGCTGGCCGACCTCGACTCGCTCGAGCGGCGCCTCGATGCCTCGGCCAAGAAAGCGCGCGGCGGCGACGTCGAATCGAAAGCCTTCGTGCCCCTGATGGAAGCCGCGGTCGCGGCGCTGCGCGACGGCAAGCCCGCGCGTTCGGTCACGGTCGCGCCCCAAGACCAGGAGCGCTTCCGCCAGCTTCAGCTGCTCACCGCCCTTCCCGTCCTCTATGTCGCCAATGTCGACGAGGGCAGCGCCGCCCACGGCAACGCGCTGAGCGAGAAGGTCGCCGCGCGCGCGGCGGCCGAAGGCGCGCAGCATGTCGTCATCTCCGCCGCGATCGAAGCCGAGCTGGCGCAGCTCGAGAACGAAACCGAGCGGCTCGAGTTCCTGCTCTCCCTCGGATTGGAAGAAGCCGGCCTCGACCGCTTCATCCGCAAGGGCTACCAGCTCCTCGATCTCATCACCTACCTCACGACCGGGCCGAAGGAGACGCACGCTTGGACCGTGCGGCGCGGCGCGACGGGGCCGGAAGCGGCGGGCGTGATCCATACCGACTTCACCCGTGGTTTCATCGCCGCCGAAGTGATCCCCTATGACGACTTCGTCGCGGCGGGCAGCGAACAGGCCGCCAAAGCCGCCGGTAAAATGCGGCTGGAGGGGCGCGACTACATCGTCCAGGACGGCGACGTGATGCTGTTCCGATTTAACGTCTAATATTTAGGCAACCAACCTTTGTCGCCTAATTTGTAGGCATAATTTGCTGCAGCGACACCAGAGAGTCACCCGCATCTTCAGTATAAATAACTGATATTGAACATATTTCTCCCATACTGCAGTGCGGCATGGGGTTTGAAATAGAACGTCCGAGACCACGCCAATCGTCGGTTCGGACATGGATTTAACTGCCTGTAACCCGCTCGACACGGCTTCGGATCCCGCCCGCGAAGACGGGAATCCCGATGGGGTGCGCGACCGCGCGCTCGACGCGTCCGGTCCGCTTTGGCCGCTGGCTCTCAACGGTTGGATGCCGCTCGACCGCTTGCCCACGCGGCATGCGGAAGCCACCGCCGTTCCCGCCCCATCGTCAGGAGCCGCTCCATGATCCGTCTTGCCCTTCTCGCCTTGTCCGCGATTCTCGCGGCCGGGCCCGCTTTCGCCGAGGAAGCTGCGGCTACGCCGCCCGTGCTCGACAGCGGCAACACCGCGTGGATGCTGATCTCGACCGCCCTGGTCCTGATGATGACGATCCCGGGCGTCGCCTTGTTCTACGGCGGCATGGTTCGCAAGAAGAACGTGCTGGCGACCGTGATGCAGAGCTTCGCGGTCACCTGCGTGATCTCGATCCTGTGGGTCGTGATCGGTTACAGCCTGGCTTTCACCGAGGGCGTTCCCTTCATCGGTGGATTGAGCCGCGCGTTCCTCTCCGGCCTCGAAGTCGGCGGATTGAACGCGAGCTTCCCGGAATCGGTCTGGATCACCTTCCAGATGACCTTCGCGATCATCACGGCCGCGCTGATCTGCGGCGCGGTCGCGGACCGTATGAAGTTCTCGGCCTTGCTCTGGTTCGTGAGCCTCTGGTCGCTGGCCGTCTATTCGCCTGTCGCGCATTGGGTGTGGGGGCCGAAGGGCTTCCTGTTCGACGCAGGCGTGCTGGACTATGCCGGCGGCACGGTCGTGCACATCAACGCAGGTATCGCGGGCCTCGTCGCGGCAATCATGCTGGGCAAGCGGCGCGGTTACGGCGCCGAGCCCTTCCCGCCGCACAATCTGGTGCTTTCCCTGATCGGCGCGGCGCTTCTGTGGGTCGGCTGGTTCGGCTTCAACGCAGGCTCGGCCGCCGCGGCCGACGGGCGCGCGGGCATGGCGATGATCGTGACGCAGATCGCGACCGCCGCCGCCGCGTTGTCGTGGATGTTCGTCGAATGGACCCTGCGCGGAAAGCCGAGCGTGCTAGGCATCATCTCGGGCGCGGTCGGCGGCCTGGTCGCCGTCACCCCGGCCTCGGGCTTCGTCGGCCCGATGGGCGCACTTGCCATCGGCCTTGTTGCGGGCGGCGCGTGCTATTGGGGCGCATCCGGCCTCAAAAGGATGTGCGGTTATGACGATTCGCTGGACGTCTTCGGCGTCCACGGCGTGGGCGGCATCGTCGGCGCAATCCTGACCGGCGTGTTCGCGGTGGAAGCCATCGGCGGCACACCCGGCTTGATCGAGGGTAACCCCGCCCAGGTGCTGACGCAGCTCTACGGCATCGCGGCGACGATCGTGTGGAGTGCCTTGGCGTCCTTCATCATCCTCAAGCTTATCGATCTCACGATCGGTCTGCGCGTCTCCGAAGAGGTGGAGCGCGACGGGCTGGACTTCGAACTCCACGGCGAAAGCATGCCATAAAAAACAGGGAGCACCGCGGGGAGACAGGGGGCGGGGGCCGGACGGGCCCCCGCCCTTCTTTGGGGAACCCGGTCTTCAATTAGGACGTTGGCGGTTTATACTTGGCGCGCATTTCAAAGCGAGGAGAATTCCCGTGGGCCAAAACATCACGCTCAATGCCGAAGACGGATTCGCGCTCGATGCCTATCTCGCGGAACCACAAGGCAAGCCCAAGGGCGGCCTCGTCGTCATCCAGGAAATCTTCGGCGTGAACAGCCACATGCGCGGCGTCACCGACGAATTCGCGCGCCAGGGCTATCTCGCCATTTGCCCCGCTTTGTTCGACCGCGCGAAGAAGAAGGTCGAGCTGGGCTACGCCCCGCAAGACATCGAGGCAGGCCGCGACCTGCGCGCCGCGGTCGGCTGGGATAACCCGATCAAGGACGTGCGCGCCGCCATGAAGAAGGTGCAGGGCGCGGGCAAGGTGGGCACAGTCGGTTATTGCTGGGGCGGCTCGGTCACCTGGCTCACGGCCACGCGCCTCGACGGTATCTCCGCCGCCGTCTGTTACTACGGCGGCCAGATCGCCGCGTATAAGGACGAGAAGCCGAAAGTGCCGGTGATGTTCCACTTCGGCGAGCACGACAAGGGCATCCCCATGTCGGATGTGGACGCCGTGAAGAAGGCGCAGCCGAATCAGATTCTGCACGTCTATCCGTCGGGCCACGGCTTCAACTGCGAACAACGCGCCGACTATGATGCGGCCAGCAAGAAGCTGGCGCTCGACCGCAGCCTGGCCTTCTTCGCCAAGAACCTGGCCTAAAAAATACGCCTCATGCTGAGCCTGTCGAACCATTTGGCTCACCCTTCGACAGGCTCAGGGTGAGGTCTTTTTCGGTTAGCGGCGGCGTTTCCGCGTCAGGATCGACTTGAGCGGCGCGCGCGCGGCTTCGGTCAGCAATTCGGCCAGGCGCGCGGCGGCTTCCTCGACCAGTGCGCGGCCGCGCGGGGCGTCGGCACGGCGCGCATCGCCCACCACGCCGGCGGGGTTGAGGTCCTGGGCCTGCCAGGCGAAGCCGGATTTCCCCTGCGGCGATAGCCGCTTGTAACGCCCAGCCATGCGCTTGGTGGCCGAGGCGAAGTCCCGCGTCTTCCCAGCGCGCACCGACGACGGCTTCAAATGGAGCATGATCGAGGTCTCGACCGCACCGCCATGGATGCCATGCTTGATCTCGTCGGCGGGAAAGCGCGCGCGCGCGTCGTAAAGATCGAAGCTGTTCACGGGGACGACCAGCATGCCGCGATGGCGGCGCAGCTCTTGCGCGGCCAGGTCGATGGCGCCCGGCTGGCCGCCATGGCCGTTGACGATCACGAGACGTTCGATCCCCGCCGACGCCACGCTTTCGCCGATCTCGACCACCATGCGGATGAAGGTATCGGGCTTGAACGTGAGCGTGCCGGGAAAGTCCGCATGCTCAGGCGAGACGCCGATGGGCACCAGCGGCAGCACCAAGACAGGCACCGACGGCGCAAGCTTGAGGAGCGCGCGTTCGACCACGGAAGAAGCGATGTCGGCATCGACCGAAAGCGGCAGATGCGGCCCGTGTTGCTCGGTCGCGCCCACCGGCAGCACCGCGACCGCGCGGCCGCGCGGCAGACGCGACAATTCCTCGGTGGTCAGGTCGTGCCAATGCCGGATCGCCACACCGGCGCCCGCGCGCGAGGCCTTCTTGCGTCTCGTGGCCGCCGCTTTCTTCACGCGCGGCTCAGATAATCGTAGGCCGACAGCGCGTGGGTGCGCACCACGTGGAGGAACGTGTCGATCTCGACGGCCTCGTGGCAGGCGCCCATGCCTTCGGGCGAGGGGCCGTAGACGTAGGCCGGGATGTTCTTGTAGCGCCACAGCCGCGCGTCGGTGCCGCCGAGACTCACGACCGGCACGGGCTTGAAGCCGCCCAACGCCGCGTTGGCCTGCAGATGCTCGACCATCTCGTGATAGGGCTCGCACCAGGACGGCGGCATGAAGTTGATCTCCTCCATCTTGGCCTCGGGATATTTGGCCAGGATTGTGTTGATCTCCGCCATGACCATCTCCTTGGTCACGCCCACGGGCAGGCGGATATCGGCCTCGACGCGCGCCTGGTCGGCGATCATGTTGACCTTGAGGCCCGCCTGCACGACGCCGATATTCACGGTCACCTTGGCCACGCTGCGCGAGGCCCCCTCGCCCATGGCGCGGTCGATCGTGTCCTTGGCGGCCTCCAATGCGCGCGCCACGTTGTCGGGCAGGACGGCCTTGATCTCCTCCAGCTTCTCCAGGTCCGTCGCCAGCCGCGCGGCGATCTTGGCCGCGTTGGGCGAAGAGTGCGGATAGGCGCCGTGGCCGCCCTTGGTCTTGATCGTGAAGGCGGTCCAGAACGGCCCCTTCTCGCCGAAGCGGATCGAGTGCGGGCTGGACGGCTCGCCGTTCAGGCAGCAATCGCCCAAGACTTCCGGCACGTTGTCCATCAAATAGCGCGCGCCCATGGGCCCGAACGTCTCCTCGTCCGAGACGCAGGTGAGGGTCAGCTTGCCCTTCCACTTGTCCTTCATGCGCGCGAGATAGCGATAGGTCATGATGGACGCGGTCGTGCCGCACTTCATGTCGCAGGCGCCGCGGCCCCAGACCTTGCCCTCGGCGACCTTGCCGCTCCACGCGCCGTATTTCCAGCGCGGGTCGGTCTCATCGGCGGGAAAGGCGTCGATATGGCCGTTCAACACCAGATGCCGGCCGGCGCCCGTGCCTTCGACCGTGCCCACGATATTGGCCTGGAGCGGATCGGGATCGACCACGCGGTAGGGCAGCTTCTCGGCGTCGAGGAACTTGCGGATATGGGCCACGCCCGTACGCGTGTCGCCCGGCGGATTGGGCGTCTTGCAGGCCACGAACTCGGACAGGAACTGGACCAGCTTGTCCTTGTCGGCCTCGATCCAATCCAGCAATTGCTTCTTCTCGGCGCTCATCGCGGCCATGACGTCCCCTCCCCACGCGAAAACCAGCCGCGAGCCTAAGGGCTGGAAGCGGGGGTTTCAACGCGGGCGACCGCCCGCTAGCGTGGGTGCGAAAAGCCACACAGGAGAGCCTAATGGTCGCCTACGCGATTGCCGAACAGATCGTCCACGACCCGGTGAAGTTCGACGAATACCGCAAGCAGGTCGCGCCGCTGATCGAGCGTTTCGGCGGCAAGTATCTGAACAACGGCGTGACGCGCGTGCTGGACGGCAAGGCGTGGAAGCCCGAGCGCGTCATCATCATCGAGTTCCCGGACAAGGCCGCGCTCGACGGCTGGTACAACTCGCCCGAATACCAGCCGATGCGTAAGCTGCGCGACGAATGCGCAACCGTGATGGTGATCGGGCTGGAGGGGCGGTGAACGCCCACCTCACCCCAACCCTCTCCCCCTAAGAAGGCGGAGAGGGAGAATAGGAAAGTGACGCATAGACTCCCTCTCCGCCCTGAAAGGGGGGAGAGGGGTGGGGTGAGGTGGGTTCGGCTA
>CADEGL010000053.1:1327-4309 GCA_902826885.1 uncultured Alphaproteobacteria bacterium | reverse complement strand
CGCCGGAATTCGACGGATGCGGAGCGAGCCTTATGGAATGCACTCCGTGCCAGCGGCTGGCCATGGAAATTCCGGCGGCAACATCCGATCGGCGACGCCATCGCGGATTTCGCCTGCGTGCCCCGGAAGCTCATCATTGAGCTTGATGGTGGACAGCATGGCGGGGAAGCCGACATAGACCGCAGCGCCCGCTTGGCGCAACACGGCTATCGCACCATCCGATTCTGGAATCACGAAGTCCTGAGTAATCTCGACGGCGTGATGGATGCGATTTGACGCGAACTAGAAAGAAAATAAGACCCACCTCACCCCGACCCTCTCCCCCTAAGAAGGCGGAGAGGGAGAAATAAGCAGTCTTTGTAACTAGCGCGAGGCGGCTTCCTGCATGGGACGCGGGTCAGTCGCGCGCGGAGCTTCCACGCCGCCCACGCCCATGCCGAGCGCGACCAGCACGAGCCAGCGCCCGAGCCCTTGGGCCGCCCATTCCGGCCGCACGAAGACGCGCGCCAGGCGGCCCGAGACGGCGTCGAGCAGGCCCAAGACCTCGCCTGCGCGCACGGCCACGAACAGCCGCCCCGTGGCCACCGCCGCGCGGAACTCGGCCGCCGAGCCCACGGGGGGCGTGGCCGGCTCGTCGGGCGATTGGCGGCAGGCGGCCAGGACGGCGAATTCGTCGTCCTGAGTGCCGCGGCGGATGGTGATGCGGTCGAAGGGGCGTCGCATGGATGCCTCGGAAGGAGGGGTCGTCGCGGGCAAAATGTAAGCACTCACCCGGCCAGAGTCATGCCCCCGGACCATGACAAAAAAATGGCGCGGCGCGGAACAAAACGAGGCGTGAAGCCTTACACCCAGCCGGTATAAACCCCCATGCCGCGCTTCTTGATCTGGCCGCCGATGATGACGCGCTGGATCTCGGAGGTGCCTTCCCAGATGCGCTCGACGCGCATTTCGCGCCAGAGGCGCTCGACCGGATTCTCGCGCATATAGCCGCGCCCGCCGAGCACTTGCAGCGCCTTGTCGGTCACCCGCCCGACCATCTCGGAAGCCTGGAGCTTCACGGCGCTGGCGCGCGCGTGGACGAGCTTGGCGTCGATCCCCTGCGAGACCTCCCAGCCCACGCGGTAGAGCATGGCCTTGGTCGCCATGATCTCGACCGCCATGTCGGCCAGCATGGCTTCGACGGCCTGGAAGTCGCGGATCTGCTTGCCGAACTGCACGCGCTCCGAGGCATAGGCGTTGGCCGCCTCGGCCGCGCGGATGGCGGCGCCCAGGCAACGCGACGCGATCTCGAGCCGCGTCTCGATGAACCACTCTTTCGTCAAATCCAAGCCTTGGCCCGGCTCGCCCAGCATCTGGGAGGGCGTGCACTCGACGTTCTTGAACAGGATCTCGGCGTGGGTGAAATAGGCGTTGTGGGTGAATTTCGGCACCCGCTTCACCTCGACGCCCTTCTGGTCGGCCTCGACCAGGAACAGCGTCGGCTTCTTCACGTCGCCGTCCATGTGGACATGGACCAGGAAGAAGTCGGCCAGGTTCGCGCCGGTGACGAACCATTTCTCGCCGTTGATGACATAGTTGCCGCCGCGCTTGACGGCGGTGGACGCGACCGCCGAGGCGTCCGAACCCGCGCCGGGTTCCGTGATCGCATAGGCCGAACGCCGGTCGCCCGCGCAGCTCGGGCGCAGATAGGTGTCGATCTGCTGCTTGGTGCCGGAGCGCAAGGGCACCGCCGGACGCCACACCGAAGACCACAGGCAGCCGGTCGCCTTGGCCAGCTCCTCGTGGCAGACGATCTGCTGCAGCACGTTGAAGCCCTGGCCGCCCACATCCTTCTCGTGGTTGTAGCCGCCGAGCTTCGACTCCTGGACCTGCCGGATCAGCGCCTTGCGCGCCTGCGTGGGCAGCCCGTCATTCTCCTCGCACTCCTGCTCCAAGGGGAACAGCACCGTCTCGGCGAATGTCTTCGCCCGCGCGGCGATCGCCTTGTCGTCCTTGGTGAGCGTGAGGTCCATAGCAGTCTCCCGATCAGGCTGGAATTTCGGGGCGGAGATTAGGGGGTCGCATCCAGACGCGCCACTGGCGGCAAACAACTCAAACCGTCACCCCGGCCCCCGAGCCGGGGTCCAGTCGCGCGGAGCGCGCCAAATGCGTTGCCGGCTCACGGACGTTCGCCCACTGGACCCCGGATCAAGTCCGGGGTGACGAGAAAGAGGTCCCACCTCACCCCTACCCTCTCCCCCCTTTCAGGGCGGAGAGGGAGAAATAAGCAAGCACGCCTCTTCATACGCCCTCTCCGCCCGCTCAGCGGGGGGAGAGGGTCGGGGTGAGGTGGGCTTAAAGAGTGGCGCGCTTCCGCTAGTCCGCCGCGGCGGCGGCCTGGGTTTTGGCGACGACCAGCGCGTCCAAGGCCACGGCGCCCTTGGGCCCGCAGCGCAAGGGGTTCACGTCAATCTCGCCGATCAGGTCGCCCAGATCGGCGGCCAGGGCCGAAAGGCGCGCGACGGCGCGGGCCAGCGAGCCCATGTCCGAAGGCGCCGCGCCGCGCTTGCCATCCAACAAAGGCCGCAGCCGCAGCCGGTCCACCATGCGCCGCGCGCCGGCTTCGTCCACCGGCGGCAAGGCCACGGAGCGGTCCGCCATCACCTCGATCAGCGTCCCGCCCGCGCCCACCAGGACCAGCGGCCCCCATTGGGCGTCGGTGATCATGCCGAGCGCCAACTCCACGCCCGGCCCCGCCATGGGTGCCACCAGCACGCGCGGCCCCAGGCGCTTCGCCATGTCGTCGTAAGCAGCCTTGAAGGCCGCCTCGTCGGGAATGCCGAGCTTCACGCCGCCCTTGTCGGTCTTGTGCAGGATGCCCGGCGTCGCGGTCTTGAGCACGACGGGGAACCCGAACGTCTTCGCCGCCGCCAGCGCCGCCCCCTCGCCCTCCACCACCGCGTGGGGCTGCACCGGCACGCCGTAGTCGGACAGAAGCGCCAG
>CADEGL010000053.1:0-1227 GCA_902826885.1 uncultured Alphaproteobacteria bacterium | reverse complement strand
GCCGCGTCGTTGCCCGCGATGGCGCCGGAATGGCTGACCGCCAGCTTGGCCGCCGTCTCGGTGCGCCCGATCTTGATCGCCACGACCGGCACGCCCTTGCGCGCGGCCTTGTCCAGCGCGGCGATGAAGCCCGCGGGGTCGCGCACCGTCTCCATGAACAGGGCCAGGACGCGCGTGGAGGGCTGCTCCAGCGCGTAGTCCATGTAGTCGGCCATGGTGGTGGCCAGCTCCATGCCGCTGGAGACGATGGTCGAGAAGCCGAGGCGTGGATCGCTGGTGCTAAGTGCGCCGAACGCCGTGCCCGAATGGGTGATGAAGAAGATGCCGCCCGAGGCGACGGGCGATGCCGGCGGATAGCCGCACACGAAGGTCTTTTCCGCGGGCCCGTAATAGCCCATGCCGTTGGCGCCGCAGAGCGGCAGCCCGGCCTCGCGCGCCATGCGCTGCAACCGCTTCACGAGCGGCGGGCTGGTGTCATTCTCCAGATGCGGGTTGTCGAAGATGGCGGCCGCCCGCGCCTTGCACGCGATGGCCTCGGCCAGCGCCGCTTCCAGAACCTTGCTGCCCACGCACAGGACGGCCAGGTCGACCGGCTCCGGCAGGGAAGAGAGCGAGGGGAAGCACGGATAGCCCTCGATCTCCGGATACTTCGGATTGACCGCATAGACCTTGCCCGCATAGCCGCCCAGGCGGATGGCCTTGAGCACGCCATTGCCCGGCGTCTTCTCCCGGGGAGAAGCGCCGACGAAAGCGATAGAGCGAGGTTTCAGGAGGGGGTTGAGACGGTGGGGAGACATTGTGCGATCCGAATTATAAAAAATAACGCAGTTACGATACCAAAACGGAAGCCACTTGAATGTCGTTATTGTTTATTGCTACAGCCCATGAGTTTGATATTGATGTGAACATAGTTGAGTAATCAAAGAGCAAAAACATGCCGCCCCTTCGAGACACCGCTAATGATGCGCTTCGAGACCCTTTCGTTTCTGAAGCCATCAAACGGGGATTGATCGAAGTAAAAGGCGAGCGAGTTACATATAACGTAGCATCGAAGAAGGCCTACGACTGGGCTGACGCTGAAGAATGGGTGCGGGCAAGAACAATTGCGTTCTTAATAATTGCCCGCGGTTATCCCGCAAACCGTATTCGAACAGAAGTTTCGGTACCGCGCAGAATTCCGAATGATTTTGCCGATATAGTCGTTTACCGAGACGACCAGCTTCGTGA
>CADEGL010000052.1 GCA_902826885.1 uncultured Alphaproteobacteria bacterium | reverse complement strand
GGCACGTCGCCGTTGACGATGCGCTGGGCCAGGCCTTCGACGATGGCGGTCTTGCCGACGCCGGGCTCGCCGATCAGGACGGGATTGTTCTTGGTGCGGCGCGCCAGCACCTGGATGGTGCGGCGGATTTCCTCGTCGCGGCCGATGACGGGGTCGAGCTTGCCCTGCCGCGCGGCGGCGGTCAGGTCACGCGCATATTTCTCCAGCGACTGATAGCTGTCCTCGGCGGTGGCGCTGTCGGCCTTGCGGCCCTGGCGCAGATCGTCGATCGCGCGCTGCAGATTGTCGGGCACCGTGCCTGCGCCCTTCAGGACCTTCGCGGCCGCGGTGTCCTTGGATAATGCCAGGGCCATAAGCAGGCGCTCGGCGGTCACGAAGGAATCGCCCGCCTTCTCGGCCAGCTTCTGGGCACTGTCGAAAACGCGCGCCAGCTCGGGCGCCAGATAGACCTGGCCTGCGCCCGATCCCTCGACCTTGGGCAGCTTGGCCAGTTCGGCTTCCGTGTCGCGCAGGGCGCGCGCGGGATCGCCGCCGGCCGAGCGGATCAGATTGGCCGCCAGGCCTTCGTCGTCATCCAGGAGAATTTTCAGCAGATGTTCGGGCGTGAAACGCTGGTGCCCGCTGCGCAGTGCCAAGCCTTGCGCGGACTGCACGAAGCCGCGCGACCGTTCGGTGAACTTCTCGAAATCCATCTTTCCCTCGCTCCGTTTGCGTTGGATTCCCCCTCCGGAGAGGCGGGCAACAAACGAGGACCCTCGAAAGGCGTCCTAACCAGATATGGAGCGGGAAAGCCCGGCCGCAAGACCGGGAAAGCGCGAGCGCGAGGAACCGCCCGGGTCCCCACCGGGCGGTTTCTGGCCGTCTGGACAGTGGCCTTAGCGGACGCCGGCGTCGGCGATCGCGGGCTGCTCGAAATCCCCGGCTTCGCCGTCGGAGCCATCTGCCGCCGTCACTACCGCCGTTTCGGGGCCGTGGGACGGCTGCTCTTGCTGACCGTTGCCGTTGGCTTCGTGCGGACGGGCGCCAGGATTGCGCTGCCCCATCGCCTCGTTCGCGGCGGCGATGATGCGGAAATAATGTTCCGCATGCTGGAGCAGGTTCTCCGCCGTGACGCGGTCGCCGGAGGATTGCGCGTCGCGGGCGAGAGCGAGATAGCGCTCGTACACCTGATAGGCGTTCCCCCGGATGCGTCCGCCGGGGCCGTTGCTGTCGAAGGTCTGCGAACGGGGTGACATCATGTGCCGCGGCTTGTTGTTATTGCCGCCGCCACCTCCGCCACCGCCACCGCCGCCATTGCCGCCTCGACCGCGCATACGCCTGTGGTTCGGGCCTGGTCTCATTCGTTTCACTTCTGGTTGTCGGGATAGCGCCTTGGGCGCGGTGCTCCATCCTGGCACATCGTGCCACCACCCAAAATCACTTGGTGTGCTTGTTTTGGGAGGATTTTGTGAGCATCAAACGCCGAAGCGCGGCATCTCTATTAGCAGTTCACCCTCGGTCCGCCAACAAGTTTCGATAGGGGTTTTTGAAGGGGTTATCCACATCATGTGGATGATTCGGAGGTGAAAACCAGGCATCGGTCGATCCCGGCCAGGTCGCGCCGGGCCTTGCGGAAGGTCAGCCCTTGGGCCGCGAAAATCCGTTCCACCGCCGGCCGTTGCCCGGCGCCGATCTCCACCGCCCCGAATCCGCCGGGCCGCAGCAAGGCCGCTATGGCCGGCGCCAAACGGCGGTAAGCATCCAGGCCATCCGCGCCGCCCGACAAGGCGCCGCGCGGGTCATGGCGCGCCACCTCCGGCGCCAGCGTGTCGATCACGCCATCGGCGATATAGGGCGGGTTCGAAACCACGGCGTCGAAACCGCCGGCCGACGCAGCGCTGTTCCAATCCATGCACACGAACGCAGCGCGGCCACAGAGGCCCAGGCGGCGTGCATTGCCGGCGGCCACCCGGCAGGCCGCGGCGCTGATGTCGACGCCAACGCCCGTCGCATCCTTGCGTTCCGCTAACAGCGCGAGCAGGAGACAGCCGCTGCCGGCACCAAGATCGGCGATGCGCGGCGCGGCGCGGCCTTGCAGTTTCGCGAGCGCGGCTTCGACGATGGTTTCCGAATCCGGGCGCGGATCGAGCACGTCGGGCGTGATCTCGAAATCGAGGCTCCAAAATTCGCGCCGGCCGATGATGCGCGAAGTGGGTTCGCCCGCACGGCGGCGACGCAGGAGATCCCGGAACACCGATTGTTCCGCTTCGCTCAGAGGCTGCGCGCCCAATGAGATCATCCGTTCGGGCGGCACGCCGAGCGCGTGGGCCAACAGAAGCCGCGCGTCCAAACGGGCGATCGTAATGCTGCCGGGCGCCAAACCCCCGCTGGCCCGCGTCAACGCCTGGGCGACGGTGACGCTTTCGCTCATTCCAGCTCGGCCAGCCGTTCGGCCTGGTCGCTGGCGATCAGCGCGTCGACGAACTCGTCCAGCGCCTCGCCCGAAAGCACCTTGTCGATCTTGTAGAGGGTCAGATTGATGCGGTGATCGGTCACGCGGCCTTGCGGGAAATTGTAGGTGCGGATGCGCTCCGAGCGATCGCCCGAGCCGATCTGGCTCTTGCGGGCGGCAGCGCGCTCGGCCTCGACCTGGGCGCGCTGATGCTCGAACAGGCGCGCGCGCAAAACCTTCAGCGCCTTGGCCTTGTTCTTGTGCTGGGATTTCTCGTCCTGCTGCTGGACGACAAGGCCCGTCGGCAAATGGGTGATACGGACGGCGCTGTCGGTCGTGTTGACGCTTTGCCCGCCCGGCCCCGAAGAGCGGTAGACGTCGATGCGCAGATCTCTCTCGTTGATCTGGACGTCGACGTCCTCGGGCTCCGGCAGCACGGCGACCGTCGCGGCCGAGGTGTGGATGCGGCCGCTGGCCTCGGTCGTCGGCACGCGCTGGACGCGATGGACGCCCGATTCGAACTTGAGCCGCGCGAACACGCCGCGGCCGCTGACCGACGCGATCGCTTCCTTCAATCCGCCGATGCCGGTTTCGTTGAAGCCCAAAATCTCGAAACGCCAGCCATGGGCTTCGGCATAGCGCTGGTACATGCGGAACAGGTCGGCGCCGAACAGGGCGGCTTCCTCGCCGCCAGTTCCCGCGCGGATTTCCAGGATCGCGCTGCGCTCGTCCGCCGCGTCCTTGGGCAACAGCATCAGCGTCAGCTCGCGCTCGATGGCCGGCAACCGGTCCTTCAGCGCGTAGAATTCGTCCGTCGCCAACGCCTTCATCTCGGCATCGCTGGCGGGATCATTCATCATGACCGCGAGGGCTTGCGCCTCGTCTGCGGCCTTGTTGAATTCGCGAACCTTGGCCACGACGGGGCCGAGATCGGAATATTCCTTGGAAAGGCGCGCGAAATCCTGGCCGCCGCCCGCCGCCATGGTCTCCTCAAGCTCCTGATAGCGCGCGACGACGCGTTCTAATTTCGCGGGAAGATCGGCCATGCCCGCCATGGTTAGCGGCCCAGATGGTCGCGCAACGCCGTCAGGGGAACCTCGGTCTGTTCGCCCGAATCGAGGTTCCGGACGGTGGCCGCGCCGCGCGCCAGTTCGTCATCGCCAAGCAGCACCGCAACCCCGGCGTTGAGCTTGTTGGCGCGCTTCATCCGCTTGCCGACATTGCCGCGATAGCCCAGTTCGACCGCGAAGCCGCCCGCGCGCAGTTCGTCGGCCAGGGCCAATGCCTTGGCCTCCGCCGCCGCCCCGATGGGCACGATGGCGATGGGACGCGCAGGCGTGGGCGCATCGGAACCCAACGCCGTCATCAACATGGCAAGCCGCTCGATGCCGGCAGCCCAGCCGATGCCCGGCACGGACGGCCCGCCCATCGTCTCGATCAGCCCATCGTAGCGGCCGCCGGCCAGGACCGCGCCCTGGGAGCCCAGTTCCGTCGTCGTGAACTCGAAGGCCGTATGGCAGTAATAGTCGAGCCCCCGCACGAGGCGCGGATTGACCTGGTAGGCAATGCCCAGCGCATCGAGCCCGCCGCGCACGGTTGCGAAGAAGCTCTTCGACGCGTCGTTGAGATAGTCGGTGAAGATCGGCGCATTGGCCACGATGGCGCGGTCGCCTTCGTTCTTCGAATCGAGGATGCGCAACGGATTGCGCTCGAGCCGCGCGCGGCTGTCCTCGGAAAGTTTGTCGCGAAAGCCTTCGAGATAGCCGACCAAGGCACCGCGATAGGCATTGCGGCTGTCCGTGTCGCCGAGCGTGTTGAGCTCCAAGACCGTCGCACGGCGCACGCCGAGTGCATCCAGCACGCGCGCGCCCAGCGCGATCACCTCGATGTCGCCCAACGGTTCGGGCACGCCCAGAAGCTCGACGTCGATCTGGTGGAACTGGCGCAGGCGCCCTTTCTGTGGCCGCTCGTAGCGGAACATGGGGCCGTGGGTAAAGACCTTGAACGGCAAATCCTGAGTTAGGCCGCCGGTGATGAGCGCGCGCGCGATGCCGGCCGTGGCCTCGGGTCGCATGGTGACCATCTCGCCGCCGCGGTCGGTGAAGGTGTACATCTCCTTCGTGACCACGTCGGAGGTGTCGCCGAGCGTGCGCTTGAACACTTCCGTCGGCTCGAGAATCGGCACCGCGATTTCGAGATAGCCGTAGCGCTCGGCGATGGCGCGCGCGGTCTCGACGACATGGCGGTGACGCCGGCTGTCGTCGGGCAAAAGATCACGTGTGCCGCGAACCGGCTGCAGTGCCGACACGAGAAAACTCCGAAAGACGTGTTATTCGGCCGCGGCCGTCTGGGTGGAAGGATCGGCGCGCTTGGCCTCGATCTCGGCGGCCTTCTTCTCGACCAGCTCGACCAGGTGATCGACGATATTGCCGTCGCGAAGCACGTGATGCTTCTCGCCGTTCAGATAGACCTGATGGTTGCCCTTGCCGCCACCGGTGAAGCCGATGTCGGTCTCGCGCGCCTCGCCCGGGCCGTTCACGACACAGCCGATGACCGAAAGGCTCATGGGCGTCGAGATGTGCGACAGGCGTTTTTCCAGCTCCTCCACGGTCTTGATGACCTGGAAGTTCTGGCGCGCGCAGGAGGGGCACGAGATCACGTTGACGCCGCGGTGGCGCAAGCCCAGCGCCTTCAGCATGTCGAAGCCGACGCGCACCTCTTCCTCGGGCTCGGCCGAGAGCGAGACGCGGATCGTGTCGCCGATGCCGGCCCACAGAAGCGAGCCCATGCCGATCGACGACTTGATCGTGCCGCTGCGCAAGCCCCCCGCCTCGGTGATGCCGAGATGGAGCGGGTAGTCGCAGGCCTCGGACAGCGCTTGATAGGCGGCCACGGCCAGGAACACATCGGACGCCTTGCAGCTGATCTTGAACTCGTGGAAGTCCGCGTCCTGGAGAATCTGGATGTGATGCAGCGCGCTCTCGACCATCGCGTCGGGGCACGGCTCGCCGTATTTCTCGAGCAGATGCTGCTCCAGGCTGCCCGCGTTCACGCCGATGCGCATGCTGCAGCCATGGTCCTTGGCGGCCTTCACCACCTCGCGCACGCGCTCCATGCTGCCGATATTGCCCGGATTGATGCGCAGGCACGCCGCGCCCGCATCGGCCGCCTCGAGCGCGCGCTTATAGTGAAAGTGGATGTCCGCGACGATCGGGACGTTGACTTGCTTGACGATGTGCTTGAGCGCGGCGGTCGATTCCTCGTCGGGCACCGAGACGCGCACGATGTCGACGCCGGCTTCCTCGGCGCGTTTGATCTGCGCGACGGTCGCGGCGACGTCGGTCGTCAACGTGTTGGTCATCGTCTGGACGGTAATGGGCGCGCCACCGCCGACCAGAACTTTACCGACGCGAATCTGGCGGGATTTACGCCGCTGGATATCGCGGTAAGGCCGAACGCTCATGGATTTATCCCGGGTTGCCGGTTTGGCCGGACTTATAGCCGAAAAGCGCGCCGGACCGAAGGGAATATGGGTACTTAAGTCCCAGGGGAAAAGCCCCTATTCGCCCGCCAACAGCCCATCAGGCTCCAGCGCCACGCTGCGCCGGACGGTGCCGGACGCGCCCAAGGAAGGTGCCTTCTTGCCGTCGACGGTCACATCCAGCCCGCCGGCATTGCCAGTGAACAGGGTCAGGCCGCCGCGGTTGGGTACCCGATAGGTTTCGCCCGGCTTCAAGGTGCGCATGGCGACGACCTTACCGTTCTCGTCGCTGACTTGGATCCAGGTTTCCGCCTTGGCTTTGAGCTGAATGCGAACGCTGGCGCTGTCGTCGCCGAAAACCTTGGGGGCATCGGACGGCGCCGTCTGCTGCACCGGCTGGGCGCCGCCGCCGGCCGCGGCCACGGTAGGCGGCGGCGGATTGGCCTGTGGTGCCGCGGCACTGGACGGCGGCGGATTGGCCGCGGTCCCTGGCGGCGGATTGGGCATCAAAGGCGCGTTCGCGGCCGGAGCGGAAGTCGCGGCCGTCTGCGGCTTGGCCGGCGCAGGCGGCGGATTGGCCGCGGACGGCGCATTCGCAGCGGGCGGCGGTGGAACGGCGGCGGATGGCGCAGCGGCGGGCGCGGAAGCCGGAGCAGGCGCGGCGGGTTGCGCGGGCGTGAGAGCCGGGGCCGGAACGGGCACCGCGACCGAGGCCGCCGGGGCCGGGGTTTCCACGGGCTTGGCGGGTTCGACCGGCTTCGCCGCTTCGGCGGGCACGGCAGCCGTCGTCTCAGGTTGGGCCGGCGCGGGCGCCTCGGCCGGTTTCGCCGGTTCGGCAGGCGGCGTCACGCTCTTCGATGCTGCCGGCGGTGGCGGCACCAGCTCGACCATCGAGCGGTCGCGCGAGGCCGTATAATGCCAGACGCCATAGATGAACAGCGCGAGGCCGATCGAAACCAGGATGACGATGCGACCGGGAAACCGTCCTTCGGACAAGGGCAGCGGGAAGACCAGCTCGGTCTTGCGGCCCAACTCGTCGGCCTCGTCCTTGAAGCGGCGCACGATCTCGTTGCCGTCGAGACCGAGATACTCGGCATAGGTGCGCACGAAACCGAGCGCGTAGGCGGCGCCGGGCAGGTCGCTCAAGCGCCCCTGCTCGATGGCCTCCAGATAGACCTGACGGATGCGCAACGCGCCGGCCGCGTCGGAGACCGACAAGCCCTTGCGCTTGCGCGCGTCGACCAGCAGCGCGCCCGTGGCCGGACGCGGCGCGGCGGAATCACCGAGCGTGGCCTGGGACCCGCCCTGAGCCTCGACCGAAAGATGAAGCGGCTTGTTCTCCGCCATACCGGTCCAAGTCTCCCCGCATGAACCCGAACGGGCCGCGCGGCGAATCCGCACGGCCCAATCCCTAAATTATCGGGCAATCCCCCCGAATGGCAAATCTTCGTTTCGAGGGAAGGCTTTAGGTACGCGTTTCGTCCTGGTCTAGACCGTAAGCGGTATGCAGCGCCCTAAGCGCCAACTCGGTGTATTCCTCGGCGATCAGAACGCTGATCTTGATCTCGGAGGTCGAGATTACCTGGATATTGATGCCCTTGCCCGCGAGTGTCTGGAACATGCGCTGCGCCACGCCCGCATGGCTGCGCATGCCGACGCCGATGACGGAAACCTTCACGACGTTCGAATCGGGCACGAGCCGCGCGAAGCGTAAATCTTTCTGACGTTCGTTCAACACGGAGACGGTGCGCTCCAAGTCGGCTTTACCGACGGTGAAGGTTAGGCCCGTCGTCTTGCCATCCTCGGAGACGTTCTGAACGATCATGTCGACGTTGATGCTGGCATCCGAAAGCGGGCCGAAGATGGCCGCCGCCACGCCGGGGCGGTCCTGCACGCCGACCAAGGTGATCTTCGCCTCGTCTCGGCTGTAGGCGATGCCGCTGACGACTTCCTTTTCCACGATCTCGTCCTCGTTCACGACCAGGGTTCCGGGCGCATCCACGAAGCTCGACAGGACCTGCACGCGCACGCCGTGGCTCATGGCCATGGCGACGGAGCGGGTCTGAAGCACCTTCGCGCCCTGCGAGGCCAGCTCCAGCATTTCTTCGTGGGTGATCTTATCGAGCTTGCGCGCCTTCGCAACGATGCGCGGGTCGCAGGTGTAGACACCATCGACATCGGTGAAGATGTCGCAGCGGTCCGCTTGCAGCGCGGCCGCCAGCGCGACGGCGGAGGTGTCCGAGCCGCCGCGGCCCAAGGTGGTGATGCGGTTATCTTCCTCGGCCACGCCTTGGAAGCCGGCCACGACCGGCACTTCGCGCGCGCTCATGCGGCGACGCAACTCGTCGGCCCCGATATCCTGGATGCGCGCCTTGCCATGGACGGCGTCGGTCTTGAACGGGATCTGCCAGCCGAGCCAAGAGCGCGCGGGCACGCCCAGCGCCTGCAGCGCCATCGCGACCAGGCCGCTGGTCACCTGCTCGCCCGAAGCCACCACGACGTCGTATTCGCGCGCATCGTGAAGCGGGGAAATCTTGGTCGCGTAATCGACAAGCTGGTTCGTGACACCCGACATGGCCGAGACCACCACCGCGACCTCGTTGCCAGCGTCGAACTCGGCCTTCACGCGCTTGGCCACGGCCTGGATGCGCTCGATGGTGCCGACCGAGGTGCCGCCGAATTTCTGAACGATGCGAGCCATGACGCGAAAATACGCGGGGTTGATGTCGAAATAGCACCGGTTGCCGGCCGATGCGGGCGTACCCATACTGTCTTTCGCGGGCAGGTGGCAACAGCGCTCGCCGTTGAAACAGTCAAAAATGCCCATGAAACACGCCCAACCCCACGCCTCGGTCGACGCCGGCGAGGTCGCCAAGTTCGCCGCCCTTGCCGATTCCTGGTGGGATTCGAGCGGCCCTTACCGGCCCCTGCATCGTCTCAATCCCGTGCGGCTGGCCTTCATCCGCGACCGGCTTTGCGCCTATCTGGATCGTGACGCCCATTCGCTCAAGCCGTTGAAAGGGTTGCGCATCGCCGATATCGGCTGCGGCGGCGGGTTGTTGACGGAACCGATGGCGCGCATGGGTGCCGAGGTCACGGGCATCGACGCCGCCGAGGAGAACGTGGCCGCTGCCCAGGCCCACGCCGAGGAAGCCGGGGTCACGATCGACTACCGCGCGGCGACGGCCGAGGCACTGGTCGCCGAGGGCGCGTCCTTCGACGCCGTGGTTTCGATGGAAGTCGTCGAACACGTGGCCGACCGCGATGGTTTCCTGACCGATTGTGTGACCTTGACCCGTCCGGGCGGCGGGCTGTTCCTGGCCACCCTCAACCGCACGGTTAAGTCCTACGCCATGGCCATCGTGGGCGCGGAGTATGTCTTGCGCTGGCTGCCACGCGGCACGCACGACTGGAAGCGCTTCGTACGCCCATCGGAATTGGCGGCGGCGCTGCGCCATGCGGGCGCCGACGTGAAGGCGCTCGCGGGCGTCGGCTACAACCCGATGACCGACACGTGGGGTTTGGAGAAGGGCGTGGACGTCAACTACATGGCCTTCGCGGTGCGCCGCGACGATTAATCCGCGCGGCGAAGCGCGATTTCGGTGCCATGGACGGCCGACCCCTGGCCCATATCGGATTTTATCCCGCCGTTGAGAAGATTGACGTTCGCGCCGCCGGGCGCGGTCTTGAGCCAGCGCGCCTTGTGCGAGAGCGCAACCCCGCGCGGCACGATATCGGACACCGCGACCGTCAGGACCAATTCGCCGTTCTCGTTACTGGCGACGGCCAGGCCGCCTTGGCTGAGGCCGAGCATCGCCGCATCATCCGGATGAACCGCGATCATCGGCGGCCCCATCCGCTTGCGCACATCGGGATCGTTGCCGAAGCCGCTGCTCGACAGCCAATGGGCGGCCGGCGTCAGAAGCCGCAAGCGGCGTGGTTTGGGCCGTGCATCGGCGTGCGGACGCGGCGCGCGCGGCAGTCCCGCGGCCTCCGCCCGGCCGGATGCCATTTCGATCCGGCCGCTCGGGGTCGGGAAGGCAAGCCGCTCGAATTGCGGAATCGGATCGGGCGTCATGGTGACGGTGCCCTTTTCGGCCAGCGCTTCGAAATCCAGGCCCAAGCCCGTCTGCCGCAAAAGCTCGGACAGCATGGCGCGGTCGCTTTCGTGAAGTTCGGGTTCCGCGAACCCCATCGCCGCAGCAAGCCGGCGGAAGATCTCTTGATTGGGCAGCGCCTCGCCGGGCGGCTCCTGCGCCTTCACTTGCGCGCCGATGGAAAGATGAAAGTAGGAATAGATGAGATCGTCGAACTCCATGAACCCGGCCGCCGGCAGGACGATGTCGGCATAGTCGGCCGTGTCGGTCTGGAACAGATCGATCGCGACGGTGAACAGATCCTCGCGCGCGAGCGCCCGGCGCAACCGTGCCTGCTGCGGATTGGTCGCGGCGATATTGATGTTCCAGCAAACGAGGGCCTGGGACCGGCGCGGATCTTCCAGGAACGACGCCAAATCCATATGGCCGAGGAAGCCGGGTTTGTTGGTCCGTAACCGGGTCCCGGTCAGATAGTCGGGATCGATGCCGCGGCGGTCGACGCCGTTGATGTAGAAGAATCCCGCGCCCAGCTTTCCGAAATTGCCGGTCACCGCGGGCAAGAGCGCGATCGACCGGATCGCGTTGCCGCCCGTCGGCTGGCGGGACAGCCCCATCCCCATCCACAGCAACGACGGCCCGCGCCCGTAGAGGCGGGCGGCCCGCTCGATGTCGGCGGCCGGAACGCCCGTCACGGCTTCGGCGCGCGCCGGAGTCATTTGCGCGACGAGCGGTTCGATCTCGTCCCAACCGATCGTGTGGCGCGCGATGAACGGACGGTCGATCAATCCTTCGCGCCGCAGGACATGCATCAAGCCGAAGGCCAACGCGGCATCGCTGCCGGGAAAGAGTTGCAGGTGAAGGTCGGCAGAGCGCGCGGTCGGATGGCGGACGGGGTCGACCACGACGACGGCGCCGGTTTCGCGCAGCCAGTGCATATGCGCGTGAGGCCCCGTGGCCGAGGGATTGGCGCCCCAGACGACGACGCATGCCGCATCCTTCGCCGTGCGCGGATCGAAACCATGGAACGCCGTGCCGTAGACCTGTTCCAGCGCGATCTGCCCCGCGATGTAGCAAATCGTCTCGGGCACGACCTCGGTTGCACCCAGGCGGTTGAAAAACCGCAGGGGAAAATCGCGCGCGAGCAGCGAGCGCGTTCCGGTGTAATGGGCGTTGACGATCGTCTCCGGCCCGCATGTCCGCGCGACATCGGACAGACGCGCAGCCACGACGCCTAATGCCTCGCCCCACGTCGCGGGCACGAACCGTCCCTCGCCTTTCGCGCCGACCCTGCGCAGGGGACGTGTCAGCCGCTGGGCGGGGTCGCGAAGGGCGCCGTTATAGGCCACCGCGCATTTGGCGCAGAGCGTGCCGCGGTTGACCGGATGCCGGGGATCGCCGCGCACATGGTGGATCGCGCCGTCCCGGACCAGGATTTCGATTCCGCACGAATCGTAGCAATCGCGGGGACACGTCGTTCGAACGATCGTCTGCCGCATGGAAAGGCCCTCCCGGCGAAGGTCTATTCCAGCTCTTCAGGAAAGAATGGCAATAAATGATTTTGAAGAAATTTCATGCATAAATGTACACATGGGAAAGTGGGACGATTACCGCGTCTTTCTGGCCGTCGCGCGAACCGGGACACTCTCGCAAGCGGCGCAGCAACTCGGCATCAGCCAGCCTACGGCCGGCCGGCGCATCGCGGCGCTCGAACGCGCGCTGGATGCGCGTCTGTTCGATCGCGCGGGCCGGCAGATGGCGCTCACGGCCGCGGGGGTCTCGGTCCAGCATGAAGCGGAGATCATGGAACGCGCCGCCGCGAGCGTGGGCCTCCGAACGCTCGGCATCGATCGCCGGCCAGCCGGGACGGTGCGCCTGTCCGTGACCGAAGGGCTGGGTTCGGCGTGGATCACCCCGCGCCTGGCGCCGCTCCTCGAACGCTATCCCGGCCTCAAGCTGGAAATCGCGACCGACCGCATCGCGGCCAACCTGTCCAAACGCGAGGCGGACATCGCCGTGCGTTTTTTCCGCCCCGCGCAGAGCGATCTTTTGATCCGGCGCTTCGGCGATTTGCGCTACGGGCTTTTCGCTGCGCGCGCCTATCTCAAGGCATGCGGGACGCCGCGCGCGCCGGCCGATCTGGCCGCGCACAGGCTGATCGGCTTCGAGGACGAAATGCGCGATTGGCCGGAAATGGCGTTTCTATACCGCCACGGCCTCGCCGAACGCTTCGTCTACCGATCCAACAGCGCCATCGCGCAACTCGCCGCGGCGGAAGCCGGATTGGGGATCGCACCGTTGCCCGTCTACTTGGCCGCGCCGCGGCAGGCACTCGCGCGTGTCATGGAACCGGTCGATCTGCCGGGACGACAGATTTGGCTGGCCGTCCATAAGGACATTCGCCGGACCGCGCGCGTCGCGGTCTTGTGGGATTTTCTCGCGGAGATCTTGACGATGCTTGGCCGCGCGGAAGGCACGGCCGCGCCGCGCCGGCCGTGTCACGAATCGTGACGGACCCAGGGGATGCGCTGAAACTCGACGCCTTCCTCGACCAGCTCTTCGGCTTCTTCCTTGCTGGCTTCGCCGTAGATATTGCGCTTTTCCGTCTCGCCGTAATGGATCTTGCGCGCCTCTTCCGGGAATTTCTCGCCGACATAATCCGCGTTCTTCTCGACCTCCTGCCGGAGTTTCGAGAGCATCACCATCATCTCGGCGGCGTTGGGCTGGGCCGGCGTCTTGTTACTCTCGTGCTCCCGCGACTTGCCGCTGGCGATGTTGGGCGCCATCGGCGCCTTGGTCACGCGGCGGTTTCCGCACATCGGACACACCACGGCCTTTTTGGCCTTCTGCTTCTCGAAGGCCGCGCTGTCGGGAAACCACGCCTCGAAGACATGGCCGTCCTTGCATTTAAGATCGAATACAATCATCGCGTTCGAGCCTGATGCCGCCGCACTCCGCGGCAGCCCCTCTAAAATGGGCTAAAATCCTATTCTGACAAGTGTTTGATTCGCGCCAGCGGGACGCCGCCCACCTTGAATCGGTCACGTTGGTGGGCGAGAGTTGTCCCAGCCATGCCCCGAACTAACTAAAGACATAACAAAGGGCACAGTAAAAAAAGCATTTCAGAGGAGCACGCCATGACCCTTCGCCTGGGCGATACCGCCCCCGATTTCGAAGCCGAGACCAGCGCCGGCCCGATCAAGTTCCACGACTGGATCGGCGATGGCTGGTGCATCCTGTTCTCGCATCCCAAGGATTTCACCCCGGTCTGCACGACCGAGCTGGGCTACATGGCCAAGATCAAGCCCGAGTTCGACAAGCGCAACGTGAAGATCCTGGGCGTCTCCGTCGACAGCCCCGAATCGCACAAGGGCTGGGTCAAGGACATCGAGGAGACCCAGAGCACGAAGGTCGGCTATCCGATCGTGGCCGATTCGCAGCGCAAGGTCGCGAACCTCTACGGCATGATGCATCCCGCGCACGACGAGCTGTACACGGTGCGCACGGTGTTCGTCATCGACCCGAAGAAGAAGGTTCGCCTGATGATCACCTATCCGCAAACCTGCGGGCGCAACTTCGACGAGATTCTGCGCGTCGTCGATTCGCTCCAGCTCACGGACAAGTTCAGCGTGGCCACGCCGGTCAACTGGAAGAAGGGCGAAGACGTCATCATCGTCCCTTCGCTGTCCGACGAGGACGCGAAGAAGAAGTTCCCCAAGGGCTGGAAGGCGCTGAAGCCCTATCTGCGCATCACCCCGACGCCGGATCGCTAAAGCAATCCGCCTCGGTTCCGGATAAACGGGCCGGCGCGGCTGCCGCGCCGGCCCGTCTCGTTTCAGGGTGATTCCATGAGCCATGTGCGCGCCGCCGTGATCCAGGCCGGATCGGTCATGTTCGACCGGGAACGCACCATCGCGAAGGCACGCGATCTCGTGGCCGACGCAGGCCGGCGGGGTGCCCAGGTCGCGGTTCTGCCCGAGGCGTTCGTGCCCGGCTATCCGAAGGGTCTCGATTTCGGCGCGCGCATCGGCAACCGCACGGCCGAAGGACGCGAGGATTTCCGCCGCTATTGGGACAGCGCCGTCGACGTGCCCGGCCCCGCCGCCGATGCGCTGGGCGAAGCGGCGAAAGACGCCAAGCTGCATCTCGTCGCGGGCGTCATCGAGCGCGACGGCGGCACGCTCTATTGCTCGGTCCTGTTCTTCGCGCCCGATGGACGCCTGCTGGGCAAGCACCGGAAGCTGATGCCGACCGCTTCCGAACGCTTGGTCTGGGGTTTCGGCGACGGTTCGACCCTGCCGGTCTTCGACACCCCGGCCGGGCGTCTGGGTGCGGTGATCTGCTGGGAGAACTATATGCCCATGCTGCGCATGGCCATGTACGGCAAGGGCATCCAGATTTACTGCGCGCCCACGGCCGACACGCGCGATAGTTGGCTACCGACCATGCGTCATATTGCGGTCGAAGGCCGCTGCTTCGTGCTCTCCTGCTGCCAATACCTGACGCGCGCGGATTGCCCGCCGAACTATGCGCTGGATATCGAGGCGCCCGGCGGCGTCTTGATGCGCGGCGGAAGCTGCATCGTCGGCCCGTTCGGCGACGTTCTGGCCGGGCCGGATTTCTCGGGCGAATGCATCCTGACCGCCGATCTCGACCTGACCGAGATCGCGCGCGGCAAGTACGATCTGGACGTGGTCGGCCACTATGCGCGGCCGGATGTGTTCCGCCTGCTGGTCAACGAGCGGCCCGCGACTGCCGTCGAAACCAACGCGCCCGCGGTCGCACCCATGGACGACCCCTTCCGCCGGTCATGAGCATGATTGCTCCGGATGACATCGCGCGAGCAGCCGCCCGCATCGCGCCCCATGTGCGCGAGACGCCCGTGATGGCGCTGGAACGGGGCGCCTTCGGCATCGCCGTGCCCATCACGCTCAAGCTGGAATTGTTGCAGCACACCGGCTCGTTCAAGCCGCGCGGCGCGTTCAACCGCATCCTTTCGAGCCAGGTTCCGGAGACGGGCGTGATCGCGGCCTCGGGCGGTAACCATGGCTTGGCCACGGCTTTTGCCGCGCGCGCGCTCGGTCACAAGGCCGAGATCTTCGTGCCGGAGATTTCCTCGCCCGTGAAGATCGCGCGCCTGCGCGATTACGGGGCCATCGTGAATGTCGGCGGCGCGTCCTACGCCGAGGCCTTCGCCGCCAGCGAAAAGCGCGTGAAGGAAACCGGCGCTCTCGTCGTCCACGCCTACGACCAGCCCGAGGTGCTGGCGGGACAAGGCACGGCCGGACGCGAATTCGAGCGCCAGGCGCCAGGCCTCGACACGATCCTCGTAGCGGTCGGCGGCGGTGGACTGATCGGCGGCGTAGCCGCCTGGTACCAGGGCCGGACAAAGATTGTCGGCGTCGAGCCCGAAGCGGCGCCCACCTTAGCCCGCGCGCTGGAAGCGGGCGCGCCGGTGGATGTCGCGGTCGGCGGCGTCGCGGCCGATTCCCTGGGCGCCAAGCGCGTGGGCGGCCTGATGTTCGCCCATGCGCGGCAACATATCGCGCGTGTCGTGCTGGTGGCGGATGACGCCATCCGCGCGGCGCAGCGCGCCTTGTGGGAAGCCCTTCGTGTCGCCGCCGAGCCGGGCGGTGCCGCCGCCATGGCCGCGCTTCTGTCCGGCGCCTACACACCGCAAGCGGACGAGCGCGTCGGCGTCTTGGTCTGCGGCGGCAACGTCGATCCATCCCAACTCGTGGAGAAAGCCCCATGACCGAGAAGATCCCCGCCACCATGAAGGCGGTCGTCACCCGTGGCCACGGCGGCTTCGAGATGCTGGACTACACCGACGTGCCCGTGCCGAAGCCCGCTGCGGGCGAAGTATTACTGCGCGTCCTGGCCTGCGGCCTCAACAACACCGACGTGTGGAACCGCGAGGCGCGTTACGGCACCGACCGCGATCCCGAGGCGCGCACGGGCGTCGGACGCACCGAGGGCCGCTGGCCGCGCATCCAGGGCTGCGACGTGGTTGGACGCATCGCCGCGGTCGGCGCGGGCGTGGATGCATCGCGCGTCGGCGAGCGCGTGTTGTGCAACTTTGTCGTCTACGGCGATCCCAACGTGAACTTGGGTTTCGCGGGTTCGCTGGGCTCGGGCCGTGACGGCGGCTATGCCGAATACACCACCTTGCCCGCCGAGAACGCCTACAAGGTGGACGATGTCCCGCTCTCGGACGCGGAACTGGCGACCTTCCCCTGCGCCTATATCACCGCCCAGCACATGTTGGACGAAGCGGGCGTAAAAGCCGGCGAGATGGTCGTCGTCACCGGCGCCTCCGGCGGCGCGGGCTCGGCCGTCGTCCAACTCGCGCATGCGCGCGGCGCCGAGACGATAGCGGTCACCAGCGCGCGCTGGCGCGACGATGTGGCGAAACTGGGTCCCAAGCACATCGTGCTGCGCGACCAGGGCGATCTTTACGAGCAGGCTACCGCGGCGCTGAAGGGCCGCGCGGTCGACGTGGCCGCCGACGTGGTGGGCGGCCCGGCCTTCCGCGATCTGCTCGCGCTGTTGCGGCCTGGCGGGCGCTACGTCACGGCGGGCGCCATCGGCGGTCCCGTGGTGCCATTCGACATCCGTACCCTGTATTTAAAGAAGCTGACGTTCTATGGCGTGTCGATTGGCTACCGGAAGCATTTCGACGCGTTGGTCGGCTATATCCGCGCCGGCAAGTTGAAGCCGCTTCTCGCCAAAACCTATCCGCTCGCGCAATTTCGCACGGCGCAGGAATTGTTCGTCTCGAAGGATTTCTTCGGGAACATCGTGGTCATTCCGGGGACGTAGACCGACGCTCCTACTCTTCGACCGTGTTGCCGTCTTTATCCAGCTCCTGACCCCATGGGTGATCGCCGTCCCAGCGCAGAATGAGGCGGTTACCTATGAGGTAACTTGCGTATTCGACGCGCCGATATGGCCCGTCCCATTCATCGAGCAGTTTGATGCTGTGATAAGAGCTACCGTTATAGACTTCCTTCCAAACGCCATTCCGCTGCTGCAAAACAATCATTTCGCAGCCTGCCGAACCACACCAACCGATCAGTTGCTTTAGGAGGAAGATTTCCGGACGACCATCGCGGTTTAGATCGACCGAGATGAATTGCATCACTTGTTTGATGACTTGCGCCCTGCTTTCGGCTCGGTAGCTTTCTGCGTAGTCGGCCTTGTTCTCCTCGTACTCCTCTTCCGGAAAGTAACGCTCCGCGAGCGCGAAGAGCATCTTGTTATTGCCGATCGGCCGGTACTTGAGGATTTCCTCGGCGTGGACTTCCACCGCCGACGCAAGCACGATCAACAACGCGGCGAGGGTGGAAGCGCTCGCCGGCAAGCCTCTGGCGCGCATGCCTGCGGCAAGCCGCTGAACGCGGCCAAACCCGAAAGACATCATCTGAATTATGATCTGAATCATCGATCACGCTCCGGATCGGTCCGCAGGCGATCCCGAAGCTCTTGCGTGTAGGGCGTATAGGGTACCGCCTGGAATTCCCGCAAACGCGTTTCCACGGCTAGGTCGTGATCGTCTAACGCCGCGCTTTTACTGTCCCAACCGTTCTTTGCCAGTTTATCGAGATACCGCCTTGTCCCGCCCGCGCCTTCCCGGTGGACGGCGGCGGCAATTCCCGCAGGCGTGATAGCGATCTGTCCCTTCCGCCCTTGATAGACGAGCCCAAGACGATCCCAGAGTCCCTTTTTGGCCGCCTGCTCCTCGTTGCGCCGGGAGAAATCGCGCATAGCCTCTTCCTGCGCCGGCGCGTTGCGCCACCAATCTTCCAGGCTTTGGACGCCGAATGCGGCGGCACGCTCGGTCGGGATGAGTCCACTATCGACACCGGGCTCGAACCATTTCGTCTCGACGAGCGCGCTCGGCAAAAACTGATACCGACCTAACGCATCACCATTACGCGCACTATAACCGTGATTCGGTTGTCCCCGGCTCTCGCGCTCGGCGATGGCCTCCAAATAGGTCCGGTTCACGTCCGTGGTCCAAAAGCGCAAAGGCGGTTCGCCAGCCGCGGCATCGTTGCCTGGCGGATTCGGCCGAGCCGCCTGGCGCCTCTGCTCCTGAGCCGCGGCGGCCATCAGCCATGCACTTCTTGGCTCGCCCTCCGTGCCCACGGAAGCGCCCCGCCCATTGCTCGAAGGCAACGGACCATCCTCTCCCGTGGCCCGTTTGAGAGGCGATGGCGGCGGAAACCCGTTCGAGAATGGTTGCAAGAAGGACATCGTCATCCTCCACAATCAGGAACATTTAGAGAACATTCTGCTCCTGCGCGGCAACGGCGTCAAGCGTAATTTGGGATGAATCCCATATTCAGGATACGGCGCGGCATCTCCCGGCACGGCGGCTAAGGATGCGTTGGATTGAGGCCGGATCAGTCGCCCGCGGCGCGGGCCTTGCCGTCCACGCTTGCGGGGCGCGGTGTCTTGAACGGGCGGTCGTGGGTGAGCGCGGGCACCATGCCCCGCGCCTCCTCGACGCGCGCCGTGTCGATGACGGCCGTGGTGACGCCGACCTGCTCGCCGCCGTCCGAGAGAACTTCGCCCCAAGGTGCGACCACCAGCGAGTGGCCGTAGGTTTCGCGCCCGTCCTCGTGCGTGCCGACCTGCGCCGGCGCGATGACGAAGCAGCCCGTCTCGATCGCCCGCGCGCGCAATAGCACATGCCAATGCGCCTTGCCCGTAAAGGCGGTGAAGGCGGCGGGCACGGTCAGGAAACTGGCGCCCGCATGGGCCAGCGCCCGGTAAAGCGCGGCGAAACGCAGATCGTAGCAGACCGTCATGCCGAGCAAGCCCCAGGGCGTCGGCGCGATCACGGCTTCGCCACCCGAGCGCACGGTCGCCGATTCGCGGTAGCTGTCGCCGCCCTTCAGATCGACGTCGAACATGTGGATCTTGTCGTAGCGCGCAACGACGGCGCCCTGCGCGTCGAACAAATAGGAACGGTTCGCCACGTGCTCGTCGTCGAGCTTGATGGTGAGCGAGCCCGCGAGCAGCCACGCGCCGGTCTCTCGCGCCATCTCCTGGAAGGCAGGTATGGCCGGATGGTCGGCCTCGGTGCGCACCTTGGCCAACATGCGCTTGCGGCTGCGGTCGACCAGGGTGACGTTCTCGGGCGTGGTGATGAAATCCGCCCCCATCTCCCGCGCGCGCATCACCATGGGCCGGAGCGCGGCGATGGCCGGTTCCATCTCGAGGCCGGTATTGGTCTGCACGCAGGCGACGGTAAACTGGCTCATGCGGCAATGCCCAGAAGCGGGTCCAACTTGCCTTCGCGGTCGAGCGCGGCCAGTTCGTCCGAACCGCCCACGTGTTTCCCGTCGATGAAGATCTGCGGCACCGTGCGCCCGCCATGGGCGCGCTCGGTCATTTTCTTGCGGCCTTCGGGATCGTAGGTCACGTCGATTTCCTCGAACGCGACGTTCTTCGCCTGCAACAGGCTCTTCGCCCGGTAGCAGTAGGGGCACATCATGGTGGTGTAGATCTCGACGCGGGCCATGGACGACCTTCGGTGTTGAACCTTTCTTTAATATAGCATCCGTTCGGCCCCGGACGATGGGGTCAGGTCTTGGCCGCCTCGCCGCCCTTGGGGCCGTAGAACACCACCCAGGTCTCGAAATCGTCGGAGAAATCGACGAACCGGTGCTGGACGCCCGCGGGCACGAACAGCACGTCGTCCGGGCCGAACTTGGTCCGGTCACCGGCCACCTCGAACCAGCCCGTGCCCCGCTCGACGATATAGACCTCGTCCAGATCATGGGGCGTCTGAGCGTCCACCCCGCGCGGGGCGTAGTGGCGCACCTCGAGCGTGCCGTGGCTAAAGATCAGGGACGATTGACGCCCCTTCTGCAACGGCGTCTTGCGCGCCTTATCCAGCGCGAACCGCCAGTCGGCGGCCTTGGGCTTACCGGTCATCGCATCCCTCCCTCATTCCTCCCGAACCACACGCGCGAGCGTCAGCACATCCACGGAAGCGGCGCCTGCCTTTCGAAGTACCGTGGCGCAGGCCTCGACCGTGGCGCCCGTCGTCAGCACATCGTCGATCAAAAGAATGCGTTTCCCCTCGACCAGCCGGCCGGCGCGCACGGCGAAGGCGCCACGCACGTTGCGCGCGCGTTCCGCGCGCCCCAACCCGCCTTGCGACGGCGTGCGCCGCTTGCGGCGCAGAAGATCGGGGGCGACGGGACGGCTGGCGAGCCGGGCCAGCGCGTTCGCCAGCAAGGCCGATTGGTTGTACCGGCGGTGAAACAGGCGGGTCCAATGAAGCGGCACCGGCGCGATCAGATCGACGTCCGCGATCAGCCCATCGCCCGCCCGCGCCAGCCAGCGCGCATAGGCGGGCGCCGCATCGATACGGTCGCCGTGCTTGAAGGCCAGGACCAGGCTCCGGCTGGAATCGTCGTAGCGGAACACGGCGCGCGCCCGGTCATAGGACGGGCGTTCGCGGATACAGGCGCCGCACAACGTATCCGCGCCGCCCGGATCGAATTCGAACGGGATGCCGCATGCCGCGCAGCAAGGCGACGAGAGGAAGCGCAGCTTGGCGAAGCACGCGCCGCACAGCGTGCCCGGCGCGGCCACGACCTCGCGGCAGGACAGGCATTGCGGTGGCAGAAGCAGGTCCAACGCGGCCGCGCCGAGTTTTCGCACCGAGGCCGGAACGTTCGCGGACATCGCCATAGGTCGAATCTCACGCCGTCCGGCCGCCGCCTGTCAATCGCGCGGCGGGAATGGCATATATCCGGCCATGGTTGACGGCATGGATGTTTTCGACCGCCGCCTGGTGCGCCTGCGGCGCGAACGCGCGGCGGCGCGCTGGCCCGACCATGACTTTCTGTTCCGCGAGGTGGCCGAGCGGCTGGCGGAACGGCTGGACGATGTACGCCGCCGCTTTCCCATGACGCTGGAATGGGGCCGAAGGGGCGATGCGCTGGCCGCCGCGATGAACGCGCGCGCCGGGACCGAGACCGTCATCCACGCGGGCTTGTCCCAAGCCGCCCTGCGCGGCGCGGGCGCGCTCGCCGTCGCCGCCGACGAGGAGGCGCTGCCGTTCCGCGACGGCGCCTTCGACCTGATCGTCAGCTCGCTCGCGCTCCACTGGGTCAATGACCTGCCGGGGGCGTTGGCGCAGGCGCGGCGCGCGCTCAAGCCCGACGGGCTGTTCCTGGCCGCGCTCTTCGGCGGCGGCACCCTGGCCGAATTGCGCGATGTGCTGATGGACGCCGAGATGGAAGAGGAAGGCGGCGTCAGCCCGCGCGTCTCGCCCTTCGCCGACGTGCGCGACATGGGTGCCTTGCTGCAACGCGCGGGCTTCGCGCTGCCAGTCGTGGATGTGGATACGATCACGGTCACGTTTCCCGACCCGCTGGCGCTCATGAAGGACTTGCGCGGTATGGGCGAGACCAACGCCGTGAAAGCACGCCGGGGCGGCTTCCTGCGTCGCGCGACGCTGGGCCGCGCGGCGCAGCTCTACCGCGAAAGGCATGGCGGCGCCGACGGCCGTATCCCCGCGACATTCCGCGTCCTCTTCGTCACGGCCTGGGCGCCCGCGTCCTCGCAACCCAAGCCCTTGCGGCCTGGCAGCGCGGCGGCGCGCCTCGCCGATGCGCTGGACGCGCGCGAGGTCGGCACCGGCGTCGACGCAGCGCCGAATCGCCGGAAAGAATGACGGATTACAAAAGGTCCTTGAGCGTCGCGATCAGCGGCACGTCGGCCGGCGGCATCGGATAGGTGTCGAGCGCCTCGACACGCACCCAAGCCAGCTTCTGTCCCTCGCGCGCTTCGACATGCCCGTCCCACACGCGGCAGACATAAAGCGGCATGAAGAGGTGGAAGCGCTCGTAGCGATGCGAGGCGAAGGTGAGCGGCGCCAGGCATCGTTCCGACACGTCGATGCCCAGCTCCTCTTCCAGTTCGCGGATCAGCGCCGCCTCCGGCGTCTCGCCCGCATCCACTTTGCCGCCCGGGAATTCCCACAGGCCGGACATGCTTTTCCCGCGCGGCCGTTCGGCCAGAAGCACGCGTCCATCGGCGTCGATCAGCGCCACAGCCGCGACCAGCACGGTCGGAACATTGGCCGCGCGGCGCGCGGCCTCCCAATCCTTACGCGCGAGGCTACGCGTCTCGACCGCCATCGCACCGCCGCGCGCGGGCGCCGGCTCCATGGCACGACCGGTCGGGACGAACCCCAGCTTCTCCTGCACGCGCGCGGAGGCCGCGTTGTCCACGGCGGATGAACAATCGAGCCGGTCGAAGCGGCGCATGTCGAAGGCGTAGGCCACGACGGCCTTGAGCGCCTCGGTCGCGTAACCCCGGCCCCAATGGGGCTTGCCGATCCAATAGCCGGGCACGCCCCGGCCCGCGTCGGGATCGGGCCTAAGGCCGATACAGCCGAGGAACACGCCGTCCTCGCGCCGCTCGATAGCCCAAACGATCTCCGCCTCGTCCGACAGCGTGGCGAGCCATCCGATGGCGCTTCCGGTCGGATAGGGGTGGGGAATATTCGCCGTGTGGCGCGCCACATCCCACTCGCCGGCCAATGCCTCGATGGCGGGCGCGTCGGCGGAGGCGGGCCGCCGGAGCGTCAGCCGGTCGGTTTCCAGACGAAGCCGGTCGCGCGCGCCGTCAGCTCCGGTAATCGGCATTGATGGCGATGTAGCCGTGTGTCAAGTCGCAGGTCCACACGGTGGCGCGCCCGCGCCCGAGGCCGATATCGACCTCCAGCAGGATCTCACGACCCTTCATGTGCTGCGTGACTGGCGTCTCGTCATAGCCTTGGACCCGCTGGCCGCGCCGCGCGACCTGGACGCCGCCGATGCGCACGGACAGGCGCTCCGGCTTGGCCGGTTCGCCCGACTTGCCCACGCCCATGACCAGGCGGCCCCAATTGGCGTCCTCGCCCGCGATGGCCGTCTTCACCAGCGGCGAATTGGCGATGGCGAGAGCGATCACGCGCGCCGACGCGTCCGACTTGGCGCCCGTGACGTCGACGGTGATGAGCTTCTGCGCGCCCTCGCCGTCGCGCACCACCTGCTGCGCCAGATCCTGCATGACCGCGTCGAGCGCCTTGCGGAAATCCTTGAGCATGGCGCTGGAGGCCGAACCCACGGGCTTATGCTTGGCCTGGCCAGTCGCGCACAGGATGGCCGTGTCGCTGGTCGAGGTATCGCCGTCGACCGTGATGCTGTTGAACGAGCGGTCGTTAGCGTCCTTCAACAGCGTGCGCAAAACGGTCGCAGGCAATTTCGCGTCGGTGAAGATGAAAGCCAGCATGGTGCCCATGTTGGGCGCGATCATGCCCGAGCCCTTGGCGATGCCGTTGATGGTCACTTTGCCGCCGCCGAGGCGCGCGGTCGCCGTGGCCGCCTTGGGAAACGTATCGGTGGTCATGATGGCGGCCGCGGCCTCGGCCCAGGCGTCGGCCGACAGCGCCGCGCGCAAAGGCGGCAATGCCGCGGTAATCTTTTCGTCCGGCAGAGGCTCGCCGATGACGCCTGTCGAGGCGGCCAGCACTTCCGGCTTGCCGCAATGGAACAGCTTGGAAGCCGCCGCGACCGTGCGGGCGACCGAAGCGTCGCCGATCGTGCCCGTGAAGGCGTTGGCATTGCCGGAATTGACCACGATGGCCCGTGCCCGGCCCTTGGCCAGCGCCTTACGGCACCATTGCACCGGCGCCGACGGCATGGACGAGCGCGTCAGAACCCCGGCCGCCGTCGTTCCCGGCGCCATTTCGACCAGAAGAAGGTCCGTTCGGCCCTTGTAGCGGATGCCGCAATTGGTCGCGGCCAGGCGCACGCCGGCGATGGCGGGCAGGACAGGCGACCGTTCGGGGGCAAGGGGCGACCGTTCGGGCATGGCGCGACACTCGCGGCGGGGGTTAAAAGACGGCGGGATATAAGCATTTAGCCGCTTCGCGGCACAAGGTCGCACGTTGACAGGCCTGGGGCGCGCGCCTATCTCAAGGGAACGGCTTCCCAGGCACCTCTTCCCCGCCGGAAGCGACTTTCAATCGGGATCAAGCATGATTGGCGGCCTCGCGCGCAAGCTGTTCGGTTCGGCGAACGAACGGTATGTGAAACGCCTTAACCCCTCGGCTGCGGCGATCAACGCGCTAGAGCCGGAAATGAAGGGCCTGAGCGACGAGGCCCTGTCGGCCCGCACCGCCGCCCTGCGCCAGCGGCTGACCGCCGGCGAGACCCTGGACGATCTTCTGCCCGATGCCTTCGCGACCGTGCGCGAGGCGGCGCGGCGCGTGTTGGGCCAGCGGCATTTCGACGCCCAGCTTATGGGCGGCATGGTGCTTCACCGCGGCATGATCGCCGAGATGGCGACCGGCGAAGGCAAGACCTTGTCGGCCACCCTGCCCGTCTATCTGAACGCGCTGACCGGCAAGGGCGTTCACGTCGTGACGGTCAACGACTACCTGGCCAGCCGCGACGCCGATTGGATGGGCCAGGTCTACAAGTTCCTCGGCCTGACCGTGGGTTGCATCGTCCACGGCCTGTCCGACGAGGAACGGCGCCTGTCCTATGCCGCCGACGTCACCTACGGCACCAACAACGAATTCGGCTTCGACTATCTGCGCGACAATCTGAAATTCCGCCTGGAGGATATGGTCCAGCGGCCCTTCAACTACGCCATCGTCGACGAGGTGGACTCGATCCTGATCGACGAGGCGCGCACGCCGCTGATCATCTC
>CADEGL010000051.1 GCA_902826885.1 uncultured Alphaproteobacteria bacterium | reverse complement strand
TTGGCGCGCGCGATCAGGTCGGTCAGAAGGTCGAGCGAAGCGTCTTTGGCGGCCATCATGGATTCCGGTGTTCGGGGGAGGGGCACTATAGCCGCGCGACGCGCCGCCGCGCCAATGCGCAGGCCACGATCACAGCGTGATGGAAATTCCCGGCATCCGGTGCAGGTCGGTCACGCCAATATCCTGGCCGGCCTGGGTCAACAGCGTGGTGGCCTGGCCGCGATGGTGCGTCTGGTGGTTGAAGTAGTGAATGACCGCGTGCCACAGCGACAATTTGCGGTCGACCTTGAGCGTCATGCTGCGGAAAACGATGTCGCCCGCCAATTGTTCCTCGGTCAGGCTGGCGGCCCAGCGTTCGATTGCGGCATCGAGACGCGCGCGCTCGGCGCGCAGCGCGCCGAAGTCGGCATAAAGCTCGGCGTCCAGCGAGGGAAAGCTGGGCGG
Organism: uncultured Alphaproteobacteria bacterium; assembly: GCA_902826885.1. Classification (GTDB taxonomy): domain Bacteria; phylum Pseudomonadota; class Alphaproteobacteria; order CADEGL01; family CADEGL01; genus CADEGL01. The sequence continues at coordinate 25,668 of CADEGL010000051.1, read as the reverse complement.
ATTGCCCGTGAACCAGCCCAGCCAATAAATGTCCACCAGCACCAGGTGGTTCAGCACGCCGTGGATGGATTTGAAGAAGCCGCCGCGATCCTTCTTGCGCTCCGCGTCGCTCATCTCCGCGCAAACGCGATAGAGGCTCTCGTTCATCCAGGCGTTGTAGCGCGCCATGGTCGTCACATAGTCGCGGCTGGGAGCGGGCGCGGTCATCGCTACTTCCAGATGCTCTTCCCCGATCCCGGCAAACCGTAGCTGGCCCACTCGCGCGTGACCTTGTCGATCACGTCCTGCTCCATGCGCATCTTGCGGCCCCATTCGCGCTTGGTCTCGGGCGGCCATTTGTTGGTCGCGTCCAATCCGATCTTGGAGCCCAGGCCCGATTCGGGCGAGGCGAAGTCCAGATAGTCGATGGGCGTGTTCTCGATGACGGTGATGTCGCGCGCCGGGTCCATGCGGGTGGATAGGGCCCACATCACGTCCTTCCAGTCGCGCGCGTCGATGTCGTCGTCCACCACGATGACCCATTTCGTGTACATGAACTGGCGCAGATACGACCACACGGCCATCATCACGCGCTTGGCGTGGCCGGGATACGCCTTCTTCATCGAGACGACGGCGATACGGTAGGAGCAGCCTTCCGGCGGCAGCCAGAAATCGACGATCTCCGGGAATTGCTGGCGCAGAAGGGGAATGAACACCTCGTTCAGCGCCATGCCCAGGATCGACGGCTCGTCCGGCGGGCGGCTCGTGTAGGTCGAGAGATAGATCGGGTCGCGCCGCATGGTGATGGCGCTGATCTCGAACACGGGGAACTGCTCGACCGCGTTGTAATAGCCCGTGTGGTCGCCGTAGGGGCCTTCGTCCTGGTAGTTGTCGAGCGAGACGTGGCCCTCCAGCACGATCTCGGCCTCCGCCGGCACCTTGAGCGGAATGGTCTTGCAGTCGACCAGTTCCGTCTTGGCGCCGCGCAGCAAACCGGCGAACTGATATTCGGAAACCGTGTCCGGCACGGGCGTCACCGCGGCCAGGATCGTGCCGGGATCGGCGCCGATCACGGCGGCGGCGGGGAAGGGCTCGCGTTTCTCGCCCTTCCAGCGCGCGTGATGCTGGGCGCCGCCGCGATGCTTCAGCCAGCGCATCAGCGTGGTGTTCTTGCCCGTCACCTGCATGCGGTAGATGCCGAGATTGTAATCGTCCTCGCGCCGCTTGCCGGGTCCGCGCGTGACGATCAAGGGCCAGGTGATGAGCGGCGCGGGCTCGTCCGGCCAGCAGGTCTGGATCGGCAGGCGCGCGAGATCGACGTCATCGCCCTGCAGCACGATCTCCTGGCATGGCGCCGAGCCGACCGTGCGCGGTTTCATGGCCATGACAGTCTTGAGCAGGGGAAACATCTCCAGCGCCTCGCGCCAGCCGCCCGGCGGTTCGGGCTGGCGCAAAAAGGCCAGAGTCTCGCCCACCTCGCGCAATTGGTGCGGCTCGCGCCCCATGCCCCAGGCCACGCGCTCGACCGTGCCGAACAGATTGGCCAGGACGGGCATGCCGTAGCGCCCGCCATCCGCCTTCACGACGTTCTCGAACAGGACCGCCGGCCCGCCCTCGGCCATCAGGCGGGTGTGGATCTCGGTGATCTCGAGGAACGGCGAGACGGGCGCCTTCACGCGCGAAAGCCGGCCCTTTTCCTCGAGCTGGCGGAGGAAGTCGCGGAGCGAGCGGTAAGCCATGGCGCGGGTCGCGGCGTTGGTTGAACGGCGCTAAAGACGCCCGAAAGAGCCCCTTGGGTCAAGGCGCGCGAAGCCCATGCTGGAATTCGTCATCGAATTGACCATATTTGGTGGGCATAAGCGGCACGGCAGGACGGGGCAGGCATGACGGCCTATTGGGTCATTGGCGGCGAATACGAGGATACGAATTTCGCGCGTATCGCGGGCGGCGGTGCCGAGGAGCGGCTGGGGCCGTATCCGACATTGGAGCAGGCCAAGTCCATCTGGCGCGCCAAGTCCATCGCTTCGGTCGATAACTGCAATTCACGCTTTCACATCGAGCGGGACGGCGGCACCGAGTTCTGGGTCGTGGGCGGCAGCTACAAGGACACCGGCTTCCACGTCACGGCGGACGGCAAACCCGAAGAGCGCATCGGTCCCTTCACCAGCCTAGGCGCCGCCAAGGCCGCGTGGCGCGCGAAGGCGATGGCGACCGTGGACGACGCGTTGGCGCGCTACCGCATCGAGAGCCTTTAGAGAGCGAAACTCACATCATCGATCCTGTGCTCGTTATGCGACCACGCAATAACAAAACCGGGGGCAACGCATGGTTATGCGAGATGATTTTAAAGCATGGGTAGTCGAAGCCCTGCGTGAAAACGGCGGAACAGCTCATCTAACAAAGGTGGCTGAATACATCTGGAAGAAATATCGCACTGATCTCGAAGGCGCTGGAAGGCTGCTTTATACGTGGCAATACGACATTCGATGGGCTGCTACATCCTTAAGAAAGCGTGGAAAGCTTGCTGAACCTATCGGCCGATCAGGAATCTGGCGTCTCAAATAGCTTGCTAACTCTTTGATAGCTGCCAGATGCGTCCTTCGCGCGTCTCGCGGTCCTCCAGCTCGCGCGTCGTCGGCACGGTGTAGACCGCGACTTCCGTGAGGCCTTTCTCCGGCAGATAGGCGCGGCCCGGATCGCCGAGCAGGACCAAGGCACCGCGCGCGACCAGACCGCGCAGCCAGGGCAAGGCCGCCGCCGCCAGCTTGCGCTCATAGAACATGTCGCCCGCCAGCACGACGTCCCAGCCGCCGTCGCGGCCGATGACGTCGCCGGTTGCGATGGCTAGGTCCACGCCATTCAACGCGGCATTAAGGCGAATCGCGGCGGCCGCCATCGCGTCCAATTCCGCCGCTTCCGCCCGTCCGCCCGCGCGCGCGGCGGCCAGCGCGACCAGGCCCGAGCCCGCGCCGAAATCCAGCACGCGCTTGCCCGCGACCATGTCCGGCCGGTCGAGCAGATAACGCGACAACGCCTGGCCGCCGGCCCAGGCGAACGCCCAGTAGGGCGGCTCGATTCCCTCGCGCTCGAGCCATGATTCGGTCGCCTGCCACAAGGGCGTGATCTCGGTCGCGAGATGCAGCGCGATCTCGGGCACCAAGGGCGGCGAAGCCACCGCCGTGTGCGCGCGGATGAAGGAGTCCATGTCGGTGGGGGGCATGGGGCATCCTGGCCCATCGGGCTGGATGCGGAAAGAGCGCGAGGGCAGACTGTCGCGGCGATGGGCGCACGCGCGAAGGGAGGCGTTGATGGCGGACGAAAAGTGGGTCGATGTGGGCGCGGCATCGGAGTTGGCCGCCACGCCGTTGCGCAAGGTCGAGGTGGGCTCGGTGCCGGTCGCCCTTTCCTGCGTCGGCGGCCGGTTCGGTGCCGTGTCCCATGTTTGCAACCATGCGGGCGGGCCGCTCGGTGAGGGGACGCTGGACGGCGACTATGTCGTCTGCCCCTGGCATCATTGGAAATTCAACCGTCTGACCGGCGAGGGCGAGCCTGGTTTCGAGAGCGACCGCGTGCCGTCCCACGGCGTAAGGGTCGAGGGCGGACGCGTGTTGGTGACCGCGCGGCCCGTGACACCGCGGCACAAGAATCCCCACCCGCCTCATCCGCTGGAGCGCGCGATCAAACGCGAGCCGGGGCCGATCCGCGTGCTGGGCATCGGCGCTTCGGCCATGGACGAGAAGAACCCGCGTTATTCGGGCTCGGACCATCTCCTGGAATCCGCGCTGGCCGCCGCGCGCGGCCAAGGGGCGGAGACACGCATGATCCGGCTCAGCGCGCTCCGCTTCCGCGCTTGCGAGGGCTACTACTCCAAGGCCGCGCGCGCCTGCACCTGGCCCTGCTCCATCACCCAGATGGATTCCGAGGACCAGATGGATCAGGTCTATGAAGGCCTCGTCCACTGGGCCGATGCCTTGATCCTGTCGACGCCGATCCGCTGGGGCCAGGCCAGCTCGCTCTATTTCCGCATGGCCGAGCGGCTGAATTGCGTGCAGAACCAAATCACCACCCACAAGCGGATCATGATCCGGAACAAGGTCGCCAGCTTCATCGTCCTAGGTGGACAAGACAACGTGCAGGGCGTGGCGGGGCAGCTCTTGGCCTTTTTCGCCGAGCTGGGCTTCGCCTTCCCGCCCTTTCCCTATATCGCCCATACGCGCGGTTGGACGGCCGAGGACATGGAACGCAACGTCGCGTTCGTGCAGCACAGCCAGGAACTGCACGATGGCGCCCGGCACCTGGCTTTGCGCACGGTCGATTTCGCGGGCCGTTTGGTCGCCGGCGCCGAGACAGGAGACATGCCTCGTGCCGGTCGCAAGGCGCAGACGGTGGGGACCGCCTAGAACGCCATGGCCTGGTGTCCGAAGGCGATGGCGCCGAGCACGAGCCAGCCATAGACGCGGTTTGATTTGAACTTGGACAGGCAGTCGGCCGGATCGTCGAGTTTCACGGTCGCGGCCTGCCAGATCAGATGCGCGGCGGCCAGCGTGTAGACCGCGTAATACTGCCAGCCGAAGCCCATGGCCTGCCCGGCCAGCAGCATGAAGACGATCGCACCGCCGTAGAACAGGAACAGCCAGGGCCGCGTCTGGTCGCCGAACAGGAGCGCGGTCGACTTCACGCCGATCAGCGCGTCGTCTTCCTTGTCCTGGTGGGCGTAGATCGTATCGTAGCCGAGCGTCCACAGGATGCCGGCGGCATAGAGGCAGAACGGCGCCCACGAGCCCAAATCGCCGCGCACGGCGGCCCAGCCGAGCAAGGCCCCCCAGTTGAAGGCCAGGCCTAGGACCAGCTGCGGCCAATGGGTGATGCGCTTCATCAGGGGATAGGCGAAGACGATCACGAGCGATGCCGCGCCCAGGATGACCGCGAACAGGTTGAACTGCAGAAGCACCGCGAGGCCGATGGCCAGTAGAAAGGCCAGGAACAATCCGGCCCGCCACACGCTGACCGCGCCGCTGGCGATGGGGCGCGTGCGCGTGCGTGCGACGGCCGCGTCGAAGTCGCGGTCGGTGATGTCGTTCCAGACGCAGCCCGCGCCGCGCATGACCAAGGCGCCCACCGCGAACCAGGCGAAGTAGCGCAGGTCCGCGGCACCCGTCAGCGCCATCGCGATCGACCACAGGCCGGGGAACAGCAACAGCCACGTGCCGATCGGCCGGTCGAGCCGCATCAGGTGGGCATAGGGCACGAGCGCGCGCGGCAGGCTGCGCTCGACCCAGGTGTTGCCCGTCATGTCGTTGGGATCGGGCGCCGTCGCGTTGGGGATATCGGTCATGATGTGCTAATTCTGCCCGAAGCGATCACGCCTGACGAGCGGGAGAGAATGTGAGCGAAGGGCACGAGCGCGCGCCGCCGCGGCTTTTCGTCGACGCCCCGCTGGCCATGGGCGGCGAGGCGCCGTTGTCCGCCAACCAATCCCATTATCTGCGCCATGTGTTGCGCCGGCGTGAAGGCGACGCGGTGATCCTCTTCAACGGGCGCGACGGCGAATGGCGCGGGCGTATTGCCACGCTGGGCAAGGCACGCGCGGCCGCCGCGGTCGAGGCGCAGACGCGCAAGCCGGAGGCCGAGCCCGATTTGTGGCTCCTATTCGCGCCGATCAAGCGCGGACCGGTCGATCTGGTGGCGGAGAAGGCGACCGAACTGGGTGTCGCGGCGCTGGTGCCGGTGATCACCCGCCGCACCGTGGTTGGCCGCGTGAACACCGAGCGCCTGCGCGCCATCGCCATGGAATCGGCGGAGCAGTGCCATCGCCTGAACGTGCCCGCGGTGCGCGAGCCGCAGCCTCTCACCCAAGTCTTGGACGCCTGGCCAGCCGGGCGGCGACTTCTTTTATGTGACGAGACCGGGCAGGGGCGCCCCATCGCCGAGGTCCTGGCTGGCCTGGACCCGGTGGAGCGCAAAGCCCCCTGGGCGGTCCTGATCGGGCCCGAGGGAGGATTCGATCCGGCGGAGCTTGACGCGATAAAGAAACGAACCATTGTTACCCCCGTCACTCTCGGTCGAAGGCTCCTGCGCGCGGAGACGGCGGCAATGGCCGCTCTTGCGTGCTGGCAAGCCCAGGTCGGCGATTGGACCTAGCCGCCACCGGCGGCGTTGGAATCGAGGGGACGAGGGGGGACGGCAAGACCCATGTCGGGACCGAGTACAGCGGGCGCACAGCCCGTCACCAGCAAGGCACAGCTCGTCGACTATGTGGCTCAGGGCTCCAAGCCCAAATCCGCATGGCGCATCGGCACCGAGCACGAGAAATTCGCCTTCGAGACGCGCACGTTGAAGCGCCTGCCCTATGACGGGCCGGCGGGCATCCGCGCCATGCTCGAGGCGCTGACCCGCTTCGGCTGGAAGCCGGTCACGGAAAAAGGCAACGTCATCGCGTTGGCGCAAGAAGGCGCATCGGTCACCTTGGAGCCGGGCGGCCAGGTCGAGCTGTCGGGCGCGCCGCTCGAAAACCTGTTCCAGACCTGCAACGAGGTGAATATCCATCTCGATCAGGTCAAGAAGATCGGCGCCGAGCTGGGTATCGGTTTCCTGGGGCTCGGCTTCGATCCCAAATGGGCGCGCGCCGAGGTGCCGTGGATGCCCAAGGGGCGCTACCGCATCATGCGCGAGTACATGCCCAAGAAGGGCAAGCTCGGCCTCGACATGATGCTGCGCACCTGTACCGTGCAGGTGAATCTCGATTATTCGTCCGAAGCGGACATGGTGAAGAAGTTCCGCGCCAGCCTGGCCCTCCAGCCCATCGCCGTCGCGCTGTTCGCCAATTCGCCCTTCACCGAGGGCAAGCCCAACGGGTTCCAGAGCTATCGCAGCCACGTCTGGACCGACACCGACCCCGACCGCTCCGGCATGCTCGATTTCGTCTTCGACGAAGGGATGAGCTTCGAGCGCTATGTCGACTATGTGCTCGGCGTGCCGATGTACTTCGTTTACCGCGACGGAAACTATATCGACGCCAGCGGCCAATCCTTCCGCGACTTCATGGCGGGCAAGCTGCCCGCTTATCCGAACCAGATCCCGACCATGAGCGACTGGGCCGACCAGATGACGCTGCCCTTCCCCGAGGTGCGCCTGAAGCGCTTCCTCGAGATGCGCGGCGCGGACGGCGGCCCGTGGAGGCGGCTTTGCGCGCTGCCCGCGCTGTGGACCGGGCTTCTCTATGATCAAGCGGCGCTGGATGCGGCGTGGGACCTGGTCAAGGGCTGGACGGCCGAGCAGCGGGCGCAATTGCGCGCCGACGTGCCACGTCAGGGACTTGCCGCGCGCTTCGGCAACACGAGCGTGCTGGATATCGCGCGCGAGACGGTCAAGATCGCGCAGGCCGGCCTCAAGGCGCGTGACGTGCGGAATTCGACCGGCGAGAACGAGAGCGTTTTCCTGAACGTGCTGGACGAGATCGTGGCGTCGGGTAAGACGCCGGCCGATGAGTTGCTGGCTGCCTATGAGACGCAGTGGAACCGCTCGGTCGATCCGGTCTTCACGGAGTACGCCTACTAACTCCCAAGTCTTGTTCTCCGCGCGGCGGAAAGGGCTGAGATGGCGGAACGCACACCTCTGATCCTGCTGCCGGGCCTAGGCGACGACAGTGCGCTATGGGCGCATCCGGTCCGCCACTTGGCGGATATCGCCGACGCCAAGCCGGTGGATATCACCCGGCACGAGACGGTGGAGGACATGGCCCGTGTCGTTCTGGACATGGCCCCGGCACGCTTTGCCCTCGCGGGGTTTTCGCTCGGCGGCTATGTCAGTTTCGCCATTATGCGTACGGCGCCCGAGCGCGTGATGAAACTGGCGTTGATTGGCACCTCCGCGCGCGCGGACACGGAAGCGCGGCGCGCGGAACGCAGGGCGCAGATCGGGGCCATGGGCAAGCCCGGCGCTTTCGGGGAATACGCGCGGCGTGATCTGCCCGCCGTCCTCCATCCGGATCGTCTGGAGGACAAAACGCTGGTGACGGCGCTCCTCGACATGCAAGCGCGGCAGGGCGCTCCCGTGTTCACCCGCCAGAGCAACGCGTGCATGGCCCGGCCCGACAGCCGTCCCGGGCTCGGCAAGATCGGATGTCCGACGTTGGTGCTCAGCGGGCGCGAAGACCGTGTGCTGCCCCCCGAACTCTCGGAGGAGATCGCCCGGGGAATTCCGGACGCGCGCCACGTGATCATCGAGGAATGTGGACACTACCTGCCGCTGGAACGGCCGCATGCGGTCACGGCACTTCTGCGCCAGTGGCTGATCTACGCCTGAAGGAAGGCGTCATGCCCGATCACAAGGCTCCCGGCATTCCGTTTTAGCGCCAGCGGTCTCCGCTTGGCGGCGCGTCCTTGCCGGTGCGATAGAGCAGGAGGCCGGACACGCAGCTTACCGCCAGCATGGCGAACACCAGGCGATAAGCGTCGGCGGGCGGCAGACCATGGGCATGCGCCTCGCGCACCACGAAGCCCGAGATGAATTGCAGCAGCCCCACGCCGATGAAGAGGGCCAGGTTCACGGTCGTCACCGCGCGGCCGGCCAGATGGGGCGGGAACAGCGAACGCCCATGGGCGAACAGCACCACGTCGAAGGTGGCAAAGACGCCGATCAATCCCATCAGGCCGATCGCGAGGCCGAGAGACGCGGCCGGCACCAAAGCCAATGTCGTTAAGGTCATGGCGAGGCAGATGGCGCCGAAGGTGACGACACCCCTGCGCGTGTCGAAGCGGCGGTCGAGCGGACCATACATCAGGTTGCCGAGGATGATGCCCGCCGCCATGAAAAACAGCGCATCGCCGCGCCCTTCGGGGTCGAGGCCGTAAACGTCGGCGAAGAAGGGGCCGGCCCAGAGCGCGCGCAGCGTGAAGAGGGCCGCCGGTCCCAGCGCGGTCATCACCATGATGTGTCGCAGATCGGGCGAGCGCAGCACCTCCCAGGTGCCGCGCAGGCTGCCGAGCAGGGATTCGCGCGGCCGCGTCCGGTCGTGCTCCTCTTCCTTGCCCGGCGGCGCATCGCGCACAACGACATAGACCACCAGGCCCGCGATCGCGACCAGCCCGGCCAGCAGCAAGTAGGTTCCCCGCCAGCCGAGCGACTGGATGACGAGGGCCAGAGGCTTCGTCGCCAGCACGTGGCCGATGCCGCCCAACGCGATCATCACGCCGGCGATGGTCGCGAACCGGTCGGAAGGCAGCCAGCGGCCGCAGACGACCAGCGAACCGACCAGGTTGCCCGCCGCGCCGATGGCCATCAGCGCCATGGCGAGGGTCAGCATGCTGATGGAGTGGCTGGCCGACGCCAGGACCATGCCGGCGACCGCGAAGAACTGTGAACGCGCGATCGCGCGGCGCGGACCCCAGCGATCGATCAGGATGCCGGTCGGAAGCTGCATCAAGGCGAAGGTGAAGAAGAATGCGGCGCCCATGCCGCCCAAGGCCGCCGGCGACAGGCCCAATTCGACCGCCAGCTCCGGCGCGATCAATGCGTTGGTGTTGCGATAGACCTGGGACAGGACGAACAGGGTTGCCAACGCCGAAATCAGCGCGGCGAAGGCGCGCGCGAAATTTCGGTCAACCCGCGCCACGCCACCCCCGCGCGGCCGCGCACGTCACGCGCGCACCAACAGCTCGCGCGGAAACTGGGTAATGACCTCGGAGCCCGTCTCGGTCACCAGGACGGTCTCGCTAAAGCACATGCCGAACGCGCCGCCAAACACACTGGGCACGATATGGAACGTCATGCCGGGCTGAAGCGGCGTTGGATCGTCCTTGCGCAAAGACAGTGTCTTGCCTTCGGCCCAATTGGGCGGGAAGCCAATGCCGACCGCGTAGGCCGTGCGATGGACGAAACGTTCGCCATAGCCCGCCTTGGTGATCGCGCCGCGGCAGGCATGATCGCAATCGCCCGAGGTGGCGCCCGGTTTGATGGCCGCGATGGCGCCGTTCAGTCCGCCGATGATGGCGTCGGCCATGCGCCGCATTTCGTCGGTCGGTTTGCCCAATACCGCGCAGCGCGCGAGAAGGCCGTGGTAACGGTCGATGCAGCCGCCGGTCTCGAGGAACAGCACGTCGCCTTTCTGGAGCGTCCGCCGCCGCCACATGGCGAAGGTCACGGCCGTCCGCTCGCCCGAAACGGCGATGGGGGCGTGACCGAGATACTCGCTGCCCGCCGCGATGCTGGCTTGGTGCATGGCGGCGGCCACGTCGTTCTCGCTGGCGCCGGGCTTGGATGCTTCGAGCGCCGCATGCATGCCGGCTTCGGCCGCGCGTGCCGCACGGCGAATACGGTCGATCTCGGCGGGCGATTTCACGATGCGCAGCCATTCGACGACGCCGTTGAAGTCCGAGACCGTCCAGCCGCTCTTGGCGACCAGCGCTTGGTAGGCGGGCACGTTGAGATACCAGGCGTTCGTCTCGACACCCAATTTACCGCGCGGTGCCAAATCGGCGATGGCTTTCAAGGTCAGGTCGATCGGATCATCGGTGTCGAGCGTGGATACGAAGCGGCCGATGGTGGGCGTGATCTCGGCCATGAACTTGTTGACCACGCGCGAGATCAGGACCGGCTCCCCCTTCAGCGGAACCAGCAGCGCCTGATAGGTGAAATAGCCGATCGACTGATAGCCGGTCAGGTAGAAGACGTTCTCGGGATCATAGAGGAGGACGGCGTCGAGGCCGCTTTCCGCCATCTTCGCGCGCATGCGCGCCATGCGTTGGTCCAGCTCCGCGCGCGGAAAGGGCAGCTCTTGCCCCATCTTGGCCGTCATCGTCATGCCCCCGTCGTCCACCACCGGACGAATTAAGACCGGCCAATGGCGGGGGCGTCAAGGCAAGGCGGCACGCGGGTTTGCGCTGAGCTTGGCTTCCTCTATCCTCCGCGCCATGACAATCGAACTTCCCGTCACGCTCAGCGATTCCGTCCGCAAGGAATGGGTCGATCCCAACGGCCACTTCAACATGGGCTACTACGCCGTCGCCTACGACCTGGCGACGGATGGACTGTTCGAACTTCTGGGTTGCGCCTATGTCGATATCGAGCGCACAGGCGGCTCGGTCTTCTTGCTGGAGTTGCACGTCAATTACCTGCGCGAAATGCACGAGGGCGACCCCTTCCGCATCACCTCGCGGCTGCTCGACCACGATGCCAAACGCATCCACGTTTTCGGCTACATGCATCACGCGACCGATGGGTTTCTTTCGTCCACGGCAGAGATGATGCTGATTCACGTCGACATGAAGACGCGTAAAGCCGCGCCCTTTCCGGACGACACGCTGGAGCGCATCCGGCGGATGAAAGCCGCGCATGATACGCTGCCTTGGCCGCCAGCGGCGGGCCGTTCCATCGGCCTCAAGCAGCGCAAGGCTGGCGTGTCGTGATGGCGCGGCCAGCCCGCGCGCTGGCCTTGTCGGCGCTCATCCTTCTGGCCGCCGTCGTGCCCGCCGCCGCCGCCGACTGTGCCGCGGACGCCGCCCACGGCGTCGACTGGCGCCGCTGCCGTTTCGACCAGTATTCCCTGCCGGGCGCCGACCTGTCGGGCGCGCTGCTGCGCGACGCCAGTTTCCTGCGCACCGACCTGTCGCGCGCGAATCTGAGCCGCGCGACGGCATTTCGCGCCAAGTTCGTCAACACGACGTTGCAGGAGGCCACGCTCGATGGCGGGGACTTCACCGAGGCGGACTTCACCAAGGCCGATCTGGCGCATGCCAGCCTGAAGGGCGCCGATCTCCGGCGTGCGCGGTTCTATCAAGCCGTTTTGACGGGCGCCGATCTGACCGGCGCGCAATTGGCGGGTGCCGACTTCACCCGCGCCGACTTGGTCGGCGCCTTGTGGATCGACGGCAAGCATGTCTGCGGCGATGGACCGCGCGGGCAGTGCAATTGACGTATCGCGCTCAGTCCTCGAGCAGAAGCCCCGTCCGTCCTGGCAGAACCTCTCGTCCCACCACCTTGGCGATGACCTGACCGGGCCGGACGAGCTTGTCGTCGCGACGGGTCAGGATGAATCCGTCGGTTCGCGTGGCGACCGGCGTGCGCGCGCCGCGCGCGTCCTCCGCCGTCGGGTCGACGATGTCGGCGATCACTTGGCCTTTCTTCACTTGGTCGCCGAGGACGTGGCGGTAGGCCACGATGCCGGCCACGGGCGCGCGCAGCATGTCGACGGCCTCGAAGGGAACGCCGTCGCCCACGGATCGCGGCAGCGGACCAGGCTCGCCGCGCACCACGCCCCGCCGAATGAGAAACCGCAGCAAGGCTTCGGCGTCCGCGCGCGCCAATCCGTCATCCACGTCGGCGCGGCCGCGCAATTCGACCGTGCTGGCGAAACAACCTTGCGGGATCGGGTGCGCCGCGCCGAGGCGCTCGCGCAGCTTGCGCCAATGGCCGCTCATCGTGTCCTCGAAGGCGCTGCCGCCGGGATCGATGGAGACGAGCTGGGCGCGGCTGCCGAGCTCGGCCGCCAAATCCGCGCCGGCCGGCCAGTTGACCGTGGCGATGTGGAGATGGGGCAGGGATTCGGCGTCGCAATGGAGGTCCAGCACGATGTCGGCGTCGACCGCGAGGCGCATCAGGGCATGACGCATATGGGCCAACGGCCCTCGCGGTTCGACCGAGGCGATGGTGGCGGCGAGCGCCTCGCGCACGGCGCGTGCGTTGGCGGCTTCGTCGCGGCCCAATTCGCCCGCGATTCGCGCGGCCACGGCGTCGGTCAGGTCGGGAAAGCCGCGGTTGAAGTTACCGCCCCCTGCCAACTCGTAGCGGCCCGCGTGCGTGCCGGCCACGTTCTGATCGAGTCCGATGGGGTTGGCCACCGGCACCAGCACGATTTCGCCCGCGATCCGGCCGTCCTTCGCGGCTTCATCGAGCAGAGCCGCAAGGTGGTGCGCCACCAGCATGGGCGGGGTCTCGTCGGCATGAAGGCTGGCGTGCAGATAGGCCTTCGGCCGCGCGCCGGCTTGGCCATAGCGGAAGACGGTCAGCGACCGTGCGGTGCTTGGGCTCGGCGCGGGCAGCGCAATGCGTTCGACGCTCTTTGTCATGCCAGCAGCATCATTGTCGCGCCAAAGCTGTCAAGCGCTGGCAAGCGCGCGCATCGAGCGTATATAAGGAGCGCGATGTCCGATCCCTTTGAACTGTCCGAAGAACCGGCGCCGGCCGATCCGCGCCCCGTGTCCGCGCGCGCGGCCGCCGTGCGCCCGACCTATCTCGACAATCTGAACGATCCCCAGCGCATGGCGGTCGAGACGATCGACGGCCCGCTTCTGGTTCTGGCCGGCGCGGGTACGGGAAAGACGCGCGTTCTGACCACGCGCCTGGCTCATATCCTGGGCAGCCGCCGCGCCTGGCCCAGCGAAGTGCTGTGCGTCACCTTCACCAACCGGGCCGCGCGCGAGATGAAAGAGCGCGTGGCGCACCAGATCGGCGGTGCCGTCGAAGGCCTGTGGCTGGGCACGTTCCACTCACTCTGCGCGCGCATGCTGCGCCGCCACGCCGAGGTGGTCGGCCTGACGCCCAACTTCACCATCCTGGATCAGGACGATCAGATCCGGCTTCTGGGGCAGATCCTCAAGGCCGAGAATATCGACGACAAGCGTTGGCCGCCGCGCGCGGTGCATGCGGTCATCCAGCGTTGGAAGGATCGCGGCCTGCCGCCGGACAAGATCGCCAAGGGCGAGGCGGGCGAACTGGCCAACGGCCGCGCGGCGGAGATTTACCGCATCTATCAGGAACGGCTAAAGGTCTTGAATGCGGCCGATTTCGGTGACCTGCTGCTGCACGTCCTGCGCGTCTTCGCCGCCGATGCCGAGATCGCGCGCAAATACCAGGAACAGTTCCGCTACATCCTGGTCGACGAGTATCAGGACACCAACGTAGCCCAGTATCTGTGGCTGCGTTTGTTGGCCCAGGGTTCGCACAACATTTGCTGCGTCGGCGACGACGACCAGTCGATCTACAGTTGGCGCGGCGCCGAGATCGGCAACATCCTGCGCTTCGAGAAGGATTTTCCCGGCGCGCGCATCGTGCGGCTGGAGCAGAATTACCGTTCGACCCAGCACATCCTGTCGGCGGCTTCGGGCCTGATCGCCAAGAATGAAGGCCGGTTGGGCAAGACGCTGTGGAGCGAAGGCTCGGCGGGCGAGAAAGTCACCGTGCGCGGCGTGTGGGACGGCGAGGAAGAGGCGCGCGTCATCGCCGAGGAGATCGAATCGCACCAGCGCAACGGTGAAAAGCTGGCCGACATCGCGATCCTGGTGCGCGCCGGTTTTCAGACCCGCGAGTTCGAGGAATGTTTCATCAAGCTGGGCATTCCCTATCGCGTGATCGGCGGCCCGCGCTTTTACGAGCGGCAGGAAATCCGCGACGCGCTGGCCTATCTGCGCCTGATCAACCAGCCGTCCGATAGTTTGGCGTTCGAACGCGTCGTCAACATGCCGCGCCGCGGCATCGGCGAAACCACGGTGCAGGCGTTTCACCAGCTGTCCCGCGCCCAGGGCATTCCCCTGACCGAGGCCGCGCGGCGTCTGATCGAGACCGACGAGATGAAGCCCCAGGCCAAGAAGGCCGTGGGCGGTTTCCTGGCCGACCTCGACCGCTGGCGCCAGATGGCCGAGGGCGAGAATCACGCCGATCTCGCGCGCATCGTGCTGGACGAATCCGGCTACACCGAGATGTGGAAGGCGTCCAAGACGCCCGAAGCGCCGGGACGCCTCGAAAACCTGAAGGAGCTGATCGCCGCGCTGGAGGAGTTCGATTCTCTCGGCGGCTTCCTGGAGCATGTTGCGCTGGTGACGGAGCGCAACACGGACGTGGCCGGCGACATGGTCAACGTCATGACGCTGCATAGCGCCAAGGGGCTGGAGTTCGGCACCGTTTTCCTGCCCGGTTGGGAAGAAGGCCTGTTCCCGCATCAGCGCGCGCTGGACGAGGGCGGCACGGCGGCGTTGGAAGAAGAGCGGCGGCTGGCCTATGTCGGTATCACCCGCGCGCGGCGGCACGCCACGATCAGCTTCGCGGCCAGCCGGCGCGTGCACAATCAATGGCAGAGCGCGATCCCGTCGCGTTTCGTCGATGAACTGCCGCCCGACCACGTGGAAGCCGTCTCCGACCAGGGGCTGTACGGCTCGGGCGGCGAGAGCGCGCCGTCGCGCCGGAACCTCGCCGAGATGGCCACGCCGGATGTGCGCTGGGGCGGCGGGCGCCGCGCCGCGCCCGTGATCGAGGCGAAGGCCGAACGGGTGCGCGAAAGCAAATCCGGCTACAAGCTGGGCCAGCGCGTCTTCCACCAGAAATTCGGCTATGGCCGGATCAAGAGCCTCGAGGACGACAAGCTCGACATCGAGTTCGAGAAGGCCGGCCGCAAGAAGGTGATGGCCAGCTTCGTCGCGCCGGCCTGACCGGCTAGGCGTCCTGCTGCCGTTCGCGGCGGCGCACCGTCTCGCGGTGGATGACGTAAAGACCCGAAGCGATGATGACCATGGCGCCCGCGATGGTCCACTGATCCGGGAACTGGTGGAAGACGAGGTAACCGAGGATCGTCGCGATCACGATGGTGCCGTAGTTGAACGGCGCCAGGGTCGAGGCGGGTGCGTGGCCGAGCGCGGTGATGAGGCACAGGTGGGCGGCGGTGCCAAGGCCGCCCTGGATCGCCAGAAGCACCCAGACGTCGAGCGGCGCGTCGATCCAGAAAAAAGGGATCAAGACGGTCGTGACCACAAGGCCCGTCATCGTCGTATAGAACAACGTGGTCAGCGGCGGATCGGTCGTCGCCAATTTGCGCGTCGCGATCTGATAAAGGGCGTAGATCAGGGCCGACAGAAGCATCAGCGAGCCCGCCCAATGGGTGACGCCCATGCCCGGGCGGATCACGATCAGGGCGCCCACGAAGCCCACGCCCACGGCGGTCCAGCGCCGGACGCCGACCTTCTCGCCCAGAAGCGGCACGGACAGGGCGGTCAGGAACAGAGGCCCGACCATGTTCAGCGCCACGGCGTCGGCCAGCGGCAGGAAGGCCAGGCCGAAAATGAAGGCGAAGGTCGAAGCCACGTTCAGCATGGCGCGGCCGACCTGGAGCCCGAGCCGCTTGGTCCGCATGAAGCCGAGCGAACGCGCGCGGACCAGCAGCGCGGCCATGAACAAGAATTGGAAGACGTAACGGACCCACAGGATGAAGATGGTGGGATAGTCCGCGCTCAGATACTTGGCCATCGCGTCCATGAGCGAAAAGATCAGGACGGTCACGGCCATGAACGTGATGCCGCGCAGGGTGCGCGTGGCATCCGCGTGGTCCTGGGCGGTCATGGGGAACGGGTGCCGGGGCGCCGCACGGGCGCGATTGTGGGCGCCGCGCACGGGCCCGGCAAGCGGGATCGCGGTTTGAAATCGCATCCGCCGCTGGCTAAGGTCCGCGCACCGCACGGGAAGAGGAGTTCGGGACATGAAGCGTTTCAGCATCCGGCAGGGCAACAATATGCCCGTCCAGTCGCCGCTCATTCCCGACCCGTTCGTTCCCTATCAGTGCAAGAATAACAAGATTCTCTCGGTCGTCTGCCGCGGCGACCGCAAGGTGATCGACCGCTGGCTGAAGCCGACCCCGTTCGAGAGCGTCGATGACCGCTACATCGTCTCGGTCGCGGATTTTTCCAACTGCGACAAGGCGTCCTATATGGACGCGGCCATCGTGCTGCCCATCAAGTTCCGCAACAAATTCGGCGGCTACTATTTCTTCGAATACGAGAACAACGATTCGGCCATCGCCGCCGGCCGCGACCTGTGGGGCTATCCCAAGAAATACGCCGCGATCACGCTGGAGCAGAAGGGCAAGAAGGTGGTCGGCAAGGCCGTGCGCAACGGCGTCACCATCATGGACATCGCGTGCGACCTGGCGAAACCGATGGACGGCGTGCCCAGCCTCAAGCTGACGCCGCACCTCAACATGCACGTCCAGCCGCGCCCGGACGGACCGGGCATGATGTCGATGCGCATCATCGAGCGCGACACCTCGCCCGACTACAAATTGAAGTCCCAGAAGTTCGGCGCGGGCCGCGTCACCCTGCGCTCGATCCCGAGCGATCCCCTGGCCGAGTTCCAGCCCAAGGAGATCCTGGGCGCGACCTATATCGTCGGCGACTTCTACGCGACCGAGAAGAACGGCTGGGGCAAGACCGTCGCGACCTTCAAGCCGAAGCGCCGCTGACGCGCCGGGCGCGCGCCAACGTGCGCTCGCGATAGGCGATATAGAGGCCGCTGGCACAGATGATGGCCGCGCCGATCAGGGTCCACCGGTCGGGGAAGTCGCCGAAGAAGACCAGGCCGACCACCGTCGCGCTGATGATCTGGATATAGGCGAAGGGCGCCAGAATCGACGCCGCGGCAAAATGGAGCGCGCGCACGAGCGCGATATGCGCCGCGCTGATGATCAAGCCCATCAGGGCCATGAAACCCCATCCGGCCAAATCCGGTGTCTTCCACACGAAAGGCAGCAGGGCGGTGCTCATGATCGCACCGCCATAGGCGCCGAACAGAAGCGTGGCGTCGGTGTCGTCGGTTCCGCTCAGCCGCCGGGTGAAAATCTGGTAAAAGGCGAAGGCCGCGGCGGACAGAAGCGGCATCGAGATCGCCCAATGCATCACGCCGAGACCGGGACGGACGACGATGAGGGCGCCGATCATGCCGACGGCGATGGCGCTCCATCGCCGCAAGCCCACCTTTTCGCCCAGAAGCGGCACCGACAAGGCGGTCACGATCAAGGGGCCGACCAGTACGGCCGCGAAGGCGTCCGCCAGCGGGATGAAGGCCAAGCCGAAAATGAACGGAATGTTCGACGCCCAGCCGGAGAAGGCACGCGCGAATTGCAGGCCCGGTTTGCGCGTGCGCAGGATCGACGGCGGGCGGCGCGAAAAGATCAGGATCGAGACGAAGAGGGCCTGGAAGAAGAAGCGCCCCCAGGTGATCTGGAACGGATGGTAGTCCTGCGTCAGATGCTTGCCGACCGCGTCCATCAGCGGAAACAGCGTGAACGCGACGCCCATCAGGAGGATTCCGTCGAGCGTGTGGGAGCGTGGGGACGCGTCGGTCATGGCGGGCTTTCGGAAGCGGCGCGGAGTGTGGTGGCCGCCCCCGCCGCTGGCAAGCGGGGCCTCGCGTGAACGCCATCTGGCGCATCGAGGTGATCGTGCCGGCGGGCGCGGAGGGGGCTTTCGCCCAGGCGCTGGAGGTGTTCGGCCACGGGCTGTCCGTCTTCGAATGCGGGCCGCGGGCCTGGCGCGTCGAGGTGCATGGCACCGAGGCGCCCTCGAACGCCGCGCTCGACGTGGCCTTGGCGCTGGCCGCGGCCAGTGCTGGCGTACCGGTGCCGCCCGTGGCGGTCGAAGCCCTTGCCGCGCGCGATTGGGTGGCCGAGAACCAGGCCAGCTTTCCACCCTTGGAAGCCGCGCGCTATTTCATCCATGGCAGTCATTTCCGCGGCCGCGTGCCGGCCAACCGCCGCGCGATCGTGATCGACGCGGGCGCGGCCTTCGGCACCGGGTTTCACGCCACCACGCGCGGCTGCCTCTTGGCCATCGACGCCGCGCGGCGCGCCCGGCCGATCCGCCGCGCGCTCGATCTCGGCTGTGGCTCGGGCATCCTGGCCTTCGCCATCGCGAAATCCTCCTCTGCCGTGGTGACGGCGGCCGACAACGATCCCGTGGCGGTCGCCGTCGCGTGCGCCAACGCACGGCGCAACGGCGTTGCGTCCCGGGTGCGCCCGATGCGCAGCCAAGGGTTCGACGCCGGCGCGTTGCGGCGGCGGGGCCCGTTCGACCTCATCGCCGCGAATATCTTGCTGAATCCGCTGGTGGCGCTGGCGCCGTCGCTGGCCGCCCATTTGAGCGGCGGCGGGCGGCTGATCCTGTCTGGTGTGCTGGCGGGGCAGGCGGCTTCGTTGCGCCGCGCCTGCGTCCGCGCCGGCCTCAGGCCATTGCGGACGCTTCTGATCGATGGTTGGGCGACCTTGGTCTTCGTGCGCCCTTCGAAAGGTCCACCCCGAAAACGTTGACGGGGCGCGCCAGGAAGCGCACCCCGCCTTCAGCCCGCCAGTACATTCGTGGTCGGGCCGCTACCGAACGACAATCAGCCTTATGCGGCGATCGTCGGACGGTTGTCGTTTTGCGCCTCGGACACCCGGTCCGCGATGAACGGGATGTCATTGCGCTGGACGCCGATGTCCTTCAGCGTTGCGTCGTCGAGATCGTACAGCGCTTCACTGGTAACCCGGCGGCGGCGCAAATGTTCAATCCCGGCCAGCATCGAGCGCAGGCCCTGGCGGACCGCGTCGACCGTACGGGCGACAACTTCGCCGCCTGGGCCCGTCTGGATCAGGGCCGATGCCCCGAGGATCTCGGGGAGGGTCGAACGGTCATCGCCGTTGCGCGTGCTGTAATTCGTCATGATACGTCTGCCTTTCATCATCTTCCGCTGAGGCCCCGACGGCCTCATTGTGCATTGCACACTGGCATATGTGCTTATTCCATAAGATGTTTTCAATATTATGACCGCACAGCAGCATTGCGGATAACGCATGCCTCCGCCTTCTTTTCGACCCTTTTCCTTGCCAGGGGTCGCAAGCGGCTCTTAGCTTTCTCTCATGACCCAAGCCGCCCAAGCCTGCCGTGATCGTTACCAAGGCGACGAAGCCCTGGCCCAACTCCTTAGAAAGGCTGGCGTCTCGCGGGGCGTGGCCGAAACCCGGGCCCTGGTGGCCGGAGCGGCGGCGGCGCCCGAGGCGGCCGACCCGGATGCGTGGCTCGTCCTGGTGGCGCCGGACGCCGGCCCGGCCCTGGCAGCCCAGCTCAAGGCGCTCAAGGCGGAATTCAAGGCCGAAGCCGCCGCGCGATCCGAGCCGTCCTATCCGGAACGGCTGGCCGCGCTGCGCGCCGAGATGGCGCACCGCGGCCTCGCGGGTTTTCTCGTGCCGCGCACCGACGAATATCAGAACGAATTCATCCCGCCCGCGGCCGAGCGGCTGGCCTGGCTTGCGGGTTTCACCGGCTCGGCGGGTCTCGCCGCCGTGCTGCAGGACAAAGCCGCGATCTTCGTTGACGGGCGCTACACATTGCAGGTGCGCGACCAGGTCGACACGAAACTGTTCGAGCCGCGGCACATCATCGAGGAACCCGCCTCCAACTGGCTGGCGGCCAACCTGTCCAAGGGCGGCAAGCTCGGCTACGACCCCTGGCTCCATTCGCCCAACGAGGTCGTCCGGTTGCAGGCGGCGTGCGAGAAGGCCGGCGCCGCGCTGGTTCCCGTCGCGGGCAACCCCGTCGACACCGTGTGGCGCAACCGCCCGCCCGCGCCGATCTCGCCCGTGGTGCCGCACGAGTTGCGCTTTGCCGGCGTGACGTCCGAAGAGAAGCGGAAGGCCATCGCGGCCGACCTCAAGGCGCGTGGCATCGCGGCGGCCGTGCTGACCGCGCCCGATTCCATCGCCTGGCTGCTCAACATTCGTGGTGGCGATTTGCCCTGCACGCCCGCGCCCTTGGCCTTCGCGATTCTGGACGGGCAAGGCAACGCGCAGCTGTTCCTCGATACGCGCAAGCTTGCCGCGGCCGCGCGCGCCCATCTCGGCAACGCGGTCGCCGTCGCCGAGACGGCGGATTTTCCCGCTTCGCTCGACGCGCTGGGCGGCAAGCGCGTGCTGGCCGATCCGGCCTCGGCCTCGGCCTTCGTCTTCGAGCGGCTGAGCGCGGCCAAGGCCGAGATCGTGCGCGACGCCGATCCCTGTCAATTGCCCAAGGCCTGCAAGAACGCGGCGGAGATCGCGGGCGCCCGGGCGGCGCATGTGCGCGACGGCGCGGCGCTGACCGGCTTCCTGGCCTGGCTCGACCGCGCGGCCTCGTCGGGTGCCGTGACCGAGCTGGAGGCCGTTGACCGCTTGGCCCAATTCCGGCGTGGCGGTGAGAACTTCCGCGACTTTAGCTTCGATACGATCTCGGGCGCCGGCCCCAACGGCGCGATCGTGCATTACCGCGCGACCGAAACGTCGAACCGCAAGCTGGAGCCAGGCTCGCTCTATCTGGTCGATTCCGGCGCGCAGTATCTCGACGGCACCACGGACGTCACGCGCACGGTCTTCGTGCCCGGCGGCGCGGCGCCCACGGCCGAGCAGAAGGATCGTTACACCCGCGTGCTGAAAGGGCACATCGCATTGGCACTCGCGCGCTTTCCCGCCGGCACGTCGGGCTCGCAGCTCGATGCGCTGGCGCGCCAGCCGCTTTGGCAGGTGGGGCTCGATTACGATCACGGCACGGGCCACGGCGTCGGCAGCTATCTCGGCGTGCACGAGGGGCCGCAGCGAATCTCGAAGATGCCCAACACGGTCGCGCTTCGCGCGGGCATGATCGTTTCCAACGAGCCCGGTTATTACAAAACGGGCGCATATGGCATTCGTATCGAGAATCTGGTCGCGGTCGGGGCGGCGAAGAAAGAAAGCGGTGCGGAGCGCGAAACGTTTTCCTTCGAGACGCTGACCTTGGCGCCCATCGATCTGCGGCTGGTCGAACCTTCGCTTTTGTCTCCGGAAGAAACCGCCTGGCTCGACGCCTATCACGCGCGCGTGCGCGCGTCGCTCGAGATGCTGGTAGACGCCGAGACGCGCGCCTGGCTGGCCCAGGCCACGCGGCCGCTTGCCGCCTGACGCGGTTTTCTGGCTTGCTTACTTTTTGAAACCGACTAGCGTCTGGTGACCAAAGCATCGCCAGGCGAGGCCTCATGCCATCCCCCCGACCCACGATCGGCTGTCCCATGGAAGCGCTGTTGCGCACCCTGATGGGACCGTGGACCACCTATATTCTTTGGGTCCTGCGCACCCAAGGGCCGAGCCGCTTCGGCGCGCTGAAGCGCCAGGTGCCCGGCATCTCCGCCAAGGTCCTGACCGACCGGCTGCGCCTTCTGGAAAGCGCGCATCTCGTGACGCGCGAATACGCGCGCACCATTCCGCCCCAGGTGACTTACAGCCTGGCCGCGCGCGGGAAGGAGTTGACGCCGGTGTTGAACGAGTTGAACGCCATCGCGCTTCGCTGGCGCGCCGAGGACGAGCGCCGCAAGGCGGCGTAAGGCGCCCTCAACCCCCGGACCGTTCGCCGGGCCGGCGATAGACGGGCAGGGACAGGCGGAGCGCCACCGCCAGGCCGCGCACGCTGAAGGCCACGGCGAATCCGGCTAGCAAGATGACCGGACGGCCGAGGCCGAGCGCGTCCAGCGCAACCAGCGTCGCGGCGCCCGCGGCGGCGGCCGTGGCATAGACCTCGCGGCGGAAGATCAAGGGCACTTCCGCGCACAGCACGTCGCGGATGATGCCGCCGAAGGTCGCGGTCATCACGCCCATCACGATGGCGATCAGGGCCGGCGCGCCGGTGTCGAGCGCGATCTCGGCGCCCACGACCGAGAACAGGCCGAGCGCCACGGCATCCGCCCACAAGAGCGCGCGGCGCTGCTCCACGCGGTGCGCGACGAAGAACAGAACGACGGCGACCGAAAGACAGACGACGATGTAATCCGGCCGCGCGACCCAAAACACGGGCCGGTCGAGGATCACGTCGCGGAAGGTGCCGCCGCCGATGCCGGTGACGGTGGTGACGAACAAGAAGCCGCCGATGTCCATTTCCTTGCGTGCCGCGGCGAACGCGCCGCTGGCCGCCGCCACCGCGACGGCCACCAGATCGAGCCAGTGGACCAGACCGAACGACGGCATCGCCGCCCCCTTCGGGTCGCTCAGGCGGCGGTGCCGCCGACCGTCAGCCCCTCGACCAGAAGCGAGGGCAGGCCGACGCCGACCGGCACGCTCTGGCCGTCCTTGCCGCAGGTGCCGATGCCGGGGTCGAGCGCCATGTCGTTGGCGACCGCCTTCACCTTGGTCAATACGTCCGGGCCGTTGCCGATCAAGGTCGCGCCCTTGAGCGAGGGGCCGATCTTACCGTCCTCGATCAGGTAGGCCTCGGCGCTGGAGAAGACGAACTTGCCCGAGGTGATGTCGACTTGGCCGCCGCCGAAATTGACCGCGTAGACGCCGCGCTTCACCGAACGGATCAACTCCTCCGGGCTCTTGTCGCCGGCCAGCATGTAGGTGTTCGTCATGCGCGGCATCGGATGATAGGCATAGCTCTCGCGGCGTCCGTTGCCGGTCGGCGCGACGCCCATCAGCCGTGCGTTCATGCGGTCCTGCAAATAGCCGACCAGGATACCGTCCTCGATCAGCACGTTGCGCTGGCTGGGCGTGCCCTCGTCGTCGACCGTGATCGAGCCGCGCCGGCCGGGAATGGTGCCGTCGTCGACGACCGTGACGCCGGGCGATGCGATGCGCTGGCCCATCAGGCCTGCGAAGGCCGAGGTCTTCTTGCGGTTGAAATCGCCTTCGAGCCCGTGGCCGATGGCTTCGTGCAGGAGGATGCCGGGCCAGCCGGGTCCCAACACGACCGGCATCTCGCCCGCGGGCGCGTGGACCGCGCGCAGATTCACCAGCGCCTGGCGCAAGGCCTCGTCGGTCTGGGCGCGCCAACGGTCCGGTTCGAGCCAGGTGTCGTAACGCGCCCGGCCGCCCACGCCGTGGCTGCCGGATTCCATCCGGTCGCCGTCGCCGACCGTGATCGAGACGTTGAGACGCACCAACGGGCGCACGTCGCCGGCCCGCGCGCCGCCCGCGCGCATGATTTCGACGGCCTGCCATTCGCCGGCCAACGAAATGCTGACTTGGCGCACGCGCGGGTCCTTGGCGCGGGCATAGGCGTCGATCTCGGCCAGCAGCTTCACCTTGGCCGCGAAGTCGGTTTCGCCGAGCGGATTGTCCGCCGGATAAAGGGCGCGGTTGGTGCCGATGGGCGGCGCGGCCAGGGTGCCCGCATGGCCGTGGGTGACCGCTTTGACCGTGCCGGCGGCGCGCCGGACGGCGGCCTCGGACAGGTCCGAGGAATGGGCATAGCCCGTGGCCTCGCCGGCCACGGCGCGCAAGCCGAAGCCTTGTGCGGTATCGAAGGATGCACTCTTGAGCTGCCCGTCGTCGAAGACCAGGCTCTCGGACTGCCGGTATTCCAGAAATAACTCGCCGTCGTCGGCCTGCCCTAGGGCGTCGTCCACCACGGTCTGCAGGCGGCGGCGATCAAGCCCCGCCTGGGTGAAGAACAGCGTCTCGCCAGTGTCGGTCATACCCTTGCCCTTGGTGTCGCCAGGAACCCGGATGGAAGATCGGGTACCGCGGAAATAAGATTGATAATCAGCATGATATTACCAACCGATACCCGTGTTGTCCGTGTTGTTAAAGCTGCGGACGGTGGTGTATGTTCCGCCGCGGAACCGGGCGGCTTGGTTGATAAATATAGGTTTTCTTCTTCAACGTGACGGCGCCGGCCGCGTCGCCGTCTAGAGGATCCGGATTGCACGTGATGCGCGCAAGGAATGGCTTTTTTGCGGCGCTCGCCGCGCTTTCGACGGCGATGCCCTTCGCCGCCTGGGCGGGCGCCCCGCACAACTGGCAGACGGGCTTCATCCCGCCGGCCTCGAAGAGCATGGAGTCGATCGAGAGCTTCAACGACGTTCTCTTCGTCATCATCTCGCTGATCACGATTTTCGTCCTCGCCCTTCTTATTTACGCGATGTGGCGCTTCAGCGCGAAGCGGAACCCGGTTCCCTCCACGCGTTCGCACAACGCGCTCATCGAAGTGATTTGGACCGTGGTGCCGATCCTCATCCTGGTGGGCATCGCGATCCCGTCCTTCAAGCAGCTCTACTTCCTCGGCCGAATCCCCGCCAATATCGACATGACGATCAAGGCGACCGGCCATCAGTGGTACTGGTCCTATCAGTATCCGGACAACGGCGGCTTCGGCTTCGACGCCTTCATGATCGCCGACGACCAGATCGATAAGAGCAAGGGCCAACTCCGCCTGCTCGAGACCGACAACATTGTCGTGCTGCCCGTCGACACCAACGTGCGCGTCATCGTGACCGCCGACGACGTGATCCATTCCTGGGCCGTGCCGGCGTTCGGCGTGAAGATCGATGCCGTTCCCGGCCGCATCAACGAATTGTGGTTCCGCGCCGACCGCACAGGCTCTTTCTATGGCCAATGCTCGGAGTTGTGCGGCGTGAATCACGGGTTCATGCCCATCCGCATCGAAGTGGTGTCCAAGGAAGACTTCGCCAAGTGGGTCGATGGCGCCAAAACCAAGTTCGCTGGCGCCGAGGCGCCCAGCCGCGTCGCCCTGGCCGGGCAGAACAACTGATCGGGTTGCGCCCGGTCCACGGACGTCAAGGAAAGGCATTGCGATGAGTTACTTGTCGAAGACGCACGACGACCATGGTCATCCGACCGGGTGGAAGCGGTGGGTTTATTCCACCAACCACAAAGACATCGGGACGATGTACCTGTTCTTCGCCGTCGGGTTCGGCATCCTGGGCCTATTGGCCTCGGTCGTGATCCGCACGCAGCTCGCCCATCCGGGCTCGACGCTGCTCGGCGGCGATCACCAGTTCTACAACGTGATGATCTCGGCCCATGGCTTGATCATGATCTTCTTCATGGTCATGCCCGCGATGATCGGCGGCTTCGGCAACTGGATCGTGCCCATTATGATCGGCGCGCCGGACATGGCGTTCCCGCGCATGAACAACATCAGCTTCTGGCTGTTGGTGCCG
>CADEGL010000050.1 GCA_902826885.1 uncultured Alphaproteobacteria bacterium | reverse complement strand
GATCGGGCCTGCCATCCCGAGCGCAACGACATACAGGCCCAATTCGGATTCATTGCGGAATTGCGAGATCGCGGCTTGGTCGAGGCGCTCGCCCGCGACAATCAGAAGATTGGCCGCGGCGATGGGTAGTCCATAGATCAGAAACTTGCGCATCAGCGCCGGATCGGGCCGGAAACCGACCCAGCCACGCTTCGTCAGCAGGAAAATGGCGAGAAGCAGCGTGGTGCCGTTGGCCAGCAAGGAGGACACGGCGAACGAGCCGACGGACGCCGCTTCGCCGGCCAAGAGAAGGAGGACAAAACAGAGATAGGCGGCACTGACGAAAACGTTCAGCGCGTTCCAGGCGACGAAATTGAGGCTGCCCTGGAATATGGCTGCGGCGAACGTGGCCAGCATCGTCAAAGGAATATACAGGAGGTACAGGCGCCCCAGTTCGGCAACCTCTGGCCGGTAAAGCCGGTAGACGAATGGTTCGATGAACAGCCCGAGAGCGACCAGGGGCACCGTCAGCAAGACACCGCACGCCATCGCGGACGCAAAGATTCGCGGGTAAACCGCCGATCGACCCGCACTTGCATGCACCACCGCATCCGTCACGAGCGCAACGCCAATGGCAGCCACAAGCTGCGGCCACAACACGACGACGGCCAGTTCGCCACGGCCATCCGGCCCAAGAAGCCGCGCGGCCAAAACGCCCGTCGCCAGGTTGAGCAAGGCGTTGAGGACAAACGCGACGGAAGAGGAAAGCAGATCCTTCATGCGCCGGTGTCCGCCGTGCCGCGGGCAAGGGCTTCGCATGCGGCCTCTATGGCGGCCGCGGGTTCGACCGGGGCGCCGCCGTCTACGGGATAAAGCGGCCTGTGACCCCGGCCGTACGGAAACCAAATGCCGGGTTTGTTACGCCGGCTGAAGACCGCCACGGTGGGCGTTTGCACGGAAGCAGCCAAATGCATGGGCCCGCTATCGTGCCCGAGAAACATCCGTGCGCGCGCGATGACCAATGCGCTTTCGCGCGGCGGCAATCGGCCGCAAAGGTTGAGGGCCGGACCACGCCAATGGGTGGCCAGGGCGCTGGATCGCTCGGCTTCATCGGCCGAGCCGGTCAGCACCAGCCCCAGTTTCGGCGCCGCCGCGGAGAATGCCGACAGGACCGTGCTCCATCGCGCGTCACCCCAATCGTTTTCGGGCCATTTGGTGCCGATGCTGAAGACGGCGAAGCTTGCAGCGCCGTCCCAGCCCGCCATGGCCGCGTCGGCATGCCGGCGTTCCGTCGCGGTGAACCGCAGATCCCAACTTTCTCGCTTCTCCAGAGCGGCATCGCCCAGCGGAGCCAGGCAACGCGCAAGCCGTTCCGCTTCGTGTTCCCACAGCTTTCGCCGCGGCGAATACCGGTGTGTGGCCAGATCTTGCGTCAATGGCGCGCCGACGACGCGCCGGACCCCGCACGTGCGGAAGAAAGCGATGTCGCGCAAAGCAACCGCGACGCCGCGCGACTCGGTCATGTAGACGAGAAGCTCGGGATCGAAAGCCCGGATTTCCCGTCTTAGCCGGAACAGCGCCATCGGATCTCGCGCGCCGGCGGGATAGCGGATGGGCGCGCCGCCGGCCAAGCCGCTTTCGCCCAGGACGAGTTCGACAGGGGCCGCCTTGCCGTTGACGGGCTGGTTGGTCAGAAGGCGCCGCTCCGCGCGCGGGAAGGCGCGCGCGACGAGATGCAGGCATGGAAGACTGACCACGGTGTCGCCCAGACTACCCAAGCGATAGATCAGAACGCGACGCGTTTCCTCGTTCATGCGGCCGCCGCGTAGACTTGGCGCGCCCAGCCGCGCAATCCGCGTTCATCCATTCCTTCCGTCCGATTGGACAGCCAGTCGCGCACGGGCACGACGAAGCCCGTTTTCGACCGCGCGAAAATCTCGGCGGGAAGCGGCCTGGGCACGGCGGCTTCCATGTCTCGCTTCTCGGGCGGCCGTGGCGATGCGAGCGAAGCCGCCATGCCCTCGATCAGGACCGAATCGACGAAGGGGACGCGAATCTCGACGGAATGCGCCATGCCCGCCCAATCGGCGTCACGCAACAGCTGGTTGCGCATGTACCAGCATGTCTCCAATGCGGTGATCTTTTGGCGCGGCGTCGAAAGGCCTTTAACGGTGTCGCCGAGCGCCGAAAGCGGAGCCAATGCGCGCCAGCCGTCGCGCACCATTTCTCCGTCGAGAAATTGTGGCAGCTCCCACGGCATGAACAGGCCGCGGCGCAGAAGATAGGCCCCACCATAGCTGCCGCCGTACTCCAGAAGGCTGGCGTATTTCGGCGACGTCGCCCGGCGCAGGGCCGGCGCCGAGATGGCACGGAAAGCGCGCCCAAGAAATGGCAAATGGCGAAAGGGCGCCAGCGCGGTCACGGTGCGCGGGATTTGCTGGAAGCTCGCATAGCCGCCGAAGATCTCGTCGGCACCGAGGCCGGACAAGGCGACCTTCAGCCCGATTTCCCGCGCGGCGCGTGCGACGAAATAGGTATTGATGCCATCGATGGTGGGCTGGTCCATGGCGGCGAAGAGTGCGTCGCGCGCACCGGCGAAATCGGCCGCCGTCACGCTCCGCGTCTCATGCCGCACACCCAGCGCACGCGCGAGGCGCCGCGCGGCCAGCGTTTCATCGGGCGCGCTTTTATCGCGAACATCGAAACCGAGCGTCAGGGTGCGTAAGTCGGTGCCTTGCTCCGCCGCCGAAAAGGCTGCCAGCACAGCCGAGTCGACGCCGGCGGACAGGAAGAGGCCGACCGGCGCGTCGGCCACGAAATGGTGCCGCACGCTATCGGCCAAAAGATCGCGCAGTTGCCCGCTTTCGAGCGGTCGCGCGGCGGCGGCGCCCAGCGTATCGCGCATGCTCCAGAACTGGCGCGGCTGGCCGGCGCCGTTCGCATCGACCCACATTGTCGTGCCCGCGGGCAGGGCGTGAATGTCGCGATAAAGCGTGAAGGGTTCCGGGACATGCCCCCACAAGAAGAATCCGACATGGCCCGCGGCGGACGCTCCTGTTCCGGCATGTCCACCGGCACGCAGCGCCTTGACCTGCGATGCCACGCGCAGCGTCGTGCCGTTGTCGGCGTAATACAGCGGCTTGATCCCGAGCGGATCGCGCGCCAGCAGCATGCCGCCTTTCCGTGCGTCCCACAGGGCGAAGGCATACATGCCGCGCAGATGCCGCACCATCCCGGCGCCGTCGCGCTCGTAAAGATGCAGCAACACCTCGGTGTCGGACTGGCTTCGGAAGCGGCGCCCTTCCCGTTCGAGCTGACGGCGCAACGCGTGGAAATTGTAGATTTCGCCGTTGTAAGTCAGAACGCATACCCCATCTTCCGACCGCATCGGCTGATGGCCGCCTGGGGACAGGTCGATGATGGCGAGACGCCGGTGGGCAAGCCCGACATGACGTTGGGGTGAAAACCAGATGCCTTCGTCGTCCGGGCCGCGCGGACGCATGGCGCCGTGTATGGCTTGCAATTCCGTTGCATACACGGGCTGTGCCCCGCGCCCATATGCGAAAATGGCCGTGATGCCGCACATTAACGGATCGTCGCCATGGTCACGCTCAGGCCAGCCACGGCACGCTTGCGGCGTGCAGGCTGGGGCGGCGCGGACGCCGGCGCTCGTCGTCGGTTTCGGTCATGATCTTTGCCCGGAAATAGGATGCCCCCAGCACGCAACCACCGTGCCAGGAAACAGGGTAGGGAAGGGGGTGCGGCTTGTCACCGATCCGTGGGACCGGGATTGCGGGTAACCGCCTGAAAGGGCACGAAAGTCTGGACCCTTTCCAGAGTCCGGGGCAGTCTGGCCAACGTCGGTAACAGGGGTATTCGCGTGTCATCAGTCACCCTCGACCGTTGGACGGCGGCCCAGGCTTCGGAGCTGGCCTATTGGCGCGGCTTGGATTTACGCGAAATCCTGCGGATCTGCGCTGAAAAGCCCGATTTTCTGGCGCTTCTCGACGAGTCCACCCAGCGCGGCCTCTTCGATGGCAAGGAGGTCCTGGAGATCGGCTGCGGCCCGCTCGGCCTTAGCTTGGTCTCCTTCAGCCGTCATAAGGCCGGTTTGCGGCGCCTGGTGAAGGCCGAGCCTCTGCCGCGCCTGCCCATTGCCGAGACCCGCCTGAACCAGGACGCCTGGGCCGCGCCGTTTCTGGCCTGGGTCGAGACCCTCGCGGCGGAGGGCGAATATGTTCAGACATCCGGCGAGGATTTGGGTTTCGAGGCCGCTTTCGACACCGTTGTCACCTACAACGTCCTCGATCACGTGCGGGCGCCGCTGCCTCTCTTGCGCAACGCGTGGCGCGCGCTTCGGCCGGGCGGCCGGCTCTTGGTCGGCGTCGATTGTCTATCCGTGGTCGGTCGCTGGCGCTTCGAGATGGTGACCCGGCGGACCCACAAGGGTCATACGGTCGTGGAGGCCCATCCGCATACGTTTCTGCCCGATCATGTGGCGCGGTTGATCGAAGGAGCGGGTTTCCGGATGACCGGCCGCCATGGCGAGCCGAGCCGGTTGCGGGGATTGATCGGTAAACACTCGCGCCCGGCGTTCCTCGCCGACAAACCCTAGCCCGACGCCATGCGTGTGCTCCACGTCATCTCATCCTTGGCGCCGGCCCTAGGGGGACCTTCGAAGGCGTGCATCGAGATGGCGCGCGCGGTTGCCGCGCGTGGCCACACGGTCGAGGTCTACACGACCGATTTCGGGTTGGAAGGGCGCGTGCCGGCGGACGGTGCGCCGGTGGCCGATGGCGCCGCCGCCGTCCGCTATTTCCCGGCGCAGTGGCCACGGGCGTTCAAACCGTCCTGGCCGCTCTATACGGCGTTGGCGCGCGATCTGCCGCGCGCGGATGTGGTGCATCTTCACTCGCTGTACCTGTTCCACGATTGGGCAGCGGGGCGCTTCTGCCGGCGGGCGAACATTCCGTACATCCTGCGGCCGCACGGCACGCTCGATCCCTATATCTGGCGGCGCCACCGCGCGCGGAAGCAGGTCATGGAATGGGCATTCCAAAACCAAGTTCTACGCCACGCAGCCGCGCTGCATTACACGACCGAAGAGGAAATGCATCTGGCCGCGCCCTATGCCCGGGGCGCGCCCGGCGTCGTCGTGCCGCTCGGCATCGAGTTGGGCGAATACGATTCGTTGCCGCCGCCGGAACGGTTCGTCGCGCGCTATCCAGAGACGCGGGGCAAGCGCATCGTGCTGTTCCTCAGCCGTCTGCATGAAAAAAAGGGGCTGGATATCCTGGCTACCGCTTTCGCGCGCATTGCCCGGAAATTTCCCGACGTTCATCTGGTGCTGGCCGGTCCCGATGACGGCATGGGCGCGCAAGTGGACCAATGGTTGCGGAATGCCGGTGTTGCGGGCAAAGCCACACGCACGGGCATGCTTGAAGGCGAGGACAAGAACGCCGCGCTCGCCGCCGCGTCGGTCTTCGTCCTGCCGTCCTACAGCGAGAACTTCGGTATCGCGGTCCTCGAGGCCATGGCGGCCGGTGTGCCCGTCGCCATTTCGGATCAGGTCAATCTGTGGCGTGAGGTGGAGCGCGGCGGCGCGGGCTTGGTCAGCCCGTGCGATGCGGACGCCTTCACAGGGCTTTTGGAGCGGCTGTTGGGTGATCCGGCGACCGCGCGCGGCATGGGCGAAGCGGGCCGCAGGGTGGCGCGGGAGAAATTCTCCTGGCCGCGGATCGCATCCGCGTTGGAATCTCTTTACGCAGACGTCGCGGCGCGCCGTTCGATCAAGTAGTCACCCATCACCAGCACGTCCATGTTGGTGCGCAAGAAACAGTCGAGCGCTTCCTCCGGCTTGCATACCACGGGCTCGTTCTCGTTGAACGAGGTGTTGAGCAGCATCGGCACGCCGGTCTCGGCGGCGAACGCTTCGATCAGCTTGTAATAGCGCGCGTTCGTCTCGCGCGTGACGGTCTGCAAGCGTCCCGAGCCGTCCACATGGGTCACAGCGGGGATTTGCGGCCGCTTGTCTTCGCGAATCTGGAACACCTGCATCATGAACGGTACGTCATCGTCGGTTTCGAACCAGTCCGGCACGGCCTCGCGCAGGATCGAGGGCGCGAACGGGCGGAAGGATTCCCGGCGTTTGATCTTGAGATTGAGGATGTCCTTCATATCGGCGCGGCGCGGATCGGCCAGGATGGAACGGTTGCCGAGCGCCCGCGGGCCCCACTCCAGGCGGCCCTGGAACCAGCCGATCACCTTGCCGGCGGCGATGGCTGCGGCGGTGCGCGTATAGAGGCTATCGCCCGTCACGCTCTCCACCGCGCACCCCTTGGCGTCGATCTCGCCGCGCCGCGCCGCGACGGCGGCGGCGATGGCGGTGTCATCGAACCCGGGCCCCCAATAGGCGTGATTCATCGTGAAGCGGCGCGCGCCTTCGCCCGCATACCGGCGATACACGTCGTAGGCTGCCCCGACCGCGCCACCGGAATCCCCCGCCGCCGCTTGGACGTAGCAGCGGCGATAGGGCGTGCGGTGATAAAGCCGCCCGTTGGCGACGGAGTTGAAACCACACCCGCCCGCGATGGCGATAGCATCGACCGCATGCCTGCGATGCAACGTGTTGTAGAGATGGAAGGCGGCTTCCTCGAACATGGCTTGGGTCGAGCGCGCCATGTCGAAATGCCGCTGTTCCAGCTTTTCGTCCGGCTTGCGGGCGGGACCGAGAAGCTCGCCCGCGGCCGGCGTGAACAGCGTGCCCACATGGGGCGAGCCGCCGGACCACTGATAGCTGTAGTTGCCGGTCGCGTAACCGAAGAGCCGTAGGTCAAGCTCGAAACCGCCACCTTCCTCCAAATGCACGATGCGGCGCATCTGCTCCATGAAGCGCGGCTCGCCATAGGGCGCCAAGCCCATCACTTTGTATTCGTCGCCATAGTGGGGAAAACCCAGATGCTGGGTCATGGCTTCATAAAACTGGCCCAGCGAATGGGGATAGAAGACGCGCCCCTCGACCGTGAGCGTGCCGTTGCGTCCGCGCCCCCACGCGGCGGAACAGAAATCGCCGAACCCGTCGATGGACACGACGGTGGCGTCCTCGAACGGCGACAGATGGTAGGCTGAAACCAAGTGCGCGCGGTGATGCTCCACATTGTGCACCACACCCGTGAAGCGCTGATCGGGAAAAGCCGCCGCCAGCTCGTCCTCGATGCTCGCCCATTTGCGCGCGTTCTTCAGACGGCCGCGCAGGAACGACGCGTTCAGCCGGTTGGCCAGGCTGTAGGAGACTTTGCGCCACAGATGCGCGCGCGGATCGCGGTTGATCGCGACATGGGCGATCTGATCGAGGCTTACGCCGCCGGCCTCCAGGCAATAGCGGATGGCTTCGCTTGGGAACCCCGCCCAATGCTTGATGCGGCGAAAGCGCTCCTCTTCCGCCGCCGCGACGAGAACGCCGTCGCTGACGAGACAGGCGGAGGCGTCGGCGTGATAGGCGTTGAGCCCGAGGATATGGGTCGGCTTGCTCATTTTCCTCGCACGCGCCGATCGACCAGATAGAGCTTCAGCATGATATCGGCCAGCGTCCGCTGCAGGACATAGTGCAGCCCGGCCGTGCCGTCGAGGATGAGGCCGCGCACGAACAGCATGTAGAAGAAGGTTATGAACGGCATCAGCGAGGTGTCGCGCCGCAGCCTGTCCGGCAAGTTCAGGTTCCGCTCTTGCGCGACCTTCGCCGATTCGAGCGCCATGTAGCGCGCCTGCGAGCCGATCCAATAGAGAATGGGCTTGCGGTCATCGTGGAAGATGGGGTGGATCAGATCGAGGATGCGGCCTTCGACCGCCGTCTCGTCGGCGTGTCCATCCTCATAGAAACGGCCGCGCGCGACCCGGAACAGGCGCGGACGCGGCGGATAGACGCTCGCTCGCAGCGGCTTCCCATGGATGCAATAAACGAAGCGCGTGTTGTAGGCGGAGACATCCTCCGCGGGCACGAGTGTGCGCAGCTCTTCGATCAATGGCTCCGACAGGATGTAATCGGCGTCGAGCCGCATCATCCATTCCGTGCGAATGCCAGTTTCCTTCTGCGCGAAGGTCCATTGGTCCCAATGGGTGTCGAAAGGGCGCACAAAAACGCGCACGTTCGGGAACCGTTTGGCGATGGCCACGGTTTCGTCGCTGGACCCGCTGTCGATCACCACCACATCTTTGGCCCAGGCCAGGCGTTCGAGCATACGCCCGATATTGGGCGCTTCGTTGAAGGTCAAAACGGCTGGGGTGATATGGGCGTGCATCGCGTTTCCAGGCGGAATGAAAGTCTATTCTATGCAGGTCCCGCGCCAAGCGGGGCGACCTTATCGGCAGCCCCGCACGAGGGGCAAGCCGGGCTCGCGCGGGCACCTTCGGAACGGCTATCTTTCCCGACACCCTCGCTGAGGCTGCTGCCGTTGCGCATCCTGGTTCACGATTTCGCAGGCCACCCGTTCGCGGTCCAGTTGAGCCGCGAACTGGCGCGGCGCGGCCACGCCGTTCTCCATCTTTATTCTTCGGTCAACAAGACGCCAAAGGGTGCTCTGGCCAAACAGGCGGGCGACCCGCCTGGCCTGGAGATCCGGCCGCTGGCGGCCGGCCAGGACTACCGGCGCAACAGTTTCGTCCAGCGCTGGCGCGACGAGCGCGCCCATGGCGCGCTGTTGGCCGCCGCGATCCGCGAATGGCGGCCCGAGGTCGCCATCATCGGCAATACCCCGCTCGACGTCCTGGCGCCCGCCCATCCCGCGCTCGTGGCGATCGGCGCGCGGTTTGTCTTCTGGGTGCAGGATCTGCTCGGCATCGCCTCCCATAAAATCCTGCGCGCGCGCCTGCCTGTCGCGGGCGAGATCATCGGCCGTTACCATATCGCGCTGGAGAAGCGTTTCACGCGCGACGCCGATGCGCTGGTCCTAATCACCGATGACTTCACGCCGATTCTTCGCGGCTGGGGCGTCCGCGCCGAGCGGTTGCATGTGATCGAGAATTGGGGGCCGCTGGGCGAGATCACGCCACGTCCGCGCCGCAACATTTGGGCGGAGACGCACGGGCTCGCCGACCGCCGCGTCTTCCTCTACACGGGCAGCATGGGATTGAAGCACGATCCCGGCTTGCTGGTCGCGCTGGCGCGCCATCTGAAAGGGCGCGCGGACGCGGCCGTGGTGGTGATCTCCGAAGGGCGCGGCGCCGATTTTCTGGCCGCGCGCAAGCAGGAGGAAGGACTCGATTCGTTGCGCGTGCTCCCCTTCCAACCCTACGGCGAAATGCCGGACGTGCTGGCCACGGGCGATGTGATGCTGGCGGTCCTGGGCGCGGATGCGGGCGTCTTTTCGGTGCCGTCCAAGGTGCTTAGTTATCTGTGCGCCGGCCGGCCGGTCTTGGGCGCCATGCCGGCCGAAAATCTGGCCGCGCGGATGGTGCGCGACAATGGCCTGGGCGTGATCGTGGCGCCGGACGACGAGCAGGGTTTTCTGGCCGCCGCCGACCGGCTTTTGGCTGACGGGGCCGAGCGGGCCCGTCTTGGCGCCAACGCGGCCGCCTATGCCGCCAGCCGCTTCGACATGGGGCGTATCGGCGACGAATTCGAACGCGTCCTCAAGGCCTCCCGGGCCTGATTCCTGGCGCTTCCCTTGCAAGGTGCGCTTCTGGCCGAGGCCAGAATCCGATATACCCTCGGCCATGGGGGCAGGCATGGATCTCGGCCGGTTTTACGACAACGAATGGGCGGAGCACCTGAAGGTGGCGGAAGCCGCCCGGTCCGCGCTGGCCGAACCGTTCGCGCAGCTTCTGCATCTCTCCGTCCAGGCTGTCCGCGCGGGTAACAAGCTTCTCTTCTTTGGGAATGGCGGCAGCGCCGCCGATGCCCAGCATTTGGCCACCGAATTGGCCGTCCGCTATAAGCGCGACCGGGCGCCCATCGCGGCCATCGCCTTGACCACCGACAGTTCGGCCCTGACCGCGATCGGCAATGACCTGGGCTTCGACCAATTGTTCGCGCGCCAGGTGCGTGCGCTGGGCCGCAAGGGGGACGTCGCCATCGGCATCAGCACATCCGGGCGCAGCGCCAACGTGCTCAGGGCGCTGGAGGCCGCGCGCGAGATCGGGATCGTGCCGGCGGCGTTATCCGGCGGCGACGGCGGCGCGTTGCCGGGCTTGGCCGATCCTTTGCTGATGGTTCCGTCCAAGACCACCGCGCGCATCCAGGAAATGCACATCGCCGTCGGCCAGATGCTGTGCGGCGCGCTGGAACTTGAGCTAGGCCTGGTTCAGCCATGACGACGCGCTCGGATCTGGCCGCCGCCATCGAGCGGCTCAAGGACGCTCACGTGCTGTGTGTCGGCGATGTCATGCTGGACCGGTATGTCTACGGCGCGGTCGAGCGCATCTCGCCCGAGGCGCCGATTCCCGTCCTACGCATGGAACGCGAGGCCGCCATGCTGGGCGGCGCGGGCAATGTCGTGCGCAATCTGTCGGCGTTGGGTGCCCACGTTGCCTTCGTCTCCGTCGTCGGCAACGACCAAGCGGGGCGCGAGATCAGCGCCCTGGTCGCGGCGCACGACAAGCACGAGCCGTATCTGTCGGTCGAGCGCGGGCGGATGACCACGATCAAGACCCGTTACGTCGCGGGTGGTCAGCAGCTTTTGCGCACGGACAAGGAAACGCTCATTCCATTGGCGCCCTCGGTCGCCGAAGATCTGCGCCGTGTGGCCGTGGGCGCGGTCGCCGACGCGTCTGTCATCGTGCTGTCCGATTACGGCAAGGGCGTGCTGACGCCGGAACTGATGCGCGCTCTGATCGATGCCGGCCGGGCGCAGAAGCGGCCCGTCGTCGTCGACCCCAAGGGCAAGGATTTCTCGCGTTACCGTGGCGCCACGGTGATGACGCCGAACCGCGCCGAGCTGGCGGCCGCCACGGGCATGCCGGTCGGTACGGACGAGGAGATCGGCGCGGCGGCAAGAAAGCTGATCGCCGAATGCGCGCTCGAATCGCTTTTGGTGACGCGCGGCGCCGACGGCATGACGCTGTTCGCGCGCGGGGGCGAGGTCGCGCATCTGCCCGCCGAGGCGCGCGAGGTGTTCGACGTCTCGGGCGCGGGCGATACGGTCGTGGCCATGCTGGCGTCGGCGCTGGCGGCGGGCGTGGCCCTGCCCGACGCGGCGCGGTTGGCCAATGTCGCGGCCGGCATCGTCGTGGGCAAGACCGGCACCGCAGTCGCCACGGCCGACGAGGTCTTCACGGCGCTTCACACCCAGGATCTCTTGGCCGATGAAAGCAAGATCGCGGCCCATGACGAGGCGCTGGCGCGTGTCGAGCGTTGGCGCAAGGAAGGACTCGTCGTCGGTTTCACCAACGGCGTGTTCGACCTTCTGCATCCGGGTCACGTCACGCTCCTGTCCCAGGCCAAGGCGGCCTGCGACCGGCTGGTCGTCGGCCTGAACAGCGACGCCTCGGTCAAACGTCTGAAGGGCCCGACGCGCCCCGTGCAAAATGAATCCGCGCGCAGCGCCGTCCTGGCCTCGCTGGCGGCCGTGGACCTGGTGACGATTTTCGGCGAGGACACCCCGCTGGCCCTCATCGAGCAAATCCGTCCCGACGTGCTGGTGAAAGGGTCGGACTACACGATCGCGACGGTGGTGGGCGCCGAGGTGGTCCAGCGCCATGGCGGGCGCGTCATCTTGGCCGAGCTTGTCCCCGGCCACAGCACAACCGGCACCATCGCCAAACTGGCGAAATAACCTAGAGGCGCGGGTCGGCCAGCCGTTGCAGCCGTTCGCTGGCGACCAGGCCGAAGCGCAACACCTGGGCGCGGCGCCGGCTGCCGTTCATCGGAATTTCCTCGGACTCGCGGATCACCGCGGCGGCATAGGCGTCGGCCACCA
Organism: uncultured Alphaproteobacteria bacterium; assembly: GCA_902826885.1. GTDB lineage: Bacteria > Pseudomonadota > Alphaproteobacteria > CADEGL01 > CADEGL01 > CADEGL01. Next base: position 14,480 of record CADEGL010000050.1, on the reverse strand, counting down.
TCAATCCGCACTCGGGCGGCAGGATGGCCTGCGGGAAACCCACCGGCACCGCGAAATAGAATAGGTCGCAATGCTCGCGGTATTCCGGCCATTTCCGGTCGGCGCGGTAATCGGCTTCGCTGGTCTTGATCTCGATGATGACAAAGCGGCCAGCGCCGTCGAGGCCGATCACGTCGGCGCGGCGTCCGTTGTTGAGGGAGAACTCCACCAGCGTGCCGTAGCCCTGGTCGGCCAAGGTGCGGCTGATGCCGCGGGCAAGTGCGATGGCCAGACGGGTTTCGGTGTCCGCGCTGGGAAGTCCGGCGGCGATGGCGACGGCTTGACTCATGAATAGAGTGATCTTACCACCAGAACGAATACGGTCCAGCCACACCATGGCATATGGTTTGCTTGGTGTTGGTATGGGAGAATGGGGCTCATGAAGAAGCACGCCGCGCCGGACGCTCAAGTCGAGATCAGCCGACGTAAGGCCTTGGCCAAGCTGGGCTTGGCCGCGGGCGTGGCCTACGCCGCTCCGGTCGTTCTCCACTTGGATCGCGAAGCCAAGGCGATGATGGGCTCGACTCCGTGTCCGCCGCCCAACGGCAATTGCAGTGACAACCCGGGATACTGCACGTGCTGAGGCTAACGCTTGCGCCGTGACGGTGCAGGTTGGCGTGGCACTGCCGGTTTCGCGCCTTGGTGTGATCGGAACAATTCGTCCAGGAATGCGGCGACCACCGGCGTGGGTGGCGTGCCTTTGCGTGTCACCACCTCGAAATCCCGCGAATAGGACGTCAGGTCCGGCCGAATCGCGCGGATCATGCCCTGGCGCACCCATTCCTCGGGAAAATCCGTCGGCATGATGCCGATATAGCGCCCGCTCAGGATCAAAGTGACCACGGCCTCCAGATTGTGGGCGGTCGCGGCCGGCGCGCCGCGCAGATAGCCCTGGCGAGCCCTGGATTCGTCGATATAGGACCGGCTGATGTAATCCTGGCTGGCGATCTCGTCCAAGCTGATCGAGGCGTCGGGCCGGCCGAACAGCGGATGGCCCTTGGCGCAGAACGGCGCCTGAATCTCGGACAAAAGATAGCGGTAATTGAGACCCGCCAGCCGCCGGTTGGCGATCACGATGCCGACATGCAGGCGGCCGTGCAGGACCGCTTGCTCGATCTCGGCAATCCCGCGCGCCTCCAGGTTCACGTGCACGCCGGGCGCTCGCTCGCTGAAGGCGCGCAAGGCGGCATCAAGCCGGAAGCTCGGATGACGCGTGCTATGCTCGACGAACGCCAAATTCAGCTCGCCCGCGAGCTGGGCATGGGCGCCGTTCACCTCGGCCCGGAAATCCTCGAGCGAGGCCAGCAGTTTGAGGGTCGCGTCGTAGACCACCTGGCCATGCTCGGTGAGGGCGAAGCCACCGCGGCCGCGGCGGCACAGGCGCATATGCAGGCGCCGCTCCAAATCCGCGATATGGGTGCTGATGGTCGAGCGGCCGACGTTCAGGACCGATTCGGCCGCGGACAAGCCGCCAGCCTCGACCACCGCGCGGAACACGCGCAGAAGCCTGAGATCGGCGTCGCCCAGCGCGCCTCGGAATGCCCGGCCTTCCATCGCCATAGTTTGTTTAAGTTAGAACTTATGGGTCGAAACGTCCATATTTCCGGGAGTTTCCCCGTAGGCAGAATCCCACGACCGGCCGCGCGGCCGGACCTCGTGCATGAAGGAATGGTCATGGACGGTTGGGTTTCGCGCACGGACATCATCGATCCGCGCCAGTTGAAGGAATTGTCGCGCCGTTCGAATTTTCGCGGCGCGTTGCAACTCGCGAGTCACGTGGGCGCGCTGTGTGCCACGGGTTGGGCGCTGTGGGCGACTTGGGGCGGCTGGTGGGGGGTGCCGCTGTTCCTCCTGCATGGCTATCTCATCAACACGTTGTTCGCGGCCCAGCACGAGGGCAATCACCTGACCGCGTTCAAGACGCGCTGGGCTAACAACGCCATGACCCACTGCACGGGGTTCATCCTTCTTTATCCGTGCATGTGGGAACGCTGGGTCCATTTCGCCCATCACCGCAACACCGGAAATTGGGAGAAGGACGCCGAGCTTCTGATGCGGCCGAAATACACGCTCGGAAACTTCCTCCTTTATCTCTCGGGCCTCGGCTATTGGGTCTTCCGCGTGAAGATGCTGTTCGCCATCGCGGCGGGCGCGATTCCGTCCTGGGCCTATTGGCTCACGCCCGCCCAACGCCGCTATGTGGTGGTCGAGGCGCGCTGGCATTGGGTCGGCTACGCCATCATCGCCGCACTGTCGGTCGCGTTCGATTCGTGGGCAGCGGTCACGCTGTGGCTGGCGCCCATGATCGCGACGAAGCCGTTCCATCAGCTCCAAAACATCAGCGAGCATATCGGCCTCGATCCCGGCCTCGATACGACCAAGAACACGCGCACCCTTCTGGTGCCGGGCTTCGTGCGCTGGGCGTTGTGGAACATGCCTTACCATTCGGCGCACCACACCTTCCCCGGCGTGCCGTTCCATCGTCTCAAGGATTTGCACGGCGCCATCGAGGCCAAGCTCGGCCGCCCCTTGCCGGCCGCGGGCTATGTGGAAGTGCATGTGAAGGCCATCCGCGCCTTGATGAAAGGACCGGAGCAGACGTTCGACCTGCCCTTCGCCCATGGCGGCGCGCTCCGCGCCGCCGTTCCGACACCGACGCCGGTACACGCCGCCGGCGACTGATCGCCGCTTTCCTTTTCCTCCACCTCAGAACCGCGAGGCCCCGCGATGCCGAAGCTCGAAATCTACCAGTCGTTATGGGCCATGGAGCTGCGCCGGGCCGACCGCCCGGAGCGCTCGCTGGAGGAGAACTTCGCCATGATCGCCGAGGCCGGCTATCGCGGCGTCTGCATCGACCTGTCGTCGGTGGGCGTGGAGCGCGTCAAGCAGGCCGCGCCGCTCTACGAGAAGCATGGGCTCAATTGCCTGATCAACGCTTTTCCGAAAACGATCGAAGAGCTGCGACCGATCTTGCGCGCGGGCAGGGAGCGCAACTGCCAGTTCGTGAACATCATCGGCCAGGTCATGCCCGTCGCGGTCGAGGGCATGATGGCCGTCATCCGCGAATGGCTGGCCATGTCGCGGGAAGAAGGGATGCCGGTGCTGTTCGAGACGCATCGCAACTGCATCACCAACGACATGTTCGACACGCTGCGCCTGCTCGACATGATTCCCGAGCTGCGCCTGTGCGGCGACGTTTCGCACTTTCTGGTCGATCGCGAGTTCGCCTATCCGGTGTCGGAAGACGACCATGCGCTGATGCGCCGCGTGCTGGACCGCTGCGATTCCTTCCAGGGCCGCGTGGCGTCGCGCGAGCAGGTGCAGGTGCAGATCAGCTTTCCCCAGCACCAGAAGTGGTTCGACCTTTTCGCCGGCTGGTGGGAATACGGCATGCGCCAGTGGCTGAAGCGCGCCAAGCCGGACGACACCTTGATCTTCCTGTGCGAGCTGGGTCCCAAGGAATACGCCATCAGCGGCCCGGACGGGGAGGAGCTGTCCGACCGGTGGGAAGAGGCGCTGGTCATCCGCAAGCGCGTCCAGGGCATCTGGGACAAGCTGGTCAAGGAAACCGCCTGAGCGTCCAGCCCGTGACCCGGCCGTGCCGTTTTAGTACAAGAGGCCAAGGCGGCCCGGCCGCGCAGGGGAGGACGACATGAGCTATCCCGATTGGGAACAAATCCGCACTTCGACGTTCATGCGCAAGCGCGACTTCCCGCGCTTGGCCGAGGACACGCCGACCTTCATGGGGCGCCCTCATGCGACCTCACCCAAGGATCTTAAGGGCGCCGATGTCGCCATCATCGGCGCGCCCTACGCGGCCGGTTGGGGCAACCAGTATGCCGGCGTCGACAAGGGCGACTGGCTGGCCGCCGCCAAGCGCGTGCGGCAGCAATCGGCGCGCTACGGCTCGGGCTATATCCAGGATTTCGACCTCGACATCTTCGAGCACCTGAAGGTCGTCGATTTCGGCGACGCGGAGATTCCGCCCGAGGCCAACGTGGCGCCGACGGTGGAAAACGTCCTGGCCGCGCAAGCCGCGGTCGAGTTGAAGGTGAACCAGGCGCTCGACGCGGGGGCCATTCCCATCGTCATCGGCCAGAACTCGCCCTGCGGTTCCTTCGCCATCGCCAAACCGATCGCCGAACGCACCAAGGGCAATGTCGGGATGGTCAGCTTGGACACCCACTGGGACGCGGGCACGCTCGACGCGCTGACCTCGGACCCGCGCATCGCCGGCAGCGCCAGCTGGAAGCACAAGACTTACGAGCTTCTGAAGAACTTCAAGGAGAAGAACCTCGTCGAGATCGGCGAGCGCGGCATGCTGGAAAATAAGGACATCGTCCGCCGCTATCTGAAGGCCGGCGCGCACTTCTATCCCATGTGGAAGGTGCGCACGGAACTGGGCATCGAAGGGCTGGTGAAGGAATTGCGCCACGCCTACGAGGGCACCGACGGCGTCTACGTCCATTTCGACATGGACGTCTTGGGCGGCGCGGGGCCGGCACCGGGCGATATCCTGGGCGAATTGGCCGAACCCATCGGCATGACCGACTACGAGGTCATCCGCATCGCCCACGAGGTGGGCAAACGGGGCCTCACGGGCTTCTCGTTCATCTGCATTCCCCCCGGCTCGGCGGTCGTCTACCGTACGATCGTCTACGTCATCGTCTATCTGATGGCGGGCCTGGTGTTTGGCCGTAAGAAGCGTTGAGCCGCATCCTTCCCGAGCGATTTCGGCTCTATACCCCGTAGAAATCACCAGATACGGGGGTAGAATAGGTGCCGAGCCCCTAAACTCAGGGGCTCGAACGGTGCGCTGCGGCCAATTGCCGCCACGGCGCGTCAGGGGACGGGGTGTGGGGCTAGGGCGATCGAGGGCCCACGGCGGCGCCATTCGCACCGTCAGCGTCATTGCGATGCTGGCGTCCCTGGCTTGCGTCTGGATACCTGGCAGCGCTTTCGCCCAAAGCTCGCAGTTTCCCTCCAGCGCCGACCCCGCCCTTGTGCCGCGCCAGGTGCAGCCCGAACCCGCGCCACCTCCGCAAGAGGGGCCGATCATCGAGCGGCCGCGCGAGGTGATTCAGGCGCCGCCCGGCGCCGATCAGATTCGTTTCGTGCTGAACAAGCTCGAGATCGACGGCGCCACCGTCTACACGCCGGAGCAACTGCGCTCCTTCTATGAAAAGTTCCTGGGTACGGAAATCTCGCTGCTTCAGGTCTACGCGATCGCCGAGGCCATCGGCGCGAAATACGGCGAAGACGGCTATATCCTGTCGCTGGCCGCCGTGCCGGCGCAGCGCATCCGTGACGGCGTGGTGCGCATCCAAGTCATCGAGGGTTATGTCGATAAAATCGTCGTCGAGGGCGACGCGATCAAGGATTCGGACCGGATCAAGCGTATCGCCGAAAAAATCACGACATTCCGCCCGCTGAAGAACGATCAGCTCGAACGCTATCTTCTGCTCATCAACGATATTCCCGGCGTCTCGGCGCGCGGCGTGTTGAAACCGTCGGCCACGCCCGGTGCGTCCGACTTGGTGTTGGTCGGCGAACGCAAGCGCTTCGATGGCTATACCTCGGCCGACAACCGCGGCACGCGCTATGTCGGCCCTTACCAGTTCCAGCTTGGCGGCGCCGCCAATGGCGTTCTCGGATTGAATGAATCGACCGGCTTGCGCGGCATCGTCACCAGCCAGACCAACGAATTGCGCATGGTGGATTTCGACCACGACGAGCCCGTGTCCGACGAAGGCACGCGGGCCAAGCTTCAATTGCAAGCATCCAAGGTCGAGCCCGGTTACACCCTGGAGTCGCAAGAAATCACGAGCGTCCAATATTATGGCGCGTTGGGTGGAACCCATCCGATCATCCGATCGCGCACCGAGAATTGGTCCGTCCGCAGCCGCTTCGACATGCGCAACGTCAATGTCGAGCAGTTCAACGGCGCATCCTTGGTTTCCGAGGACCGGATTCGCGCGTTCCGGGTCGCGACCAGTTACGACATCGTGGACACCGCGCTGGGGATTCCGGCGGTCAGCCTCGTCGGCATCGAGGTCGGGCAGGGCGTGAACGTCTTCGATGCAACGCCGACCGGTTCGCCAAACCTGTCGCGGCCGGACGGGCACAGTCAGTTCACCAAGCTGGGTTTCGAAGGCCAGCGGCTGCAAACGCTCGGCGGCGGTTTCAATCTGCTGATCGCCGCGATCGGGCAATATAGTTTCTCGGGACTTTTGGCGTCCGAGGAATTCTCGTTCGGCGGTGCGCAATATGGCCGCGGCTTCGATCCGGCCGAGCTGGTGGGTGATCAGGGGCTCGCGACGAAAGCGGAATTGCAGTGGGGGCAAAGTCTCGGCGATTCGTTCCTGCGCGACTATCAATTTTATCTGTTCTTCGACGCGGGCGCGGTGTGGCAGATTCAGCCGCTTCCCGGCACGAAATGGGCGTCGTCGGCGACCTCGACCGGCTTCGGCGTGCGCCTCAACGTCTTGAACAACTATTCCGGGTATCTCGAAGTCGGCAAGCCGGTCACGGGATCGGTTGCCGCGATGGGTGCCGAGGATGGCAAGAACGCGCGGCTCTTCTTCGGATTCGTCGCGCGCTTCTAGGCTTCGGCCTTGTCGGCCAAGTCGGCCAACCGTCCCCAGTTGATCGACGACATCAGATGGCAATAGACGAGGTGCAACCAACCCTTCTTGCGCCATTCCAGGAACACATCGTCGGGCAGCGCGTGGAAGCGCACCTCGTCGACCATGCGGAATCCGCCCAGACTCAACCTCTCGCCCGACACGAGCGAGAGATCGGCGCGATTGGGGATCAGTAGATCATGTGCCTCGAGCGCGCGGCCAAACTCGGCCGTGGCGTTGTGCTGTGCCTGGAACTCGGTGCAAAAATCCAGCGCGTGGGTGACGACGTCGGTCGGCTCGCCGTCGGCGAAGAGAGGCCGTTTCGAATCGTTGGTTAAGAGGTCGGTCGCTTCGTCGACGCAGAGGATCAACCGGCCGCCGCCGCTGTCTTCCATGAAAATGAACGGATAGCGCCGAACATAGGCCGGGACGTATATCCCGTCCGTCCAACCGCCCCATTCATTGACGAACAGATTCTTGTCGGGCCGTACGCCGAGAACGGCGACCGGGTTAGGCAGGCCGCCCGCCGTGAAGACGATAGGATAATGCCGCATGGCGAAAGGAAACTCGACGCCATTGAGCGGAACCGAGTTCGTCCCTCGCGCGAACGGAAAGCTGGTCATGCGCTTGAGCGACATGGTCGCGTGGCGCTCGGGGTCCAACGGCATCGGACGGCTATAGAGGACGGGAAGCGCGGCGCCTGGTGGCGCGCTCGTGGCTTGCTGCGTCTCATCCGGTGCTGTCGTCATGTTCTTACGGGTTCTGGTCGGATGAGCCGCCCTGGGTGTTACCGCCCGTGCCACCGCCGGAACTCCCGCCGGCCGAGACCGTAATGACGTACGGGCCGGACAAAGGCATGGGGCTGAACACCGAGCCCGCCAAGGACGAGCCGCCTTGACCGGAGCTGCCGGAATAGAGCGAGTTGCCGGACGCCGTCTGGGTTTGGATCTGGTTGACGACCACGGTGTTGATCTCGCTGTTGGTGGCAGCGGGCGGCGGCGCGGGAGGGACGGGCGGCTGGGGCGCGCCAGGAATGGGCGCGCCATTGAGGGTGAAGGGGCCGGTGGAGCCGCTCAGGGCCGTCACCTGGGCTTGCTGGGCCGCCGCGCTGCCGCCCATGCCGTTCGCCGTGCCGGTCAGCACCGCGGTCTGGCCGGTCAGCATGAACGTGCCGGTTCCCGCCGCCAACGCGACGTTGCCGGTGATCGCATCCGTGCTGGTCAGGGTCAGCCCGCCGGTGGCCTTGGTCAGGGTGCCGGCAAGCGCGATATTGCCGCCGCGCAGTTCCAAGGCCTGGTCGAACGAGAAGCCGTTTGCGGCGATGTCACCCGTGCCGTTGGCGCGGCCGATGGTGACCGAGCTCGGGCTGCCGCCGTTGAGGAAGTTCAAGGCCGCGGTGTCGAGCGCGAAATCGCCCGCGCCGCCGGCGAGGCCGACCGTGCGCGACGCCGTCGTCGGTTGCAGGATGCGCGCGCCGGTACCCGACCAGGCGCCGTTGAGCGATACGGTGTCGGCCGTGACGGTGACGATATTGCCGCCATGGCTGACGGTGCCAAGCGTGGCCAAGCCCGTGCCCGCGTTCAGCGTTGTGACGCCGCCGGCCGCGAGAGAGCCCAGCGTAATCGAGCCGTTGGCGAAACTGGTATCGAGCGTCGAGGCGCCCGTGGCAGCCGCGCCCGCCACGTTGATGCTGTTCGCGGTGACGTCGCCGTTGAAGACGGTGGAACCGGCGCCGGTCGTGGTCGCCTGCAAATCGCCCAAGCGGGTCGTGGCGCCCGCCGTGCCCAGGGTCGCCGTGCCGGTGCCGGCGGCGATGGTCAGGTTCTCGGCGCCCGCGGTCGTGCCGTTGACCGTTGCCAGCGTGATCGCGCCGTTGGCCGCGCTGGTGTCGAGCACGACGGAGGTGGCCAGCCGCGTGCTGCCGGCGAGGTCGATGCTGGCGGCCGTCAGGTCGCTGTTCAGCGTGGTCGTGCCCGATCCCGTGCGCTGGACCGCGCCCAAGCGCGTCGTGCCGCCCAGCGTCCCCAGCGTGACCGCGCCCGAACCCGCCGCGATGGCGAAATCTTGTGCGCCCGCGGTCGTGCCGTCGACCGTGCCGAGCGTCACGGCGCTGTTCGTAGTGGTGAGTGTCGTGTTGGCCGCGAGCGTGACCGGGCCGGTATAGCTTTGGGCGCCGGAGGTCGTCACGCCGCCGCCGAGCGAGATAGCGTCGGCCGTGACCGTCATGCCGGCCAGCGGGTTCACGGCGCCCACGGTCGAGCCGAACACCACGTTCGCGCCGCCGGCATCGACCGTCAGCGCACGATTGGTGGCTTGGGATTCAACGGCGCCGTTGAAGGCGATCGTGCCGCCGGTTGCCGTGACGGTGCGATTGGTTCCGGAGACGGTCATCTCGCCGTCCACGGTGATGCCGCCTGTGTCGGCATTGAGATTGGCGCCCAACGTGACGCCACCGGTCCCGGCGTTCAACGCCAGGGCACCGGAGCCTTGGACCGTCAGGGCGTTTCCGACGGAAACCGCGCCGCCGGCACCCGCGGAAACGAGCGAGACGTTGACGCCGCTGCCGAAGGTCTGGGCCGAGCCCACCGAAACGGTTCCGGTCCCGGCGACGTTACCGACCGTCAGGTCGGTGAAGCCGGAGAAGCGCGAGAACTGCGCGTCCGAAATGTTGAGGCCGGTGAAGGCGCCCGTTCCGCCCAGGCGGATGTTGCGCGAGGCCGTGATGGTCTCGAAGGCCAAATTCGAGCCCACGGTGACGGCGCCCGCTCCGCCGAGCGTATCGGTGACGACCGTAAGACCGCCGCCGATGGTCGAGGCGCCGAGGGTCAGGCTGGTGTCCGCGATGGTGACGTCGGCGCCGGCGCCGTTGGTGGTCAGAACGACCGTGCCCGCGAAGCTGTTGGCGGTGTTGCCCAACGTAATGTCGGCGCCGGCCGCATTGGCGGTGAAAACCTGATTTCCCGTGCCGGTGGTGGTGATCGCGCCGCTCTGGGCGATGCCGCCATCCGCCGTCACGTTTAGCGTGCCCCGCACCGTGGAGGCCGCCAAGGTCACGCCGGTGCTGTTCACCAGCGTCGCGTCCGCCGTTGTATTGGCGCCTGTGCCGGTGTTGAGGGCGACCGCTCCCGTAAGTGCATTTCCGGCGTTGTCGAGGACGATGTCCTGGGTCGACGCCGTGGTCGCGAAACTGGATGTGCCCGCGACGGTCAGTGCTCCGCTCTGGGTCAGGCTGCCGGCGCTGGCCGTCACGCTCAAATCGCCGCCGACCGACGAAGCGCCCAGTTCGGTGCCCGTGCCGGCGTTGACCAGCGTAACGTCACTGCCCGCGCCCGTGGTCGAGAAGGTGACGGCACCCGCGAGCGCGTTGCCCGCGGTCGCCAGGGTGATGGCCTGACCGGCGGATTGGGTCGTGAAGCTGGTATTGCCCGCGACGGTCAAGGCGCCCGATTGGGTGATCGAACCGTCGGAGACGATGGTGAGGTCGCCGCGCACGTTGGACGCGGCCAACGCGGTCGCCATGCCGTTACGCAGGCTTGCCGCGCTCGTGGCGCCGGATGCGCCGGTGGACAGCGTCACGGACCCGGCCAGCATGTTCCCGGCGTTGTTCAGCGCGATGCTCTCGCCGTTGGTAGCGGCGGTCAGCGTGGTTGCGCCACCCACAATCAGATTGGCGCCGAGATTCTGGCTGATGCCGCCGCCCGTCGCGACCAGGTTCAAGTTCCCGGCCGTATCGAAGGTGCCAGACAGGTTGGTCGCGCCGCCATGCACGACCAGGCTGGCCGGGTTCGTCAGGGTGGCCGCGCCGATATCGACCGCGCCCGTGCCGCCGGCCGCACCGATCGTCACCGCGCCCGTGCTGGTCAGGCGGCCGAGCTCGGCCGCATTGAACGACAGGCCGCCCGCGCCGGTGCCGAGGCCGATGGTCTGGCTGGCCGTACCGGGCTGGAGCGTGATGCCGCCATCGGCGGTGATCGTGGCGCCCACCGCGGCGCTATTCGCGGTGACCGTCACGCTGTTGGTGCCTGCGTCGATGGTGCCGGTGTTGGCGAACGCGCCGGTTCCCGCGTCGAAGACGGCATTCCCGCCCGTGACGACCGACCCCGCCACGGTGAGTGCCGTGTCGTTGCTGGTCACCGTCAACGTGCCGTCCACATGGGCGCCGTTCACCGTCGCGCCGTTGGTGGCGGTGATCGTGGTCGCGCCCGTGACGCCGGCGTTGCCCGTATCGCCGACCGAGACGGCCAAGGCGGCGCCCGTGACGGTCAGGGCACCCAACGCGCTGGTCGCGCCGACGGCGCCGTTCATCGTGACGTCACCCGAGGCGCCCCCGCCATCGGCCGAGGCGTTCACCGTCAGCGTGCGGCCGGCCGCGTTGCCGTTAGTTGTCGCATTGCCGAAATTCACCGCGCCCGCGTCGGTCGAGCCGTTCGTCGGGTCCGTGTCGATGGTCGTGTTCGCGGCCAGGACGACGGCGTTGGTGCCCGAGAAATTCACCAGCCCGCCATCCGTGCTGACGTTCCCGCCCAAGGTCGTGGTTGCGGCCGACGCGGTCAGGCTGGCCAGTCGCGTCGTCGCGCCGACCGTCGAACCGAAGTCGATCGTGCCGCCACCGGCCGCGAGCACGAGGTCGCGCGCGCCGTTGAGCGTGCTCGAGAAGGCGATATTGCCGTCGGTGCCGGTGGCGTGATCGGTGTTGATGGTCAGGTTTGCACCCAACGTGACGGGGGCGTTCAGGCTCACCGCGCCGGCGTTGACGCCCGCGGTGGTCGTCAGGTTGCCGTTCAGCGCGATGGTGGGGGTGCCGCTTGTAGGCGAAACGGAGATGCCGCCGTCGCGTGTCGTGACCGCCGACAACGTGACGTCGTCGGCGCTGGCGATCGTGAACGACTGAAGCGCCTGGTTGCCGCCCGCCGCGCCGTTGAGAACGACATCACCGGTGCCTGGCGCGAGGGTGAGGTTCCGGCCGTTGGTGGCCGCGTCGGCATCGACCGTGCTGTTGAAGGTGATCGTGCTGTTCGTGGTGGTCAACGTGGTATCGGCGGCAAGCACGACCGCGCCCGTGTAGGTCTGGATGCCCGTCGTGGTCACGTCGCGCAGCGTGACGTTACCGGTGGTGCCGGTTGTAACCAGGCTAGCCAGCGGCGTGGTCGCGCCAAGCGCGCCGCCGAACGTGACGTTACCCGCGCCCGCGTTGGTGGTCAGGATAAAGCCGCCGTCGACTGTTCCCGTAAAGCCGATATTGCCCGCGGCGCCGGACGCGGTGCCCGCGCCGCCAGCGCTGGTTGCGGTCACGTTCGCCGCGAGAATGGCGGGGTCCTGGATGGAGATACCGGCGCCCGCGCCGCCATTCCCGACGCCTTCGCCCGCACCGCCGGAAGCGTTGAGGCTGCCGGCCAAGGTAATGGTCGGCGTGCCGCTCGTTGCATTGACGGTGATCGCGCCGGCCGCGCCGCCATTGGCGTCCGAGCCTGTGCCGGCCGCGCTGCCGGACGTGTTCACAGCGGCAATATTGACAGTTCCGCCCGTCAGCGTTGCGGCGCCGCCGGCCCGGCCGGGATTGCTCGCGCCGGCCGCGCCGCCCGTGGCCGTGATCGTGCCGGCGACGGAAAGTAGCGTCGAACCGGTCAGAACGACATCGCCGCCGTCTTGCGCCGTGCCGCCGGTGGTTGTGATGGCCCCGAACCGCAAAGTGGACCCCGTGGCCGTAACGCCGCCCAGGGCGGTTCCCCCAATCGTGCCGATTGCGCCGCCGCTGCCATTGTCGATCGTGCCGGTTCCGGCGGTCAGGGCGAGCGTACGGCGGTTCGCGGCCGCATCCGCATTCACGGTGTTGGCGATCGCGATATCGCCGTCTGTTCCCGTCGCGTGATTCGTATCGATTGTTACATTGGCATTGAGAGTAACGGCCCCGGTCAGGCTGACGCCGCCCGCGTTCGTGCCCGCGGTGGTGGAGAGATTGCCGTTCAGTGCGATGGTCGGGCTGGCGCTCGTGGCCGCGAGGGAAATGCCACCGTCTCGCGTGGTGATGGAATTCACCGCGATGTCGTCGGCGCTCGTGACGCTGAAGGACCGAAGTGCCTGGCTGCCGCCCACGGTGCCGGACATCGTGACATCGCCCGTGCCCGCCGCGATCGACAGCGTTCGGTTGTTGGCGGCCGCATCGGCGTCCACGGTGCCGTTGAACGTGACGTTGGCGTTGGTCGTGGTCAACGCCGTATCGGCGGTCAAGGTCACGGCGCCCGTGTAGAGCTGGGCGCCCGTCGTGGTGACACTGCTCAGCGTGATCGCGCCGGTCGTGTTCAGCGTGCTGAGGCTGGCCAACGGCGTGTTCGAACCCAATGCGCCGCCAAATGTCACGTCGCCGGTGCCCGCCGTGGTGACCAGCGCGAAGGCGCCGTCCACCGTGTTGTCGAAGCTGATGTTTCCGCCCGTGCCGGCCGCCGCGCCCGCGCCGCCATTGCTGGCCGCGGTCACGCTGGCGGTCAGCGTCGCCGGTCCTTGCACGGAAATGGCGCCGCCCGCACCGCCGTTGCCTGCGCCGTCGCCGCTGTTACCCGTCGAGGTCAAATTGCCGGCCAAGACGACCGAGGGCGTACCGCCGGTGGATACGATGGTGATCGCGCCGCCCGCGCCGCCGCCCGCGTTCGACCCGGAAGCGGCGGCTGAACCGCCCGCGCTGATGGCGGCGACGGTGACATCGCCGCCGCTTAGAGCAACCGCGCCCGCGTCGCGGCCCGCGCTGGCCGCCGCCGCGGTACCGCCCGTGGTGGTGATCGTGCTGGCGGACAGTGACGTGGTGCCGGTCAGGGTAACGCCACCGCCGTCCGCACCGGCGCCGCCCGTGGTGGTGATCGCGCCGGTGGTCAGGGTGTCGGACGCGGTCAGATCGACGGCGCCGCCGGACGCCCCCGCCGCGCCGGTCGTGTTGATGGCGGCAAAGCGCAGGACGCCACCGGTCGCGGTGAAGTTCCCAAGCGTCGTCGTGGAACTGCCGACCGTGCCGCCGATGGCGCCGATGGCGCCGCCCGCGCCGTTGTCGATCGTGCCCGAACCGGCGGTCAGGGTCAGCGCGCGGCGGTTGACATTGGAGTCGGCGTTGATGGTGCCGGAGATGGCGATGTTGCCGTCATTGGCCGCCCGGTCGGTCAGGATCGTGGTATCGGCGTTGATCGCGACGTTGCCGGTCACCGTCACGTTGTTGCCGGCGACGTCCGCCATGGACACGTTGCCCGTGAAGACGGTGGTGGCCGCCGTGCTGGTCAGGCTGGCCAGCGCGTTCGTCGCGCCGACCGTCGAGCCGAAGGTCGCCGTGGCCGTTCCGGCGTTGATCGTGAGACGGCGGGGCGTGGTATCGGAATCGACGGTCGCGCCGCCGGCGGCGGTGAACGATACCGCGCCGCCCGCACCCGCCGCCGTGCCCGTGCCGCCGTTGGTCAGGATGGTCAGATCGGTGGTCAGGATCGTCGGGTCTTGGAACTGGACGGCGCCGCCCGCGCCACCGGTCGTCACGCCGACGCCGCCGGTCGTGGTGATATTGGCGCCGACCGTGATGGTGGGCGTTCCATCCGTCGCGCCGATCGTGACCGCGCCACCCGCGCCGCCCAGCCCCGCCACGGCATCGCTGCCGCGGCTGTCGATCGTGCCGTTGATGACGACATCGCCGCCGGTAAGCCCGATCGCGCCCCCGGCTTGGCCCGCCCCCACGGTCGCCGCGCCGCCATTGGCCGCGATGGCGCCGCCGAGCGTCAGCGTGTTGGCCGCGGTCAAGGTAATACCCGCGCCCGCGATCCCCGCCGTGCCCGTCGTGTCGATCGCGCC
>CADEGL010000049.1 GCA_902826885.1 uncultured Alphaproteobacteria bacterium | reverse complement strand
CATCACCTGGTCCTGTTTGCCGACCTTGCCATGGCCGGTGTGGTAGCGCACCAGCATGGCGTCCTGGCCGCCGCCCATGGGCCAGCGCATGGCGGAGGGATCGCCGTCGCCGCGCATGATGACGTTCATCATCTCGCCGTAGATGGCGCCGACATTCTCGCCCGGCACGCACATGCGGTTGGCCACCGCCAGCGCGTCGTCGGCCAATTCGCCCGCGCGCCGCACATAGGCCAGCTCGGCCGGGCTTTTCACCAGGCGCTGGAGGCGCACCAGGTCGGATGCGTCGCTCAAATCGGCGAAGCCGTCGAAGGCCGCGTCCACCAATTTCGCGCGCTGCCCGGTCAAGCCGTAGGCGTGGTACTCGACGCCGATCTTCTTCCCGCGCCCGCCGAGGTCTTGGACCATGGCGCGCAGGTCGATGGCAGGATTGGCCCCTTCCACGTCGCGCCAGATGCGAATGTCTTCCAGCGTCGAGGTGATGCGCGACTGCAGATCGTCCGCCGAGCGGGTCATTAGCGCGATGCGCCCATCGGCCGAGAGATACATGCCCTGGAACAGCACGAAGCCTTCGGTGTCGTAGCCCGTCAGCCAGTACATGCTTTCCTGGCGGAAGATCAGGAGACCATCCAAGCCCTGGCGCGTCATCTCCGCCCGGGTCTTGCGCTGGCGTTCGGCGAACTCCGCGCGGGTGAAGTGCAGGGCCATTTCGCTCTCCTCGACGATTCTAGTTGGTCACGAGATAACGCGGCGCGTGGCAGACCTGTTCGGACCCCTTGCGCGTGACGATCGAACTTTCGCCGATCGACATGGACAGGCCCGTGCGGTCGTCCAGAAGCATCATCTGCTTGAAGAACAGCATGCCGGGCTTGAGCACCGTCGGATTGCCCGCGTGGATGAAACAACCCTCCATCCAGGTGGGCGGGAATTGCGCGCCCGTGGTGTAGCCGCAGGCCGGCAGGGTGGTCTTCGAGAACTTGGATTTCTTGATGACCTTGGACTGGGCGTTGAACACGTCGGCCACCACGTTGCCGGGCCGGAACGCGTCTTCCGCCGCATCCAGCGCCTCGCGCACCACCTTGAACATCTCGCGGTGCGCCGGGTGGACCTTGCCGGTCAGCACCACGAACATCATCACCGTGTGATAGTGGCGGTAGCAGGAGCCGAACTCGAAGGTCGACTGGTCGTTCTTCTTGGATACCGGGCTATGGCCTGTGTGGTAGCGCACGAACAGTGCTTCCTGGCCCGCGCCGATGGGCCAGCGCGAGGCCGGCGGGTCGCCGTCGCCTTCGACCATCACCTGCAGCATGTCGGCATAGATTTTCGCGATGGAGGCGCCGGGCACGCAATCGCGCACGGCGATGTCGCGCGCGGCATCGGCCAGTTCGCCCGCGCGGCGCACATGTTTCAACTCGGCCGGGCTCTTGAACATGCGCAGCGCGCTGACGATATCGGTCGCGTCTTCCGTACGGCAGAAGCCTTCCAACGCCGAATCCACCATCTTGGCGCGCTGGCCGGTGAGCCCATAGGCGCCGTACTCGACGCCGATGCGCTTTCCGCGCACATTGTAGGATTCCAGCATGTCGCGCAGGTCCAGCGCGGGCGTGGCGCCCTCGCGGTCGATCCAGATGCGCACATCCTTGATGACCGAGGTGTATTTGGATTGGAGGCGATCGGCGCCACGCGTAACCAGCGCCAGGCTGCCGTCGACCCCCAGCCACATGCCCTGGAACAAGGCGAAGCCGTTGGTGTCGTAGCCGGTCAGGTAATACATGGTCTCCTGCCGG
The DNA here is from genome assembly GCA_902826885.1 of uncultured Alphaproteobacteria bacterium. GTDB lineage: Bacteria > Pseudomonadota > Alphaproteobacteria > CADEGL01 > CADEGL01 > CADEGL01. Next base: position 24,852 of record CADEGL010000049.1, on the reverse strand, counting down.
AAGCAGAGGAGACCGTCCAACCCGCGCGCGGCGATCGCGCGCCGCGCCGCCATCTGGCGCCGCGCGAACTCCGCGCGGCTGAAATGCAAGGCCATCCGTCCCCTCCCCTGATCCGGCGTATGGAGCGGAAAGCCTAGGGAGTTTGCGCAGGCCCGGCAACGGGCCGTGGGTTACGTGGCGGGGCCCGCCGGCAGGCGCAGATTCTCCGCCAGCGGCTTGAAGAACTTGTCCTCGTAGAATTTCGGATCGTCGACTTCGATGATGTCGCGCCCCTGGCCTTTGTCCGTCACGAAGCGCACGACCGTCGTGCCCGCGCCACGCGGCACAACCGTGGCAACCACCTTGAAGGAAAAGACGTCGGTCTCGGCGCTGCCCCACAGCTTGCCGTCGGGGTCGACACGATCGAGGACGAAGCCGGCTTCCAGCATGGTCGCCGCCACCGCCCGAATGACCGCTGTCTTGTCGGCGGTCGCGAAGCTGCGCGCCTCCACGGCCGTCAATTGCGCCGCGGGGAGATCGCTGCGCAACACGTTGTCGGAAATCCGCACGCCCGAACAGGCGGCTAGCAGCAAAATCAGGCCGAGAGCGGCAATGGCTCGCATCATGGCGTCTTCCCGGAGGAAGGAAGCGCGGCGGCCATGCCCCGGAAGAACGCGGCATAAAGTTCGGGATCGTAATCCCGCGAATAGGTTTGGTAGGCGGAGCCCGGCCGCCCCGCAACCTGGTCGAACCACGCGCGCACCTGGATCAGACGGTCACGGGGTAGCGGTACGATCACGATCGATGCGCGCTCGTCATCACTGCGGCCCGGAAACGGGATGCTGGGCGGGCTCGGCTTGTTCCAGGTGTTCAGTACGCTGTTCCAGAATTTGTTCTTTGTGTACTCCTGGCGCGGCGGGTTGCTGGCCGGATCGGCATAGAATTGTTGGGCGATCGCCTGGTTGAGCGCCGAGTTGTTCTCCTTGGCCACAAAGGCGCTCCAGTCGGAGGGCTTCCACGCCCCCGCCTCGGGGGTTTCTGGAGCGGCACGCTCCCACGCGACCAGGATTCCCACGCCGCTGCCCTCGGTCGAAACCGTGTAGCCCATCTCCTGCAGGGATTTCCGCGCCGCGGCTACGACGACAGCGGGGTCATCCACGGGATAATGCCGCGTCTGGGTGGAAAAAAAGTCGTTGGGCGTGCGGTTGTAGATGCCGTGATAGTTGGTGCAGGCACTCAAGCCCAGCGCCGCCAAGACAAACACGATTGCTGTTCGCCACATCCCTGCCCCCGGTAAGGCAACGACTGTTGTCTCGATTCGTAGTTACGAACGAGACGAACGAATCCAGCGGATGACGGGCGGAGAAGAAAATCCGGCTAATTGCGGTGGGATTGTGTCGGCGCAGGCGAAGGCGGGCGGCGGTTTCGACCGCCGCCCGTATCGTTCAGTTCACCACGAGCCGCCGCGGCGCGTGGTTGACGGGCTCGCACTTGCCCTTGGTGACGATGGCCGTCTCGCCGAGCGACATGGAGACGCCCGTTCGGTCATCCAGCAGGATCATGTGCATGAAGAAGACCATGCCCGGCTCGATCACCTGCGGGTTGTCAGCCCACATCATGGGCCAATCCATCCAAGAGGGCGGATAGGTGGCGCCGAGCGTATAGCCGCAAGCCGCCAGCATCTGCTTCTTGAAGCCGGACTTCGTCATCGACTTGGCGTGGGCGGCGTAGATGTCGCCGACCGTCTTGCCCGCCCGCAGCACCTCCGAGGACGCTTTCAGCGCATCGCGGCAGGCCGCGTACATATCGAGCTGCCGCTGGGTCGGCTTACCGGTGATGACGTTGTGCATCAACGCCGTATGGTAGTGGCGATAGGACGCCGCGAACTCGAACACGGCGTTATCTTGCTTGCCCACGCGGTTGTGACCGGTGTGGTAACGCACCATCAACGCATCCTTGCCCGAACCCATGGGCCAGCGCGAGGCGGTGGGATCGCCGTCGCCGCGCATGATGACGTTCATCATCTCGCCATAGATGGCGCCGATATGCTCGCCCGGCACACACATGCGGTTGGCCACGGCCAGCGCCTCGTCGGAAAGCTGGCCCGCGCGGCGGACGTATTTCAGCTCGGCCGGGCTTTTCACCAGGCGCAGAAGGCGCACGATATCGGTCGCGTCCTCCGTGCGGCAGAAGCCTTCCAACGCGGCGTCGACCATGCGGCCGCGCTGCGCCGTGAAGCCGTAGGCGTGATACTCGATGCCCACGCGTCCGCCTTTCGCGCCGAGGTCCTGCATCATGTCGCGCAGATCCATGGCGGGATTGGCGCCATCGCGGTCGTACCACATGCGGATATCTTTCAGCACCGAGGTCAGGCGCGACTGAATGCGATCTGCCGTGCGGGTGAGCAGCGCGATACGCCCGTCCTGGGCCAGATACATGCCCTGGAACATGCTGTAGCCGCTGGTGTCGTAACCCGTCAGGTAATACATGCTCTCCTGACGGAAGATCAGAAGTCCATCCAAGCCCTGGCGCGCCATCTCGCGGCACGCGGCCTTTTGGCGGCGCTTGAACTCGTCTCGGCTGAAATGCAGTGCCATTTATCTCTCCCCTACGGCGCGCGGATCGGCGCGAAGGGCAGGATAAGCCGAGGACGCAGGCTTAGAAAAGCGCGGGCGTCACATCGAGGCAGGTCGAATCGAGACTCCGCAGCAGTTCGCCCTGCGCGCGCGTCTTCGGCAGCTCCCAGTGGAAGAAGTAGCGGCATGCCGCGAGCTTGCCCCGATAGAAATCCGTCTCCGGCCCATTCGCGTGCGGCGCGGCGGCGACGGCCTGCTTCAGCCACATCCACGCGATCACCAGATGGCCGATCATGTCGAGATAAACGGTCGCATTGGCCAGAAACAGATTGATCTCGCCCTTGTCCTTCGCGACGTGAAGCGCGTCGGTCGTGGCCTTCGCATCGGCGGCGGCGGCCAGGAGCGCATCGCCCCAGGCACGCAGGCTTGCGTCCTTTTTCGCGGCTTCCGCCGTCTTGGCCATCTCCGCCGTCAGAAGCGCGAGGGCCGCGCCGTTCTCGAAGCTCGCCTTTCTGCCAAGCAAGTCCAACGCCTGGATACCGTTGGTGCCTTCATGGATCGGGTTCAGGCGGTTGTCGCGATAATGCTGCTCGACCGTGAAGTCGCGCGTATAGCCATAGCCGCCGTGAATCTGGATCGCCAGCTCGTTGGCTTTCAGACACCAATCCGACGGCCAGGCCTTGATCACCGGTGTCAGGATTTCGAGCAGCAGATGCGCCTCGCGTTTGGCCTTCTCGTCGGGCGCGGTCGCTTTCTCGTCCACGAGACGCGCGCAGAACAGGCCGAGGGCGAAGGCGCCTTCCACATAGGATTTCTGCGCGAGCAGCATGCGGCGGATGTCGGCATGCTCGATCAACGGCACTTGCTTCTTGGTCGGGTCCTTCTCCTGCGGGGGACGACCCTGCGGGCGGTTGCGTGCGTAATCGAGGGACGCCAGATACCCGGCGTAGCCTAGCATGACGGCGCCCATACCCACGCCGATGCGCGCTTCGTTCATCATGTGAAACATGCAGGTCAGGCCCTGGTTCGCCTGGCCGACCAGATACCCGACGCAATCGTTGTTCTCGCCGAACTTGATCATGGTCGAGACGGTGCCGCGATAGCCCATCTTCTCGATCAAGCCCGCAAGCGCGACGTCGTTGCGCTTGCCCCGCGTGCCGTCGGCGTTGACGAGGTAACGCGGGACTAGGAACAGCGAGAGGCCCTTCACGCCCGGCGGCGCACCCGCGATGCGCGCCAGCGCCAGATGCACGATGTTCTCGGACAACTCGTGATCGCCGCCGGAGATGAAGATCTTGGTGCCTTTGAGCTTGTAGTGGCCTTCCGGTTGCGGCTCCGCGCGCGTGGCGACGTCCGACAACGACGATCCCGCCTGCGGCTCGGTCAGCATCATGGTGCCGAAATAACGCCCCTCCAGCATGGGCTTGAGATAAAGCGCCTTCTGCTCCTGCGTACCGAAGGCGCGCAAGAGGTTGGCGTTCGCCATGGTCAGGAACGGATAGGCGATGGTGCCGACATTGGCGCCCTGGAAGAACGCCATGCAGGCCTGCGCGACCGTCCAGGGCAGCTGCAGCCCGCCCTCTTCCTCATCCATGTGGGCGGACAGGAAGCCCGCCTCGTTGAACGCCGCGATCGCGGGCGCCACCTCGGGGATGGTGCGCACCTTGCCGTCGACCAGATGGGGTTCGTTCAAGTCCGCCTTGCGGTTGTGCGGCTGGAACTTGTCGCGCGCGATGGCATGGGCCGTGTCGAGCACGGCATCGAACGTCTCTCGTCCATGGTCCTTGAAGCGCGACCGGGCGCTCAGTTTCTCCACGTCCAGAAGCTCGTAGAGGACGAAGCGGACATCGCGCGGATTGATGAAGGGCAGGCTCATGGCGGGCTCGCGGAAATGCGGAAAACCGCTGCCTATCTAGCATGGGGCACGGCCGGCCACCATCGGCCAGGCCCGCTTCCCGTGCCTTTGCCTGTTGCTATACTCGCAACCCGTGGCGTTTCCCGCCACCGGCCGCTTCGGCTGCCCGCATAGCAATCAAGTGATTTCAAACGAAAGGACTGTCGATGCGCGAGAACAACGTGAAGAAGATCGTCGCCGCGGGCGGCAACGTGGTGAACGGCTGGCTGGGCGTGCCCTCGGGTGTCACCGCCGAGGCCATGGCGCATGCGGGCTGGGACAGCCTGTGCATCGACATGCAGCACGGGCTCGTCGACTACCAGGCCTCGGTCTCCATGCTGCAGGCCATCTCGACCACCAACGTGACGCCCTTGGTGCGCGTGCCTTGGAACGAGCCCGGCATCATCATGAAGTCCTTGGACGCGGGCGCCTACGGCATCATCTGCCCGATGATCAACAGCAAAGAAGAATGCGAAGCCTTCGTCGGCGCGACGCGTTACGCGCCCCAGGGCTACCGCAGCTGGGGACCCGTGCGCGGCATGATCTATGGCGGCCCGGATTACGCGAAGGAAGCCAACACCACCCTTCTTTCCATCGCCATGATCGAGACGGCCGAGGCGGTCGCGAACGTGGACGCGATCATGAGCGTGAAGGGCCTGGACGGCGTCTATGTTGGTCCCTCGGACATGGGCATCAGCATGGGCTTCGGCCCAGGCTTCGACCCCACCGAGCCCAAACTGATCGAGAACTTCAAGAAGATCGCCGAGGCCGCAAAGCGCCATAAGATCTTCGCCGGCATCCACTGCGGCTCGGCCGCCTACGCGATCAAGATGATCGAGCTGGGCTATCAGTTCGTCACCATCCTGGGCGAAACGCGCCTGATGGCCTGGGCAGCCAAGAACGCGGTGACGGCGGTGAAGGCCGGCAAGCCCAACCCGAACGCGCCGTAACGCGAACCGGCCGGGTCATTCGACACGCAGGAGAGGAACCATGCGCGACTTCGAACTGCCCGGCCGCTCCGCCGTCCATGCGATGCAAGGCATGGCGGCGACGCCGCATCCTTTGGCCACCCGCACGGCGATCGATGTGCTGCAGGCGGGCGGCAATGCCATGGACGCGGCCCTGGCCGCGAATGCCGTGCTGGGCGTGGTCGAGCCCGCCATGACCGGTATCGGCGGCGACTGCGTCATTCTCTATGCGCCCAAGGGCGGCGCGGACGTGAAGGCCTATATGGGCATCGGCCGCGCGCCCAAGGCGGCAACGCTCGATTGGTACAAGCAAAAGGGCATCAACCACGCGCCGACCCTCTCGCCCCACATGGTGGCGGTGCCGGGCTTGGTGGACGCCTGGGATCGCCTCGCGCGCGACCATGCGACCTGGCCGCTGGCGAAGCTGTTGGAACGTGCCATCGCCTATGCCCAGGACGGGCATCCGGTTCACGAACGCGCGGCCTATGACTGGCGCAACATGGCGCCGATCCTGGCGCGCGATCCCGGCAGCAAGGGCGAGTTCCTGGCTTCCGGCGCGCCGCCCAAGCCCGGCACCATTCACCGCCGGCCTGCCTTGGCCGCCACGTTGAAGCGCATCGCGGCCGAAGGGCGCGACGGTTTCTATCGCGGGCCCGTGGCCGAGGACATCGTCGCCACGCTGCAGAGTCTCGGCGGCCACCACACGCTCGAAGACTTCGCCGCCTTCAAGGGCGAGTACATGACGCCAGTCAGCGTCACCTATCGCGGCGTCGATCTTCTGATGTGTCCGCCGCCGTCGCTCGGCCTCTTGACCCAGGCCGCGTTGAACATCCTGTCGCATTTCGACCTGGCCGGGCTCGATCCACTGTCGGCCGCGCGCCTGCATTTGGCCGTCGAATCCGCGCGCCTGGCTTACGCGGAGCGGTCGCGCCTGCCGGCGGACGGCGGGGATGCCGCCGTGGCCACCGCCGACGTCCTGTCGGCCGCGCGCGCGAAGACGCTGGCCGGACGCATCGATCCCAACCGCGCGATGGATAAGGTGCCGAGTCCGCCCAAGGGCGGCCCGGCCGAGACGACTTACCTGTGCGTGGTCGACCGCGAGCGCAACGCGGTCAGCTTCATGAGCACGGTCGTCGATTTCTTCGGCAGCCGCGTCACGGCGCCCAAGTCGGGCGTGCTCTTGAACAGCCGCGGCGAGTACTACAACGCCGATGCGAACGACGCGAATTGCTGGACGCCGAACAAACGGCCCCTCTCTTATTCGCTGCCCGCCATGGCGCGAAAGGATGGGCGCACGGTGATGCCGTTCGGTCTCGTGGGCGGCTCGTTCCAGCCGATGGGCATGGCGCTGGTTTTTTCCAACATCGTCGATTTCGGCATGAACGTGCAGGAGGCGCTGAGCGCGCCGCGCGTCTTCTCGCAGGACGGCGTGCTGGATTACGAGCGCGGCCTGCCGGACTCGACCGCGATGGATCTGGCCGCGCGCGGCCACAAGGTGGTGCGCCGGTCCGAAGGACCGCGCCGCGCCAACGGTCCGTTGGGCGGCGGCCAAGCCATCTGGATCGATTGGCAGGAAGGCGTGTTGACCGGCGGGGCCGACCCGCGCAAGGACGGGGCCGCGCTCGGCTATTGACCATGATCCGCATCGTCATCGAACGCTGGAAGCATCTGGACGGCACCACACAGCATCTTTGGTCAGTCTGGCGCGACGGTAAGCGCGTGGCCATGGGCAAGCCGCGCGCGACGGCCGAGGAGGCCGAGGCCGAGGCGCAGGCCGCGTGCCAGAACGGCTTCGGCCGGCCCGCGGACGCAACCGAACGGCTCTAGCCAAAACGCTTCCGGCGGCCGGGATGGTCCCGGCCGCCGGTGATCGCGCCGCCCCCTGCGGGGGAAATAGCGGGGGCGAGATCGCGACAATCCCACGACGCCCCAGGAGGCACAGTGACCGGCATCACAAGCCCGTGATTTCGGCCGGCTGGGGGCGAATGCTATCGTGCCGTGGGGCCCCGCCCGCGCGGAGCGGGGGACGCCACAACCATGGGAGGAAGCCGTGAAAAAAGGGATTCGTCTTTCGCTTGTCGCTGGCGCGGTTTTGGCGGCATCCATCACGGGCGTCGTTTATGCCCAGCAGCAAAGCAGCATGACATTCTTCGTCACCAGCAAGAATCTCGGCAATGGCGGCGATCTGGGCGGAATCACCGGCGCCGACCAGTTCTGCCAGAACCTGGCGCGCAGCGTGGGCGCGGGTAACAAAACCTGGCGTGCCTATCTCAGCACCCAGGGCATGGGTGCGGTGAACGCACGCGACCGCATCGGCAAGGGCCCATGGCAGAACGCCAAGGGCGATGTGATTGCGAAGGACGTGGCCGAGTTGCACGCCGCCAACAACATCACCAAGAAGACCGCGCTGACGGAAAGCGGCGCGGTCGTCAACGGGCGCGGCGACACGCCCAACATGCACGATATCCTGACCGGCTCGCAGGCCGACGGGCGCGCATTCCCGGACGGCGACGACCGCACCTGCGGCAACTGGACCAGCAAGGGCGCGGGCGCCGCCATGGTCGGCCATTCCGACCGCACGGGCTTGGACGACAGCGCGGGCGCGCGCTCCTGGAACGCCTCGCATCCTTCGCGTGGTCCGGGCGGTGGCTGCAGCCAGGACGATTTCAAGAGCACGGGCGGTTCCGGCTTACTCTACTGCTTCGCCATCGATTGATGCACACACGGCTGAACGGCAAAAGGGCCGCCCCATGGGGCGGCCCTTTTTGTCGATAGGAATTGGAAAGATCAGGTCTCGAGGACCGGCGCACCGTAGTTGGTGCCGTTCCAGGTGTAGTCGTAGGCCTGGTTGGTGCCCCAGATGACGATGTCGTGGATCTCGTTGGAGCTGAACGTCACCTTGTCGCCGGTCGCGGTGATCGTGATGCTCCAGGAGCCGCCGCCATTGTTCGTGAAGCTGATGTCCGACGGCGTGATGTTGGCCGGCGGCCCGTTGAAGCCGTAGAAAATCTCCAACATGTTGGTGCCGGAGGTGCCGCCGTCCTGGATAACGTCGGTGCCGTCGCCGCGGCCGAAGTAATAAATGTCGTATCCCTCACCGCCGATCAGCAGATCGTTGCCCGCACCGCCGTATAGTTCGTCATCACCGTCACCGCCGGTAATGGTGTCGGCTCCGCCCTCGCCCCACAGCGTATCGATGTCGCCGCCGCCGGAAAGCTGGTCCGTGCTCGTGCCGCCGACCAAAAGGTCGTCGCCCGCGCCGCCCCAAACCGTGTTGAAGCCGGTGCCGCCGAAGATCAGATCATCGCCCAGGCCGCCGATGAGGCTGGCGTTGCCGGTCGAGCCCGTCAGCGTGTCGTTGTAGTCGGAACCAATGAGGTTCGCGAACGCGCTGAGCGAATCGCTTCCACCGCCGCCTGTGGCGACACCCGTCGATAGGTTCGCGACCACGCCCGCGATCGCGTCGTAATAGCTGGCCGTGTCGGTGCCGCCGCCACCCACGAGCGTGTCGTTGCCCAAGCCGCCCGCGATCACATCGTTACCGGTCGAGCCCGTGATCGTGTCCGCGCCCAGCCCGCCGTTGATCAGCGCGATGTTGCCGAGCGCCGTGGCGCTGAAGTTCAGGATGTTGGCGTTGCCGTCGCCCGCTATCGTGTTTGTGCCTGCGCCACCATCGATCGATTCGACCGCGTCGGCCGCGACGAAGCGCACAAAGCCGATGACGTCGTCGAAGCCCGAGCCCAGAATCGTGTCCGTTCCGGCGTTGCCCAAGATCGAATCGAAGCCCGTGTCGGTGCCGGCGAACAGGAAAACATCGGCGAAGCTGCCGGTGCCGCCATCCAGCACGTCGTTGCCCTCGCTGCCCTCGATCGTGTCGCCGGAGGTGTTCGAGCCGGTGATGGTGTCGGCACCTGCGCCGCCGTCGATCAGCTCGATACTGGTCATGGTCGCGGCGGCGAAATTCAGCACGTTGTTCGCGGTCGAGCCTAGGATCGTGTCGTTGCCGAGCCCGCCATTGACGCTTTCCACGTCGGTGGCGATCCCGATCAAACCGATGACGTCGTCGCTGCTGGAGCCCAGGATGACATCGGTATTGGTACCGCCGACGATCGAGTCGAATCCGCTGTCGGTGCCGGAATAGAGGAACGTGTCGTTACCCTGTCCGCCGTTCATCACGTCGTCGCCCTTGCCGCCCGTGATGGCGTTGGCCGAGGAAGAGCCTGTGATGGTGTCGTTGTAGTCCGAGCCGATCGCGTTCTCGAAGCCGCCCAGCGTGTCGGTACCCGCGCTGGTGCCGCTCGCCGATCCCGTCGCCAGGTTGATGGTCACCAGCGCGGTCTCGTTGTCGTAAGTGACGGTGTCGGCGGTTCCCGTGTTGCCGTTCAGCACGTCGTTGCCGGCACCGCCCGAAATCGTGTCGTTGCCCGTCGAGCCCGTGATCGTGTCCGCGCCGCCGCCGCCGTCAATCAGCGAAACGCCAGTGATGGTGGTCAGGCTGAAATCCAGGATGTTGCTGCTGCCGTCGCCCAGGATCGTGTCCGATCCGCCGCCGCCCACGATGGTATCGATCGAATTCGCCTGGGAGAGGTTCCGGAGACCGATCACATCGTCGCTCAGCGAGCCGTTGATCGTGTCGGTGCCCGTGCCGCCGATCACGCTATCGAAGCCGGTGTCGGTACCGGAATAGAAGAAGTCGTTGGTGCCGTTGCCGGCGTTCAGCAGATCGTCGCCCGCGCCGCCGATGATCGATTCGTTGCCTGACGTACCGGTCAGCGTGTCGTTACCGGCCCCCATGTCGATCAGCTCGATGGACGATAAGACCGTCGTGCTGAAATTGAAGATGTTGGCGTTGCCATCGCCCAGGATCGTATCGGTACCCGCAGCGCCCGCGATGGTCTCCGCATCGCCGTCCGCGTAGTTCTTGAGGCCGATGACATCGTCGCTGCCCAAGCCCGATAGAACGTTCGTGCCGCCGTTGGCGACGATCGTGTCGAAGCCGTTGTCGGTGCCGGAATAAAGATAACTGTTGGTGCCAAGCCCGCCATCGAGCGTGTCATCGCCGGCGCCGCCCGAAATGACGTCGTTGCCGCTCGATCCGGTGATGGTGTCGTCACCACCGGCGCCCATGATCGAGTCGATGTTCGCAACGGTGGTGGCGCTGAAGTTCAGGATATTCGCGTTGTCGTCGCCCAGGATCGTGTCGACGCCGCTGACGCCGTTGATGCTTTCAACGTCGTTGACGTAATTGACAAGGCCGATCACGTCGCCGCTGGACGTGCCGATGATCGTATCGGTGTTCGTGCCGCCGCTGACCGTGTCGAAGCCGGTGTTGGTGCCGGTATAGAAGAAGATATCGTTGCCCGCGCCGCCAACCAGCATGTCGTCGCCTGCGCCGCCGATGATCCTGTCGGCGGCGCTGGAGCCGGTGATGGTGTCGTTGCCGGCGCCACCGTCGATCGATTCGATACTGGTCAGCGTGACGCCGGTGAAGTCCAGAATGTTGGCGTTGCCGTCGCCAAGGATCGTGTCGGTGCCGTTTCCCCCGTTGATGACCTCGACTTCGAAATCGCCGGTGAAGGTGCCGAGCCCAATGACATCGGCGGAAGACGTGCCGAGGATCGTGTCGGTGCCACTGCCGCCATTGACCGTGTCGAAGCCATTATTCGTGCCCGAGTAGAGGAACGTGTCGTTCCCCTGATCGCCGTACATGATGTCGTTGCCGGCGCCGCCCGTGATCGAATCCGCGCCGGTCGTGACACCCGTCAGGTTGTTGTAGCCGCCAGGCGGCGTCAGCCCATCGCCTGAGCGATGGATGAAATCATTGCCTGCTGTACCCGCGACGCTTGCCATGGCGAACGCAGGGCATGCAAAAAATATGCGTTATCACAATGCCTTAGGACGGATTTCTGGTAGCGTGCCGCAGCCCTCTAGGTACTCGCCATGCGATGACATTGAGTATTTTTAACTATTTGAAATTTATAGGTTAATTTACTGATAGATAAATTACTCATTCGCGTGGGCTGCCTTACGGTCAACCGGTTAGTGCAATTTTGTTAGGAAAAATAGCCCATCCCATGCGACTGATTCGCGATTCGCTTGTGCGCTTTGCAAGGCGATGGCGATTCAGATGGCGGGAAAGATGGTGCCGCAGGAGGGAATTGAACCCCCGACCCACGCATTACGAATGCGTTGCTCTACCCCTGAGCTACTGCGGCAACGGCCGGGAACATACGGCCATGGGTTTTGAGAGGCAAGGCGCGGACCGTGAATCCGCGCCTTGCGCCGGCTACTGGATGAACCAGCCGTGGCTGACGACCAGTGACTGGCCGGTCAGCGCGTTGGAGGGGAAACCGGCGAAGAACACGGCGGCCTCGGCCACGTCCTCGGTCGTGGTGAATTCGCCGTCCACCGTTTCCTTCAGCATGATCTTCTTGACCACGTCCTCTTCGCTCATCTTGTTTTCGGCGGCAAGTTCCGGGATCTGCTTTTCGACCAGCGGCGTCCGCACGAAGCCCGGGCAGATCACGTTGGCGCGTACGCCGTGCTCGGCACCTTCCTTCGCCACCACCTTGCATAGGCCGATCAGCCCGTGCTTCGCCGAGACGTAGGGCGCCTTGAGCGGCGAGCCTTCCTTCGAATGCACCGAGCCCATGTAGATGACGCTGCCGCCGCGGCCCTGCTTGTACATGTGCTTCAGACACGCGCGGGTAGTCAGGAACGCGCCGTCCAGATGGATGGAGATCAGCTTCTTCCACTCGGCATAGGGAAATTCGACGACCGGCTTCACGATCTGGATGCCGGCGTTGCTGACCAGGATATCGATGCCGCCCAGCGCCTTGGCGGTCGCCTCGACACCCGCGTCCACCTGCGCTTCGTTGGTCACGTCCATCACGACGCCGAGCGCCACACCACCCTTGGCCGTGATCTCGGACGCGGTCTTGTCGGCAGCGGCCTGGTTCAAATCGGCGATGGCGACCTTCGCACCCTCGCGCGCATAGGCGAGCGCGATCTCGCGTCCGATGCCGCTGGCCGCTCCGGTGACGATGGCGACCTTGTCTTTCAAGCGCATGACGCGTCCTCCTCTGCTTTCACAAAATGCCGTTGCCGCGCGGCCATCATGGCACGCGCCGCGTTACGGAAATATCACGAGCCCGCCGCCGATACCGGGCGCGGCGCGGCGAGCGAAACCGGCCGGGCAGTGCCCGGCGCGGGCGGCAATCCGTCTGCTTGCGGCGCGGCCACACGCTGTTCGGGCGGCACATGCCAGGTCAAGGAATCGAACGCCCCGCAACGCGGGCAAAGTGGCGTCCATGCATCGGGCACGGCGCCGCAGCCCGTGCATTGCCAGACCGGATCAGCCGCCTTGGCCGCTTCCGCGCGCCAGTGGCGGGCCGAAGCCATGTCCGCGTTCTCGCCTTCCTCCAACGCCGCGCGCAAGGTGCAGGCGCGGCCATACGCTTCGTCACGCGGCGCGTCTGCCGCCAGAAGCGGCGCGAGATTCTCGCGCGCGACGCCCCACAGATGCGCCTCCAACGCGGCACCCGCCAAGGCCAGCCGCGATTCAGGCTGGCCCGGCGCGAGCGACGCCAGCATCTGTACGGCCTGTACCCAGGCCAACGCGCCGTCAGCGCGGTTCGCCGCGCGGTACGGCGGCAGAAGATCGGGATGCGGCGTGCGCGCCCAAGTCGCCTCGACCGTGCGGCGCGCGCGGCGCGCTTTATCCGCGGCGAACAGAAGCGACGCCAGATGCGCGGCGATGGCGGGCTGGCCCGGCGCCGCTTCGTGCGCGCGGCGCGCGAAGGAGAGCGCGCTTTCGGCATCGCCCGTGGCCTGCGCCTCGGCGCGCCGCGCATCGAATACGGCGGCCTTGAGCCGCGCCGCGGCATCACCTTCCACCTGGCGGCGGCGGATGCGCTCCTCGAGCGTCGCCTGCGCCCCTTCCCACAGGCGCGCGCGCACTTGCAGGTCGAACAGCGTCTCCAGCACCCACGGCGTCTGGGCGCGCACTTCGCGAGCGCGGCGTGCCAGTTCCAACGCGCGCGCCGCGTCGCCGGTCTGGCGCGCCTGGGCGATCGAGCCGCGCAAGCCCAGAAGCTCGGTCTCGGGATTCTCGCGCAGCGCCTGATAGCAGGCGGCGGCCTCGGCGCGGTCGCCGTTCAACTCCGCGGCTTGCGCCGAAAGAATGAGCGTTAGCCGCGGCTCGTCGAGCAGCGCGCGGGCGCGCTTGGCCAGGCGCGCCGCCGCGCGTGGGCGACCCGCCGCCGCCGCGATCATGCCCTCGGCCAGGACGCGGTAACCTTTACGCTGGCGCCGCCGCCGCCGCGATTCGCGCAAGCGCTGAGGCGCGCGCACGACGAAGCGGATCAGCCGGTAGAACAGAATGCTGAAGATCGTGAGCAGGATCGCAAAGAAGAAAAGAATGCCGACCGAGGTGTCGATCCGGTAATCCAACCACTCGACCGCCACGCGGCCCGGATGGTCGGCGAACCACACCGCGATTCCAGCAAGGATCGCGATCTGCACCAGATAGAAGAAAAGACGCAGGATCATGGCGCGGCCTCGCCGGTGGCAAAGACGGCGACGACGCGTGCTTCGAGCGACGCCACGGTCCGGTCGAGCGACAGGCGCGCGCGCGCGTCATCAAGCCATGGGGCCACGGCGGACGAAGCAGGCTCGGGCATTCCATCGAGCGCGGCGACGGCACCGGCCAAGTCACCCGAACGAAGCGAGACGTCGGCCTTCCACAACGCGGCTTCGACGCCGCCCGCGGGCGCGCGGGCGCCCGTACGGCGCACGACGATGAGGTGGGCAACCTGCTCCGCCACGTTGCCCCACAAGCCGGGCTTGCCGCCGGCGTCGGCACGCATGGCGTCCGCGGCGAACGAATCGAAACGCGCCGCTAGCATCTGGCGCGTGGGCACGCCGAGCTCGGCGCGGGCATGCAGCGGCTTCAGGGCCTCGGCCACCTTGGGGTCGTCGCCGACCGCCGCCGAAACCAAATCGAGCGCCGCCGCGTAGGAGCCGGCGCCCGCGGCCGCGGCGCGCAGATTTTCGACCGCGGACAGGAAGCTCTGCGCCCGTTCGCGTTGACGCGCGCGCAAAGCGCGTTCGCGTTCGAAGCCCGCGATCTGGTTCTTGAGCGCGGAGATCTCGCCAGCCAGACGCTCATTCTCCGCGCGCAGGGCGGCGACCGCGCCGCCGTCGGCGATCTTGGCCTCGAGCGAAGCCAAGCGATCGGTCACCTCATCGCGCGGCGGCGTGGCGGCGGGCATGGCGGGCGGCGGCGCGGGCAACGGCGACGACGGCATGTCCGACTCGGCCGATTGAGTCCCGCCGGGCAGGCGCGAACGCACGTAATCGGAGCGCCAGCCGACATAGGCGATGCCGGCCGCGGCGGCGAGCAAAAGGGCGAGCGCGCCGACAGCACGCAAACGTCCACCACGCCGAGGCGGCGGCGTGGCGGAAGCGCGCGGTCCCGGAGAGGGCGGGGAAACGGGCGGTGGCGGCGGCGCGGTGAATGGCGCGGCGGACGGCTCCGTCCAGGGCGAAGCGGGCGTCGCGCCTTCGATGGATGCGAGCGAAACGCCGTGACGCGCGGCGGCGGCTTCGATCTCGGGCCAACGGCGCTCGGGAATCTGGCCGCGTTCCTTCCAACCCTGCACCGTGGTTACGGGCACATCGAGCTTGGACGCCATCGGGCGGATGCCGCCGAAGCGTTCGATCACGGCGTCGACGGGCAGCGCGCGCACGGCGCCCGTGTCCATTCCGCCCGTGCTTTGCCCGTTGTCGCTCATTGCGCTCCCGCGACGATATCCACCAGCGCCTCCTGGTCCGGCCGCGCTGCGATCTCGATCGACCGCCATGCCAAGCCGGATGCCGCACGCGCCACGGCGGCGCTGAGGCAGAAAGCAGTCAGCGGCGCAGCCTGACGCTCCAACCGCGCCGCGCGGAGAAGCCTAACAAAGCTATCCGCGCTGCGGGGAGAAAAAAGGGTCACGCCCTGAACGGCTTGCTCGACCAAAACCTTGGCGGCTTCGGCCGGCAAAGCGTCCGCCATGCGCGCTTCATAGAGCGACACGCGGCGCGCGTCGAATCCGTCCTTGGCCAGCATGCCGGCCAGATCACCGGCCACGTCCGCGCCCGAGGCGTGCAACAGCGCGCCGGCCTTCCGGTCAAGCGCGCGGCGCACGAGCGCGGCCAACGCGTGAACGTCGCCATCGGCGCTGGCGACATCGGCGAAGCCCTCCTTGCGCGTGGCCTCCGCCGAGGCACGCCCGACGGCCAGGACGCGCACGTCGCGTCGCGGCGTCGCCGCCGCCAGAGCCCGCGCGCCGTTGGCGCTGGTGATGAGGATCGCTTGCACGCCTTCGAGCGGCACGGGCACGGGCGTGAAGACGATATCCGACAAAGGCGCCAGGACCGATTCGACACCGTGCGCGGCAAGTGCCGCGGCCAGGCGAACGGCGTCTGGACGCGGGCGCGTGATCAGCACGCGCATGGGATCAGGGGCCGTCGAAGATGCGCGGGTCGGCGATACGCCGCAACTCTTCGCCCGCGTCGTGGCCAAGCGCGTTGCCGTCGGAGGCCGGGCCCTCGCGCTCGACGCGCCATACCGCGCGCCCATCGGGCGAGACCACCAAGGCACTGAGACGCAAGCGGTCGCCATGGAGCGTGGCATATCCGGCGATGGGCGTGCGGCAAGAACCGTCGAGCGCGTCGAGCAGGCCACGCTCACAGCCCACGACGATGCTTGTGGGGCCATGGTTCACGGCTTCGAGATAACGCCGGGCCCGGTCATCGTCCGCGCGGATTTCGGCGCCGATGACGCCCTGCGCGACCGACGGCAGCATCTCGCTGGGCGCCAGCACATTGCCGACATCGGTGACGCCGAGACGGTCGAGGCCGCATTGGGCCAAGAGCGTGACGTTGGCCAAACCCTCGGCCAGCTTGCGCATGCGCGTCTGCACGTTGCCGCGAAACGGCACGATCTTGAGATCCGGCCTTGCGTGCAGCACCTGGGCCTGGCGGCGGATCGACGAGGTGCCGACCACGGTGCCGGGCGGCAGCGCCGCCAGCGATTGCCCGCCAAGCAGCGTGTCGCGCGCATCGGCGCGCGGCAGCATGCCCACCAGCTCGAACCCATCGGGCAGCCAGGTGGGCACGTCCTTGACCGAATGAACCGCCATGTCGATGCGGCGATCGATCAGCCGCTCTTCAATCTCGCGCGTGAACAGACCCTTGCCGCCGATCTCGGCCAGCGCGCGGTCCTGCACCTTGTCGCCGGTGGTCTGGATCGGCACGACTTCGATCGCGCCGGGCGCGGACAATTCCGGGTGCGCGGCCGCCAGGGCGTCGCGCAGTTCGTTGGTCTGGATGATGGCAAGCGGGCTGCCGCGCGTGCCGAGACGTAGAAGCGGGCTGGTCAACGGACGCGTCTCCCGCTCGCCGGGGCGCGCGACCGGACGGCCGCTTCCTTGGGGCTAAGCATGGGGGGGGATTATGTCCGCCCACGCCTTTATGGCAATTGCTTTAAATCCCATGTAGTGCATTGCAAACGATGATCATTCTCGGCATCGAAACGAGTTGCGACGAGACGGCGGCCGCCGTGGTGGACGATTCGCGGCGGGTAAGGAGCGAGATCGTACTGTCGCAACTGGACGAACACCGGCCCTATGGCGGCGTGGTGCCCGAAATCGCCGCCCGCGCCCATCTGGAACATCTCGACCGGCTGGTCGCCCGCGCCATGACCGAGGCGCAGGTCGGCTATGCTCAACTGTCCGCCGTGGCCGCCACGGCGGGGCCGGGCCTGATCGGCGGCGTCATTGTCGGCGCGACCATGGCCAAATCCATCGCGCTGGTGCACGGCAAGCCGTTCCTGGCCGTCAACCACCTGGAGGCCCACGCGCTGTCCGCGCGCCTCGTGGAGGACATCTCTTTTCCTTATCTGCTGCTCCTGGTTTCGGGCGGCCATTGCCAGCTTCTGGCCGTCGAAGATGTCGGCCGTTACGCGCGCCTTGGCACCACGATGGACGACGCGGCCGGCGAGGCTTTCGACAAAACGGCGAAGCTGCTCGGCCTCGGCTATCCCGGCGGGCCTGCGTTGGAAAGGGCGGCCTCTTCGGGCGATCCCGCGCGCTATGCGCTGCCCCGCCCGATGCTGGGCCGGCCAGGCGCCGATTTTTCCTTCTCGGGCTTGAAGACCGCCGTGCGCCATGCGGTCGCCGCCCTGCCAGGCGGCAAAGCCTCGCCGCATCAGGCCGCCGACCTGGCTGCTTCCTTCCAGGCGGCCGTGGGTGACGTGCTGGTCGACCGCACGCGCAACGGTTTTGCCCTGTTCCGCGCGCGCGCCGGCCTGGCGTCCGTGCCGTTGGTCGTGGCCGGCGGCGTCGCCGCCAACACCTATCTGCGCCGCCGCCTGCAAGCATTGGCCGACGCGGAGGGCGCCCGGCTTCACATCCCGCCCCAAAAATACTGCACCGACAACGCGGCCATGGTGGCTTGGGCCGGGATCGAACGCCTGCGCCTCGGCCAGCGGGACGGACTCGATTTCGCCCCCCGGCCGCGCTGGCCCTTGGACCCTCGGGCCGCGTAAGCCGCGGAATCCCTGGCTTCGCCGCCGTTGACGCGGGCGCGGCTCCTCCGTAAAGTTTCGCCACTGCGACTTATTCGCAATAGCAGTGGGCGCGCATGTACGTCTGTCTTTGCAACGCCTTCACCGATGGTCAGGTCCGCGGCGCGGTCGCCGGCGGCTGCCGTTCGGTTTCCCAGGTCTATGACGCGCTGGGCGCCAAGCCCGAATGCGGCCGCTGCATCCCCATGCTGCGCGAGATGGTGGCCCAGCCCGGCCCAGCCCTTCACGCCGGCCCCGGCGACGACTGAGCCTCCCTGCCCTCTCCGGGCGTGCTAAACTCCCGAAACCGGCCGTTGGAACGATTCCGACATGGCCGCATTCGGTTTTTGGCAACAGGAGGACCCGATGAAGGGCGACAAGCGCGTGATCCAACAGCTCAACAAGGTCCTCACCAACGAGCTGACCGCCGTGAACCAGTATTTCCTCCACGCGCGCATGTGGAAGAACTGGGGCTTCGAAAAGCTGGCCAAGCACGAGTACGAGGAATCGATCGGCGAGATGAAGCATGCCGACAAGCTGATCGAGCGCATCTTGTTGCTGGAAGGCCTGCCCAACCTGCAGTCGCTCAACAAGCTCCTGATCGGCGAGTCGCTGCCCGAAGGCATCAAGTGCGATCTGGAAGCCGAGCGCGCCGCGCGCACGACGCTGGTCGAGACGATCGGCATCTGCGAGCAGGCCAACGACTATGTCTCGCGCGCCATGGTCAATACGATCCTGGACGAAACCGAGCAGCACATCGATTTCCTGGAAACCCAGGTCGAGTTGATCGGCAAAGTGGGTGTCGAGAATTATCTGCAATCGCAGATGTGATCGTCCCCGTCATGCCGAAACCGTGAGGACGCTTTGGCGTCCTCACGGAGACGCCTAGAATCACCGCCGATCCATCAACAAGCGCTGACGCAATCCGTGGACACCATCGGCATCATCGGCGCGGGCGCGTGGGGCACGGCGCTGGCGCTCGTCGCCCGCCGCGCGGGCCGCCGTGTCGTCCTGTGGGCGCACGAAGCGGACACCGTGGCCGCCATCCGCGAGCACCACGAAAATCCGTTCCTGCCCGGTGTGACGCTCGATCCCGCCATCGCGGCCACCAGCGACATGAAGGAAGCGGCCGCGGCCGACGCCATCCTGCTGGTGCCGCCGGCCCAGCATTTGCGTCCCGTGGCCGCCGCGCTGGCGCCGCATGTGAAAAGAAACGCGCCCGTCGTGATCTGCGCCAAGGGCATCGAAACCAAGACCGGCGCTCTGATGAGCGAGGCCCTGGCCGCCGCGATGCCGCATGCGCGCGCCTGCGTCCTGTCGGGCCCGACTTTCGCGGCCGAGGTGGCGCGCGGCCTGCCCACGGCCGTGACGCTTGCCAGCGCCGACGAGGCAGCCGGCGCCTCCTTGGCCACCGCCCTGGCCTCGCGCCATTTCCGCGTCTATCGCTCGGACGACGTGACGGGCGCACAGTTGGGCGGAGCGGTCAAAAACGTCATCGCCATCGCCTGCGGCGTCGTCATGGGGCGCGAGCTCGGCGACAACGCGCGCGCGGCGCTGGTGACGCGCGGGCTGGCCGAGATCGCGCGGCTCGGCCGCGCCATGGGGGCCAAGCCCGAAACCATCATGGGCCTGTCCGGGCTGGGCGATTTGGCGCTGACCTGCACGGGTGAGCAGTCGCGCAACCTCTCGCTCGGGATGGCGCTCGGGCGCGGCGAGAAGATCGCCGACATCCTGGCCAAGCGCCGTTCGGTCGCCGAGGGCGTCGCGACCGCCGGCTCCGTCGTCACGCTGGCCGCGCGCCATGGCGTCGAGATGCCGATCGCGGCGGCGGTGAACGCCGTCGCCAACAAGGGCGCCGACATCGACGCCACCATCGCAGCGCTTCTATCCCGCCCCTCCGCGCAGGAAGAGGCCTAAGAAAAAGACCCTCACACCGAGCTTGCCGAAGGGCGAGCGGCCTCACGCTTCGACGGGCTCGGCATGAGGATTTTGTTTGATGGCGCCACGCGTTAGGCTCCGCGTAGATATTCGGAGAACGGAATGCATTTCGCCATCTATTGTCTCGACAAGCCGGACTCGACCCAGGTGCGTGCGCAGGCGCGCGCCTCCCATCTGGAATATATCGACCGCCACGCCGCTCAGATCGTGATGGCCGGCCCGATGCTGTCGGACGACGGCAAGGACATGATCGGCAGTCTCCTCATCATGGAATTTCCCGACAAGGCGGCCGCCGAGCGCTTCACGCTGGAAGACCCGTACCGCAAGGCAGGGCTGTTCCAGAGCGTCGCGATTCGCCCGTTCCGCAAAGTCCGCCCGCAAGGATAACGCCATGCCCCATTGGCTGATGAAGACCGAGCCCGAGACCTGGTCCTGGGACAACCAGGTGAAGAAGGGCGTCGAGCCGTGGAACGGCGTGCGCAACCACCAGGCCAAGAACAACATGAAGGCCATGAAGCTGGGCGAACGCGTCTTCTTCTATCACTCGGGCGAAGAGCGGCAGATCGTCGGTATCGTCGAAGTGGCCAAGCTCTACCATCCCGATCCCACCGACGAGACGGGCGCGTTCGGCATGGTCTCGGTGAAGACGCTGAAGCCCATGAAGCGGCCGGTGACCCTGGCCGAGATCAAGGCGCATCCCAAGCTCAAGGACCTGCTTCTGGTGCGCCAGTCGCGCCTGTCGGTCATGCCCATCGGCGAGGCGGAATGGAAACTGATCTGCGCTCTGGGCGAGACAAAAGCCTGACCATCTGCCGCCTGGACGACATACCCGATGGCGGCAGCCGCGGCTTCACGGTCGAGACGCCACGCGGGGTGCGCGACATCTTCATCGTTCGCCGCGGCGACAACGTTTTCGCCTACGAGAACTCCTGCCCCCACGTCGGCACACCGCTCGATTGGGTGCCCGACCAGTTCCTGTCGGAAGACCGAAGCCACATTGTCTGCGCGACGCATGGCGCCAAGTTCGCCATCGAGGACGGCATGTGCTTCTCCGGCCCCTGCCATGGCGTGCCGCTTCCGCCCATCGCGGTGGAGATTGCCGGGGGAATGATCGTCCTATCAGGGACTTAGATTTCCCCAGGCCACGCGAAGCCCAAGTCCGACCGGGCAACCTCTCGCCCGCGCGCGAGAATCAGCGGAACCGAAAATAGATCTGGCAATTGATAGGTCTGGGACGGCTTCAAAAGCGTCGCTCCGGAACTGCGCGGGGCGGGACGCGCCGCAAAAAGCCGGCAAGTCGCGCTGTCGCGGCAAGCTTCGAACGCTTGATGCGATTCAACCCGTTATGGGAGCAAACAACCGTGATGAAGACACTCGATGCCCCGAAAGGGCTACCCCTCAATACGCGCGTATCGTTCCGCGTCGCGATGACCGGCCGGATCGTCGGGCGGAGCTTCGCGGCGAAACCGCGCTACGACATCGAGACGCCGGACGGCGTCATCTGCGGCATTCCGGAGGAATGGATCACCGTGAAACCCGTCGTCGTGGCGATGCGCGAAGCGTCATAATCCATTCGCGATAAAGCACACGGAGCCGCGCGCCGCACAACGGTGCGCGGCTTTTTTCGCGGCCGCTGTTTGACGCGCGTTACGCGGCCCGCGCACGGGCGGATCACCCGCGCGGCCATGATTCTTTCCGCGTTTCTTTCGATCCGCCAGCCCAGGCGGGGCGTAACGGATGCAGGGAGCCTTCCGACCCGCATCACGTTCGCGAAAGGAACGACACATGACGAAGATCAAATTGATGGGCGCCGCGGCCGTATTGGCGCTGGCGCTCGGCGCATCGGCCTTGGCCGCCACCAATCCGATGGTGGGCGGAGCCGCCATGTACGACACCAAGGACATCGTCGACAACGCGGCGAACTCCAAGGACCACACCACCCTGGTCGCCGCGGTGAAGGCGGCGGGGCTGGTCGATACGCTGAAGGGCGCCGGCCCCTTCACCGTCTTCGCGCCCACCAACGAAGCCTTCGCGGCATTGCCCGCGGGCACGGTGGACATGCTGCTCAAGCCCGAGAACAAGGCCGCGTTGCAGAAGGTCTTGACCTATCACGTCGTACCCGGCCGGCTCGACACGATGGCGCTCGACGCGCAGGTGAAGGCCGGCGGCGGCATGACGCAGCTCAAGACCGTCGAGGGCGAGACCTTGACCGTGAAGGGCATGGGCAAGGCCCTGACCGTGACGGACACCAAGGGCAACACGGCGATGGTGACGATCGCCGACGTCTATCAGAAGAACGGCGTTATCCAGGTGGTGGATAAGGTTCTGCTGCCGGCCATGTGACGCAAAACGGCCGCGCCGCCGACGCGGGGCGGCCGTTACTTCGCGGGCGGCACGAGGGCGGCAACCTGCTTGCAAAAGGCGATGTCGCCCTTGATCAGATTGTCGTTCATGAAAGCCTGGCCGCTTTTCGCCTGGTTGTCCTTCATCCGGTTCAGATATTGGTCGGACAGCGCCTTCACCACACCCAGCACGGCGTCGGAATAGTCGGGCGGCTCGCCGCCCTTCTGCGTCGCGCGCACCTGCATGGCGGCCATCGCCATGGCGGACGATTCCTTCTCGATGTTCTCGCGCTGGGCCGGATCGAGGGACTTGCCCGCATAGCGCAGGATGCCGACATACAATCCCGCGCAGCGCGTGGGCACATAGGCCGGGTCCTGCTTTTCCGCCGGCAGCTTGACGTATTTGTCGAGCGCGGGCGAAAGCGCATCGTCCGCCGCGGCGGCAGGCGATGCGAGAAGAAGCGAGGCAGCCAACGCCGCGGGCAACGCGCGAAATATCCTCATCCTGTCAGTTCCTCGGGCCCGTGGGATCGGGCTGCTTTTCCAGCCGGTCGGTCAGCCGCTTGCACAATGTCATGTCGGTCTGGATCTGCGCATCGCCTTTGAACGGATCGCCGCTGGCTTCGTAATTCTTTTCCAGCCGCTGCGCGTAGGCTGCGCCGACCGCGCGGGTTTCATCCTCGACCGCGGCCCGGTACCGGTCGCGTGTGCCGCCCATGGCCTCGGCCCGCGCCTCGGCCGCCTCGATCGTCAGCGTCTTGATCGAGCCCTGGATCGCCGGCACCGCCGACGGGGCCAGCGACCGGGCGTGTTTCAGGAACGCCGTGTAAAGACCCGCGCAGCGGATGAAGGGGTCACTGCCGTCCGCCGCAGACTCGATTCCGGTTCCCGCGTTGACGGGAAGGATGGGCCGCGCTTCAGCGGGTACGGCCGGCATCGTCAGGAAAACCGCGGCGGCCGCGAGCGGCAAGGCGATGGTCCCGAGACCCACAGGCTTCGTCATTTCTTCGCGGGCGTGCCCGCCGCATCCCGGCAAATTTCATCGTCCTTGGCCAGGACCGGGTCGGTGTCCAGCGCGCGGCCGGGCTTCTGACGGGCGGCGACGATGCGCCCGCTATATTGATCGGCCATCGCTTCCACGTCGGTGGCGATGGGCGTGATGTAGTCCCCGGGTTTTCCGCCGTCGCGCTTGCCGCGCAGCATCGCGGCCGCCGAAGCATAGGCCACCGCCGCCTTCTTCATGTGCTCGAGTTCGGTCTGAGAATAGGAGATCCCGTCATACTTGATGATGGCCAGGCTGAGCGCGGCGCAACGCGTGAACAGATAATCGGATTTGTTCTTGGCCTCGGGACCTTTGATCCACTCGGACAAGGGTTGCAACTCCTGGGCGGCGGCGGGCGCGGCGGCAAACAGAAGGATGACGGCGGCGAAGGCGGCGCGGATCGGCAACGTCGAAACTCCTTGGAACATTGGGGTGCAGATCAGCCGCCCTGCAACAGCGACTGGGACGCGGCGCGGCAGACGGCGAAGTCCTGCGCCATGCCAGCGTCGGCGTCCAACGCGGCCTTGTTGGCGAAGCGCGCCTTGTCGATGCGCGGCTGGTAGGCATCGACAAAGTCGCCGATGTCGTTGTTCACCCCGTCCAGGAAATCCTTGGGCGCCATGCCGTCTCGCTGGGCGCGGAAGTTGATCGCCGCGTTGCCGAAATCGGCATAGGCGTCGCGCATGGCCTCAAGGTCCTTGGGCAGGAAAGAGCGGCCGTCGAACTTGGCCAGGGCCAGGAACAGCCCGGCGCAACGCGTGTAGGTATAGTCCGGCCGCTGCTGCGCCTCGGGCGTCTTGATCCATTCGACCATGGGCGTCATCTCCTGAGCCGACGCAGGCGCGGCGAAAAGAAGAACGACGAGACGGAGGGCAAGGCGGCGCAAAACGGCGGCTCCCTGAAGCTTGGCTTGGATCGGATGGCAGATTGACCGAAAGCGGCCCGCGCTTCTAGGCCGCGCCCTTGCTGGCCGCGCGATAGGCGGCCAGGAGGTCCGTGACCGCGATCCCCTCGATGGTCATGCCGTCGAGCCGGCAATCCGCGATGGTGGCGCCCGCCAGGTTGGCCTTGGTCACGCGCAGGCCGGAAAGGTTCGCGTTATGCACCCGCCAGCCGGACATGTTGATGTCGTCGAACGACGCACCCGACAGGTTAACGTTGTGGAAGTCGGAGCCCGACAGGTTCACGTCGTCGAAGCGCGAGCCCGAGACGTCGCTCTTATGCACGTCGAGGCGGCCTTTGGCCTGGTGGTGTTTCATGGTTCGCTCCGCTGCCGGCCCTTGGAGAAGGCTGTCATTGTAGCCGGATAAGTGTCTACCCGCCTTGTCCCTGCCCGCCCCCGTCCGCTAGCCTTGGGTATCGATAAAGCGCGCTCCGAGCGCCGGGAATCGGGAGGAAGAGCATGGCCGACGATCTCATTCCGGTTTCGCCCGATTGGGCCAAACGCGCCTGGATCGACAACGCCAAGTACAAGGCGATGTATGACCGTTCCGTGAAGGACCC
>CADEGL010000048.1:24656-27523 GCA_902826885.1 uncultured Alphaproteobacteria bacterium | reverse complement strand
TCGAGGTTCAGCGCCATGCCGCGGATGCCGCCGGGGAACTCGACCATCTCGCCGGCCTGGACCTTGTCCAAGCCATAGACGCGGGCGACACCGTCGCCGACGGAGAGAACCTGGCCCACCTCGGCGACATCGGCTTCGGTGCCGAAGTTCTCGATCTGGTCCTTGAGGATGGCGGAAATTTCGGCGGCGCGGATTTCCATTTACGCGACCCCTTTCATCGCAAGTTGGAGACGCTGCAGCTTTGTGCGCAGCGAAGAATCGAACATACGCGAGCCCACCTTCACGATGAGCCCGCCCAGAATGGATGGATCGACCTTGACGTCGAACGCAACCTTGTCGCCCGCGATGGGCTTGAGTGCTTGGCCGAGGGCCTGCATCTCGCGCTCGGCCAACGGCTGGGCGGTGCGAACCTCGACGGTAACTTCGCCCCGGCGCGCGGCCAGAAGGCGCAAGAAGGCTTCGGCGATCTCGCCGAGCGCGGCCAGGCGGCCGTTCTTGGCGACGACGGCGACGAAGCGGCTGACCAGATCGGTGATGCCGGCCTTGGACAAGACGGCCAGCATGGCCTTGGCCTGCTTGTCGCGGCCGATGATGGGGCTGGCGACCAGGCGGCGCAGATCGACGCTCTCGCCCAGCAGCGCCTTGACCGCTTTCAGGCTCTTGGCCGTGTCGTCGAGCTGGTTTTTCGGCTCCGCGAGCTCATAAAGCGCGCCGGCATAGCGCGTCGCGACGGCCGACAACCCTGTTGCCTCGGATGCCAACGAAACAGTCCCCCTCAAGCCCGGGATTTACCGGGACAACCCGGCGCGCTGATGGCGGGGATTGCCCGTTCGGACCTGAGAAACCGGCCCGAAAAGCGGGGGTTTCGTAACATAGTCGTTACGCCCTGGCAAGCCGCCCACCATGGCGTTTTTGTTCAAGTTTTCCGCATAGTTCCCGCATCTGCACCACGCTTGGGACGGGGCGTTTGGCGGGCGGTTCTAGAGGAAACTGTAGGGGTCGATATCGACCTGGACGCGGACCCCGGTGGGCAGTTTCACGCCCGCGAGCCAGGCCCGCATCCGGCCGTGGAGATTCGCCTCTTTCCGCGCCTTGACCAGGAGCCGCCGCCGGTGCCGGCCGCGCAGCATGGCGAAGGGCGCGGGCGCGGGCCCCAAGACCTCGATCCCTTCCCCGCGCGGCGCGGTTTTGCCGAGGGCCCGGGCGACCTCGTCGACCGCCCGCCCGTCGACGCCCGAGACGATCAGCGCGGCCAGGCGGCCATAGGGCGGCATGAAATGCAGCCGGCGCGTCTCGCTTTCGGCGGCCAAGAACCCGTCCCGGTCGCCGGACAGCATGGCCGCCATCACCGGATGGTCGGGCATATAGGTCTGGAGCAGCACCCGGCCCGGCCGCTCGGCCCGGCCGGCGCGCCCGGCCACCTGGTTGAGAAGCTGGAAGGTTCGCTCCGACGCACGCAGGTCGCCGCCCGCGAGACCGAGATCGGCATCGACCACGCCGACCAAAGTCAAAAGCGGGAAATGATGGCCCTTGGCCATGATCTGGGTGCCGATCACGAGATCGAGCTGATGCTCGCGCACTTGCCGCACCAATTCTTCCGCCGCCGCCGGGGTCGCGACCGTATCGCTGGCCATGATCGCGAGCCGTGCTTGGGGCATGATCGCCGCGACCTCCTCCGCCACACGCTCGACCCCCGGCCCGCAGGCCGCCAGCGCATCGGCCGCGTTGCATTCAGGGCAATTGCGCGGCGCGGGCATGCCGGTGCCGCAGTGGTGGCACATCAGGCGGCCGGTCAGCCGATGCTCGACCATCCAGGCCGTGCAGTGCGGGCACTGAATCCGGTGGCCGCACGCGCGGCAAAGCGTGAGCGGCGCATAGCCGCGGCGGTTGAGGAACAGCATGGCCTGCTCGCCCGCCGCGACCGTTTCGGCCAGGGCTTGGCGCAAAACCGGCGATAGCCAGGACTGGCGGGGCGGCGGGTCCTTGCGCATGTCGATCGCGGCCACCTGGGGCAAGGCCGCGCCGCCGTGACGCTCGGGCAGTTGCAGGCCGCGATAGCGCCCCGCCTCGACATTGGCCAGCGTTTCGAGCGAGGGCGTGGCCGACGCCAGCACGACGGGAATGGCGGAGGCGCGCGCGCGCACCACGGCCATGTCGCGCGCATGGTAGGCGACGCCGTCTTCCTGCTTATAGGACTGGTCGTGCTCTTCGTCGGCGACGATCAGGCCCAATTTCGCGAAGGGCAGGAACAAGGCGCTACGCGCGCCGACCACGACCGTGGCCGCGCCTTCCGCGACGGCACGCCATGTGGCGCGCCGCTGGGACGAGGTCAAATCCGAGTGCCATTCGGCCGGCGGCGCGCCGAAGCGGGCGCGGAAGCGTTCCAGCCACTGCGCGGTGAGCGCGATCTCGGGCAAGAGGACCAACACTTGGCGGCCCCGGCGCAACGCGGCGGCGACGGCCTCGAAGTAAACCTCCGTCTTGCCCGACCCCGTGACGCCGTCGAGCAGCGCAACGCCGAAGACATCCGTCTCGACCATTTCGACCAGGGCGCGCGCGGCATCCTGCTGGGGTGTCGAAAGCGTGGGGCCCGGATGGTCGGGATCGGGCGTCCCCGCGATCAGGCGAGGCGGCAGCATGACAGGCTCGATCAACCCCGCATCGGCCAAGCCCTTCACGACACCCATGCCCACGCCCGCCTCGCGCGCCAGCTCCGCCGGCAGGCGCGGGGGACCATCGGCCAGGATCGCGAGCACGCGCCTTCGCGCATCCGTCAGCCGCACGTCGTCGCGTGTGGCGCCCAGGCGGTAGGCCAGGATCGGACGCGGCGGATCGAGCGCGGCCGAAACGCTCATGGCCATGCGCAG
>CADEGL010000048.1:2000-24556 GCA_902826885.1 uncultured Alphaproteobacteria bacterium | reverse complement strand
GCGGGTCTCGAACTGGTCTCGGAGTCGGGCATCGGCTATACACTAGATAAGGATCGCCGAAGGCTCCACGGCAACCGGGATGGACCGTCCCCGAGCTTCCACCCCGCCCGACGACCGGATGCGCGATCGCGAATTTTGCACGGGGACGAACGCATGAAATTCTTCATCGACACCGCCGACACCAAGGACATCCGCGAGCTCGCGTCGTCCGGCCTGGTCGACGGCGTCACCACCAACCCCTCGCTGGTCGCCAAGACCGGCCGTAAGTTCGTCGACGTGGTGGCCGAGATTTGCGCCATCGTGCCCGGCCCGGTCTCGGCCGAGGTGGCGGCGACCGATTTCGACACGATGCTGAAGGAGGGCCGCCGCCTGGCCCGCATCGCCAAGAACGTCGCGGTCAAGGTGCCCCTGACGGTGGATGGACTCAAGACCTGCAAGGCTTTGTCCTCCGACGGCGTGATGGTGAACGTGACCCTCTGCTTCTCCGCCGCCCAGGCCATCCTGGCGGCCAAGGCGGGCGCCTCGTTCATCTCGCCGTTCGTCGGCCGCCTGGACGATGTGGGCGCCTCGGGCATGGCGCTGATTCAAGAGATCTGCACGATCTATCGCCAATATCCGGCCTTCAAAACCGAGGTGCTGGTGGCCTCGATCCGCAACCCGACGCACGTCGTGGACGCGGCCAAGATGGGGGCCCATGTCGCGACCCTGCCGCCCAACGTTCTGCGCCAGCTTTACGCCCACCCGCTGACGGACAAGGGCTTGGCCGCGTTCCTGACCGATTGGGCCAAGACCGGGCAGTCCATCTTGGACGACCAGCCAGAGGAACGCGTTGCAAAAGCCGGATGACGCCGAGACGGCCGCGGGGACCGTCCTCACCGCGCAACAGGTGGCGGACTATCTGCGCCGCCATCCGGATTTTCTTACCCAGCATCCGGAGCTTCTGAACAGCGCCGCCCCCGGCGCGCCCTTGCGCGCGGACGGCGCCGTGGACATGCAGCATTTCCTGTTGAAGCGCGCGCAAGGCCAGTTGCGCGCGCTGCAGGACGCCCACGCCGATCTGGTTTCGACCAGCCGCGCCAATTTGACCAGTCAGAAGAGAATCCATCAGGCCGCGCTCGCGCTGCTGGCCGCGCCGGGTTTTCCGCAGTTGCTCGAAGCGGTGACGACCGACCTGGCCGTGCACCTGGAAGTGGACGCGGTGGCGCTGTGCGTCGAGGCCGTGGAGGGCGCGCCCAACCGCGTGCCCATGGGCGGCATCTCGATCCTGAAGCCCGGTACGGTCGATCATCTTCTGGGGCAAGGGCGCGAATCGCTGTTGCGTCCTTATGTTTCGGGTGAGCGCGCCCTGTTCGGGCCCGCCGCCGGACTCGTGCGCTCCGACGCGCTGTTGCGCCTCGACCTCGGCAGCCGTGCGCCGCACGGCATCCTGGCCTTCGGTTCGCGCAACGAAGGCCGTTTCCAGCCGGGCCACGGCATCGATCTTCTCACCTTCCTGTCCGGCATCCTGGCGCTGGCGATCCGCTCGTGGCTCGACCTGCCGGAGTGATCCGCTTCAACGCGGCGGCCGATCTGGCCGCGGCGATCGACGGCTGGCGCGCTTGGCTTTCCCATGAACGGCGCGCCTCGGACCACACGCTGGCCGGCTATGGCCGCGATCTTTCCAGCTTCCTCGACGCGACGGCCGAGCATCTCGGCGGCCCGCCGTCCCTCGCCGATTTGGCCGCGATGCGCGCGGCGGATTTCCGCGCTTGGCTGGCGCGCCGCACCGGCGAAGGTCTGGCACGCGCCTCGCTCGCCCGCGCGCTCTCCACCGTGCGCGGCTTCTTCCGCTACCTGGAGCGCAACGGACTGGCTTCCAACGGCCAGATCGCGGCGCTGAAGACGCCGCGCCTGCCGCGCACCGTGCCACGGCCGCTAGCGCCGGACGACGCGTTCGCGCTGATCGCGGAAGCCGAGGCGCTGGACACACGGCCCTGGGTCGCGAAGCGCGACCTAGCGCTATTCGCCCTTCTCTATGGTTGCGGTTTGCGTGTGGGTGAGGCGCTATCGCTCAATCGCAATCAAGCGCCCAAGGACGATACCGTGACCGTGCGCGGCAAGGGCAACAAGCAACGCATGGTGCCCGTTCTGCCTGCGGTACGCACGGCGATCGACGCCTATTTGAAAGAGTGTCCCTTCCCCACCGAAGCCGAGGGGCCTCTTTTCTATTCCGTGCGCGGCAAGCGCCTGAACGCGCGCGAGGTGCAGCTCCGCATGCAGAAGCTGCGCGCGCTTCTCAACCTACCCGACACGGCCACGCCGCACGCGCTGCGCCACAGCTTCGCGACGCATCTCTTGGCCGGCGGCGCGGATTTGCGCGCGATCCAGGAGCTGCTGGGCCATTCGTCACTGTCGACCACGCAGCGCTACACCGACGTCGCGGACGAGCAGCTTCTACGGGTGCACCAGATGGCGCACCCGCGCGCGAAGAGTTAAGCGAAAAAATCAGAACGGCCGGTCGCCCGCGACGGTAGTGCGGTGCATGCGCCGGTGCATGTCGGCATCGTAGTCGATGACCACGTAATGCATCGTCGCGCGCTGGTCCCACATGACCAGGTCGTCGACGCGCCAGCGGTGACGGTAGATGCGCTCGTGCTGCGTGGCGTGGTCGACCAGGTAGTCGACGAGCGATTTCGACTCCTCTTCCGTCATGTCGACGAAATTGGTGACGAAGGACGAATTGACGAACAGCGCCTTACGCCCCGTCTCCGGGTGCGTGCGGATGACCGGGTGGATCACCGGTGGTGGAATTTCCTTGATCGGGATGTTGTAGCTCTTGGCGTTGTTGCGCCGCTGCAGAAGCGCCGAAGAGTGCATAGCCTTCATCGGATCGAGCATCGCGCGCATGCCTTCCGACAGCGTGTCGTAAGCCTTGTACATATTGCAGAACATGGTGTCGCCGAAGCCCTCGTCGACGGCACGGCAATAGAGCATGCCGAGCTTGGGCGGCACCTCCTTGAAAGTCATGTCGGTGTGCCAGATGTCGTTCCGCCCGTTGAAGAACTGGCCAGCCTTGTGCTCCAGCACGAGGATGTCGCGATAGCCCTCCATCTCCGCGCTGCGATAGAGCGGATGGGGCTGGATTTCGCCGAAGGTCTTGGTGAAGGCAATCTGCTGGTCGTTGCTGATGTTCTGCTTGGGGAAACAGAGCACGAGATGCTCGAGGAAGGCGCTGTTCAACTCGGTGCGCAGTTCGTCGTCCATCGGCTGGGCCAGATCGACGCCCGTGATCTCGGCGCCGAGCGCGCCGCACATGCGCCGCAACTTGAAGCGCTTGTAGGACGTGGTGGGAGCGCGTCTCTCGATCGTGTCCATCGCGACCTCTCGCGGTCTGCCAGCAGGGAGGAAAGCTTACGCCTTTCGCCCGCTGCGCGCGAGCAGGGCCACGAGCGCCGCGCCCACCACGCACATGAGGGCCGAACCCGCGAAGGCCAGGCCCCAGGCATTCACGCTGTGCCCGCCGCCGGCATGGTCGAGCACATAGCCGAAGGCCAAGGGACCGAGGAAGCCTCCCAGGAAACCGAGGCAGGAATGGAGCGCCATGGTGGCGCCGCGCCGCTCGGGTTCCGCCACCTGCACGGTGCCCGCGGTAACGGAGCTGGCGTTGCAGCCGATCAAGACGCCGAACACGGAAGCGACGGCCAGGACCGTCACATAGGAGGAATCGGCCAGATAGCCCAGCGGCAGGCCCACGATGGTAGCCGCCAGGAAGAACATCACCATCATGCGCACGGCGCCATGCTTGATGGCGGCTTCGTTGCCAAAGATCGTGGCCGGCAGCCCGAGCAAGTTCATGACCGCGGCGCAGGTGACCGCGCTCCACACCATCGCCCCCTCGCCCTGCAGTTCACCGGAGAATTCCAGGAACGCGACCATCCATGAGCGGTTGGCCGACAGGACCCAGACCACGACCAGATAGGCCAGCATGAAGCCGAGCGCCGCGCGGTTGCGCAGCACCGGCCGGAAATCGAGCACGGCCAGGGGGCTGGTCTTCGGGCCCTGCTTGGGCGGCGTCGCGGGGACGGCAACCGCCACCAGCACAAGCGCGATCACCGCCGACAGGCCGCCGAGAATGAACGCCCAGCGCCAATCCATGAGATCTTCGATCACACCGACGAAGACGAAGGACAGGCTGGAGGACGCCGAATAGGCCGCGGTGTAGATGCCGGCCACGCGCGCGCGTTTCTCGTTGTTGGTGCGGTCCGACAGAATCTTGAGGCCCGGCATGTAGGTGCCGGCCAAACCGATGCCGCCGAGCGCGCGGAAGACGAACGCGCTCCAGAACCCGTCGGCCAGCAAGCCATAGCCGAGCGCGGAGAAAGCGCTGAGCGCCATGGCGCCCAGATAGATACGGCGCGGATCGACCCGGTCGGTCATGCTGACCAAGAACGGCACGGCCAACGTATAGCCCGCGAAGTAGATGCCGCTGATCCAGCCGGCTTCGGCGTTGGTCAGGCTCCACATGGTGATGAAGTCGGGCAGGATCGCGGCCACGCCCGCATAGCTGGCCATGCTCAGGATTTCGGCCACGCACACCGCGACCAGGATGCGCTTGTCGATCACGTCGCCTTCTCGCGCGGCGCGAGCCAGGCCAGCGCCAAGGGTCCGAGCGCCACGCCGAGCCCCATGGCCGCGAAGCCGAGGCCCCAGGCCAGCAGGCTTTCGTTGCCGCCCGCGACGTCGAGCACGATGCCGAAGAACAAGGGGCCGAAGAACGAGGTGGCGAAGCCAACCGCCGAGTGGATCGCCATGACGGCGCCGCGATTCTCGGGCGACGCGGCGGCGACCGCACCGGCCGTGACGGTCGCGGAATCGCCCGTGACCAGGATGCCGTAGACCATCAGAAGCGCGACGACCAGCACATAGGGCAGGAACGCGGTGAAGCCGATGACGAGCGAAACGGCGGCGGATGCCAGCATCACGACGCTGGCGGTGCGGCGGCGGCCAAAGCGTACGGCCATTTCGTTGCCCAGAATCGAGGCGGGCACGCCGAGAAGGTTGATTACGGCCGCCGTGGCGGTCGCGCTCCAGATCGTGGCGCCCGGCGCCTGCAACGTGGCGCTGAAGGTCAGGAACGCGACGAACCAGGCGCGGAAGCCCAACAGCTCCCAGCAATGGGCGCCATAGGCCAGCACATAGGCCATGGCCGCGCGGTTGCGGAATACGGGCCGAAAATCGAGAAACCGCGCGGCGGACGCCGGCCGCGGCGCGGGCGTGTGGGGCGCAAAGGTGAAGGCGACGATCGCGAATGCCACCATCGAGCCCACGGCAGCGGCGGCGAAAGCCCATTGCCAGGGCGCGAAATCCGCCACGACGCCCGCCATCCAGATCGACAGGCTGGAACCGAGACCGAAACTCGCGGTGTAGAAAGCGACCATGCGCGACTGGTTCTTGGCCTCGACCCGGTCGGTCAGCATCTTGAGGCCCGGCATATAGGTGCCCGCCAGCGCGATACCGGCCAACGCGCGCAGGATCAACGCCGACCAGAAGCCGTTCGCGAGCAGCGCGAACGCCGCCAAGGCGACGGCGCCGAGCGCGGCCGACGCCATGTAGACGCGGCGCGCGTCCATGCGGTCGGTCAGCCCCGCGAGGATCGGCACGGCAACGGCATAGCCGCCGTAGTAGATGCCGCTGATCCAGCCAGCCTCGGTGTTCGACAAGCCCCAGACACCGAAGAACAGCGGCACCAGCGCGGGGAACGTGCCGATGCCGGCCAGGCTGAAGATATGCGCGCAGCATGCGGCCGCGACGAGCTGCCTGCCGCCGAGATTACGCACGGTTCACGACCACTGGCGCCGCCACCACGCGCGCGCGCGCGCGCCGCGCTCGTCCAGCTTCGCCTCCAGGCGCTCGAGGCGGGGGCGCAACTGCGGAAAGCGGCGGAGAAGCCAATCCCGCCTGCGGCGCGCCCATTCCAGTTCGTGCGAGAGTAGCCATAGGCCGATGGCGATGAAGAGGATGCCCTGCAGGACCGGCAGCACGAGGCCCGCGATGCCGAGGATGAGAAAGATCCAGCCAAAGACCAGCTTGAGCCAATGCGTGCGGCGCTTCGGCCCGCCCTTGTCCGGATCTCCGTTCACACCACCACCTTAGGCCAGCCGCCGCCCTCGCGCGAACGGCAAAGGGCGCAATGCGCTACGCGCTCAGATATGGATCGGGCGCCCGTCGACCGCGAGGGCCGCTTCCTTTACGGCTTCGTTATAGGTCGGGTGGGCGTGGCAGCTGCGCGCGATGTCCTCGGCCGCGCCGCCGAACTCCATGGCCAAAGTGCATTCATGAATGACGGTGCCGGCATCCGGCCCCATGATGTGCACACCGAGCACGCGGTCCGTCTTGGCATCGGCCAGGATCTTCACGAGGCCGTCGGTCTCGCCCGTGGCCTTGGCGCGCGAGTTGGCCATAAAGGGAAACTTGCCGACCTTGTATTCGGTCTTGGCGTCCTTCAGCTGCTCCTCGGTCTTGCCGACCGAAGCCACCTCGGGCCAGGTGTAGACCACGCCCGGAATGAGATCGTAGTCGACATGGCCCTTCACGCCGGCCATGCGTTCGACCGCGACCGTGCCTTCGTCCTCGGCCTTGTGCGCCAGCATGGGGCCGGGCCGCACGTCGCCGATCGCATAGATGCCGGACACATTGGTCTGGAACTCGCCGTCGGTCTGGACGAAGCCGCGCTTATCGAGCGCGACGCCGAGTTTTTCCAGGCCGAGCCCTTCCGTATTCGGGCGGCGACCGATGGACAGCAGCACCACGTCGGCCTCGAGCGTCTCCGCTGCACCGCCCGCGGCGGGCTCGACGGTGACGGCGACGCCCTTGGCGCCGGCCTTCGCCGAGGTGACCTTGGCGCCCAGGCGGAAGGTGAAGCCCTGCTTTTGCAGCACGCGCTGGAACTGCTTGGCGATCTCGCCGTCCATGCCGGGCGTGATGCGGTCGAGATATTCGACCACCGTGACCTTGGCGCCGAGCCGTGCCCAGACCGAACCCATCTCGAGCCCGATATAGCCCGCGCCGATCACGACCAAGTGGCCAGGCACCGTGCCGAGCGCAAGCGCGCCGGTCGAGGTCACGATGCGCTTCTCTTCCACCTCGACGCCGGGCAAAGGCATGGATTCCGAACCCGTGGCGATCAGGATTCGCTTCGCGGTCAACGTGCGCGCGGCGCCCTTGGCGTCCGCCACCTTCACCTGGCCCACGGCGGGGATGGTCGCCGTGCCGGCGACCCATTCGATCTTGTTCTTCTTGAACAAGAAGGCGATGCCCTTGGTGAGCGTGTCCACCACCTTGTCCTTGCGCGCCATCATGGCGGGCAGGTCGAGCTCGACGCCCGAAACCTTGATGCCGTGCTCGGCGAAGGAATGCTTGGCGTCGTGGAATTTTTCCGACGAGTGCAGGAGCGCCTTGGACGGGATACAGCCGATATTGAGGCAGGTGCCGCCGAGCGAAGCGCGCTTCTCGACGCATGCCACCGACATGCCGAGCTGGGCCGCGCGGATCGCGGCCACATAGCCGCCCGGGCCCGAGCCGATCACCACCAGGTCGAAGGAGTCAGCCATGGTCCGAACCTTCCGTCACATATCCAGCATGATGCGCTGGGGGTCCTCGAGGCATTCCTTGATGCGCACCAAGACGCTGACGGCCTCGCGGCCGTCGACGATGCGGTGATCGTAGGACAGCGCCAGATACATCATCGGGCGCACCTCGATCTTGCCGCCGATCACGATGGGCCGCTCCTGGATCTTGTGCATGCCCAGGATGCCCGACTGGGGCGGATTGAGGATCGGCGTCGAAAGCAGCGAGCCGTAGACGCCGCCGTTCGAGATCGTGAACGTGCCGCCGGTCAAATCGTCGATCGCCAGTTTGCCGTCGCGCGCCTTCTGGCCGAGCGCCGCCACGGTCTTCTCGACGCCCGCGAAGGAAAGCTGGTCCGCGCCGCGCAACACCGGCACGACCAATCCTTGCGGCGTGCCGACCGCGACGCCGATGTCGTAGTAGTTCTTGTAGACGATGTCGTCGCCGTCGATCTCGGCGTTCACCGCCGGGAATTCCTTGAGCGCCACGATCGACGCCTTGACGAAGAAGGACATGAAGCCGAGCCGAACGCCGTGCTTCTTCTCGAACGTCTCCCGGTAATGCTGGCGCGCTTCGTTCACCTTGGTCATGTCCACCTCGTTGAAGGTGGTCAGCATGGCCGCCGTGTTCTGGGCTTCCTTCAGCCGTTCGGCGATGCGCTTGCGCAGGCGCGTCATGCGCACGCGCTCCTCGCGCGCGGCCTGCGGGCGCGGACCGGATGGCGCCGAAGGCTGAGGCGCGGCCGGCGCGGGCGCCTTCGCGCCGCTTTCGACGCGGGACAGCACATCGCCCTTGGTCAGCCGGCCATCCTTGCCGCTGGCGGGAATCGCATTCGGGTCGAGTTTGTTTTCCTCGACCAGGCGCTGCACGGAGGGCGCGAGCTTCGCGTCACCCGCCGGCTTGGCCTGCGGTGCGGCCGGCTTGGGGGCTTCGGCTTTCGGCGCTTCCGTCTTGGCGGGCGCGGACTTGGCGGCGGCAACACCGCCTTCGCCGATCGAACCCAACAGCGCGCCGACGGCGACATTCTCGCCCTCGGGCACCTTGATCTCGGCCAGCGTGCCGGCGGCCTTCGCGTTGACCTCGACCGTGACCTTGTCGGTCTCCAGCTCGACCAGCGGCTCGTCCATCTCGACGCGCTCGCCGACTTTCTTGAACCAGCGCGCGACCGTTGCTTCCTTCACGGATTCGCCAAGCGTGGGAACGGTGATGTCCGTTGCCATCGTTTCCTCCACATGCGACCGCGCCACCGTGCGGCGCGGCGTCGTCAGATCGTCAGTGCCTCTTTGACCAGCGCCTGCTGCTCGTGGGCGTGGCGCTTGGCGCTGCCCGACGCGGGCGAGGCGGCTTCGGCGCGGCCGACATAGCGCGGGCGCTTCGTCTTGATACCAGCTTCGGCCAGCACGGGCTCCAGGCGCGGTTCGACGAAGGTCCAGGCGCCCATGTTCTTGGGCTCTTCCTGGCACCAAACGACATCCGCGTTGGGAAAGCGCTTCAATTCGTTGGCCAGCACCTGCGCGGGGAACGGATAGAGCTGCTCGACGCGCAAGAGATAAACGGGCTGTTGCGGCCCCATCTGCGCGCGCGCCTCGAACAGATCGTAGTAGACCTTGCCCGAGCACAAGACGACGCGCTTGATATCCTTGTCCGGCGCGGGATCGCCGCGATCCACCAGGATTCGGTGGAAGGTCTTGCCCGGCCCCATGGCGTCCAACCGCGAGACCGCCAGCTTGTGACGCAGCAACGACTTCGGCGTCATCACGATCAGGGGCTTGCGGAAATCACGGCGCATCTGGCGGCGCAGCGCGTGGAAATAGTTGGCCGGCGAGGTGATGTTCACCACCTGCATATTGTCTTCGGCGCAGAGTTGCAGATAGCGCTCGAGCCGCGCGGAGGAATGCTCCGGCCCCTGCCCTTCGTAGCCGTGCGGCAGCAGCATGACGAGACCCGACATGCGCAGCCACTTGGATTCGGCCGACGAGATGAACTGGTCGATGATCACCTGCGCGCCATTGGCGAAGTCGCCGAACTGCGCTTCCCACAGGACCAGCGCCTTGGGCTCGGCCAGGCTATAGCCGTATTCAAAACCCAGCACGGAGGCTTCCGCGAGCGGACTGTCGATGATCTCGATCGGCGCCTGGCCGTCCTTGATATGCGCGACGGGGACGTATTTCTCTTCGTTTGTCTGGTCGATCAGCACGGCGTGGCGCTGCGAGAAGGTGCCGCGGCCGCTGTCCTGGCCCGACAGCCGCACGGGCGTGCCCTCGGTGCAGAGCGTGCCGAATGCCAGGGCTTCCGCCGTCGCCCAATCGATGCCCTCGCCCGATTCGATCGCCTTCAGGCGCGCCTGGATGATGCGCACGACTTTGCGGTTGGCGTCGAAGCCCTCGGGAATCGTGCAGATTTTGCGGCCCACGGCGCGCAGCTCGTCGAGCGGCACGGCCGTCTCGCCGCGCCGGTCGTCGGCCGAGGCCAGACGCATGCCGGTCCAGGCGCCTTCCAGCCAGTCCGCCTTGTTGGGCTTGTAGGTCTTGGCGATTTCGAAGGCCTTGTCCAATTCCGAGAAGCGCTCGGTGACCAGCCCTTCGGCGCCGGCCTCGTCGAGCACGCCTTCGGCAACCAAGCGCTTGGCATAGATCTGGCGCGTCGTCGGATGCGCCGCGATCTTCCGGTACATGATCGGCTGGGTGAAACTCGGCTCGTCGCCTTCGTTATGGCCGTGGCGGCGATAGCAGAACAGATCGATCACCACGTCCTTGTGGAATTTCTGGCGAAAGTCGGTCGCCAGGCGCGCCGCGCGCAGAACCGCTTCCGGGTCGTCGCCGTTGACGTGGAAGATCGGCACCTGAATCGCTTTCGCGATATCCGAGCAGTAGGGCGAGGAACGGCCGGCCGAAGGCGACGTGGTGAAGCCGATCTGGTTGTTGATGATCAGATGGATCGTGCCGCCAGTGCGGTAGCCCTTGAGGTCGGAATAACCCAGCACCTCGGCGACCAAGCCTTGGCCCGCGAAGGCCGCGTCGCCGTGGATCAAAAGCCCCATGACGCGCTCACGCGCGATGTCGCCCTTTTGTGTCTGCTTGGCGCGCACGCGGCCCACGACGACGGGATCGGCGGCTTCCAGATGCGAGGGATTGGCCTGCAGCGAAAGGTGCATCTTCCGGCCCGCGATCTCGCGGTCGGAAGACGTACCCAGATGGTACTTCACGTCGCCCGAACCCTGGACGTCTTCCGGATTCGCCGAGTTGCCCTCGAACTCCGAGAAGATGGCCTGGAACGGCTTGCGCATGACGTTGGCCAAGACGTTCAGGCGGCCGCGATGGGCCATGCCCAGGACGACCTCTTCCACGCCATGCTGCGCCGCGCACTCCAGCACGGCTTCTAGCGCGGGAATGCTCGATTCGCCGCCGTCGAGGCCAAAGCGCTTGGTGCCGGTATAACGCTTGTCGAGGAACTGCTCGAAGGTTTCGGCGACCGTCAGCTTCTTAAGGATCCACTTCTTCTCGTCGGCCGAGAGCGGCGGATCGTAGGGCGCGGCTTCCGCGCGCTCCTGAATCCAATCCTTCTGCTCGGGATCTTGAATGTGCATGTATTCGATGCCGATCGTGCCGCAATAGGCGGCGCGCAGCCGCGCGATCAGCTCGCGCAAGGTGGCCGTCGCCACGCCGACCGCGTCATAGACGAAGATCGGGCGGTCATAGTCCGCGTCGGTGAAGCCGAGCGTGCGCGGGTGAAGTTCGGGATGCTCTTGCTTGGCCTCGAGGCTGAGCGGATCGAGCGTCGCTTCCAGATGGCCGCGCACCCGGTAGGAGCGGATCAGGATGCGCGCGCGGATCGAATCGAGGCAGGCCGCGTGCACCTGTTCAGCGGTGGCGCCGCCCTTGGCCCCAGCTGGCGCCGCAGCGCCGTTGGTCTTCGCGCCGATGACGGCGGAATCGCGCGGCGCCCAGCTGGCGCCGCGGCTGTCGAGAAGAAGGGTGCGGGAATCGTCGTCCAGGTCTTTGAAGAAATCCGCCCAACTCGAA
Organism: uncultured Alphaproteobacteria bacterium; assembly: GCA_902826885.1. Lineage (GTDB taxonomy): Bacteria > Pseudomonadota > Alphaproteobacteria > CADEGL01 > CADEGL01 > CADEGL01. The sequence goes on along the minus strand of CADEGL010000048.1, from coordinate 12,929 downwards.
TCCACCGAGCCCGGATTGTTCAGATAGCGCCCATAAAGCTCCGCGATGAAGGTCGCGTTGGCGCTGGTCAGCAGCGAATCGCGATCTACCGCCATCGTCGTACGTCCATGCGGATGCGGGAGCGGCGCATGCGGCTCAGCCCTTCAGCGCCTCGACCATGGTGGCGCCGAGCGCCGCCGGCGAATCGGCGACCTTGATGCCCGCGGAGCGCATGGCCTCGATCTTGTCCTCGGCGCCGCCCTTGCCGCCCGCGATGATCGCGCCGGCATGGCCCATCCGGCGGCCCGGAGGCGCGGTGCGGCCGGCGATGAAGCCGACGACCGGTTTCTTGTGCTTGCTGGCTTTGAGGAAAGCGGCTGCGTCCTCTTCGGCCGCGCCGCCGATCTCGCCGATCATGACGATGCCCTTGGTTTCGTCATCGCCCAGGAACAACTCCAGGCAATCGATGAAGTTCATGCCGCCGACGGGATCGCCCCCGATGCCGATGCAAGTCGTCTGCCCGAGGCCCGCGGCCGTGGTCTGGCCGACGGCTTCATAGGTCAGCGTGCCGGAGCGCGAGACGATGCCGATCTTGCCGCGCTTGTGGATATGGCCCGGCATGATGCCGATCTTGCACTCGTCGGGCGTGATGACGCCGGGGCAGTTGGGGCCGACCAGACGCGAGCCTGAATTGGCCAGGGCGCGCTTCACCCGCACCATGTCGATGACGGGAATCCCCTCGGTGATGCAGACGATGAGCGGCAGCTTGGCGTCCAGCGCCTCAAGGATCGCATCCGCCGCGAACGGCGCGGGCACATAGATCACGCTGGCCGTGGCCCCCGTCTTCTTCGCCGCGTCCGCGACCGTGTCGAAGACGGGCAGGTTCAGATGCTTCGTGCCGCCTTTGCCGGGCGTCACGCCGCCGACCATCTTGGTGCCGTAGGCGATGGCCTGCTCGGAGTGGAACGTGCCCTGGGCGCCGGTGAAGCCCTGGCAGATGACTTTGGTATTCTTGTCGATCAGAACCGACATCAGGCGGCCTCCTTCACGGCCTTCACGACCTTTCCGGCGGCATCCGCCAGGTCGTCCGCGGCCAGGATCTTGAGACCCGATTCGGCCAGGATTTTCTTGCCCTGCTCCATGTTCGTGCCCACGAGGCGCACGACCAGGGGTACCTTGAGCGCCAATTCACGCGCGGCGGCCACGACACCCTCGGCGATCACGTCGCAACGGACGATGCCGCCGAAGATGTTGACCAGGATGCCTTTCACGTTCTTGTCGGTCAGGATCAGCTTGAACGCGACCGTGACGCGCTCCTTCGTGGCACCACCGCCCACGTCCAGGAAGTTGGCGGGCTCGCCGCCGTAAAGCTTGATGATGTCCATGGTCGCCATGGCCAAGCCCGCGCCGTTGACCATGCAGCCGATATTGCCGTCGAGCTTCACGTAATTGAGGTTGTGCTTGCCGGCTTCGAGCTCGGTCGGATCGATCTCGTTCTCGTCGGCCAGCGCCTCTACGTCCTTGTGCCGGTAGAGCGCGTTGTCGTCGAAGTTCATCTTGGCGTCGAGCGCGATCACCTCGCCCTTGCCGGTGATGACCAGCGGATTGATCTCGAGCAGGCTCGCGTCCAATTCGGTATAGGCGCGATAGAGCGCGTGCAGGAACTTGGTCGCCGATTTCACCTGGTCGCCTTCGAGGCCCAGCGCGAAAGCGATGCGGCGCGCGTGGAACGGCTGCATGCCGGCGGCGGGATCGACGGCGACGCGGACGATCTTCTCCGGCGTCTTGGCGGCCACTTCTTCGATGTCCATGCCGCCTTCGGTCGAGGCCATGAAGGTGATGCGGCTGGTCTGGCGGTCGAGCAGCACGCCGAGATAAAGCTCGCGCTTGATGTCGCAGCCTTCCTCGATATAGACGCGCTTCACGATGCGTCCCTGCGGGCCCGTCTGGTGCGTGACCAGATTCATGCCCAGCATCTTCTTGGCCGCGGCGGCGACGTCGTCGACCGACTTCACCACCTTCACGCCGCCCGCCTTGCCGCGGCCGCCGGCGTGGATCTGGGCTTTCACGACCCAAACCGGACCGCCCAGCTCCTTGGCCGCCGCGACGGCTTCATCCGCCGTGAAGGCCGCTCGGCCCCGGGGAACCGCGACGCCGAATCGCGCTAGCAGTTCCTTCGCCTGATGCTCATGGATATTCATGCGGTCTCGCTTTGAGAATGTGTCGTGGGCCGGCGGCGGATGGCGTCAGGCTTTCTTGGCCTTCTGTTCGGCCAGGATGCGCTTGGAAGCATCCACCAAACCCTGCACCGACGCGACGGAGTGGTCGAACATCTTCTTCTCGTCGGCCGACAGCTTGATCTCGACGATGCGCTCCACACCACCCGCGCCGATCACGACGGGCACGCCGACATAGAGACCCTTCACGCCGTATTCGCCGTTGAGCTGCGCCGCGCAGGGCAAGACGCGCTTCTTATCGCGCAGATAGGACTCGGCCATCTCGATCGCGGACGCGGCCGGCGCGTAGAACGCGGAACCGGTCTTGAGCAAGCCGACGATCTCGGCACCGCCGTCGCGGGTGCGCTGGACGATCTTGTCCAGCTTCTCCTGGGTGGTCCAACCCATGGCGACGAGGTCGGGCAACGGAATACCCGCGACCGTGGAGTAGCGCACCAGCGGCACCATCGTGTCGCCATGGCCGCCCAACACGAAGGCCGTGACGTCCTTGATCGAGACCTTGAACTCCTCGGCCAGGAAATGGCGGAAGCGGGACGAGTCGAGCACGCCCGCCATGCCAACCACGTGGCTCGCGGGCAGGCCGGTTACCTCGCGCATGACCCAGACCATGGCGTCGAGCGGATTGGTGATGACGATGACGAAGGCTTTCGGGCAATGGCGCTTGATGTTCTCGCCCACCGTGGCGATGACGCCGGCGTTGATGCCGATCAGGTCGTCGCGGCTCATGCCCGGCTTGCGCGGCACACCCGCGGTCACGATGACCACGTCGGCGCCCGCCAGGGCGGCATAGTCGGTGGAGCCGGTGAGGCCGGCATCGAAGCCGATGACGGGTGCCGCTTGCGCGATGTCCAGCGCCTTGCCCTTGGGCATCCCTTCGGTCTGCGGGATGTCGATCAGCACCACATCGCCGAATTCCTTAAGACCCGCCAGCAATGCGAGCGTGCCGCCGATTTGACCCGCGCCCACGAGCGCGATCTTGTTCCGTGCCATGTCGGGCTCCCGCCTCTTCGATCCGTGCAATTTATATGGTGAGGATGTGCTGCAATGCACATCTTCGCCCGCTCGCCGTCGGAAGCGCGATGCCGGTTTCCGAGGGTCGGGGCGAGCCGTAGGTAGCCGTATTCTCCCGTAAACGCAAGGGTTTGGGGCTGGTTGGCCGGGTTACAGGTTGGCCCCCGGCCGCTATGATCTTCATACCCCCATGACGACAGCGTGACGCTCGCGCCATGACGCCGATCGAATTCCTGTACCGGGGCGCCCGGCGCGACCCCCAGGCCGTGGCGGTCGGCTTCCACGCCGAGGCCCTGACCTATGCCCAACTGGTCCGGCGGGTCGATGCCCTGGCGGCGGCGTTCAAGGCAATCGACCCCACGCCCCAGTCGCGGGTCGGCGTCTGCGGCTTCAACACGCCCGAACATCTGGTGGCGCTCCTGGCCACCCTGGCCGCGGGCAAGGTGTGGGTCGCGCTGAACCCCATGAACGGGCGCGCGGAGCTCGATTCCTTCATCGCGGCGACCCGGCCCTCGATCATCGTGGCCGACCAGGATTGCCTGGACCGCTTCACGCCCGGCGCGGCCAAGGTGATCGTGGGCCGCCCGAAGGACGCGCCCAAGGACGGCGACGCGCGACTTCATGATCTGATCGCGCGCCACGACGGCGAAGCGCTGCCCCATCCCGATCTCGCACCCGACGATCTGATCGCGCTCAAATTCACCGGCGGCTCGACCGGCAAGCCCAAGGGCGTGATGCAGACCGTGCGCGTCTGGAACACGGTGATCGCCAACCAGCTTCTCTGCGTCGGCTTCGATTCCACGACGCGCCACCTGATCGCCTCACCCATCACCCATGGCTCGGGCACCTACGTACTGCCGACGCTCTCCCAGGGCGGACGGCTGGAGCTGATCGAGCGCGCGCGGGCGGCCGACGTGCTGGACGCCTTCGAGCAAGGCGCCACGGGTTCATTCCTGCCGCCGACGGTGATCTATAATCTTCTGGCCGAGCCGGGTGTCGCCGAGCGGCGCTATCCCGGCCTGAAACATCTGATCTATGCCGGCGCGCCCATGCGCGTGGATCAGATCCGCGCCGCGCGGCGCGCCTTCGGTCCCGTGCTCGAAACCACGTTCGGGCAGACGGAATCGCCGCAAATCATCTCGTTCCAGCGCGCGGTTGACTTCGATGATGATGCCAATCTGGAATCCGTCGGCCGCGCGGCGCCGCTCAACCGCGTCGAGATCATGGATGCGGACGGACACATCCTGCCGCCCGATACCGAAGGCGAGATCGTCGTGAAGGGCGACATCGTGATGAAGGGCTATCTGGATTTATCCGACGAAACCGCGAAGACCATCGTGGATGGCTGGCTGCACACGGGCGACATGGGCGTGATCGACGGGCGCGGGCATCTGTTCATCAAGGGCCGCCGCCGCGAGGTGATCATCAGCGGCGGCTTCAACGTCTATCCGGCCGACGTGGAAGGTGCCTTGGGCCGTCACCCGTCGGTCAAGGAATGCGTGGCCTTCGGCGTCGAGGACGAGAAATGGGGCGAGCGCGTCGAGGCCGCGGTCGAACTGCACGACGGCGCGCCCGCCGACATGGCGGCACTTTCGGCCTTCGTGCGCGAACAGCTCGGCCCCATCAAGACGCCCAAGGCCATTCACGCCATCGCCGCCCTGCCCCGCAGCCCCGTGGGCAAGGTGCTGCGCGGCGAGGCCAAGGCCCTGATCCACGGCGCCGCGCGCCGTTAGACTGCACGAACACCCGAGAGAGGAACGCCATGTCCGCCAAGCCCGAGACGCGCCTGTGCCACTACACCAACGACGCCATTCATGTGCGCGACAAGAATCTGGTCGAGGATCTGATCGGCAAGGTGGATTTCACCGAAGGCCTCTACTTCCTGATCTTCGGCCGCATCCCGACGCGCGCGGAGCGGCGCGTCGTCGACGCCGTGCTGGTCACGCTGATGGAGCACGGTATGACGCCTTCGGCCATCGCCACGCGCATGGTCTATGGCAGCGGACCCGAGGCACTGCAGGCGGGCGTCGCGGCGGGCTTGATGGCCGTGGCCAGCCAGTTCGTCGGCACCATGGAACCGGCCGCCCATAATCTGCGCGCCCTGGTCGCGGCGGGCGACGGCATGCAAGACGCCGCGCGGCGCATGGCCGACGAATATCGCGCGGCGAAGAAGCCCATGCCGGGTTTCGGCCATCACCTGCACAAGCCGGACGATCCGCGCACACCGAAGCTGCTCGCGCTGGCCGAGACGGAAGGCGTGCCTGGCAAGCACGTCAAGGCGCTGCGCGCCCTCTCCGCCGAGGTGGACCGCGCGGCGGGACGCCACATCACGATCAACGCCACGGGCGCCATCGCCGCGATCCTGTCCGAGATCGGCGTCGAGCCCGAGATCATGCGCGGCCTGGCCGTGATCAGCCGCTCGGCGGGCTTGGTCGCCCATATCCGCGAGGAGCAGAAGAGCCCCGCCATGCGCACGATCTGGGAGACGGTGGAAGAGGCCGTGCCCTACCGGCGCGACTAGCCGCGCTCGGTCTCGTCGGCCAGTTGCGCGGTGATGCGACGGATCGCCTGCATCGGCCCCATCCCCTTGCGCCGCATCCCTTCGTAGAGGCGTAACTGGCGCACGCCGCTGGAGCCGTGGCGCGCCATCGCGCGGGCGTGCGCCGCGTGGCGCTTGGACCCCAGTGCCTTCACATCCGCATCGATCAGATCGAGGAAGGCATCGAGTGAGGTCTTAAAGGAGCACGCCCTGCCGCTGCGCGGATCGATGATCGGCGCGCCGGTGCCGTAGCGCAGCGCGCGCCAGCGGTTTTCCTCGATGATCGGCCAGAAATGGGGCCGCCAATCGCGCCCGAAGGCGGGACGTCGCACCAGGAAGCGCACTAACGCCTGATAAAGCGCGGTGATCGCGGCGGCATCCGCGACATCCGGGCAAGAGTCCGCGATGCGCAATTCCAACGTGGGAAAGCGCACCGAGGGGCGGATCGTCCACCAGAGGTGGCTGGCATCGGGAATGGCGCGGGCACGCACCATCTTGCGGACAAAGAGGTCATATTCTTGCGCGCTCTCGAACGGCGCCGGCAGACCCGAACGCGGCAACTCCGAATAGCCCGCCGCGCGATAGCTGACCAGGCCGGTCGAATGGCCGCGCCAAAAGGGCGACGACGACGAAAGCGCGAGGAACAGCGGCAAGAAGGGCAGTGACCGGTTCATCACGTCGATGCGCCGCGACGGATCAGGCACGGCGCAATGGACATGCAGGCCGCAGAAATGCAGCCGCACCGAAAGCGCCTGTAACGCTTCCGCCATATCCTTGTAACGCGGCTTGTCGGTGTGGAGCTGGTCGCGCCAATCGGCGAAAGGGTGTGCGCCTGTGCCGAGAATGCGCAGGCCGTGGCGGCCCGCGATTTTCCCCAAACCGCGCCGCGTGGTGGAGAGATGCGCCAACGCCTCGCCGGCGGATTCGCAAACCGGCGTCGAGATTTCGATCATCGACTGCAGAATCTCTCGGGTCAGCCGTTCGCCGAAGGTGGTCTTGGCCTCGTTGTGAAAACGGCGCGGCATGCGCTTCACGCAATCGAGCGTGCGTCTGTCGACGACGAAATACTCCTCCTCCACGCCGATCGTGAACGGCGCGGCGGCCTTTTTGGGAGGTCGGTACGCCTCGGAACGGCGGGGCATGGAAATCCGATGTTGCGGGAGCTTTCGTCCCCGCTAAACGGTCCAGCCGTTGCGATGTTCCCCGATTAGCGGCCGCCGGAGACGCGCAGAATCGAGCCCGTCACATAGGACGCCTTCTCGGAGAGAAGGAACATCACCGTTTCCGCCAACTCCGCCGTCGTGCCCGCGCGCTGCATGGGGATGTTGGGGAGGATCTTGGCCTCGCGGCCGTCGTAATGGATTTCGGTTTCGATATAGCCGGGGCTGACGGCGTTCACGCGCACGCCTTCCAGCGCCATCTCCTTCGACAGGCCGTAGGTCAGCGCATCCATGGCGGCCTTGGACGCCGCGTAGTGGATGAATTCGTTGGCGCTGCCAAGCGTCGTTGCCGCCGACGCGATGTTGACGACGGCGCCACCCGCACCGCCGAACTTCTTGGCCATGCGGCGCACGGCCTCGCGCGCGCAAAACAGCGGGCCCGTGGCGTTGACGTCGAAGCTGCGCGCGATGTCGGCGAAAGAGAAATCTTCCAGCCGCCCGACGGAAGCGATGATGCCCGCGTTGTTCACGAACGCCGTTAGGCGGCCCAACTCGCGGTCCACCGTCTCGAACAGGCGCAGGATCTCGGCTTCGCGGCTGACATCGGCTTGAATGGCGATCGCGCGTTGCCCGTGGCGCTTGATGTCGGCCACGACGGCATCGGCCTCTGCCTTGCTCTTGTTGTAATTGACCGCCACGTCGTAGCCGTCGCGGCCCGCCATGCGCGCGATGCCGGCACCGATGCCGCGGCTGCCGCCGGTCACGAGAAGAATCTTGCTCACAGCTCGGGCTCCCCATCGGCCAGCCATTTCTTGTATTCCGCCGTGGTCGCCTCGTTGGGCGGGTAGGTGCCCACGAGCGGCGCGCCCTTGCGGATCTTCATGGTCACGAACCGCTCCTTGCGCTCCTGCTCCCAGCCTTCGGCGGCCGCCTCGTCCGCCAGATGACGCGGCACGCAGACGATGCCGTCGCCATCGCCCACGATCAGATCGCCGGGATAGATGGCCACGCCCGCGCAGGCGATGGGCACGTTCATGTCCACGGCATGGTGGAGGGCCAGATTGAGCGGCGCCGATGGCGCGCGGCAGAAGACGGGAAAATCGAGCTCGGCGATCTCGGGCGTATCGCGCAAGCCCCCGTCGGTCACCACACCGGCCGCGCCGCGCACCATGAGGCGCGTCATCAGAATGCCGCCGCCGGACGCCGCGCGCGCATCGTTGCGGCAATCCATCACCAGCACATGGCCGGGCGGCACGGCCTCGATGGCCGCGCGCTGCGGGTGCTTCGGGTCCTGGAAAACCTCGATCCGGTCCAAATCCTCGCGCGCCGGGATGTAGCGCAGGGTGAAGGCCTCGCCCACCACGCGCGCCGCGCGCGCGTTCACTGGCCGCAAGCCCGTGAGAAAGACGTTACGCAGGCCGCGCTTGAACAAGACTGTCGTCAGCGTGGGCGTGCTGACGCCCTGCAGGAGTGTCTTCGTCTTTTCGCCAAGCGGCGTCATGGGCGGGCCCCCTTCCCGATTGCCGCACCGATCCCAACCCATCGCAGAGGTCGGCGCAAGTCAGGTGCCGGCCGCGCCCATCAGCCAGTCGCGGAAGACGCGCACCTTGCGCAACTCCGCCTTGTGCGGCGGGCACACCAGATAATAGGCGAATTCGATCGGCAGGATGCGGTCGAACGGCCGCACCAAGCGCCCGGCCTTGAGGTCGGCCTCGGCGAGAGCGCTTTTCGCCAGCGCGACGCCGCGGCCCGACACGGCGGCCTCGATGACCAGGCTGGACTGGTTGAAACGCAGGCCGCGGTTCCAATCCACCTCGGCCACGCCCGACGCACGCAGCCACATGCGCCAGTCGGGACAGCTTGGATCGTTGTCGGGGCTCATGTCGTGGAGCAGCGTGTGATGGCGCAGGCTCTCGGGATTCGTGAGCGCGTGCTTGCCCCCGAGAAGCTGGGGGCTGCAGACCGGCAGGACCGTTTCGGTCATCACACGCTCGACCGCCAGGCCTTCGTAACGCCCGGCGCCATAGCGGATGGCCAGGTCGACCTCACCGCTCGAGAAATCGACCACCTGCATGGATGCCGCGATATGGACGTCGATTTCCGGGTTGGCGGCCTGGAATGTATCGAGCCGCGGCACCAGCCATTTGGAGGCGAAGGACGGCGCCACGCTGACGGTCAAGACGCCGGCATCCTCCAAATTGGACAGGCGCGCCATGGCCTCGGTCAGCCGGTCGAAGCCGTCGCGTACGCCGGGAAGGCACATCTGTCCGGCCTCGGTCAGCATCAGCGCGCGGTGCAGGCGCCGGAACAGCGCCACGCCCAGATAATCTTCCAACAGTTTCACCTGCTGGCCGATGGCGGCGGGCGTGACGTGCAATTCCGCCGCCGCCTTGGTGAAGCTCAGATGGCGGGCGGCGGCCTCGAAGGCGCGCAGGGCGTTGAGGGGCGGGAGCGAGCGGGCCATAGATATAGATTAAAGAATTTCTATATCGAATCGCAAGAAACTCTCGTTTGTCCGCACGAAACGCCAAGGCTACTTGTGGGTTTGACACAAAAGCAGGGCTTTTCCGAACCATGACCCGCATGGCCTCGTCCGGACAGGAGTCTTCGCGCCGCCATGGCGGCGTCACGGCGATGTGTCGATCCATGGGTTTCGCGGCCTAAGGCCGCCGCAAGCCGGGCGATCCGGCCGATGCCATCACCGTTTTAAAGAGGAGCATGGAGTTCCATGCGTAACGTTCTGAAGACCGTCGCTCGCGCGGCCCTGGCCGCCTCCGCCCTGCTGGCGCTCACCGCCGGTGCCCATGCCGAGGTGAAGAAGATCCGGCTCGACTATGCCTATTACAACCCGGTCAGCCTGGTGCTGAAGGAGAAGGGTTGGGTCGAGGAAGAGTTTTCCAAGGACGGCATCACCGTCGAATGGGTCTTGAGTCTCGGCAGCAACAAGGCGCTGGAGTTCCTGAACGGCCGCAGCGTGGATTTCGGCTCGACGGCGGGCGCGGCCGCGCTGATCGCGCGGGCGAACAGCATCCCGATCAAGAGCATCTATGTCTATTCCAAGCCGGAATGGACCGCATTGGTCACCCAGAAGGATTCGCCGATCAAGACGGTCAAGGATCTGAAGGGCAAGCGCGTGGCGGTCACGCGCGGCACCGATCCCTACATCTTCCTGCTGCGCGCGCTCGATCTGAACAACATGACCGAGAAAGACATCAAGCCGGTGCTGCTCCAGCATCCGGACGGCAAGACGGCGCTGGATCGCGGCGACGTGGACGCCTGGGCCGGTCTCGATCCCCACATGGCTCAGACCGAGATCGAGAACGGGTCGCGCCTGTTCTTCCGCGACGTCGACCTCAACACCTACGGCGTGCTCAACGTGCGCGAGGAATTCCTCGCGGAGAACCCGGCCATCGCCAGCCGCGTGCTGACGGTCTACGAGCGCGGGCGCAAATGGTCCCTGGCCAATCCGGCCGAGCTGCGCGCGATCTTGGCCAAGGCCGCGAAGCTGAGCGATCCGGTCGCCGCCAAAACGTTGGAACGCACGGACCTGACCAAGTCCGCCATCGGCGACGCCCAACGCGACACCATCGTCGCGGCGGGTCTGGTGCTGCAGAAGACGGGCGTGATCGCGCCGGACGCGGACGTGAAGGCGCTGACCAACGCGCTGATCGACACGCGTTTCTCGGCGCAAGTCGCGGCGGGTAAGTAACGATGATCATGCTGACCAGCGAAGCGGCGGCGGTGGCGGATCTGGCCTACCGCGCGCCCGCCGAGGCGCCGCCGCGAACCGTTCGCCGCGGCGTCCGGCGCCCGTCGGTGGGCAAGGGTCTCGGCCTCGTCCTGCCGGCGATCCTCCTGGTCGCATGGGAAGGCCTGTGCCGCACCGGCATCGCCGCGCCGAACCTCCTGCCCGCGCCTTCCGCGGTGCTGGAGCTTCTGTGGGCGCTGATCGCCTCGGGCGAGATCTGGGGCCATGCCTCGATCACGCTGTTCCGCGTCTTCG
>CADEGL010000048.1:0-1900 GCA_902826885.1 uncultured Alphaproteobacteria bacterium | reverse complement strand
ATCGCCTCGGGCGAGATCTGGGGCCATGCCTCGATCACGCTGTTCCGCGTCTTCGTGGGCTTCGGCCTGGGCGCGTTCGCCGCCACGCTATTCGGCGCGCTCACCGGCTATTCCACGACCTATCGCCGCCTGTTCGATCCATTGTTCCAGGGTTTACGGAACATTCCCTCGCTGGCCTGGGTGCCGTTGTTCGTGCTTTGGCTCGGCATCTTCGAGGCCTCGAAGATCGCACTCGTCGCCGTCGGCGTGTTCTTTCCCGTGTATCTGAATCTGATGGGCGGCATCCAGAGCGTCGACCGCAAACTGGTCGAGGTCGGGCGCATGTATCGTCTTCGCGGCTTCGGCCTGATCCGCCGCGTGTTGGTGCCGGCGACGCTGCCGGCCTATTTCGTGGGTCTGCGCTCAGGTCTCGGCCTCGGCTGGATGTTCGTGCTGGCGGCCGAGTTCATGGGTGCCAGCGAAGGCTTGGGCTTCCTTTTGATCGACGGACAGATGACCGGCCGGCCGGCCGCGATCATCGCGGGCATCCTGTTGTTCGCCGTGTTCGGCAAGGCGACCGATTGGCTGCTGGTCCGCGCGGGCCGGCCGTTCTTGGCCTGGCAGGACAGTTTCGAAGCGCAAACGGAAAGGGATGCCCATGCTGCACGTGCATGACCTTTCCAAGCGGTTCGAGTCGGGCGTCACGGCGCTCGAACGGGTCGGCTTCACGCTCGAACGCGGCGAGATCCTGGCCGTGGTCGGCACCTCGGGCTGCGGCAAGAGCACGTTGCTGCGCCTGATCGCCGGCCTCGACCGCCCGAGCGCGGGCGGCGTCTCCATCGACAACCAGGCTGTGGACGGACCCAACCCCTTGGTGGGCTTCGTCTTCCAGGAGCCGCGGCTGATGCCCTGGCTCAAGATCCGCGACAATGTCAGCTTCGGCCTTTCCGGCCTCGGCACCCAAGAGAAGAACGCCCGCGCCTTGCGCGCGCTGGAGGAGGTCGGCCTGGCCGATTTCGCCGAAGCATTACCGCAGCAACTGTCCGGCGGCATGGCGCAGCGCGTGGCCATCGCCCGGGCGCTCGTGACCGAGCCCAGCGTCCTTTTGCTGGACGAGCCGTTCAGCGCGCTGGACGCCTTCACGCGCCTCAACCTCCAGGATCATCTTCTGTCCATCTGGCGCCGGCACCGTCCGACCATGGTGCTGGTGACCCACGACATCGAAGAGGCCCTTGCCTTGGCCGACCGGATCGTCATCATGCGCGGCGCGCCGGGACGCATCCACCGGACCATCGAGCTGAGGGAAGACCGGCCGCGCAAGCGCACGGCCACGGAGTTCCAGACGCTCAAGGAAGAAATCCTGGACGCGCTCCATTTGGTTCCCGCTTAAGCGAGACGGTTCATGGACAGCGAGAAGCTTCGCGCCACCCAGGCGCCGATCAAGGACCGTTACAAGCAGGCGCCGGACGCCGCGCGCATCACGTTGAAGGCCTCGGGCGCGCTCGACGACCAGGAGATCGCGTGCAACGTCGAGACCGGCAAGGCGCTGGTCGCGGCGGGCCTGCATCCCGGCACGGGCGGCAGCGGCGCCTTCGCCTGCTCGGGCGATATGCTGTTGCAGGCGCTTGTCGCCTGCGCGGGTGTCACGCTCAAGGCCGTCGCCACCGCCCTTAACATCGAAATCCGCAACGCCAAGGTGCTGGCCGAAGGCGATCTCGATTTCCGCGGCACGCTGGGCGTGGCCAAGGATGCGCCGGTCGGCTTCTCGGACATCCGCCTTCGCTTCGAATTGGAATCCGACGCACCGAAGGACCAGCTCGACCGGCTTCTGGCCCTCACCGAGCGCTATTGCGTCGTCTATCAGACCCTGCGCAACCCCGCGCAGGTGACGGCCGGCATCCACACCGCCTGAACATCGCCC
>CADEGL010000047.1:19108-27868 GCA_902826885.1 uncultured Alphaproteobacteria bacterium | reverse complement strand
AAGGCGCCGCTCATCTTCCGCAACACCGCGCAGTGGTTCATCTCGATGGAGACGAACGGCTTGCGCGCCAAGGCGCTCAAGGCCATCGAGGGCACGCGTTTCGTGCCGGCCACCGGGCGCAACCGCCTGCATGCCATGGTCGAGACGCGGCCCGACTGGTGCATCTCGCGCCAGCGCGCCTGGGGCGTGCCCATCGCGGTCTTCGTCGACCGGCGCACGGGCAAACTCCTGTGCGATCAGGCCGTGTTCGACCGCATCGCCGAGGCGTTCGAGAAAGAGGGCGGGGATTGCTGGTTCTCCTCCGATCCCGCGCGTTTCCTCGGGCCCGAGCATGATCCGGCCAACTTCGAACAGGTGAAAGACATCGTCGAGGTGTGGTTCGAAGCCGGCTCGACGCACAGTTTCGTGCTGGAGAAGCGCGCCGACTTGAAATGGCCGGCGTCTCTCTATCTCGAAGGCTCCGACCAGCATCGCGGCTGGTTCCAGGCCTCGCTTCTGGAAGCATGCGGCACGCGCGGCCGCGCGCCGTTCGAGGCCGTGCTGACCCACGGCTTCGTGCTGGACGAGCAAGGCCGCAAGATGTCGAAGTCGCTCGGCAACGTGGTCGCGCCGCAAGAGGTGACCGACAAGAACGGCGCCGAAATCCTGCGCCTCTGGGTGGTGGCCAGCGACTATGGCGACGACCTGCGCATCGGCCCGGGCATCTTGAAGCACCAGATCGACCTGTACCGCCGCCTGCGCAACACGCTGCGCTATCTATTGGGCAACCTGGCCGGCTTCTCGGAAGACGAGCGCTTGACGCATGCCGAGATGCCGGAGTTGGAGCGTTGGATCCTGCACCGCCTGGCGGAGCTGGACGGTGTCGTGCGCCAGGCCATTCACGATTTCGACTTCAACGCGCTGTTCACCGCGCTGCACACGTTCTGCGCGGTCGACCTGTCGGCCTTCTATTTCGACGTGCGGAAGGATTCGCTTTATTGCGACCGGCCCGACGCGGTCGCGCGCCGTGCCGCGCGCACCGTGCTGGACGAGCTGTTCTCGTGCCTGACCGCGTGGCTCGCGCCTGTCATGTGCTTCACGGCGGAAGAAGCATGGCTCGCGCGCCATGGGCAGGATGCGGCCAGCGTCCATCTGCGTCTGTTCCCGGAGATCCCGGCCGCGTGGCGCGACGATGCGTTGGCCGCGAAGTGGAAAAAGGTTCGGGCGCTGCGCCGCGTCGTCACCGGCGCCTTGGAACTCGAACGCGAGAACAAGCGCATCGGCGCGTCGTTGCAGGCGGCCCCGACCGTCTATGCGGCCGATGAATATGTCGAGGCCATGCACGGCCTCGATCTGGCGGAGATCGCCATTACCTCGGGGGCCAAACTGGTCGCGGGTGCCGTGCCCGACGGCGCCTTCACGTTGGAAGACGTGGCCGGTGTCGGCGTGGTGCCGGCGTTGGCCGATGGCTCGAAATGCCAGCGCTGCTGGCGCGTGTTGCCCGACGTGGGCTCGGTCGCCGCGCATGAGGACATCTGCGGCCGTTGCGCCGACGCGGTCGGGCCCTCGCAGGCGGCTGCCGAGTGAAGCTCGGTTCCGTCGCCTTGGTGCGGTTCGGGCTTCTGATCGCGGCGCTGATCGTGGCGCTGGATCAAGCGTCGAAATGGTGGCTGCTCGATCTCATGGGCCGCGACCCGCGGGTGATCGAGATCACGTCCTTCTTCAATCTGGTGCTGGGCCTGAACCGAGGGGTCAGCTTCGGCATGTTCGATTCGGCCGAGGTCGGGCCTTGGCCGTTCCTGCTTCTGGCCGCGGCGATCACCGTGGCGCTGCTGGTGTGGCTGACCAAGGCCGGCCAACGCTGGACGGCCACGGCGCTGGGCCTGATCATCGGCGGAGCGATCGGCAACGCCATCGACCGGGTCCGTTTTGGCGGGGTGGTCGATTTCCTGGATTTCCATGCCTTTGGCCGTCATTGGCCCGCCTTCAACGTGGCGGACAGCGCCATTTGCATCGGCGTGATCATGATCTTGATCGAGTCCTTGTTGGCACGCCGCCGCTAACCCATTATTATGTATACGATTCCCAACGGCATACACGGTGCACATGACGCGTAAGGTCGGACCGATTCTCCTCGCGCTCTCGCTCGTGGCGTTCTTGGCCGCGTGCCAGTCGATCAAGGACGTCCAGGAGGCCATGGAAGGCAAGACGGACGAGAACGAGATGCTTGGCGCCCAGCCCGCCAAGGGGCCGACCCTCAGCCTGCCACCCGATTACAATCTCCGCCCGCCGGTCGCCGGTGCCGGCAACTCGGACCCCCGCGCCGCGGCGCAGACCGCGCGCCAGCGCACCTTTGCCGCCGCAGGCGTGCCCGCCGCCGCGGCCGGCGCGCCCACCCAAAGCACGCAGAGCGCGGGTGAACAGGCCTTCACCAACAAGGTGCACGCCAGCGCCGGCGGGCCGCCTGCGGCCAACGTGCGCCAGACCGTGGAGTCGGAAACCTCGTCCGCCAGCGATCGTGAGCGCATCTTGGTCGAGAAGCTCCTGACTTGGCAGGACGGCTCGCAGGCCACGCCAGCCGCCAACAGCGACACGGTCTCACAGAAGCCCGTTACCGACGCTTCACCCGTTGTGATCCAGCAGCGCCGCGGCCTGCTCGACGCGCTGTTCTAAACCGCGGCGTTCGCCCGAACCCCGAGACATCTTTCGGCCCGCTGGAGCCGCCGTGATCCGACGCGTCCGCATTGTCCTAACGTTCCTCGCGCTGGCCCTCGTGGGTGCTGCGCCGAATGCGTCCGCTTCCGTCTTCAATCCCAAGACCTTCACGCTGACCAACGGTATGCAGGTGGTGGTGATCGAGAACCACCGCATTCCCGCCGTCACGCACATGGTCTGGTACAAGGCGGGCGCGGCGGACGAGCCGTGGGGCCAGTCCGGCGTCGCGCACTATCTCGAGCATCTGATGTTCAAGGGCACGCGCGACACGCCGCCGGGCGAATTCTCCCGCCTGGTCGCTATCAACGGCGGGCGCGAGAACGCCTTCACCACCCAGGACTATACGGCCTACTACCAGACCGTGGCGCGCGACCGGCTGGAGTTGGTCATGCGGCTAGAGGCGGATCGGATGGCCAATCTCGTCATCGATCCCGAACAGGCCAAGCCGGAGCTGCAGGTCGTGTTGGAAGAGCGGCGCTCGCGCGTCGACAACGATCCGAGCGCCCAGCTCGACGAGCAAATGCGTGCTGTCCTGTTCCTCCACCATCCCTATGGCATTCCCGTGATCGGCTGGGAGCCGGAGATCAAGCGCCTGACGGCGGCGGAAGCGACGCAATTCTACAAAACCCATTACGCGCCCAACAACGCCATCCTGGTCGTGGCCGGCGACATCACGGTCGACGAACTGAGGCC
Organism: uncultured Alphaproteobacteria bacterium; assembly: GCA_902826885.1. Lineage (GTDB taxonomy): Bacteria > Pseudomonadota > Alphaproteobacteria > CADEGL01 > CADEGL01 > CADEGL01. The sequence goes on along the minus strand of CADEGL010000047.1, from coordinate 24,481 downwards.
GCTGGCCGAGAAATATTACGGTGCGATTCCGCGCCGCGTTCTGGCGCCGCGCTTGAGCGTGCTGGAGCCCACCCCGATCGCGCCCCGGCGCGTGGCGCTGGAGAGCGAGCAGGTCCGCCGCCCGTCGCTGTCGCGCACCTATCTGGCGCCCAGCCATGGCGCCACGCTGCGGCCCGAGGTCTATGCGCTCGAGGTGCTGAGCGAGGTGATGGGCGGGGGTGCCACCAGCCGGCTCTACCGCTCGCTCGTGGTTGAACAGAAGCTCGCGGTCGGTGCGGGTGCTTATTACAGCGCGAACGGCATTGATTGGACGCGTTTCGTCTTTTCGCTCTCGCCGCAGGAGAGCGTCGACTTGGTGAAGCTCGAAGCCGGCCTCGACGCCGAGATCGACAAGCTCTTGAAAGATGGCGTCACGGCCGAGGAGGTCGAGCGCGCCAAGGGGCGTCTGCAATCGCAAGCCATCTATGCGCGCGATAGTCTCGAGACGGGCGCGCGCGCCATCGGCGCGGCGCTCTCGCTTGGCCGCACGACCGAAGACGTGGAAGCCTGGCCGGAGCGCATCGGCGCGGTCACGCCCGCGCAGGTGATGGCGGCGGCCAAGTTGGTGCTGCGGCCCGAACGCTCCGTCACCGGCACCTTGTTGCCGGCGAAAAGGTGAGGCGATGACCCTTCGCGTTCTTCTGTCGCTGGCCTTCTTGGCCGTCATCGCGTTCATGGCGCCGGCGGAGGCCGGCACACGCATCGACCGCGTGCGGAGCCCGGGCGGAGTCGAGGCCTGGCTGGTCGAAGACCACAGCGTTCCGGTCATCGCGCTGCGCGTGATCTTTCGCGGCGGCGCGGCGCTCGACCCGGTGGAGAAGCTGGGCCTGGCCAATATGACTGCTTCTCTCCTCGACGAAGGCGCCGGCCCGCTCGACGCCCAGGCGTTCCAGCGCCGGATGGAGGATTTGTCGATCAGCCTGTCCTTCGAGGATGCGCTGGATACGTTCGGCGGCTCGCTCAAGACGCTGAGCGTCAACAAGGACGCGGCTTTCGACCTGTTCCGGTTGGCCATGACCGAGCCGCGCTTCGACGCCGAGGCGGTGGAGCGCATCCGCAGCGGTATCCTGGCGCGAATCAAGCGCAGCGCGGCAGACCCCGATTACCTAGCGGGGCGGCTGTGGTGGAGCCGCGCGTTCCCCGAGCATCCCTATGGGCGGCCGACGACCGGCACGATCGAAACCGTCTCGCGCATCGACCAGGCTGATTTGAAGGGCTTCGTCGCCCGCCGCCTTGCGCGCGACACGATGTATATCGGCGTGGTGGGCGACATCACGCCCGCCGAACTGGCGCCGGTGCTGGATCGCGTCTTCGGCGCGTTGCCGGCCCAGGCCGCGCCCTATGCGCTGCCCGCGGTCGCGCCGCGCGCGGGGGGCACCATCGCGGTGATCGATCGGCCGGTACCCCAAAGCGTCGTCCTGTTCGGCGAAAGCGGCATCAAGCGCGCCGATCCGGATTTTTACGCGGCGTTCGTGATGAACCACATCCTGGGCGGCGGCTCGTTCAGTTCGCGCCTCTATCAGGAGGTGCGCGAGAAGAAGGGGCTGGCCTATTCGATCGGGACCTATCTGTACCCGCTCGATTGGTCGCCTTTGATCTTGGGCAGCGTGGCTACCCAGAACGCACGGGTGGGCGAATCGATCGCCCTGATCCGTCAGGAATGGAGCCGGATGGCCTCGGGCGGCGTTACGGACGAGGAGTTGTCGGAGGCAAAGGACTATCTCACCGGCTCCTACGTCCTGCAGTTCGACAACACCGACAAGATCGCGCGCCTCTTGGTCTCGATCCAACTCGACGATTTGGGCATCGACTACATCGACAAGCGCAACTCCTATCTTCAGGCCGTGACGCGCGCCGACGTCGCGCGCGTGGCCAAGCGCTTGCTGGACGCGAAATCGCTGTCATTTTCCGTCGTCGGCCAGCCCGCTGGACTGCCATCGACAGCCGTTAAAATTCCCGGTGTCGAATGACACTTTTCGGCGCTGGGTGCGTTAGCCTTCCAGTCGTTCGGAGGCCCTGAAAAATGTCCGTATTTCCCTATCGTCATGTGACCGATCATTGCTTCGCGCCGGCCATCGGGCCCACGGGCCTGACCGAGGCGGAGTTCCGCCCGGTGTTGGCGGAGACGGCGGCGGCGTTGGAACAGCTGCGCGCCTGGCACGGCGACGGTGATCATCCGTTTCTCAACCTGCCCGCGCGCCGCGATGATCTTCCGGTGATCCAGGCCGCGGCCGCGCGCTTCCGCGAGGCATTCGATTCGGTCGTCATCCTGGGTACGGGCGGCTCCAGCCTCGGCGGCATCACCTTGACCGCGTTGGCCCAGCCGACCTTTGGCACGCGCGGCGGGAATGCCCGCGTCCATTTCATGGAGAACGTGGACGGCACCAGCTTCGACGGACTGTTCCGGGGCCTTGATCTGCGCCGCACCGGCTTCATCGTCGTTTCAAAATCGGGCCGCACGACCGAAACCCTGTCGCAGTTCCTGGTCTGCCTGGCCGCCATGCGCGAGGCCGTCGATCTGGACCGCTTGAACCGCCACTTCCTGGCCGTCGTCGAGCCCGGCAACAATCCGCTCCGCCGCCTGGCGGAGCATCGCAAGATCCCGGTCATCGACCACGATCCCAAACTGGGCGGCCGCTTCTCCGGTTTGTCGGTGACGGGGCTTCTGCCCGCCATGATCGCCGAATTGGACGCCGTGGCGGCGCGCGAGGGCGCGCTCGCCGTCTTGGACCAGACGCTGAACGCGAAGAATCCCGCCGACAGTCATCCGGCCGTGGGCGCCGCGCTCAACATCGCCTACCACCGGCACCGCAACGCGCACACCACCGTGCTGATGCCCTATAGCGACCAACTGGCGCCTTTCGGCCTCTGGTTCCGGCAGCTTTGGGCGGAAAGCTTGGGCAAGAACGGCAAGGGCACCACGCCCATCCGCGCGCTGGGTTCGGTCGACCAGCACAGCCAGCTCCAGCTCTATCTGGCCGGGCCAGCGGACAAGTTCTACACCTTCATCACCACCGACTGCGCCAGTACCGGCCAGGTGATCGAGCCCGATCGCGGTTTGGATGCCGAGTTGGATTGGCTGGTCGGCCGGACCATGGGCGACGTCATGTACACGCTGCAGCGTTCCACCTGGAAGACGCTGGTCCAGCGCGGCCGGCCCGTGCGCCAGTTCCGCCTGCCCGTGCTTGACGCAAGGGCGCTCGGTGCGATGATGATGCATTACATGCTCGAGACGGCGATCGCCGCCCACCTGTTCGGCGTCGACCCCTTCGACCAGCCCGCCGTCGAACGGGGCAAGGTGTTGGCCCGCCGTTATCTCCAGCGTATTCCGCCCCGGTGAGGGATCGCCCCGCCGGCGCATGCCGACGAGGGTTTGCTTGAGCATCCGCCGCCTGCCCGACGCCATCGTCAATCGCATCGCCGCCGGCGAGGTGATCGAGCGGCCGGCCGCGGCGGTGAAAGAGCTGGTCGAGAACGCCATCGACGCGGGCGCCCAACGCATCGAGATCGCGTTGAAAGGCGGCGGGCGCAACCTGATCGCCGTCACCGACGACGGTATCGGCATGTCGCCGGAGGAACTGGCGCTGGCTGTCGAGCGTCACGCGACCTCGAAATTGCCCGACGACGATCTGATGCATATCCGCAGCCTTGGGTTCCGGGGCGAGGCGCTGCCCTCCATCGGCGCGGTCAGCCGCCTGCGTATCGCAAGCCGCGCGCGCGGCGCGGATGCGGCGTGGGAGATCGCGGTCGAAGGCGGCGACAAGGCGGCGCCCGCGCCGGCCTCTCTGTCGCAGGGCACGCGCGTCGAGGTGCGCGACCTATTCTATGCCACGCCCGCGCGTCTCAAATTCCTCAAGGCCGAGCGCACCGAATCGATGCATGCGCTCGACACGGTCGAGCGGTTGGCCATGGCCCATCCGCGCATTGCCTTCTCCCTGTCGGACGACGGACGGTCGTCGCTGATGCTGGCGGCCTCGCTTGGCGATCTGTTCGAAGCGCGCCGCGGCCGTCTGTCCGCCGTGATGGGGCGCGACTTCGCCGACAATTCGCTGTCCATCGACGCCGAGCGCGAGGGGTTGCGCCTGACCGGCCATGCCGGTCTGCCTACGCTGAACCGCGCGACGGCGCGCATGCAGTTCCTGTTCGTCAACGGACGGCCCGTGCGCGACCGGCTGCTGACCGGTGCGGTGCGCGCGGCCTATCAGGATGTGCTGGCGCGCGACCGGCACCCGATGGTGGCGCTGTTCCTCGAGGTGCCGCCGGAAGAGGTGGACGTGAATGTCCATCCGGCCAAGGCCGAAGTGCGCTTCCGCGATTCCGCGCTCGCGCGCGGCCTCATCGTCGGTGCGCTGAAGCATGCCCTGGCGGGCGCGGGTCACCGCGCCTCCACCACGGTCGGCGCGGCCACCCTCGATTCGATTCGCGCGGGCGGGGCGCCCATGATGTCGCATGGCGGCGGTTATGGCTTGCCGCGCGGCTATGGCTCGCTTCCTCCGCGTGGCTTGGCCGAGGCGGCGGCGGAGTTCCAGGCGCCGGCGACGTTGCCCGGAGTGGGCCCGGCCACTGTCCGCGTGGTCGAAGCCGAGCAAACCGACGGTGTGTTGCTTCCCCTGGGCGTCGCGCGCGCGCAACTGCACGAGACCTATATCGTGGCCCAGACGGCGGATGGCATCGTCATCGTCGACCAGCATGCCGCGCATGAGCGCCTAACTCACGAACGGCTCAAGAATTCCCTCGGTGCGGGCGGCGTCGAGCGGCAAGGGCTCCTGATCCCCGAGGTCGTCGAACTGGACGAACCGGCGGTGGAGCGGTTGGTGAGCCGCGCCGAGGAGTTGGCTAAGCTCGGCCTGGTGCTCGAGAAATTCGGCCCCGGCGCCGTCGTCGTGCGCGAGGTGCCCTCGCTTCTCGGCGAGACGAACGTGCAGGGCCTGGTGCGCGATCTGGCCGACGAGTTGGCCGAGTTGGGCGAAGCGTTGACCTTGGCCGACCGGCTCGACGACGTCTGCGGCACCATGGCTTGCCACGGCAGCGTGCGCGCCGGGCGGCGGCTCAGCGGCGCCGAAATGGACGCGCTGTTGCGCCAGATGGAGGCCACGCCCTTGTCGGGCCAGTGCAGCCACGGCCGTCCGACCTATGTGGAGTTGAAGCTTTCGGACATCGAGCGGCTGTTCGGCCGCCGCTAGCCAACAAGGGGAAATCCATGACGTCTCTGCAAGGACAGCGCGCCCTCATCACGGGCGGCCAGCGCGGACTCGGCTGGGCCATCGCGGAAACCTACGCCAAGGCCGGCGCGCGGGTGATGATCCAGGATCTGGACGGCAAGGGCGCGGAAGA
>CADEGL010000047.1:0-19008 GCA_902826885.1 uncultured Alphaproteobacteria bacterium | reverse complement strand
GGCGTCGCCCAGATGACCAAGTCGCTGGCGGTGGAATGGGCGGCCGATGGCGTGCGCGTGAATGCGATCGCGCCCGGCTATACCGAAACCAAGATGTTGCGCGACGTGATCGACGCGGGCCGGGTGGACGAACAGGCCATCCTGCGCCGCACGCCCATGGGACGCCTGGCCGAACCGCAGGAGATGGCGGACATGGCGTTGTTCCTGGCCTCGTCCCAGGCCAAATACGTCACCGGCCAGATTATGGCCGTGGATGGCGGCTGGACGGCTTACGGCTACACCTGAGACGTCACGCCGGATCGTGGCAGACGGCCAACAGCTTGTTGCCGTCCGGATCGCGCACATAGGCGCCGTAGAAATCCGCGTGATAGTGCGGCCGCAGGCCGGGCTTGCCTTCGTCCGTCCCTCCGTTGGCCATGGCCGCGGCATGGAAGCGGTCGACCGATGCGCGGTCGGCGGCGCGGAAGCCGATCTGGGTGCCGTTGCCCGCGGTGGCCCTCTCCTGATTGAAAGGCAGGCAGATCCAGAATTGCGGATGGCCGGCCGGATTGCCCTTGGCGACATAGCCGACATAGCGCTCGCTCGCGCGCAGCCGTTCGAGGCCGAGCGCGCTCAATGCCGCGTCGTAGAATTTGGTTGAGCGCGCGATGTCGGTCACGCCGACCATGGCTTCGTCGAGCAGGGATGGCATGCGCTCCTCCGTCAAATGGGCGTTATGGGCTAGGCGATCGCTGAAATGGAATGTCCTGGCTTTCTCGAAATATCCGTTCTAGCTCTTCCTCTCTAGTGTCTATGCATCGGCCGTTCTCCCAGCGGGTCACGACAGGTCCATTATGATCGTGGCGCAGGATGAGACGCCGATATCTGCCGTCCTTCTGATCCAGCGCGTGGATTTCTCCGTCGGAGGAGTTCTCGCATATTGCCACCCACTTCCTCCCGCGCTTCTGGAGGATGGCTGACGTGCAGCCAGCAGTGCCACAAAAGTCTTTTTGTGTGACGGTGAAAATCAATTCCTTCTGGCCGTCATCATCGATATCCACTTCGGCATAAACGACCAAATGAACGTCGACGTCCGAGCCAGCGAAAAATGCTTCCGCAACTTTCTGAATGCGCGGTATGCCCCAAACCCAGTCGGACCGATATACGGTCCCTTGCGCCAACACCAATCCTGCGGTCGAGGTAATCAAGAAAGCCAACAACACGATCAAAAATGCGTGCCGTGCCTTTCTCATACTAACGGCCCGTCGAACGCTCATACGGAACATCGTTCTCGAATGCACGTCGCAGCCGTGTTTCGATCGCGGCGAACGATGACTTCAAGGCGTCATTCCGCGTCGCACCCAGTTCCTGGTTCTGTAGCCGGCCGAGCTCTTCGAGCCGCTGGAAATACCTTTTTGTTTCTCCCGCACCTTGTCGGTGGACGGCAGCCATAATGCCGGCAGGTGTAACGGTGATCTTGCCCGCCTTTCCTTCGTAGGATTTCCCGGCATAGTCGAACAAGCCCGCTGCCGCCGCATTCCGCTCGATGACGGACAATGCGTCGGTCATGGCCTGTTCTTGCGCCGCGGGGTTGTTGAGAAATTCTTGTTCGGTCCGCACGCCATGTTCCAGAGCGCGTGCGGCCCACGAACCCGTCTTCGTCTTCCATCCGGTGTCCGCCAGCATGTCGGTTGTGAGCTGGTAACGGCCTGACGCACGCATGATACCCTCATCACGTCCAACTCCAGGATGGAACTCAAGATATCCGTCATGTTGCTTGTCGGCGCTTCGCTCTTGCGAGGCTATGAATTCCCGTATTTGGCTATGTTTCTGCGCGCGCAAGGTTCTCGCTGCCGCCAGGGCTGCGGCCGGATTTTCGGTGAGAGGCTGAGGCCCGAACTCTACCGGCATCGTCCTCGCTCGATGTCCGGGATCCGGAAAACTGGTCTCTTGGGGTTGCCCAAGTTGACCTTCCCGAGGGTCGCGCCGCCCTCGAGGGGTCTGTTTGCGCTCGTTGTTCGTCAGGGGAGGGGTGACAGTTTGGCGGGGAAGCATCGACATGGAAAATCCTGATTTATGAATATTATCCTAATTTTGAAGACGGCTTATTTGAAAGTCAAGAACAAAAAGAGAACATTAAACTCGAAGCTAATTGAACCGCAGAAACACGAACCGCGCGGCGCCATAGCGCCGTTCGTCGAGCGGCTTGAAGAATGCGGGTGGTGACAGTTCGTCGCGCTTGCCCAACTCGACGATAACGACCGCGCCGTCTTCCAGCCAACCGCCGTTCGCCAGTGTGGCCAGCGCGGGTTCCGCTAGGCCTGCGCCGTAAGGCGGATCGAGGAAGGCTAGGCTGGCTGCTTCCTTCGCGTGGGGCAGGGCCAGGACGTCGATGCGCAGGATCGCGGTGCGGGCTGCTTCGCCCAGCTCGGCGACGTTTTTCTCCAGAGCCGCAAGCGCGGCGCGGTCGCGCTCGACGAAGGTCGCGTACGCGGCACCGCGCGACAGCGCCTCTAGCCCCATCGCGCCCGTGCCGGCGAAGATGTCGAGCACGCGCGCTTCGGCCAAGGCGGGCTTGCCGTCGGCGCGTAAGGGGCGGTGCGCCAGAACGTTGAACAGCGCTTCGCGCGCGCGGTCGGAGGTCGGGCGCACGCCCGCACCCTCGGGGGCTGCCAGGTGGCGGCCCCTATGCTTGCCTGCGACGATCCGCATGCCGGTCGGAAAGGATGTCGTTCCAGACTTGGCCGCCCAACTGCTCGCGCAGCACGCGGGCGGGCATCTCGCGCGCCTCGCCGGGCTCCAGCTCGCCCAGTTGGAATGGGCCGTAGGCCACGCGGATCAGGCGGTTCACCTTGAGACCGAAATGCTCGCACACGCGGCGCACTTCGCGGTTCTTGCCCTCGGTCAGCGCCATGGCGAGCCAGCAATTGCCGCCCTGCTGGCGTTCGATCGATGCCTGGATGGGGCCATAATGCACGCCCTCCACCGTCACGCCGTCCGCCAGCGAAGCCAGCTGCTGCGGTGTCGGCGTGCCATGGGCGCGCACGCGATAGCGCCGCACCCAACCCGTGCTGGGCAGTTCCAGATAACGCTTCAACGCGCCGTGGTTGGTGAGAAGAAGCAGACCTTCCGAAGTGATGTCGAGGCGGCCGACCGAGATCACGCGCGGCAGGCCGGGCGGCAGGGAATCGAACACTGTCGGTCGGCCGCGCGGATCGCGCGCGGTGGTCACGAGGCCGCCGGGTTTGTAGTACCGCCACAGGCGCGGTTCCTCGCTGCGCGGCAGTGGCATGCCGTCGACCAGGACCTTGGTTTCGGGCGTGACCAGGAAGGCCGGCGTGTCGAGCACCTTGCCGTCGACCGTGACGCGGCCATCGGCGATCCAGCGTTCGGCGTCGCGGCGCGAGCATAGGCCGGCGCGCGCCATGACTTTGGCGATGCGCTCGCCGCGGGCGGCGTCGGGGGAGGGCGCCTTCTTCATGAACGATTCGCCTAGCGCTTGCTTCGGCAGGCGGCCAGGAAGCCGGCGAAGATGCGGGTGTCGCCCGCGCTGATCTCGAATTCCGGATGCCACTGCACGCCCAGGCAGAATTTGTAGGCCGGGGCCTCGATGCCTTCGATCACGCCGTCCTCGGCGGTGGCGTTGACGACGACACCCTTGGGCTCGTCGCTGGCGGCCTGATGGTGGGCGCTGTTGACCTCCATCCGCTCCACGCCCGTCAGGCGGTGCAGAAGCGTGTTGGGCACGATGCGCACGCTGTGGCCTGGTTCGTTGCGCGGATTGGGCTGCTCGTGGGCCAGGGCGTTGGCGACGGCGTCCGGAATATGCTGGTGTAGCTTGCCGCCCAGGATGACATGCAGAAGCTGCTGGCCGCCGCAGATACCGAGGACCGGCATGTCGCGCTTCAAGGCGCCCTTGGTGATGGCCAATTCGAATGCCGTCCGCCGCTCCTTGGTCTTGACCGTAGCATGCCGCGATTCCGCGCCGAACATGGCTGGGTCCACGTCGAAGGCGCCGCCCGTGACGATCACTCCGTCCAGCCGGTCCAGATAGGCCTCGGCCTGCTCGGGTTCGTGGGGCAGGGGAACGGGCAAGCCGCCCGCGTTCACCACCGCCGCGCAATAATTCTGGCGCAGTGCGTACCACGGGAACTTGGAGTAACCGCCGGGCTGCTCGGAATCGAGCGTCACACCGATCAGGGCCTGGGTCATGACCCCAATCTAGGCGCACCGAGTCCCGGCGGCAACGGCGCGCTTGACCGCGCGGCGGCGCAGGCGGCACGGTCGGGCGATGGCGAAGACCGATTACATGGCGCTGGCCTTCGAGGAGGCCGAGGCCGCGGGCGCGCGGGGCGAGGTGCCGATCGGCGCCATCGTGGTCGAGGCCGCGACGGGCCGCGTCCTGGCGCGCGCGGGCAACGAGGTCGAGGCCGCACACGATCCCACCGCCCATGCCGAGCTTCTGGCGCTTCGCCGCGCGGGTGCCGCGCTGGGCGCACCGCGCCTGGTCGATTGCGATCTCTATGTCACGCTGGAGCCGTGCCCGATGTGCGCGGCCGCCATCTCTTTCGCGCGCATCCGGCGCCTCTATTACGGCGCGACCGACCCCAAGGGCGGCGGGGTCGAGCATGGCGCGCGCGTGTTCGAGCAGCCGACCTGCCATCACAAGCCCGAGCTTTACGGCGGGTTACAGGAAAGCCGCGCGGGCGAGTTGCTGAAAAGCTTCTTCCGCGCGCGGCGTTGAGCGTCAGGCCAAGGGCGGCGCGGCCAGCGCTTGTTGAAGCTGCTCGACGGTCGCGTTTGCGCCGGTGATCGCCAGCACCACCTGTTTTCCACGCAGCGCGTCGCGGTGAGTCCAGGCGGCGGCGAGGCACGCCACGCCCGACGGTTCGGCCAGCATATGGGCGGATTCCAGCAGCGCGCGATGCGCCGACAGAATCGTGGTGTCGTCCACCAGCCATGCATCGGCCAGGCAGTCCCACAGAACGCCCAGGCTGAACGCGACCGTCTCTCGCTGCGCCAGCGCATCGGCCACCGTCTCGCCGGGCGGGATCACCAGCGCGCGCCGCTGATGAAAGCTGTTCACGATCACGGGCGAAACCTCGGGCGCCACGCCGATCACCTTGGCTTGGGGCCGCAGCGCCCTCATGGCCGCGGCCGTGCCGGCCGCGAGGTTGCCCCCGCCGATGTTGACCAGCACCGCATCCACATCGGGCAAAGCGTGAGCAATCTCGTAGGCCATCGTGCCCGCGCCCTCCATGAGGTCCAGGCTGACGCCGTCATTGACGAAGTAGTGGCTGTTCTCATCCGCGAAGACGATGGCGGCCGCGCGTGCATAGTCGATGTCTTGGCCCACCGCATGGACGCGCGCGCCCATCATCGCGATCAGCGCCCGCTTGCGCGCGCCAACATGGACCGAGACGAAGATGTGGCAGGGCAGCCCTAGATTGCGCGCGATCCAAGCGACCGCCAGCCCGTGATTGCCGCTGGAAGACGCCACGATGGGTTTCAGTGCGGCGCCCATGCGCGCGCGGGCCTGAAGCAGGTCGTTCGCCGCGCCGCGCAGCTTGAAGGAGAAAGTGGCCGTGGCGCCTTCGTTCTTGAGCCAGAGATCGCAGCCCAAGAGGCGCGACAGGATCTCGCTGCGCACCAGAGGTGTTTCCGGCACGAGCGGACGAATGCGCGCGATGGCGGCCTCGACGCCGCGAAGCGTGGGGCGCGCGCCGTCCGTCATGGGCTACTTGGCGCCGTCGAGCGGAATCATCGGCTCCGAGGCCAGCGCTTTCTGCAGAAGCTCGGTGGTCAAGTTGGCGCCGGACAGGATGAGCGCCACGGTCTTGCCCTTGAGCGCCGCGCGCTGCGACCATGCACCGCACAGCGCCGCCGAGCCCGCGGGCTCCACCAGCACATGGGCGCATTCGGCCATGGCGCGCACGCCGCGCAGAAGGTCGGCGTCGGGCGCGAGAAGCATATCGTCCGCCGTCTTCATCATGACTTCGAAGGCCAGTTGCGGCGCCACGCGCTGGGTCAAACCGTCGGCGATGGTGTCGACCGGACGTTCGACCATCTTCTTCGCGTGGAAACTGTCATGCATGGTCGTGGCGCCCTTGGCTTGGACACCGATCATCTTGGTCTTGGGATGGACCGCCTTTACCGCGGACGCGACGCCGCTCAGCAGATTGGCGGCTCCGACGGGCACATAGACCGCATCCAGCTTCTCGATGCTGCGCGCGATCTCGAGCCCTACCGTGCCCGCGCCTTCCATCACGTCCAGATCGTCGCCGTCATCGACGAAGAAGACGCCGTTCTTCTGGGCGAAGGCGCGCGAGGCGTCCTTGGCCTCATCGATGTCGCGGCCGATCTTGTGCAGCGTGGCGCCGAAGGCTTCGATCATCGCCGCCTTCACCGGATTGGCCTTGGCGGGCAGGAAGATGTCGGACGGCATGCCCAACAGGCGCGCGGCATAAGCCACGCCCTGCCCATGGTTGCCGGTGGACGAGGTCGTGGCACCCTTGATGTTGCCCCGGCGCTTGGCTTCGATCAGGGCGTTCAAGCCGCCGCGCAGCTTGAACGACGCAATCGGCGTCGTGGTCTCGTTCTTGAGCCAGATATCGGCGCCGAACGCGCGCGAGAAGATCTCCGAACGGACGAACGGCGTCTCCGGCATATGCGGCCGGATATTGGCCAGTGCCTTTTCGATTCCCTTGAGCGTCGGATGCGACATGATCGGACCTTTGCTTCTATGCGTTGTCAGTTTCGGCGCGCGAGCGCCCGCCAGGCGATATCGCGCCGGCAGAACCCTTCGGGCCAGTCGATGGCGTCGACCGCGGTATAAGCGCGCTTCTGTGCCTCGGCGACCGTAGCACCCCGCGCGGTGACGCCCAGCACGCGTCCGCCCTGGGCCAAAATCTTGCCGTCCTTTTCGACCGTGCCGGCGTGGAACACCTTCACCCCCGTCACGGCGTCGGCCTTCTCCAGACCTTTGATCTCGGTGCCTGTCTTGTAGTCGCCGGGATAGCCTTTCGCGGCCATGACGACGCAAACCGAGTTCTCGTCATGCCAGCGCAAGTCGAAGGTCTTGAGCACGCCGTCGCGCGAGGCGATGAGGGCGGGCAGCAGGTCGGACTTGAGCCGCATCAGCAGCGCCTGGCACTCAGGGTCGCCGAAGCGCACGTTGAACTCCAAGACCAGCGGACCCTTCTTCGTCACCATCAGGCCCGCGTACAGGATGCCTTTGAACGGACGTCCTTCGGCCGCCATGCCGCGCACGGTCGGGCGGACGACGCGCTCCATCACCTCGTCGATCAACGCCTGCGTCACGACCGGCGCGGGCGAATAGGCACCCATGCCGCCGGTATTCGGGCCGGTGTCGCCTTCGCCGACGGCCTTATGATCTTGCGCCGAAGCGAGGGGCAGGGCGGTTTCGCCGTCGACGAGGGCCAGGAAGCTGGCTTCCTCTCCGATCAGACAATCCTCGACCACCAATTCCGCGCCCGCGCCGCCGAAGCGCCGCGCCACCATCATGTCGTCGACCGCTTCCAGCGCCTCGGCCACGGATTGCGCCACGACCACGCCCTTGCCGGCCGCGAGCCCGTCCGCCTTGACCACGATGGGGGCGCCGCGCTCCTGGATATAGGCTTTCGCGGCCGCCGCGTCGGTGAAGCGGCGGTATTCCGCCGTCGGCACGCCGTATTTGCGGCAGATGTCTTTCATGAACCCCTTGGAGCCCTCCAGCTCCGCGGCGCCGGCGCTCGGACCGAAGGCCTTGATGCCGGCGGCTTCCAGCCGGTCGACCAGGCCCGCGACCAGGGGCGCCTCGGGGCCCACCACGACGAAGTCGATCTTCTCGTCCCGGGCAAAGCGGATCAGCCCGTCGATATCGTCGGCCTTGATCGGCACGCAGGTGGCCTCGCGCGCGATGCCCGCGTTGCCGGGCGCGCAGTAGAGCGCGTCGCACAGGGTCGAGGCGCCGATGGCCCAGACCAGCGCATGCTCGCGTCCGCCCGAGCCCACGACGAGTATCCGCATTGTCCGAATGTCCCGCTCTAAATCCATGCGCCGCAGTTGGTCTTGTTGCGGCGCGGCGGTATCATAGGCACGCGCCCCATGAGTGACAATTCGACCATCTCCCAGCGCGCCGCCGCGCGCTCCCCCAGCCACAACCTGCCCGAGGTCACGGTCAGCGAGCTGAGCGGCGCGTTGAAGCGCGCGCTGGAGGAAGGCTTCGGCCGCGTGCGCGTGCGCGGCGAGCTGTCGGGCGTGAAGCTGCACAGCTCGGGCCATCTCTATTTCTCGATCAAGGACGAGGGGGCCGTCTTGGGCGGCGTCTGCTGGCGCGGCACGGTCGCGCGGCTCGGCCTCAAGCCCGCCGACGGCATGGAAGTGGTCGTCACCGGCCGCATCACGGCCTATGTCGGCCGTTCGCAGTACCAGATCGTGGCCGACGCCATGGAACTGGCCGGGCAGGGCGCCTTGCTCAAGCTCCTGGAGGAGCGACGCCAGAAGCTTTTGGCCGAAGGTCTGTTCGCGGCCGAGCGCAAGAAGAAGCTGCCCTTCCTGCCCGAGGTGATCGGCGTCATCACCTCGCCGACCGGCGCGGTCATCCGCGACATTCTGCACCGGCTGAACGAACGCTTCCCGCGCCGGGTTCTGATTTGGCCCGTGGCCGTGCAGGGCGAGGCGGCGGCCGAGCAGGTGGCCAAGGCCATCGCGGGCTTCAACGCGCTGGAACCGGGCGGCGCCGTGCCGCGGCCGGACGTGCTGATCGTCGCGCGCGGCGGCGGAAGCCTCGAAGACCTTTGGGCCTTCAACGAAGAAGCCGTGGTGCGCGCGGCGGCAGCCAGCGCGATTCCGCTGATCTCCGCCGTCGGTCATGAGACCGACACGACCCTGATCGATTTCGCCTCCGACCTGCGCGCGCCGACGCCGACCGCCGCCGCCGAGTTGGCCGTGCCCGTGCGCGGCGAGCTGGTCGCGCGCACCCTGGACGTGCAGCGCCGCCTGGCCAGCCGCATGCTGCGCCTGGTCGCCGAGCGGCGGACGGAGCTGGACGGCTTGCGCCGGGGTCTCGGCGATCCGCGCCGCGTCATCGAAGGCCCGGCCCAGCGCGTCGACCACGCATCGGAAAGCCTGCGCCGCTGCATGGCCGCGATGATGGAGCGCCAAGGCGCGCGCGTGGCCCATGCGGGCGCCGCGCTGCCGCACCCGCGCCATGTCGTTTCGTTGAAGCGCCATGCCTTCGAGGGTGTCATCGGCCGCCTGCGGCCCAAGCTGTTCGCCGACGAGATTCGCCAGCACCGGAAGGATTTGAAATCTTTCGCTGATGCTTTGGCCGTTTCCGCGCGGCGGGCGCGGGACGACGCGGCTGCGCAACTCGCGTCGGTCGGTGCGCTGTTGGAAAGCCTGTCCTACGAGCGCGTGCTGGAACGCGGCTTCGCGCTCGTCCATGACGGCGCGGGCCACCCAGTCACGTCCGCCCGCAAGACGAAGCCCGGCATGGAAGTGGGCATCCGCTTCCGCGACGGCGAGGTGGGTGCCGTGGTCGCGGGCACGCCTGCGTCCGCGCCCAAGCCCGCCCAGCCGGCGAAACCGTCCGGCAAAAAGGAACCGCCGCAGGGAAGCTTGCTTTGATCCGTCTCGTCCGGGCCGGGCTCGTGCTGTTGCTGGCAACCGGCGCCGTGCAAGCGGCCGAACCGGTCTTTCAGGGTCCGTTCACCCAAGGTGGATTGGTGCAAGGGCGCGCGGCGTCCGGCAGCAGCGTGACCTTGGACGGCGAGCGCGTTCCCGTCTCCGAGGAAGGGGTGTTCCTCTTGGGCTTCGGGCGCGATGCGCCGCCGCGCGTCGATGTCGCAATCATCGAGAAGACGGGCACGATCTGGCACCGCACGTTCAACATCAAACCGCGCCGCTATGACGTGCAGCGGGTCAACGGCTTGCCCGAACAGACGGTGACGCCAGACCCGGAAGGGCTAAAGCGCATCGCCGCCGACCGCGCGCAGATTGTTTCCGTGCGCAATCAGGAAACCTTGGTGCCGTTTTTCCTCTCGGGCTTCCAATGGCCCGCCATCGGACCGATCTCGGGCGTGTTCGGCAGCCAGCGCATCCTGAACGGCCAGCCGCGCGCGCCGCACAACGGCGTGGATGTGGCCGCGCCCGTGGGCACGCCGATCGTGGCCGCTTCCGACGGCGTGGTGGTGCTGGCCGAGCCGGACATGGTCCTGACCGGCAAGACCGTGCTGATCGACCACGGGCTTGGCCTCACGACCAACTACCTGCACATGAGCGAGTTGAACGTGAAGCCGGGCGAACGCGTGACCAAAGGGCAGATGATCGGGCGTATCGGCGCCACCGGCCGCGTCAGCGGACCCCATCTTCATTGGGGCGCCACGCTGCATCAAACCGCGATCGATCCGGCCCTTCTGGTCGGGCCGATGCCGTCATCCCCGTAGGGGCTTCAGCACCGCCTCGATCGCGGCGGGGTCGTCCCAGACCAGGCGCACGCGCACCGTCTCGACCATGCCGCGCGCCTCGGCGGGAAAGCGCACCAAATCTTTCTCTGTCGTCACGGGCAATGCGCCGAAGGCGCTGGCCGATTCGCACAGCGCCATGATCTCGTCCGGCGTGTAGGGATGATGGTCGGCAAAGTCCTGGGTCAGCGCGATGTTGCAACCCAGGCGCCGCAGCGTGTCGTAGAACTTGGCCGGCCGCGCGATGCCGGCGAAGGCCAGGACGGTACGGCCCGCGAGGCGGCGCGCGCTCTCGTCCGGCTCCAGCCGCGCGCGCAGGACGGGAAGCTTTCCTTCCAGCAACGAAGCGGTCCCGTGCCGGTCCTCGCCGATCAGGATCGCGGCTTGCGCACGGGCAAGCCCGCCGGAGATCCGTTCGCGCAGCGGCCCCGCCGGCATCAGCCGTCCGTTGCCGAAACCGTAGCCGCCGTCGACGACGATGAAGGAGACATCTTTCGCCAGTTTCGGATTCTGGAACCCGTCATCCATCACGATGACCGTGGCGCCGCTGGCTTCCGCGGCCCGCGCGCCCGCCACGCGGTCATGGGAGACCCAAGTGGGCGCTTGGGCCGCCAGCAGCAGCGCCTCGTCGCCCACGTCCGCGGCGGTATGTTGCGACGGATCGACCTGGACCGGGCCGGAGAGCCCGCCGCCATAGCCACGCGTCAGGAAATGCGGCGCGCCGCCTTGCGCCTCGAGCAGAGCACCCAACGCCAAGGCGGTCGGAGTCTTGCCCGCGCCGCCCGCCACCAGATTGCCGGCGCAGATGACGGGAATGCCGGCGCGCGTGGGTTTCGCGCCGCTCTGCCGCAGTTTCGCGGCCAGGCCCCAGATCGCCGCGACCGGCGCGAGCAGCGCCGGCAGGATGCCCGGCCGCGCCCAGAACTCAGGCGCGCGCACGCTGGCCACCCGGCGCACCGAGCGAATCGAGCAGCGGCGCCATCTCGCTCAGCACGCGGTCCAGCACGCCGCGATGCGCGTCGGCCACGCCGCGGGCCGCGCCGGCGCGGCGCGCGCGCAGATTGGCGTCGGCCAAAAGCGCCTCCACCTCGCGCGCCAGGCTTTCGGCGTCCGACACCTCGCGCGTCGCCTCGACGCGGTACATCTCGGAGACGATCTCTTGGAAATTCCACATATGCGGCCCGTGCACGATGGCGCAGTCCTGGCGCGCGGGTTCCAGTACGTTCTGTCCGCCATGGGCGATCAGCGAGCCGCCGACGAAGACCACCGGCGCGACGCGGTAGAACAGACCCAACTCGCCCATCGTGTCCGCCAGATAGACGGCGGTCTTTTCCGTGACCGGCTCCTTGGCGGAGCGGCGCGCGATGGCGGTGCCGTCCGTGGCCAGTTCGCGCGCCAACGCCGCGCCCCGCGCGGCATGGCGCGGCACGACGATGCTCAGAAGGCCGGGCCGCGCGCGCGCCAAAATCCGGTGCGCGGCCACGATGATCGCCTCCTCGCCGGGATGGGTGCTGGCCGCCAGCCAGACCGGCCGCGCGCCGATGGCGCCACGCAGCGCGGTCAGCTCGTCGGCCGGCGCGGGCAGCGGGTCGGCCGCGTATTTCAGGTTGCCCGGCGTGCGGACCTGGCGTGCGCCCAGCCGCGCAAAGCGCGTGGCCTCGACCGAGGATTGGGCGAAGCAGAGCGCGAAGCCGGCCAAAAGCGGCTGCACGAGCGAACGCGCGCGCTGCCAGCCCGCGAAGGACTTGGCCGACATGCGGCCGTTGAGCAGCACCATGGGAATCCCCCGGCGTTGCGTCTCGGCGATCATGTTCGGCCATAATTCCGATTCGACCCAGAGCGCCAGGTCCGGCCGCCAATGGTCGAGGAAGCGCGCCACCCATAGCGGGCGATCGACCGGCACATATTGGTGAAAGGCACCCGGCGGCAGCCGGTCGCGCAGCAAGCGTGCCGAGGTCACCGTTCCGGTCGTGACCAGGAGGCGCACATGGGGCCGCTCGGCGCGCAGCCGCGCGATCAAGGTCAGCACGGATTGTGCCTCGCCTACGCTGGCCGCGTGCAGCCAGATCAACTTCCCGTCCGGCCGTGGCAGCTTGGCCTGACCAAGCCGTTCGTGGAAACGTTCGCGGTCCTCCTTGCCGCGCCGTTGGCGCTGCAGGAGATAGAGATAGACCAGCGGCGAAGCCGCGGCCATGAACTGGCGGTAGAGGAGGCGGATCACGACCGCGCCTCGGCCGCTGTCATTTCCGCCTCGGCGGGCGGCGGCGCCTCGCGGCCGAACATGGCGTCGGCCTGCCGCGTGATTTCGTTGAGCGAACGCTCGACCTCTAGGCGCGCATTCTCCAGCGCGTCGGCATCGGCGTCCGCCGGGACATGGATCGGATTGCCCCAGACGAGCGCGCAGCGGTTGAAAGGGCGCGGCAGAATGAAGCGGTCCCAGCTTCCCAGCATGCTGCGGTGCTTGGCGCCGTAGGTCACGGGGAGGATCGGCACTTTCGCCAGCTTCGCCGCCACCACGATGCCGGGCGAGGCGCGCATGCGCGGGCCGCGCGGTCCGTCCGGCGTGAAGCCGATCACCGTGCCGCCGGACAAGGCGCGCAGAATGGCGCGCAAGGCGGCTGTCCCGCCCTTCGAGGTGGAGCCGACCACGGTGCCTTGGCCGAAATGGGCAATCACCTGCGCGATCATGCGGCCGTCGCGGTGATCCGAGATCAGCATGTCGAACGGCATCTTGCTGCGCCAGCTACAGGTCAGCAGCAGCATCCGCCCGTGCCAGAAGCAGACGATGCAGGGCTTGTTTTCGGCTTTGCGCTTCGCGGCATGGTCGCCGTTCACCACCGTCCAGCGGCTGGTCCAATCGACCAGGCGAATATAGAAGGCGACGCAGCCGGCCAGCGCCGCCTGCACCCATTTCTTGGCGAGGAGTGACTTCCCGAAGCTCACGTCGTCAGGCGCGTGCGCGTGCCGAGGGAAGCTCGGCCACCACGGCCGCGTCTTCGGACACCTGGCGGGCATAGAGGCGTGCATAGGCGCCGCCGCGGGAAAGAAGCTCGGCATGGGTGCCGGATTCGGCGATCTGGCCTTCGTCCATCACGTAGATGATGTCGGCGTCGACCACGGTGGAAAGCCGATGCGCCACCACGAGCGTGGTGCGCCCGCGCATGAGGTCGCGCAACGCGGCCTGCACCAGCGCTTCGGTGTTGGTGTCGAGCGCCGAGGTGGCTTCGTCGAGCAGGAGGATCGGCGCATTCTTGAGCATGGCGCGGGCGATGGCGATACGCTGGCGCTGGCCGCCGGACAATTTCACCCCCTGACCGCCGACGGGCGTGTCGTAGCCTTCGGGCAGGCCTGTGATGAAGTCGTGCGCGCCGGCGCGCGTCGCCGCCGCGACGATCTCGGTTTCCGTCGCGTTGGCCTTGCCGTAGGCGATGTTGGCCCGCACCGTGTCGGCGAACAGGCTCGTTTCCTGGCTGACCAGGCCGATATTGGCGCGCAAGGACGCCATGGTGACGTCGCGCACGTCCGCGCCGTCCACCAGCACCTTGCCGGCCTCGACGTCATAGAAGCGCGGGATGAGGTTCAGGACGCTGGATTTACCGGCGCCCGACGGGCCCACCAGCGCCACGGTCTTGCCGGCGGGCACTTCGAGGGTGAGGTTCCGAAGCGCGCGCTTGCCCGGCACATAGGCGAAGGTCACGTCCTGGAAGGAGATTGCGCCGGCCTTGACCGTCAGCGTGACGGCACCCGGCTTGTCGATGATCGTCGCGTCGGAATCGAGCATGGCGAAGATGCGCGCCGCCGCGGCCAAGCCTTCCTGCAGGTTGGAGTTCAAGTTGGCCAGACGCTTCATCGGCTCGTAGGCCAGGATCAGCGCCGTGATGAACGAGAAGAACTGGCCCGGCGTGCGCCCGCCCGCGATGACCTGATAGCCGCCATAGAGCACGACGGACACGACCGCGATACCGCCCAGGAACTCCATGATCGGATGCGACAGAGCCCGGGTGCGCGTCGCCTTGTAGATCAGCTTGAAGATGCGGTTGATCGCTTTGGTCGCGCGGCCGGTCTCATAGTCTTCCATGCCGTAGGCTTTGACATGGCGCGCGCCCTGGAAGGCCTCGTCCAACAGCGCGCCGAACTGGCCGATCTCGACCTGGGTGTTGGTCGAGACTTTGCGCATGCGGCGGCCGATCTTGACGATCGGCAGGATGGCGATCGGGAAGACCAAGAACGCGATGCAGGCCAGGACGTAGTCCTGATAGAACATGACGCCCAGCAGGAAGATGAGCGTCAGCGCGTCCTTGCCGATGCCGGTGAAGGTGTCGGCCACGGCCAGGCGCAGCACCTGCACGTCGTTGATGAAGCGCGTGACCAGCGTGCCCGCGTGGTTGTCGTGGAAGAACTGCAGATCGGCGCGCATCAAGTGCGCGAACATCTGAATCTGGAAATCCGCGATGATGCGGAAGCCGATCCAGTTCATCAGCACGCCCTGGCCGAACGTGCCGAGGCCCTTGGCCAGAAACGAGATCAGGATCGCGGCCCCCACCAGCAGCAGCATGGTACGGTCTTGGCGAATGAAGATGTCGTCGAGAACCGCCTCCATCACCTTGGCCAGGCCCGCGGTCGCCGCCGCCGCGATGGCCATGCAGACAAAGGCCGCGAACAGCCGGCCGAGATGGCGGCTGATGTGGTCGCGCAGCATGCGCTTGGCCAGCGCATAGCTGTTTGCGTTCAGGGGCAGTTTCGCGGTTTTGGCCAAAGATTTGGTCCCAGTGTGACGATTCGGCGGACCATATCACGGGGGGCTTCCCGGGCCAAACGGAAGCCCTGCCGTGGCTGGCGCAAAAGCCAGTCGAATCAGGCGTCTAGCCGCCTATCGGCGGATCGGATTCGGCCTCTTCGGGGGGCGGCGCGGGCGGGGTAGCCATCTGCCGGCGGCGGCGGATATGGCGCCGCTCCCGCCAGGCGCGTTCGGCGCGCGCACGGCTGGGCGCGGTGCGGGGACGGACACGGGGCAAGGGGCGGCATAGGCGGGAAAGCGGGGTTTGCGACGTCATGAAGGGGCGCTCGAAGCTCCTGATCCCGGGTTGGAGGCGGAAAAATTCCCCGGCGGAGCTTGCGGCGTCACCCGCATGCGTCCCTGGGCCGGGGATGGAGATTGGCGAGGAACTGTCGCGCGCAGGCTTCCCAAGAATGGGCGAGGGCATGGGCGCGGCAGGCCTCGGGCGAAATACGCCGCGCGTCCTCGATGGCGCGGCCCAGATCTTCGTCCAGCACGCCGACGCCCGTGCCGTCCACGACGTCAAGCGGGCCCGAAACCGGAAAGGCCGCGACCGGAACGCCGCAGGCCAGCGCTTCCAGCATGACGAGGCCGAATGTGTCGGTGCGGCTGGGAAAGACGAAAACATCGGCCGCGGCATAGAGGCGCGCGAGCTCCGCGCCGAAGCGCGCGCCCGCGAAGCGCACGTTCGGATATTTGCGCTTGAGCGTTTCCAGAAGCGGCCCGTCGCCGACCACGTGCTTGGTGCCGGGCAACGGCAGAGACAGAAACGCCTCGATGTTCTTTTCGACCGCGATGCGCCCGACATACAGATGGATGGGGCGCGCACCGTCGAGCACATCCTTCGAGCCGGGGCGGAAGGTGTCGGTGTCGACACCGCGCGACCAGGGCACCACGTTCGAGAAGCCGTGGTCGGTGAGCTCTTTACGCAGACTCGGCGCGGCAACCATCACGCCCTTGGCGGCGGCATGAAAGCGGCGCATCAGCGCGAAGGTCCAGCCGCGCGGGATGCGGAACCGCGCGTGGACATAGTCGGGAAAACGCGTGTGATACGAGGTGGTGAAGGGCAGCCCGCGCTTCACGCACAGGCCGCGCGCCACCTGGCCCAAGGGGCCTTCGGTCGCGATATGGATCGCGTCGGGGTCGAAGCTGTCGAGGATCGCCGTCAGGCGGCGGCGCGGAAACAGCGCCAGGCGGATTTCCGGATAGGTCGGGCAAGGGATCGTGCGGAACTCGGACGGGGTCACCGCGCGCACCGTATGGCCGAGTTTTTCCAATTCCTGCGCTACGGTCTCTAGCGTGCGGACCACGCCGTTGACCTGGGGCGCCCAGGCGTCGGTGACCAGGAGGATGCGCACTATTCGGCGGCCACCGGCCAAGTCCCGCGTGCCAGCGTAGGCGCCGCGGCACGGCGCAGGCATTCGCGCGGCCAGTCCACGATCTCGAAACGTCCGTCGTGATGCTCGACCAGGGCGGTGCAGCTTTCCACCCAATCGCCGTCGTTGCAGTAGAGGATGCCATCGATCATGCGCATCTCGGCGTGGTGGATATGGCCGCAGATGACGCCGTCGGCGCCGCGCCGGCGCGCCTCGGTGGCCAGCGCCGTCTCGAAGCTGGAAATGTATTCGACCGCGTTCTTGACCTTGTGCTTCAGGTATTTCGACAGCGACCAGTAGGGATAGCCCAGGCGCCCGCGGATGCGGTTGACCCAGTTGTTGGCCCAGATCGCGATCTGGTAGGCCCAGTCGCCGACCAGGGCCAGCCACTTGGCATAGCGCACGATGGCGTCGAATTGATCGCCGTGAATGACGAGAAAGCGGCGCCCATCGGCCGAGTCGTACATGTATTCGTTCACCACCAGGACACCGGCCAGATGCACGCCCTCGTAATCGCGCGCCATCTCGTCGTGGTTGCCGGGAACGTAGATCACCTTGGTGCCAGCCCGCGCCATGGCCAGCACGCGCTGAATGATGGCCGAATGGGTGGGCTTCCAGTACCAGGACCGGATCAGCCGCCAGCCATCGAAGATGTCGCCGACCAGGAAGAGCTGCTCGGGATCGCACTGATCCAGGAACTCGAGCAAAAGCTCGGCCTTGCAGCCGCGTGTCGCCAGGTGCACGTCCGAGATCCAAATCGCTCGGTGGGATCTCGGCCTTGTCATTTTGGTCATCGCAGTCCGCTCCGCTGCGGTTTGCGAGGCTTCTTTAAAGTGAAACGCACACCCTATTTCGCAAGTTATTGTTACATTCCAATAAAACTCGGAAATATTTTTTCGATTATTTTCGGCGACAAAAAGCCCGCGGAAATGCCGCGGGCTGCTTCGCGTCGTGAGGGGCGGATTTAGGCGCCGGGGTTCGAGCGCGGCGGATCGGTGGAAGGATCGACATCGGGCACCGGCTTGCCACCGCCCTTGCCGTCGCCGGGGATGATTCCTTCATCCTGCCGGGGACCCTCGCCGGAGCGATGCGGCCGGCCCTTCTTCTCGTCCTCGTAGTCCCGATGTTCGGCGGGCTTCTTGGGCGCGTTTCCATGTCCGTCGCCATCGGGTGGGGTGTATCGCCCGCCCTGGGCGTCCCGGTTCCACGCGAGTCTCGGAAAAATCGCGGACGGCGCGGTCATGGCTGGTCTCATACACAGGGGCATACTGAGGAAACCCGCGAAATGCGCACGGGTTCCCGCCTGTCGCGCGCCTGTCATGAAAGCGACATAAGAATGCAGCGGGCAGAGCCGGGAGCCGCCGCAGGTTATGGAAGATTCGAGAATGGATGCGGGCCTCGCCCGCCGTCTCCTGGTGATCCACAATCCGGCCGCGGGCGGTTGGCGCCGCGAGCCGCGATTCGCCCGCGCGCTCGCGGAACTGGAGCGGCGCGGTTGCCGCGTCGAGGTTCGCCGCACCGAAGCGCGGGGCGATGCCGAGTGGGCGGCGCGCGCCGCGCGCGCCGACGAATTCGACCTGGTCGTCGCGGCGGGCGGAGACGGCACCATCAACGAAGTGGTCAACGGTCTGACCCATTCGGGGCTGCCCCTCGGCGTTATCCCGCTGGGCACGGCCAACGTCTTCGCCGCGGAGATCGGCCTTCCCCGTGACATCCGGGCCGCCGCGTCCTTCACGGCGCGCGCGCCCATCGTTCCCGTTCATGTGGGGCGTGCGAACGGCCGCTGCTTCTCGCTCATGGCGGGTGCCGGGTTCGATGCGCTGGTGGTGGCGGGCGTGGATGGGCGGCTCAAGCGGTTCTGCGGCAAATGCGCTTATGTCACCGAGTCGCTGTTTCGCATGGCAGCGTGGCGGTCGCGGCCCTATGCCGTGACGGTGGACGGTAAACGCCACGAGGCCGCATCGGTGATCGTCGCCAAGGGGCGCTACTATGCCGGGCGCTATGTGGTCGCGCCGTCCGCCCGTCTGTCATCGCCGTCGTTCCAGGTGGTGCTGTTCCGCAAGGGCGGGCGGCTGGCGGTGATGCGTTACGGACTTGCCCTGCTTCTTGACGTCATTCCGCGCCTGCCGGACGTGGACATCGTCGAGGGGCGGGTCGTCGAGATCGAAGGGCGGCCCGGTGAGCCGGTTCAGGGCGACGGCGACATCGTCGCGTCGTTGCCGC
Source organism: uncultured Alphaproteobacteria bacterium (assembly GCA_902826885.1). Taxonomy (GTDB): domain Bacteria; phylum Pseudomonadota; class Alphaproteobacteria; order CADEGL01; family CADEGL01; genus CADEGL01. The sequence continues at coordinate 187 of CADEGL010000047.1, read as the reverse complement.
TGCGCATCGCGATCGCCGACCAAGTTTTGTTCGTCGCGGGCGCCCTTCAGGCGCCGGCCACCGTCATGCCGTCCACGCGCAAGGTCGGCGCGTCGGTGCCGTAGCGGAAGACAAGGTCGTTGGCCGCCGTCAGGTTCAGGAACATGTCCTTCAGGTTGCCGGCCACCGTGATCTCGTTGACGGGATA
>CADEGL010000046.1 GCA_902826885.1 uncultured Alphaproteobacteria bacterium | reverse complement strand
GCGTTGTCGGCCTCGGCCGTGGACCAATAATCGACGATGGGCTTATCGGTGAAGACCACGTCGAACAGCGAGCCCACGCCCGTGATCTGGGCGGGGATACCGGCGCTGCGGAACAGGTCGCGGAAGCCGGCCATCAGTTTCTCGCCGGTCGCGCGGATCTTCTCGTAGGCGCCCGGGCGTTGGAGGATCTTGAGCGTGGCCAAGCCCGCCGCGGCGGCGATGGGGTTGCCGCTCAAGGTGCCGATCTGGGGCATGAAACCTTCGTCGCCCACGGCGGCCTTATCGAAATGGTCGAGGATCGCGGCCTTGCCCACGACGGCCGCCAGCGGGAAGCCGCCGCCGATCACCTTGCCGAGCGTGCAGAGGTCCGGTGTCACGCCGTAAAGCTCTTGCGCGCCCCCATAGGCGAAGCGGAAGCCGGTGACGATCTCGTCGAACACCAGCGGCACCTTGTACTTGGCCGTGACGTCGCGGAGCCCTTGCAGGAAGCCAGGCTTGGGCGAGATCACGCGCTGGAACGGCTCGATGATGACGCCGGCCAGCTCGTCATGGTGCTTTTCGATCAGCGCAGTCGCGGCGGCCAGATCGTTGAAAGGCGCGATCAGCACCTCGCCGCGCACGACCTGCGGAATGCCCGCCGAATCAGGCGCGGGCTCGGCGCTGTTGGCGCGGCGCTTGGGCGCCATGCTCATCAGCGCATAGTCGTTCATGCCGTGGAAGCCGCCCTCGAACTTGAGGATGCGCTCGCGCTTGCGATAGGCGCGCACGGCGCGCATGGCGTAGAGCGTGGCCTCGGTGCCGCTCGAGGTGTAGCGCAGCTTCTCCGCGCAGGGCACGGCCTGAACGATCATCTCCGCCAGCTCCACGCCCGCGTCGTTGACAGCGAAGAAGGTCGAACCGCGATCGAGCCGCGCGTGGGTGGCGGCCAGCACCTCCGGGTGCGCGTGGCCGACCAGCATGGGGCCCGAGCCCAGGATGTAGTCGACATACTCGTTGCCGGCCGCATCGCGCACGCGTCCGCCATGCCCGTCGGTGATGACGCAATCGAGGCCGATATTGCCGAAATGTCCGGCGGGCAGATATTTGCGCGCCTTGGCCAGGATTTCGGTCTGCTCGGCGGATTTCTTCCTCGCGGCCATGACACACCTCCCGGTCTATCGGTTAACGGTCTTTGTGGATCTCATTGCAGCGGAAAAGCCTTCCGCCACCGTAGGATGCACCACATTCCCCGGCGAAAAACTTACCCACGCCCGAGCGTCGCACCTGTGGCAGCATCAGCACAATGGCGATGGCCAGCAAGACCCCGACGACCAGCTTATCGAAACCGGACATGGGCAACCTTTTTCAGCGGAGGCGCCCATGTTCCCCGATAGAAATCCTCGCTGCAAGCGCCCCTTCCGAGGCCCGGCCCGAACCGCTAGGCTCCCTTCAAATCCAGGAACCCAGAGGGAGATCGAAGATGGATTCCGGCACCCTGCCCAAGGCCAAGATCACCATCATCAAGGCGCCGCACAAGCTGGCGGCCGCCGATATCGACGATAAGGGCCCCGCGGGCCTGCCCATCGGCGAGCCCATCGTGAAGCTGCGCTCCAAGCCCTATCACGCCATGCCCAAGACGGGCGTGTGGGAAGCGACGCCGGGCAAGTTCCGCCGCCAGGTGAAGGAGGCCGAGTTCGCCCACTTCGTCGCCGGCCGTTGCAAGTTCCACCATGACGGCGGCGAGACGCTGGAGATCGAGGCCGGCGATGCCGTCTTCTTCCCCGCCAACACCAACGGCGTGTGGGAAATTATCGAGACGGCGCGCAAGACCTACTTCATCGTGCCGGAATAAGCGGCGCGATTCGCGAAACGAAAGCCCCGCACGGGCGACCGTGCGGGGCTTTTCTTTGCCTATGCCGTCTCGGGATTGCGCTGGAAGAAGCGCTCGGCATCCGCGTGGGCTTTCTTGTCCGTCTTCACATCGCCCGGCTTGCTGCCCAGGCCGTAAAGAACCCCGCCCCACTGCATCTTGAGAAAACGCGCGCTGTAACGCAGCGTGCCGGCCAAAGGCTCGGCCAGCGTGAGATCGGGATCGCTGATGGCGGACACACCCCACATGGTCTTCCCCGCCATGCGCGCCTTGAAGTCGGCGCCGGGCACGCGCAGCCAATCGGCCCAGTAGTCGAGATAGAGTTTGGCCGCCGACGGCACGCCGTACCAATAAAGCGGCACCACCATGACGATGTCGGTCGCGGCGAGCGTGAGCGCGAAGGCTTCACCCTCGATGCCCGCGGGCTGGTTGAACGTGTAGCCCTCCTCGTGCCGCCGGTCGCGATAGGGCGGCAGGATGTTCCGCGAGAGGTCGAACCAATGCGCCTCGGCGCCCGAGGGCAGCGTCTTGGCCGCGACGCGCGCCAGATACTCGGAATTGCCGTCCGGGCGGGCGCTGGACAGGATGAATTGGAATCGGCGTGCGGTCATCGGTTGTTTCCCCTGGATTTTGACGTTCGCGGGGAACTAGTACGCCGCACCGTCCAAGGCAACCCCGCTGGCATGGCCTGCGCGAGTCTGTATGCTTTTCCCCCGAAAGCCCGCCGCCATAAGCGGGTGCTGTCACGGGGAGAGAGACATGCAGCCGTTTTCCGGTGTGAAAGTCCTGGACCTGACCCATGTGCTGGCTGGGCCCTTCTGTACCTACCAGCTTTCGGTCATGGGTGCGGACGTCATCAAGATCGAGCCGCCCAAGGAACCCGACATGGTGCGCCCGGCGGGCGGCGTCGCGGAGTACAATAAGGCCGGCATGGGCCTGAGCTACCTGACGCAGAACGCCAACAAGCGCGCGATCACCCTCGACATCAAGACGCCCAAGGGCCAAGCCATCCTGAAGCGCCTGGCCGCCACCGCCGACGTGCTGGTCGAGAATTACCGCGCCGGCGCCATGGCCAAGCTGGGATTGGGCTATGAGGATCTGTCCAAGCTCAACCCGCGCCTCATCTATTGCTCCATGACCGGCTTTGGCCAGACGGGCCCGAAGGGCGGGCAGACCGCGTACGACAACGTGATCCAGGCTGCCTCCGGCCTGATGACCCTATCGGGCGAACCCGGCGCCGGACCGTGCAAGGTCGGTCCGCCCGTGCTGGATTACGGCAGCGGCGCCATGGCGGCCTTCGCCGTCTCCAGCGCCCTTTACCAGCGCACGCGCACGGGCAAGGGTCAGCGTATCGACGCGTCCATGCTCGATTCGGCCATCATGCTGATGGCCTCCACCGTCATCGACTACATGAACGGCGGCGGCATGCCCCAGTTGAGCGGCAACGACAGCCCCAACGCGGGCTACTCCTGCTACGAGACCAAGGACGGGCTTTTGATGATCGGCGCCTACACCACGGGCCAGCATCGCAAGCTCTGGAAGGCGCTCGGCAAGCCGGAGATGGGCGACAACCTGACGGGTCTGAACGACATCGACGCCGCGCACGACCATCACGGCGAAACGCTGCGTGCCATCCTGAAAACCAAGACCGCCGAAGAATGGGCCACGCAGCTGCGCGCCGCGGGCTTGCCGGCCGAGCGCGTGCTGAAACTCGACGAGGCCATGGCGCAGGAGCAACTCAAGCATCGCGGCGTCTTCCACACGATTCCGAAGATGCCGGGGTTGGACAAGGACGTCACGGTGCCCGTGGCGTCCTTCACCTACGCCCATGGCGGCCCGTCCATCCGCAGCGCGCCGCCCAAGTTCGGCGAACATACGGACGAGGTTTTGGGCGGACTTGGTTACGCCGCCGACGACATCAAGGCCTTGCGCAAGGAAGGCGTGGTCTAGCGACCCAATTCAGGGGAGGACGCGATGGCGGCGAAGGAAAGCGCACGGCGCAAGAAGCCGTGCGACATCGTCATCCGCAACGGCTACGTGATCACCGTCGACAAGCGGCGCACCATCTATGCCACCGGTGCCATCGCGATTACGGGCGGCCGGATCGCCGCCATCGGACGCGAGCGCGATGTCCTGGCCGCGTGGGAAGGCAAACGAATCTTCGATGCCCAAGGCGCCGTCGTCCATCCGGGTTTTATCGACGCCCATGTCCATGTCGTGCACGGCACCTGCCGCGGCGTGTTCGACGGCAGCCTGACGGCGGGCCGCTTGACCTTCGCCGACTGGAAAGCCGACGTGACGGACGAGGACGAATTCGACGCGACGGCCTTGGCCAGCGTCGAGGCGCTGCGGCGCGGTTTCACGGGCTTCATCGAGCCCGGCTCGATCTTCGAACCCGACGCGGCGGCCAAAGCGGCGGAAGCCGTGGGCGTGCGCGCGCTCCTGGCCGGCTGCTACCTGTGGGACAACACCGACGCGATGAAATATCTGGGCGCGCTGGATTCCAAGCGCCTCTATCGCCGCGCACCGGGCCGTTCGCGCCACGCCATCGACCAGCTCGGCAGCCAGCTCTACCGCAACAAGGATCGGGATGCGCTGGTCCGGGGCTATGTCTCGGTCTATGGCCTGGCGACCGCGTCGGACGCGTTGGAGATCGCGGCCAAGAGGCTGGCGGCAAAACACAAAGTGCCGTTCCACCAGCACGAGGCCTACATCCCCGCCGCGACGGCGGCGGACACCAAGGCGCTCGGCACATCGCGCATGCGCCATCTGGCCGAGATCGGCGTGCTCGACCGCAACGCGACCTTCGTACACATGACGGCGCTGGATGCCGCCGACGAACGCGTGGTGAAGAAGACCGGCGTCTCGATCGTCTGGTGTCCGCAGGCCTATATGCAGAGCGCCGGGTTCAAGCACCATTCGCGCATCCCGCGCCTATACAAGGACGGCGTCAACGTGACGCTCGGCACCGACGGCACCATGGATGCGGCCATCGGCGATGCGGGCTATGCGGCCTATTACGTGGCCGCGGGCCTGGGCGAGCCGATCACGGCGGGCGATGTGGTCGAGATGCAGTCCATCCGCGCGGCCAAGGTGGCGGGGCTGGATGGCGAGGTGGGCAGCCTGGAGGCGGGCAAGCGCGCCGACATCGTGATCCGCGCGCCCAACGTGGCCGAGAGCTATCCCGCCGTGAACCCGCTGCACCACCTCGCGCTGATGGGCAATTCCGGCAACGTCGATACCGTGCTGGTAAATGGCCAAGTCGTCTGGCGTGGCGGCCGCTCGACACGAATCGACGAAGGGCAGGTCTTCGCCCGCGCCAAGGCGTCGGTCGAACGGCGCATGAAGCGCCTAGGCCTCAAGCCGGCCATCGCCTGGCCGGTGGTGCGGTAGAGAAACCCACCTCACCCTACCCTCTCCCCCCTTTCAGGGCGGAGAGGGAAAAAGAGACGTCCGCTTCTCCCTCTCCGCCTTCTTAGGGGGAGAGGGTCGGGGTGAGGTGGAATTTTATCGATTAGCCCGCGCCAACACCGCGTTGAGCAGCACGTTCACGCCGGGCACGCTGTCTTCCAGGGTCGTGTGCTCAGACTCATTGTGGCTGATGCCATCCTTGCAAGGCGTGAAGATCAAGGCCGTGGGCGCGACGCGGCTGACGTAATAGGCGTCGTGACCGATCTGGCTCATCATCTCGCGGGTGGGCACGCCGAGCTCGGACGCCGCGTCCTTCAACAGACCGACCAGCTCCGGATCGAAGCGCTCGTTGCCAAAGCTCCACGCCGCCACGACCTTGGCTTCCACATTGGCCTTCTTGGCCGCGTCCGCGATGGCCTTGTCCAATTCCGCTGCCATCGTCTGCGCCTCGGCCGCGTCCTTGTGGCGCACGTCGATCGCCACCTGGGCGAAATCGGGAATGATGCCGAACTTATTGGGTGTGCAGACCAGGCGCGAGGCGTTGCCCTTGCCCTCGGTCGCATGGCGGCTCCAGCCGATCTCATGCGCGGCCGCGACCATGAGCGAGGCACCATAGAGCGCATTCTTGCGCTCGTTCATCGGCGTCGAGCCGACATGGGCGTTCTCGCCGAACAACTCGACCAACCGTCCGTGCGAGGCGTAGCCCTTGGTCACGATGCCGACGGGCATATGCTCCCGGTCCAGGATCGGCCCTTGCTCGATATGCAGCTCGAAATAAGCGTCGAGCGGACGGCCGCCGACGGGCGCCGCGCCCAGATAGCCGGTGCGCTTCAACTCCGCGCCGAAGGTGAAACCGTCGTCGTCCTTGAGCGCGTGGACATAGTCGACCGAGTAGACGCCCGCGAAGGCGCCGGACGCCGTCATGGCGGGTGTGAAGCGCGCGCCCTCCTCGTTGGTCCAGGAGGCGACCTCGATCGGCCGCTTGGTCTCGATACCCCGGTCGTTGAGCGTGCGGATCACCTCGAGCCCGGCCAAGACGCCCAGCACGCCGTCATAGCGCCCGCCGGCGATCTGGGTATCCAGATGGCTGCCGATCACCACGGGCGGCAGATCCTCGCGCCCCTTGCGGCGGGCAAAAATGGTGCCGACCTGATCGACCGTCACCGTGCAACCGGCCTCTTTCGCCCAGGCCACGAACTGGTCGCGCATGATCTTGTCGGAGTCGGACAGCGCCAGGCGGCGCATACCGCCGCGCTTTCCGGGTCCGATTTCCGACGACCGCAGCACCGTGGACCACAGACGCTTGCCGTCGATTTCGATGAGATTGCGACGTTCCATGACGAATATCAGCGCTCCTTGCGCGCGCGCTCGGCCGCGGCGGCCAAGAAAATACATTCCATCACGCAGGTACCGGCCAGAAACGCGCTCATGCCGCCCACATCGTGCAGCGGCGAAAGCGTGTTGACGTCCGCCGCCACGATGTCGAGGCCGGACAGGCCCTGCAGCAATTGCAACCCCTCGCGCGCGGAGACGCCGCCCCAGGTGGGCGTGAAGACACCCGGCGCGCAGGACGGATCGAAGAAGTCCATATCCCAGCACAAATAGACGGGCTTGCCGCGCAGACGGTCGTGGATGTAGTCGACCATCTTCCTGATGCCCATCTCCATCAGATCGACACCGGTGACCAGCTCGTAGCCTTGCTTGCGCGTGAAGTCGAACACGCCCTGGACCGAAATCGTGCCGCGTGCGCCGATATGCAGCGAGTTCTTGACGTCCAGCACGCCCTCCTCCGCCGCGCGCGTGAACGTGGTGGCCGGATTGAACTCGACGATGTTCGTGCCCGGAATTTGCTGACCCGCCACGTCCGGGTAGGTGTCGGTATGAGCGTCGAAATGCAACAGGCAAACGTCGGGGTACTTGCGGTGCACCGCGCGGATCTGCGGCAGGCTGACGCTGCCGTCCCCGCCGAAGGTGATCGGCGTGCAACCCGCATCCACGATATGGGAAACCGCGGCCTCGATGCGGCGGAAGGATTCGCTCGTATCGCCCAGAACCACGCGCACGTTGCCGCAGTCGACGACGTTCAGCTCCTTCAGCGGGTTGTAATCGGCGATGGGGGGCTGGTAGGGGCGCACCAGCGTGGACTGCTCGCGGATCGCGGCAGGCCCCGTGCGGGCGCCAAGGCGCACCGGGTGCAGGCCGCAATCGAAAGGAATGCCCAAGATCGCGGCCTTGCTCTTCGACAGGTCGCGCGAAAAGGGCACACCCATGAAGGTTTGCACGCCCGCGATCAGGTCCTCGTCCCAGGCGAATGCCGGCGGCGCCGGTTTCTTGGTAGCCATGCGGTCCTCCCCCTCTGGCGGTGCGCCTCGTCCCGGCGCGAACCGCGATCTAGATCATATAACAGCCGCCGTTGGCGACGACCGTCTCGCCGACCACGAACCGGTTGCGCTTGGAACCCAGGAACAGCACCACCTCGGCGATGTCCTCGGGTTCCGCGGCGCGCTTGACCGGAATGGTCGGAATGCGCGGCGCGAGCCAGCTCTGGCCCTTGGCGCGCTCCGTCGCCACCGGACCGGGAGCCACGCCCGTACAAATGATTTCGTGAGGACCCAGCTCCTTGGCAAAGGTCTTGATAAGCGAAAGAAGCGCCGTCTTCGACGCCGCATAATGCGGCAAGGTCGGCTTCGCGATGTAGGCGTCCTCCGTCACGATCGTGACCACGCGCCCGTAGTTCTGCTTGATCATCGGGTCCATGAAGGCGCGGGTGACGAAGAACACGCCTTTGGTGTTCACGCCGAACACATGGTCCCACGAGCCCTCGGTGATCTCGCGCAGATTCTCGAAGGGATAGATGCCCGCATTGTTCACCAGCAGGTCCGCACGACCGAAATCAGACATCGTCGCATCGCGGGCGGACAGGACGTTCTTCTCGTTCGTGACGTCGACCGCGTAAGCCTTGACCTTGGCGCCGGTCTCCTGACCGATCCGCTCGGCCGCGCGCTTGCCCCCATCGGGATTCACATCCCAGATGGCGACCGAACCCGAACGCTGCGCGATCATGCGCGATATGGCATATCCGATGCCGTCGGCACCGCCGGTGACGATGCCGACCTGTCCCTCGAATTCCTTCGCGATATTCATGCCCGCCCTCGCGCGATCGGCACGTCCGATCAGAACATGTAGCGCCCGCCGCTGGCGATCACCGTCTCGCCGGTGACGAAGCGGTTGCGCTTGGAGCCCAGGAACGCCGCGACCTCGGCGATGTCATCAGGCTCGGCCGCGCGGCCCAGCGGGATCTGCTTGGTGTGCTCGGCCAGCCAGCTCTGCCCCTTGGCGCGATCGGTCGCGATCGGACCCGGCGCCACGCCCGTCACCAGAATCTGGTTCGGCGCCTGCTCCAGCGCGAAGGTGCGGATCAACGGCAGAAGCGATGCCTTCGACGCGCCGTAGTGGGCGATCGTCGGCTTGGCGATATAGGCGTCCTCACTGACGATCGTGACGATGCGGCCGTATTTCTGCGCGGCCATGTTGTCCACGAAGGCGCGCGACACGAGCAGCATGCTGAGCGTGTTGACGTCGAACATGCGCTTCCATGCCTCGGGCGTGATCTCGCGCAAGCTCGCATGCGGATAGATGCCCGCGTTGTTCATCAGAACCTGGACATCGCCATGGTCCTTCAGCACGGCATCCCGCGCCCGCTTGATCGAGGCCTCGTCGGTCACGTCGGCTTCGTAGGTCGCGGCTTCGGCGCCCTGCTGCGTCAGACGCTCCTTGGCCTGACGCAGCTTGTCCTTATCGATATCCCACAGCGCGATCTTGGCGCCGCGCTCGGCCAGAAGCCGCGCGATCGCGAAACCCAAGCCGTTGGCGCCGCCCGTAACGACCGCCGTCTGTCCTTCGAATTCTTTTTCGGCCATATGCGAATTCCCCCAAAATAAAGGCTCCGCGCTGCCGTTGAGGCAGCGCGGAGAAAATGCGACAGAAATGCTCAGAGCATCGTGAAACCGCCGTTGGCGACCACGGTCTCGCCGACGACGAAGCGGTTGCGCTTGGAGGCCAGGAACAGCACCACCTCGGCGATGTCTTCCGGCTCCGCCGCCCGGCGCACGGGGATCAACGGAATACGCTGCGGAATCCAGCCCTCGCCCTTGGCGCGCTCGGTCGCGACCGCGCCCGGCGAAACGCCGTTGACGATGACCTCGTGCGGGCCCAGCTCGGCCGCGAAGGTCTTGGTCAGCGACAGCACCGCGGCTTTCGACGCGGCGTAATGCGGCGTCGTCGGCTTCGCGATGTAGGCGTCGTTGGTGATGATGCTGACGATGCGCCCGTATTTCTGGGAGACCATCTGGTCCATGAAGGTACGCGTGGTCAGGAACATGCCCAGCGCGTTGACGTCGAACATCTTGTTCCAGCCCTCGACGGTGATCTCCTTGAGGGTGGCTTTCGGATAGATGCCGGCATTGTTGACCAAGACGTCGGTGCGCTTGAACTCCTTGAGGATCGCGTCGCGCGCCTTCTGCAGCGTATCTTCCTTGGTGACGTCGGCCACATAGCCCTTGGCCTTGCCGCCACCCTTGGTCAGTTTTTCGATCGCGCCGTCCATCGCCTTCTGGTCCACGTCCAGAAGGCAGACCGTCGCGCCGCGCTCGGACAGCAACCGCGAGATGGCGAAACCGATGCCCGCCGCGCCGCCCGTGACCACGGCCACCTGGCCCCCGAATTCCGCTTCACTCATTGGGAAATCCCCTTGGTTTTCTGATCGAGGCCGCGACGGTACGAGGGGCTAACAAGGCCTGTCAACGCGGGCTGGCACATCCTTGACCCGATGCCGCGCGCGGGAGGACAATGTTTCAACGGTTTCTCGCGCCCCCTATCGCATCGCAATGGTGACGGGCGCAAAAACACCCTTGGGGAGACGGTTTATGAACCTTCAGAGCGCGCGCAACTATGACCTGCAGGCCGCCGTATTGGAGGCGGAGCAGCGCTTCGTCACGGCCAATCCGAAGAGCAAGGCCAACTTCGAGGCCGCCTGCAAGGCGATGCCCGGCGGCAACACGCGCACCGTGCTGTTCTATGCGCCCTATCCCCTGACCATCGCCAAGGGCGAGGGCTGCTACGTCACCGACATCGACGGCCACACCTATGCCGACTTCCTGGGCGAGTACACCGCGGGCCTCTACGGCCACTCACACCCGGTCATCAAGAAGGCCATCCAGGAAGGCCTTGAGCGCGGCATCGTGCTGGGCGGCCATAACGAGATCGAAGTGAAGCTGGCGACCGAGGTGTGCCGCCGCTGGGGCATGGAGCGGCTGCGCTTCACCAACTCCGGCACCGAAGGCAACCTGATGGCGCTGAACTCCGCGCGCGCCTTCACCGGCAAGAACAAGATCATGGTGTTCGAGCACGGCTATCATGGCGGCGTGCTCTCGGCGAAGCCCGGCGGGTCGCCCACCAACGCGCCTTATGACTTCATTTATTGCAAGTTCAACGACACGGCGAACGCGAAGAAGCTGATCGCCGAGAACGCCAAGGAACTGGCCGCGGTCATCATCGAGCCGATGATGGGCGGCGCGGGCTGCCTGCCGGCCGACAAGGAATTCCTGCACGCGCTGCGCGACGAGACCAAGAAGCACGGCGTGCTCTTGATCTTGGACGAGGTCGTCACCTCGCGCCTGGCGCCGGGCGGCGCCCAGCAGATCTACGGCGTGAAGCCCGATCTGATGTCGTTCGGCAAGTATATCGGCGGCGGCCTGACCTTCGGCGGCTTCGGCGGCCGGGCGGACATCATGGACAATTTCGATCCGCGTCTCGGCGCCAAGGCCTGGCCGCACGCGGGTACGTTCAACCAGAACCAGCTGACCATGTCGGCGGGCTATGCCGGCATCAGCCAGGTGTTCACCGAGGAAGCTTGCGTCGCCTTCAACAAGAAGGGCGAGGGCTTCCGCGCCCGCCTGCAGGACATCGTGAAGAAGCGCAGCTTGCCCGTCACGCTGACGGGCATGGGCTCGGTCACCATGATCCATTTCTGCGAAGGGCCGGTGAAGACGCCGGACGACGCCAACAAGTCGAACACGCTGGCGCGCGACCTGATGCATCTCGACATGCTGAGCCGCGGCATCTACATGACCCGCCGCGGCATGGTGAACATGTCGGTCCCCATGGGCGACAAGGAATTCGACGCGTTCGCCAGCGCGTTCGACACCTTCCTGGGCGAACGCTCCGCCCTGCTGCAGAAGGCCTGAACGGTCCGACGCACCGCATGAAAGCGAAAGAGCCCCGGCGCGAGAGCGCCGGGCTCCGCTTCCGCCCCAACAGTTCCTTCGAAAAAGGCCTGCGCGTTCTGCGTGCCTTCGATGGCGCGCGCCGTACCTTGCGCCTGAAGGATATCGTGGATCTGACGGGCCTGGAGAAGAGCGCCGCCCAGCGCTTCACCTACACGCTGCTGGATCTGGGCTTCCTCCGCCGCGACGAGGCGACCAAGAGCTATACGCTTTCGCCCAAGGTGCTGGAGCTGGCCTCCGCCTATCTCAAGGGCGATCCTCTGGTCGAGCGCGCCTATCCCTACCTGCTGGAAGCCGCGCGCAAGACGGGCGAGACGGTGAACTTGGTCGTGCGTGAGGACACCTCGGTCATTTACGTCGCGCGCGTGGCCGGCAGCCAGCCGATGTTCCTCGACATCGTGATCGGCGACTGGTTTCCCGCCTGGTCGATCGCCGACGGCCGCGCGATCCTGGCCTTCCTGCCCGAGGCACAGGCACGCGACATCCTGGCCCGGTCGGAGTTCCGTGCTTATACGGACAAGACCGTGACCGATCCCAAGGCGCTGATGAACGAGCTGCGCCAGGCGCGCAAGCTCGGCTATGCCTATGCTGCCGACCAGTACGTGCCCGAGACGATGAGTATCGCGGCGCCGGTCCTGGGCGCGGGCGGCGTGCCCGAGGCCGCGGTCAGCATCCATGCTCCCAACGCGCGGGCGAGCGCGGCCTATTCGCGCAAAACCTTGGGGCCCGTGGCGGTGGAGACGGCCCGCGCCATCGCTACCGTCTTGACCGGCCGCAAGGGCCTACCGCCCCTGCCGCGCCCCCAGCGGCCCTAGATTCGGGCTTACTTACGGTTCCCCAGCAGAGGCGGCAACCAACTGGGAGCCGCGCCCGGATAGCTCCATTTCACCGGCGGGAAACGGTCCGGCTCGTCCAGGCTGGCGGTCGTGATGCCGAGAAGTGCCGAGCCGTCGGAACGGTAAAAGACGGTTCCGCCGCAGGACGGGCAGAAGCCGCGTTGGGCCCTTTCGGACGAACGATGCCAGGCCGGTTCGCCGCCCGGACCATCGACGCGCACCGCGTCCAAGGGCGCATCGATCCAGGCCACGACGGGCGCACCCGACCAGCGCTGACATTGACCGCACGAGCAATAATGCGGGTTCGAGGGTTCTGCTGTGACGGTGTAGCGCAAGCGCCCACACAGACATCCGCCGGTCACTGCCGCCATCTGCATTCTCCATCCCAACGACGCGATCCTGGCATAAGCGGGATCACGCCGCAGCGCGGATCAGCGGATTGACAGCGGGTGACGCATCGTCCTCAATATATCAAATAACGATTTAAAGTATCATTTATTGATACTATTGGAGGAACGATGACCGGCGCCGAGCAACGTCCCATCCCTGTCACCCAAGCGCACATCGACATCTATCGCCGCGACGGCGTGGTGCATTTGCGCGGCGTCTTCAACGAACGGTGGCGCGAGGTGGCGCGGCTGGGACTGGAGCGCAACCTGCGCGCGCCTGGGCGGCGCGCCCACAACTACGCGGGCGGAGAGGGCAAACCGCGCTTCTTCCAAGACGCCTGCAACTGGTTCCGCATCCCGGAATTCGCCGACTATTGCTTCAACTCACCGGCGGCCGCCATCGCCGGGACGCTGATGGGATCGAACCGCGTCAATCTGTTCTTCGACAACATCATGCTGAAGGAACCCGGCGCCAACGCGCCCACGCCCTGGCATCAGGACACGCCCTATTGGCCCGTCGAGGGCACGCAAGTATGCAGCGTGTGGATGCCGCTCGACCCCATCACCCACGAAAACCGCCTGGAGTTCGTGCGCGGCTCCCATCTGTGGGGCAAGAACTTCACGCCGATGGATTTCTTCAAGGGCAAGCCCGAGGAGATCGCACGGCCCGATTTCGAAACCATCCCCGACTTCGATGCCCGTCGCGGCGAGTTCGAATTCGTCAGCTACGACATGGAGCCCGGCGACTGCGTCGTCTTCCACGGCCATGCCGTCCACGGCGCGCCGGGCAACATGACCGCACGGCCGCGGCGGGCGATGATCAGCCGCTGGACCGGCGACGACGTGCGCTATGCCGGCAACAAGCACGACAAGCTGGGCCCGCCCTTCCCGCGCTGCGGCCTGCAGCCCGGCGAGCCCATGACCAGCGAGACCTTCCCCCTGGTCTGGCAAGCCCCCTCGCCTTGACGCACCCGGTGGCCGGGTGCTTACTCGGCCATCGCAAGGCGATAACAAATATCGGATCGCGATAGCGGTTCAGGGGAGAAGCGCGCGCCCCTTCGGCAACGAAGGCGGCGCGGAAAACCGGTTTATGGCAACGCCGTCGGCACCATCCTGCCGGCGGCTTTTTCGTGACGAAGGGAAACGAAAATGGCGGGACAGCTCGACGGCAAGGTGGCGTTTGTGACGGGTTCGGGCCGCGGCATGGGCCGCGCGCACGCGCTGGAGATGGCCGCGCGCGGCGCCGACATCATGATCCACGACGTGAAGAAGGCCGAAGCCGACGAAGCCGCCGACGCGGTCCGCAAGCTGGGCCGCAAAGTCCTCGTCTCCTATGCCGACGTCACCGACATCGACGCCATGGCGAAATACGCCGCCGAGGGCGAGAAGAAGCTGGGCCGCATCGACATCCTGGTGAACAACGCCGGCATCGCCGCCGAACGCGCGGGCATCGACGAAGTGACGCCGGAGTGGTTCCAACGCATGTTCGATATTCATGTGAAGGGCACCTTCTTCACCACCAAGGCCGTCGTGCCCGGCATGAAGGCGCGCAAGCAGGGCAAGATCCTCCTGGTCTCGTCCATGTGGGCGATGACGGGCAACGCCTACGGCGCGACCTACAGCGCGGCCAAGGGCGCCATCCTGGCGCTGACCAAATCCTGGGCGAAGGAATTCGCGCCCTGGAACATCTGCGTCAACGCGGTGGCTCCCGGCAGCGTCTATTCCCAGATGGTGATCGAGCGCGACGGGTTGGAAGCCGCGCAGAAGCGCTGGAACCTGATCCCGCTGAAACGCCCGGCGCAGGTCGAGGAGATCGCCTATTCCGTGGCCTTCCTCTGCTCGCCCGAATCCGATTTCATCACCGGCCAGGTGCTGAGCCAGAACGGCGGCATGGCCATCGTCGGTATCTAGGGGAGCGGTCCGGGTGGAATTCGCCTACTTCAACGTCCTGCCCCAGGCCGACGGCAAGAAACGCCCACGCCAAGCGGTCGGCGAAAGCTTGGCCCAGATCAAGGCGGCGGAGGATGCCGGCTTCGACATCGCCTGGTTCACCGAGCATCACTACACGAACTTTTCGCTCGTCCCCTCGCCGCATCTTCTGGCCGCCTATCTGATCCCCCAGACCAAGCGCATCAAGTTCGGCGGCGCGGTGCATGTGCTGGCCCTCTACAATCCCGGGCGCTTCGCGGAAGAAATCGCGTTCCTCGACGACGTGACGGACGGCCGCTTCGTGCTGGGCCTGGGCATCGGCTTTCAAAAGGCGGAGTTCGAGCGTCTGGGCTATCGCCTAGAGGACGCGCGCCCCCTGTTCCATGAAGCGCTGGATATCCTGGAACTCGCACTGACCAACGAGGGCTTCAAGTACGACGGCACGTTCAACCGGATGCCGCAGTCCTATCTGCCCTACCGGCCCAAGGCGATGCTGCCGGTCTATATCGCGGGCGGGCCGGACGACGCCGACCTGCAGACGCGCATTGCCCGCGCGGGCTACACGCCCTTCATCTCCGGCCAATGGAAGACGGCCAAGGAGATGCTGGCCCAGCGCGAGCGCATCGCCGTACACCGTGCCACAGCCGGCCGGACGGAGGCCGACTTCCCATTGGCCGTGAACCGTTTCGTCCACGTGACGGAAGACCACGGCGAGGCGCTGCACGCGGCCGAGCAGCTTCGCTACAGCTACCGCATCGCGCACAACCTGCGCACGCCGCACTACCAGATCGACCGCCACATCATCCAGGACGCGCCGGCGAAGGGCGAACCGGATCTGGAGACGATCGCCAAGAACGCGATCATCGGCGGTTGGGAGAAATGCGCGGAGCAGTTGATCGAGGAGTTCCGCCTGCTGCGCCCCAGCCACCTGAGCTGCTGCATGCAGTTCGGCGGCACCACCCATGCGGCCGCCATGGCATCGCTGGAGCGTTTCGCCGCCAAGGTCTTGCCCGCGGTCGCGAAGGAGCTGGGCGACCTCAAGACGCTGGGACCGGCCGCAGCGCCGCTGCGCAGCGTCGCCGAATAACGGCCCCTGGAGAGGAGAACCGATGGACCTGGGTCTCAAAGGCGAAACGGCGTTGTGCCTGGCCGCTTCGCAAGGCCTGGGCTTCGCCTGCGCCAAGGCGTTGGCCGAAGCCGGCGTGAAGGTCGTGATCAACGGACGCAATGCCGAGCGCGGCAAGAACGCGGCGGCATCCCTCGGCAACGGCGCGGCCTTCATCGCCGCCGATCTGACCAGCGACGCCGACCGCGCGCGGCTGTTCGACGAGGCCAAGCGGCATCTGGGCCCTATCTCCATCCTGGTCACCAACGCCGACGGGCCCAAGACGGGACCGTTCCTCGACCGCGACCTGGACGATTGGCGCCAAGGGTTGGAGCTGACCATGCTGTCGGCCATCGACATGGCCAAACGCTGCGTGCCCGACATGACCGCGCGCAAGTTCGGCCGCATCATCAACATCAGCTCGATCTCGGCCAAGGAGCCGACGCCCAACACGCCCTTGGCCAACGGACTGAAGCTCGGCTTGATCGGCGCCCTGGCCACCCTCGCCCGCGAGGTGGCACGCGAGGGCGTGACGGTGAACAGCATCCTGGCAGGGCCGTTCGACACCGATCTTTTGCGCCGGGTGGCGCCGTTCCTGGTCGACAAGCCGGACATGCCGCAGGAAGAAGCCGTGAAGCTCTACGGCGCGCGCGCGCCGGTCGGACGCATCGGCCAAGTGTCGGAGTTCGGCGCCTTGTGCGCCTTCATAGCCTCGCGCCACGCGGGCTACCTGACGGGACAAAGCGTCGCCCTCGATGGCGGCCATGTCCACGCGATCTATTGAGGGGCGCCATGGATCTCGGCATCAAGGGGCAAGCTGCTCTCGTCCTGGCCGGCACGCGCGGCATCGGCTTCGGCTGCACGCAGGCGCTGGCCGAGGCCGGCTGCCGCGTCGTCTTCAATGGCGTAACGCCCGAAAGCGGCCGCGTCGCGCTATCGAAGCTCAAGGGCTACGACGTGCACTACGTCCAGGGCGACGTGACGAACCCCAACGAACGCGGCCGCATCTACGACCAGGCGCGCGCGCGGCTGGGCAAGGACATCACCATCCTCGTGACCAACTCGACCGGCCCCGCCGCCGGCAGCTTCCTATCCAAATCGTTGGACGATTGGCGTCAGGCGTTCGAGGGCAACATGCTGAACGCGCTCGATTTCGCCTATCGGACGATCAAGGGCATGACGGCGGCGGGCTATGGCCGCATCGTCAACATCAACTCCATGTCGGCCAAGGAGCCCAGCTACAACACGCCCTTGGGCAACGGCGTGAAGGCCGCCATGGTCGGCGCCATGGCGACGCTCGCCCGCGAGGTGGCGGACAAGGGCGTGACGGTGAACAACATCCTGCCCGGCCCCATCGAGACAGACCTGCTGCGCCGGTTCACCAAGCACATGCTGAACCGGCCGGAGCTGTCGGACGAAGAAGCCACCCGCCTGTTCGGCGAGAGCGTGCCCGCCAAGCGCCTTGGCACCATCCAGGAATGCGGTGCCCTGTGCGCTTTCCTGGCCTCGCGCCACGCGGGCTATATCACCGGCCAGAGCATCCCCATCGACGGCGGCCTGATCCGCAGCATGTATTGAAGTGCGATAGGATGCGAGCAGCGCATAGGTCCTGCCCGGTCGCCCGCGTTGGAGCCCGACGGGTCTTGCCGTATCATTAACGCGGTTCAGGACATTTTTCCGCGCGGGGCCTCGGCCCCGCCGCAACAGGGACGAAAGGGTCGCACCCATGGCAGTCGTAGAGAAGCTTACGCCCAAGAAGGACGCGGTCTGGCAGACGCGCGTCGATCTGGCCGCCGCGTATCAGTTGTCGGCGAAAATGGGCATGACCGAAGGCATCGACAACCACTTCACGGTCCGCGTGCCGGGCACGACCGACAAGTTCTTCATCAATCCGAAGGGTCTGCACTGGGCCGAGATCACGGCGTCGGACGTGCTGATGTGCGACTACCAGGGCAACGTGCTCGAAGGCGAGCATGCTCCGCCGAAGTCGGGCCCCTGCATCCACTTTCCGATCCACAAGCTGCATCCCCGCGGCGGCGCGGTGTTCCACACCCACATGCCGTGGTCGACGGCGATCGCCGCGACCAAGGGCGGCCGTCTGGAGATGATTCACCAGAACGCCATGCGCTTTTACGACGACATCGCCTACGACCACGAGTTCAACGGTCTGGCCATGACGCACGACGAAGGCGAGCGCATGGGCGCCATCATGAAGGACAAGAGCGTCTTGTTCCTGGAGAACCACGGCGTCATCACCGTTGCCGAGAGCATCGGCGAAGCGTTCGACATGATGTATTTCATCGAGCGCGCCTCCGAGGTCCAGATCCTCGCGCAATCGACGGGCAAGCCGCTGGCCATCTGCCGCCAGCCGATGGTTGAGGAGACCCGCGAGGTCTACAAGAACTTCCGCATCAATGCCGTCCGCCACTTCGAGGCGTTGAAGCGCGTCTATCTGGACCGCGAAGGTTCCGACTACGCCTCGTGACCGGCGGCCCGCCTCGTGCGGGCCTGCCACAACGCCAACGACGGGGCCGGCAGCGGGCCGCATCCTGGTCCGCCCGCCGGCCCCGTTCCTTTTGAGGGCGGGCATCCCCATCCCTTCCGCAACGGCTCCCCCGACGTGAGTATCCGCGCCTCCCTCGCCCCTTACGAACGACGCTGGCTTGCGCTCCACGGCAATACGCGCGGTGCGATCTGGATTCTGATCGCCGGTTTCATGACCGTGGTGCAAAGCCTGATGGTCAAGCAGGTGGGCACCGACCTGCATACGTTCCAGGTCGTCTTCCTGCGTTGCCTGTTCGGCTTGACGATTCTTCTGCCGCTGGCGCTCAAGGCGGGCCTGAGCACGCTCAGGACCGGGCGCATGCATCTGCACCTCATGCGCGCGGGCATCAGCCTGACGTCCATGGCTTGCTCGTTCTACGCCTTCGCGCATCTGCCGCTGGCGGATGCCACGGCCTATAGCTTCACCATCCCCTTGTTCATGATTCCGATCGCAATGATCATGTTCCGCGAGAAGGTGCGTTGGCGCCGCTGGACGGCGACAGCCATCGGTTTCGTGGGTGTCCTGATCATGGTCCGCCCTGACGGCGCGGTTCACCTGGCCGTGCCGATCGCGCTGATCGGCGCTTTCTTCACCGCTCTCGTCATGGCGATCATCAAGCGGCTGACGGGCAGCGAACGCATCATCACGTTGATGACCTATTTCACCATCATCGGCACCTGTATCGCCTTTGTTCCGGCCATGCTGGTTTGGCAGACGCCGACCTATTGGGAGCTGCTGCTTCTGTTCGGCGTGGGCCTGACCGGGACGTTGAGCCAGATGTTCGCGGCCCACGGCTGGTACGCGGCGGACGAAGCCACGGCCATCGCGCCCTTCGACTATTCGCGGCTTCTTTATGCCGCGATTCTGGGTTTGATCTTCTTCTCGGAAATCCCGGGCCTTAACACGGCCGTCGGCGCACTCATCATCGCTGGCTCGACGCTCTACATCGCCCGGCGCGAGGCGCGCTTGCGCAAAGCAGCACGCGGGAAACCGTCTGTCGCGCCGCCGCCCGAGGCGCAAGGATGAGCTTTACGGCAGCCAAGGCGCGCTGGACGGCCCTGCCCGGCACAACCCGCGGCATCTTATGGATGCTGGCGTCCGCCTTCACGTTCACCGCGATGCTGGGGACCGTGAAGCCGGCCAGCCAAAACCTGCACCCGTTCGAGGTCGCGTTTTTCCGCCACTTCTTCACGCTCCTGATCATGCTGCCGTGGATGCTTCGACTGGGCGTGGGCAACCTGCGGACAAAGCGGTTTCCGCTCATCGCCTTGCGCGGGCTCTTGGGTTTCATCTCGACCGTGCTGTGGTTCTACGCCGTGCCCAACCTGGCGCTGGCGGATGCAACGGCGATCAACTTCACGGCGCCCCTCTGGGCCACGGTGTTCGCCGCGCTCATTCTGCACGAACCGATCCGCCTGCGGCGCTGGACCGCGACGGCCATCGGCTTCGCGGGCGTCCTGGTCGTGCTGCGGCCGGGCTTTCAGGATCTCTCGGTTTGGGCTCTGGTCATGCTGTTCGGCGCGGCCTGCTGGGGCAGCCAGCACATCGTGCTCAAGGCCCTGTCGCGCACCGAGCCGACCAACGTGATCGTCTGCTACCACGCCATCCTGCTGACACCGGCGGCGTTCATCCTATCGCTGTTCGTCTGGCGCACACCGGGGCTGACCGACATCCTGTGGCTGTTGGCGCTCGGCTCCCTCGGCACCATCGGCCATCTCTGTCTGGCGCGCTCCTTCGCCGCCGCGGAGGCGTCCGTCGTGCTGCCTTTCGACTTCTCGAAGATGCCGATCGCGGCCGCGATCGGTTATGTCGCGTTCGACGAGCACCCGGACCTATGGACCTGGGCCGGCGCGGCCCTGATCGTCGCCGCGGCGACCTACATCGCCCGCCGCGAGGCGCAGATCGCCCGGGCCAAAGCCGCCGTGCGCGTGGACTAGAAGCGGTCCACCCGGAACGGCGCGAGGTCCATCGACAGGGGCTTGCCCGACATCAGTTCGGACAAGACCTTGCCCGTCTGCGAGGCGCCCAAGAGGCCTTGGTGGCCATGACCGAAGGCGAAGAAGACGTTCTTCCACCTGGGCGAGGCTCCGATGACCGGCAGGCTGTCCGGATGGCACGGGCGATGGCCCATCCATTCGGTGAACTTGTCGGCCTTAAGACCCGGGATCAGGCGCTGGCCCATGCGTAGAAGCACGCGCGCGCGCTCGTAATTGGGTTCGGCGTCGAGGCCGGCCAGCTCGACCGTGCCGCCGATGCGCAGGCCCATCTCCATCGGCGTGATGGCGAATTTGTGCTCGACGGGGAAGCACATGATGCGCGGCACGATGCCCGGGTCCTCGACCGTGACGTGATAGCCACGGTGACTCTCCAGCGGCACGTTGTGGCCGAGCTGCTTGGTCAGCGCGTTCGACCAGGCGCCGCCCGCGATGACCAGGTCCTCGACCGGAAGGTCGCCCTGATCGGTGCGGAGCTTGGTCGGTCCGTTCGGCCCCATCTCGAAGCCGCGCACCTCGCGGTTGAGATACGTGCCGCCGCTGCGCGTGAAATGCTGCGCCAGCGCCTGCACCAGGCCGAAGGGATTCTTGCAGTGCCCGTGGTCGGGCATCAGGATCGCGGACTCGAAAACCGGCGCCAGCGCGGGCTCGAGCTGACGGATCTCATCCCTATTCAGCACGTCGCAACGCTGCCCCGTCATGGTGCGCAGCTCGATGCCGAGCGCATCCTTCTTCCGGCTCTCGTCGGACTGATAGAGGAAGAGCTGCCCCGTACGGTGAAACAGATGCTCCACGCCCGCGGCCTTGAGCAGCGGCTGGTAGGCCTCGAAAGTCGGCCCATTGAGCGCGGACAGCGCCTTGGAGATGCCGTAGACCCGGTCGCGCTGACCGGCCATCAGGAACTTGATCAGCCAGGGCATGACCTGCGGCAGATAGTACCAGCGAACGAAGAGCGGCCCCTCGGGGTCCAGCAGCCACTTGGGGATTTGCTTCAACATGCCAGGCGTGGCCACGGGAACGACCGAGCCCGGGCTGATGCCGCCCAGATTGCCGAAGGACGTGGCCTTACCCGGCTCGTCACGCTCGATCAGGGTGACCTTGTGGCCCTCGCGCAAAAGATAGTTCGCGGTGGCCGTGCCCACGACGCCCGCGCCGATCACGGTGACGTTGCGGGGACCGGTATTCGCCATGGCTGGACCTCATTGCCTTGAAAGGAAGCGGGGGGCCGAAGCCCCCCGCTCTTATTGCCGTTAAGACTTGGATGCCTTCCTGCGCAAGAACTCCGCCAGGAAGATCATGCTGGTCACGAAGATCAGGATCAGCGTCGAAGCGGCCGCGAGACCGGGGCTGACCTTGAGCAGCGCGTCGTCCCACATCTGCTTCGGCAGGGTCGTGGCGAGGCCACCGCTGACGAACAGCGCGATGGTGAGCTCGTCGAACGACGTGACGAAGGCGAACAGGAACGCGGCCAACAAACCCGCGCGGATCAGCGGGAAGGTGATGTGCCACAGCGTGCGCGCCTTGTTGGCGCCCAAGCTCCACGCGGCCTGGTCCAAGCGGTAGTCGTAGTTCTTCAACACCGCCATGACCGTGACCACGACATAGGGCACCGCCAGCATCGCATGGCCGAGCACGAGGCCGAGCGAGGAGCCGATCAGCCCGATCCGCAGGAACTTGTCGACGTACGCGTAGCTGTAGAACAAGGCCACCGCGATCAGGATGCGCGGGATGATCAACGGCGAGAGCAGGAGAGACATATAGATCGTCCTGCCCTTGAGCTTGTGCCGCGTCAGCACGAACGCCGCCGGCACCGAGATCGCCATGGCCAGCAACGCCGAGATCACGCCGACGCTGAAGGAGCGGATACCCGCCGCCCGCCAAGTCGGTGAGTCGAACACCAAGTCGTACCAACGGGTACCAAAGCCTTCCGGCGGCCATTCCAGGAAGCCGCCCTCCGTAAAGGAGACCGGGATGACGAAGAAGGACGGCGCCGAGAGAAACACCAGCATGGTGATACCGGTGATCCACATGATCGTACGCGACATCGTCTTGCGCGGGCGGTCTGGGCGGATCGGACGCACCACTTCGACCAGTTCGCCGAAACGATCGCAGATCCAGCCAATGACATTGATGAAGATGCCACCGACGTAAGCGCCGCCCCTGCCGATCATGCCGCCGCCGCCGCCAGCCGCACTCCGGTCGGCGGAGCCGCTGCCCGACAAAGTCGACATACCGAGCAGGCGATCGTAGAGGTAGAAAATCACCAGCGCCGTCAGCAACAGCAGGAGCGCGATGGCGCCCGCGAAGCCCCAGTTCAACAACTGTTCGACCTGCTCGATGATCAGCTGGGCGATCATCATGATACGCCCGCCGCCCAGGATCGTGGGCGTGATGAAGAATCCAAGCGCGGTGATGAACACCAACAGGCCGCCGGCGGCGAGACCTGGCAGCGAGAGCGGGAAGTAGATGCGCCAAAAAGCTTGGCCGCCGCGGGCGCCGAGCGTAGCCGCCGCCTTGGGCAGGTTGGCGTCAATCGTTTCCATGACCGACAACATGGTCATAACCGCGAGCGGCATGAGCGCGTGCACCATGCCGATCATGGTGCCGACCATGTTGAAGAACTCTAAGGGGTTTTCGAGAAGTCCTAAGCCTTGCAGCCACTTGTTGATCGGCCCATTGCGGCCCAAGAGAACAAGCCATGCGAAGGTACGGACCAGGAAGCTGGTCCAGAACGGCATCAGCACCCACAGAATGAGCGAGTTGCGCGTCTGGCCGGACGCCGTGGCCAGCATGTAGGCCAACGGATAAGCCGCGATCACGCAAATCAGGGTCGTATAGAAAGAGACCTTCAGCGTGATGAGGAGCGACCGGATATAAACGTCCGACTCGAACAGCCGCATATAGTGGACGCCGGACAGCTCGCCCTTCGTCTGGACCGACAGGGTCAGAAGCTGAATGACGGGAAAGAAGAACAGAAGGGCCAGAAAGACGAAGACCGGAATAAGCGGAAGGCCCGCGTGCCAATTCGGGCGCGCCTTATAGACCTTGTCTCCGTGAATGGCTCGCATTTGATTGACGGTGGTCACGCTGCCGCTCCCGGACGCTTGTCGGCCACCAGGACCGTACTGTCGACGGACCAGCCAAAGCGGACTTCCTCGCCAGCCTTCGGCATTCTGGTGCCGACGCGGGTCAACTGCGTCGAGGACAGCTTGGATTCGCCGCCCAGCTTCGAATAGGCCTTGGTAACCTGACCGACCAGCACCACGTCATCGAGCTTCACGGTCACTTCGTTGTCGGCCTTCTCGCCAGAGCCCAGGATATGGACGTTCTCGGGGCGGACCATAAAGGTGATCTGCTGGCCATTGCGGACTTCGAAGCGCGCTGGCGCGGCCTTCACCGTGGCGCCGCCAGGCGCCTTTAGGGTGACGGCGCTACCATCGGCGGCGGAAACCGTCGCCTTGATCAGGTTCGATTCGCCGAGGAAGTCGGCCGCGAACACGGACGTGGGGCGGAAATAGAGTTCGTCCGGCGTGCCCAACTGCTCGATCTCGCCCTCGTTCATGAGGCAGATGCGGTCGGACATGACCAGCGCTTCTTCCTGGTCGTGGGTGACGTAGAGCACGGTGATACCGAGCTGCACGGCCAAGTGTTTGATCTCGAGCTGCATCTGGTCGCGCAGCTTCTTGTCGAGAGCGCCCAGCGGCTCGTCCATCAGAATGATCGAAGGCTTGTAGACGATGCAGCGCGCCAGCGCGATGCGCTGCTGCTGGCCGCCCGAAAGCTGGCGCGGCAAGCGCTCGGCGACTTGGGGCAGGCGCACGACGTCGAGGACGCGCGTGACCTCCTTCTTGATCGTCGCTTCATCCACTTTGCGCATCCGCAAGGGGAACGCGATGTTCTCGGCCACCGTCAGGTGCGGAAACAACGCATAGTTCTGAAATACCATGCCAATGTCGCGCTTGTTGGGCGGCATGTAGGTGGCCAGACGGCCATCGATCCAGACCTCGCCGCCATCCGGCTGCAAGAGGCCCGCGACAGCCATGAGCAGCGTGGTCTTGCCCGACCCCGAAGGCCCGAGAAGGGTGAGGAACTCGCCCTCGCGCATGTCGACGTTGGCGCCCGCCAAGGCGATGACGGGACCGTACGTCTTGCGCAAGTTCCTGATCTTAAGTTTGTAAGCTGGTTCGGACACGGTACGAGATCCCCCTCTAAGCGGATACGCGGGTGCGTCACGCGCACCCGCGCATCCTTACTCCACGGTTTGGTTGGACCGGATACCCGGGCGCTAGCCCTTGAGCATCCAGGCGTTGAACTGGTCGATCGCCTTGTCCTTTTCCTTGCCCCAGAACGCGTTGTCAATCAACAACGCCTTTTCCTGATATTCGGGGAAGGTTCCCACGAGCTTGGCGCGTTCCGGCTTGATGAACTTGAACGCGTTCGGGTTCGTCGGGCCATAGGTCAAGTGCGCGACCCAGCCGGCCTGCGTCTTGGGTTCGGCCGCGAAGGCGATGAACTTGCGAACCCAGTCGGCGCGCGGCGTACCCTTGAGGATCGTCCAACCCTCAACGCCCGCGATGTTCTGGTTCCACTCCATCGCCACCGGCGCGCCTTCGTCGATCACGGCCTGGATACGGCCGTTCCAGCACGGCAGCATGTCGACTTCGTTGGTCTTCAGCATCTGCGACGCCTGGGCGCCCTGGTCCCACCAGATCGCGACGTCTTTCTTGATCTTGTCGAGGGACTTGAACGCGCGGTCGAAATCGCAGGGATAGACCTTGTTGGTCGGCACGCCGTCCGCCATCAGCGCCTCTTCGATCGTGTCGAAGGGGTACTTGCGGAGCGAGCGACGGCCCGGGAAGTCCTTCACGTTCCAGAAATCGGTCCACGACTTGGGCGGCTTCTTCACCTTGTCGGTGCGGTAGCCGATCACGGCGCAGTAGACGTCGTTGCCCGAGAAGGTCGGCGTCTTGTACTCGGCCTTGATCTCATCATAGGCCGTGCCCTTCAACTCGAGCGGCTCGAGATAGCCGGGCAACGCATCGTGGGCCGCCATGCTGAGCAGCGCGGCGTCCCAGGTATACGTCTTGGTATCGACCATCGCCTTTACCTGCGACGTCGGCTCATGCTTGCCGGCCACGCCGACGACCTCGCACTGGCCCTTGTATTTCTCGTTGAACGGCTTGTAGAGCCCCTCGCCGAAGGCCTTCTCGAACGGACCGCCCGGATCGCGAACGGTGATCTGCACCGCCGCGCGCGTCTTGCGCGGCACAAGCACGGTCGGGAAGGCAACAGCGGCCGCACCGGCGCCTGCCCCCTTAAGAATTGAACGACGGCTGACCGCCGATTTAATGCGCATGGATGAAGCCTCCTCGTTGTGGCCCTGTTGGCCCCCGCACTTGAGCGACGATCGCCAGCACGGTCTTTTTGGCGCACCACACGATGGAAAGCGCGCCTTATCATTACAGCAATTTTAGCCAAACAAGGGACGGCGAAGCAACGAGCACAAACCGCTATTCGATAAAGTCAACCTACGCCGGTTGAACAAAAAAGGCGGCGGGGTTTCCCCCGCCGCCGGTCCGTCCAACTAGGGATCGACGTTCTTAGCCCTTGAGCATCCAGGCGTTGAACATGTCGATCGCCTTATCCTTTTCCTTGCCCCAGAAGGTGTTATCGATCAGCAAGGCCTTCGAGGCGTGCTCCGGGAAGGAGCCGGAGACTTTGGCGCGTTCCGGGCTGATGAACTTGAACGCGTTGGTGTTAGACGGGCCGTAGGCCAGATACGGGGCCCAACCGGCCTGGCTCTTGGCCTCCATGGCCAGGGCGATGAACTTGCGGCACCAATCGGCCCGCGGCGTGCCCTTCAAGATCACCCAACCTTCGACACCCGCGATGTTCTGATTCCATTCGAGGGCGACCGGCGCACCTTCGTCGATGGCGGCCTGGAGGCGCGCGTTATAGCCAGCGATGATGTCGACCTCGTTGGTTTTGATCATCTGCGAAGACTGAGCGCCCTGGTCCCACCACAAGGCAACGTCCTTCTTAATTTTGTCGAGGGACTTGAAAGCGCGGTCGAAATCGCAGGGATAGACCTTGTCCTTGGGAACACCATCGGCCATCAGCGCCTCTTCGATCGTGTCGAAGGGATACTTACGCAGCGAGCGGCGGCCCGGGAAATCTTTCACGTTCCACAGATCGGCCCAAGACTTGGGCGGCTTCTTCACTTTGTCGGTGCGGTAACCGATCACGGCGGCGTAGATGTCATTACCCGCGAAGGTCGGGGTCTTATATTCCGGCTTGATCTCGTCGTAGGCGGTGCCCTTCAGCTCGAGCACATCGAGATACTTGTCTGCCACCAGCAGATCGTGGGCGGCCTGGGAGATTAGAGCGGCATCCCAGGTGTAGGTCTTGGTGTCGACCATCGCCTTGATCTGCGACGTCGGCTCGTGCTTGCCGGCCACGCCGACGACTTCGCACTGGCCCTTGTACTTTTCGTTGAACGGCTTGTAGAGGCCTTCGGTGAAAGCCTTTTCGTACGGACCACCCGGATCGCGGACAGTGAGTTGCACGGCCGCGCGAGTCTTGCGCGGCACAAGCACCGTCGGGAACGCGATGGCGGCTGCTCCGATGCCTGCACCTTTCAGAATTGCGCGGCGGTCGATCGCCGATTTGATGCGCATGTATTGCCTCTATTGTTGTGGCCTTGTCGGCCCCGCACTTTCGCGACATTCGCCAGCACGGCGTCTCATTGACGCACCATCTAACGAAGATGCGCCTTACCGTTAAAATAGTTTTTATCTAACCGAAGAACGAACCAATGCCCTAGACCGCCACTAACGAATAGGGCGGCGGGAGAAACCCGCCGCCCCTCGTCAAACCAGAGATCGGCGTTCTTAGCCCTTGAGCATCCAGGCGTTGAACTGGTCGATCGCCTTGTCCTTTTCCTTGCCCCAGAACGCGTTGTCAATCAACAACGCCTTTTCCTGATATTCGGGGAAGGTTCCCACGAGCTTGGCGCGTTCCGGCTTGATGAACTTGAACGCGTTCGGGTTCGTCGGGCCATAGGTCAAGTGCGCGACCCAGCCGGCCTGCGTCTTGGGTTCGGCCGCGAAGGCGATGAACTTGCGAACCCAGTCGGCGCGCGGCGTACCCTTGAGGATCGTCCAACCCTCAACGCCCGCGATGTTCTGGTTCCACTCCATCGCCACCGGCGCGCCTTCGTCGATCACGGCCTGGATACGGCCGTTCCAGCACGGCAGCATGTCGACTTCGTTGGTCTTCAGCATCTGCGACGCCTGGGCGCCCTGGTCCCACCAGATCGCGACGTCTTTCTTGATCTTGTCGAGGGACTTGAACGCGCGGTCGAAATCGCAGGGATAGACCTTGTTGGTCGGCACGCCGTCCGCCATCAGCGCCTCTTCGATCGTGTCGAAGGGGTACTTGCGGAGCGAGCGACGGCCCGGGAAGTCCTTCACGTTCCAGAAATCGGTCCACGACTTGGGCGGCTTCTTCACCTTGTCGGTGCGGTAGCCGATCACGGCGCAGTAGACGTCGTTGCCCGAGAAGGTCGGCGTCTTGTATTCCGGCTTGATCTCGTCCCACGCCGTGCCCTTCAGCTCGAGCGGCTCGAGATAGCCACCGGCGATCAGAAGGTCGTGCGCGGCGAGCGTGATGAGCGCGGCGTCCCAGGTGTAGGTCTTGGTGTCGACCATCGCCTTGATCTGCGACGTCGGCTCATGCTTGCCGGCCACGCCGACGACCTCGCACTGGCCCTTG
>CADEGL010000045.1 GCA_902826885.1 uncultured Alphaproteobacteria bacterium | reverse complement strand
CAATCGTCCCTACGTTGCAGTGCGGCTTCGTACGCTCAAACTTCGCCTTCGCCATTTTCCCGACTTCCCTAGCTGGCGTTAACGTCTCATTTCCAAACCCAGGTCGCCCGTCAGGGCATCGGCCCGAGCCACGTTCTTCGTCCTAGTCGCTCCAATCGCGGGCTGGAGCGGGTGATGGGAATCGAACCCACGTCTCCAGCTTGGAAGGCTGGAGCTCTACCATTGAGCTACACCCGCACTTCCATCCCGCATCGCGCCTTACCCCGAGGCCTGGTTGGTGGAGGGGGTTGGATTCGAACCAACGTAGGCGTGCGCCAACGGATTTACAGTCCGTCCCCTTTAGCCACTCGGGCACCCCTCCGCATCAGTCCAATGGCCATTCGAGGCGGCGGACCCGCGACCGTGACCTAATTTCTCTCCGTATCTCTATGGAAGACGCAAACAGCCGTAGTGACGTCACATCCTGTGAATGCGACGCCGCACGGCTCGCTTAAGCGCCAAATTTCGTGCCATAATAAGAACCAGCATGAGCAGACGCAAGCCCTTAAAAACCAAGAACTATCCACAAGCCGCCCCGCCGATGAGCGGACAGTGGCTTTTCGGCCTCCACACCGTCAAGGCCGCCCTGGCCAATCCCAGGCGCCATTGCATGCGTCTGGTGGCTACAAGAGACGCCCTGGCCGAGCTGGCGCCGCCCCCAGGCGCGCCCCAGGCCGAGATCATGGGGCGCGAGGAAATCGACCGGCTTTTACCACCCGGCGCGGTGCATCAGGGTATTGCACTACGTGCGGAGCCTTTGCCGGATCGAGATTTAACTTCTCTTTTAAGGGATTCTGGCCCGGATGCCATTTTTGTCGTCCTCGACCGGGCCAACGACCCTCATAACGTTGGCGCGGTATTACGATCCGCGGCCGCCTTTGGCGCCGTAGCCGTCATCCTCCCTCGGGATCATGCCCCGTCCGTTACCGGCACCCTAGCCAAGGCCGCCTCGGGTGCGCTGGAGCTGGTTCCCCTGGTCATGGTGACCAACCTGGCCCGGGCCCTGGACGAGATGAAGGAAGCCAATGTCTGGTGCGTCGGCCTGGCCGGCGAGGCGGACAAGCCGTTGGAGGCCATCGACCTCAAGGGCCGGGTCGCCATCTTGGTCGGGGCGGAAGGTGCCGGATTGCGCCGACTGACCCGCGAGGCTTGCGACTTCCTGGCGCGACTCCCCACGGGCGGGCCGGTGGCCGATCTGAACATGTCGAACGCGGCCGCGATCGCCCTCTACGAGGCCACCCGCCAGCGGCGGGCGGCCAAGGTCGGCTGACCTGGCGCCCAAACGCGCTTAACGCCAGGTCTTCTCCGCCCGGTCGTAGGAACCTACGCGCAGATCCGGCTTGGCCGCGATCAGCGCCGATTTCTTGATCTTGAGGCTCGGCGTGCGCGGGAACTCGGTGACGTATTCCAGGTAGCGCGGGATCTTGAACTTCGCGAGGTTCTTCTCGCAGTGGGCAACGACGTCTTCCGGCGTCACGTCCTTGGCCGTTTTGCCCGGCGACAGCAACAAATACGCTTTTACCTCTTCGCCGCGCAGCTCGTCCGGCACGGGCAGCACCGCCGCCTCCATGATGCCGTCCACGCCGCGCAAGACGCCCTCGACCTCGACGGCCGAGACGTTCTCGCCGCTGCGCTTCACCATGTCCTTGATGCGGCCCAGGTAATAGAACCAGCCGTCGGGATCGTGGCGCGCCGTGTCGCCGGTGCGGAACCAGCCGCCCGGATGGAACGCCTTGGCGTTGGCCTCGGGCTTGTTGAAATAGCCCAGGAGGATGCCGGCGCCGCGGATGCACAGCTCGCCCACCTCGCCGCGCGGCACGGGGTTGCCCTCGGCGTCGGCCACCATGGCCTCGCGGAAGGCGACCGGCGTGCCGACCGTGCCGGAACCGGTCATATGGTCGGCTTCCATCGGCACGTAGATCGCGCAGCCTACTTCGGTCATCGAGAAGCCCTGGCGCGCGAGGCAGCCGTAGCGCTTTTCGTACCAGCGGTAATTCTCGCGCCGATGGCTATAGGCGGACATGACGATCAGATCGTTGTCCTTATCGTCCGGGGATTCCGGCTGCTTGGAGACGACCTCGGGGAAATTGCAGTAGTTGATCTTGAACTGCTTCAGCCAGCCCAAGAAACGCGAGGCGCTTTGCTTGCGCGCGACATACAGGGTGGCGCCCTGGAAGATCGTGACCAGGCACAGCCACTGGCCGTCCACGTAATAGAACGGCTGGGCCAATAGGATGCGCTTCAATTTGTCCTGGAACTGAGCCGCGCCGACGCGGCCGAAGGTCAGCCAATAACGCTGCGGCTGCATCGCGCCCTTGGGCATGCCCGTGGTGCCCGAGGTGTACTGAATGTTCATCAGATCGTCGAGAACGGGCTCCTTGGCCGGCGTGAAGTCTTCCGTGCCGGACGCCATGACAGTTTCCCAACGCAAGGGATAACCCGGCACGTCCGCGCCAACCATGATGACGCGGTCCTTGGGCACGGGCTGGTTCTCCATGCCCTCCAGCGTCGGCAGAAGCTCGTGGTTCATCACGAGGTATTCGGCCTTGCCGTCGGAAAGCATGTAGTTCAGCTCGCGCGGCGTGTAGTTATAGTTGATGGCGACCGTGACGGCGCCCAACCGCGCCAATGCTAGCCATGTCGTGGGATACACGTCGGAGGTGTAGACCATGATCCCGACATGGGTGCCGTGCTTGATGCCCAGCTTGGCGAAGGCCGAAGCCAACTTCCGCGTGCGCGCCTCAAGCGCGCGGTAGGTCACCGTCACGTCGTCGTCGAAGAAATACAGCGCCGGATGGTCGCCGTATTTTTCCGCGGCGTTCTTCAGCAGCGCGCCGACATTGGCCGGCAGCGGCTCCCGCTCGATGCGGCGCATCAGCTTTTCGGATTCGTATTCCTGGAACGGGCGCGCGGGAGCGCTGTCGGGACTCATTGTCTT
This sequence comes from uncultured Alphaproteobacteria bacterium, assembly GCA_902826885.1. Taxonomy (GTDB): domain Bacteria; phylum Pseudomonadota; class Alphaproteobacteria; order CADEGL01; family CADEGL01; genus CADEGL01. Next base: position 26,129 of record CADEGL010000045.1, on the reverse strand, counting down.
GTTTCCTCAAGAGGCGCGGGGCTTGGGTGAATAGTCGGCCAGACGCCAGACTTGGTTCTTCACCGTGCTGACGATGGCGCCGTTGGCTTCCGTTTGACGGCGGATTTCGACCCATTCCGGGTCCTTGCGGAAGCCGGCCCAGGTTTTCTCCATGTGGGCCATGTCGTCCCACTCTAGGATGTAATGGAGTTCGGACGTGTCGCCGACCGCGGGCTCGAAGAATCCCACGACGCGGAACTTGTGCTTCGCGAACATGGTCATCGTCTTCTCGCGGAAGCGCGCGGCAATCTCCGGCATGCGGCCCGGCGCCGCCACGTAGACGCGATACTCATAGATCATCGCTACCCCCAAAATTCCGCCGCTGACAGACCGAACGGCGCGCAAAAACTGCCGGTGGCCCCCTTTTCTGTCAACGGCGGGCCATCGCATGGCGCGCTTCGTTCCCACGGGGACTCGGCGCTTGTATACTCCCGGCCATTCGCGGGCTGGCATAGCTCAGTTGGTAGAGCACCTGATTTGTAATCAGGGGGTCGCGGGTTCGAATCCTGCTGCCAGCACCATCCTTTCGCCGCAGTTGCACACCCTCCCCCGAGCGTCCTACGCTTTTTAGGCGGATTGGCCTAAACGACGCATCTGTGGGGAGCGCCCATGTTCAGCTTGCCATCCGACCACGAGATCAAGGAGCGGTTCGAGCGGCTGGGCTATGTCGCGCCGGTCCGCATCATCTCCGAGGAAGACGCGGCGGCCTGCCGGGCCGAGCTGGAAGCGTTCGAGCGCGCCCATCCCGACAAGGTCGGGCTGATCGACATGAAGGCCAACCTCCTGTTCCGCTGGATCGACCGGCTAACACGCAACGAAACCCTGATGCGCGCGATGGAACCGCTGATCGGTTCCGACGTGATGTGCGAGAACGTGGGTTTCCGCAACAAGGCGCCCGACAACAAGACCTACGTCTCCTGGCACCAAGACACGGTCTATCTGAAGTTCGAGCCGCGCATCATCACCTGCTGGCTGGCGCTCACGCCCGCCACGGTCGAGAACGGCTGCCTCAAGATCATTCCAGGCTCCCACAAATGGGGCGACATGCCCCATAAGGAAAAGGTCGATCCCTACAGCATGCTGACGCGCGGCCACTACGTTTCGACCGAGTTCGACAAGTCGAACGCGACCCACGTGACGCTCGAGGCCGGTGAAGGGCTCTTGATCGACACGGCCGTGCTGCACGCGTCGGAGCCGAACCTGACGAAGGACCGGCGGATGGGCATGCTGATCGACATGGTGCCCGCCAGCGGCAAGAAGCTGAACGGTCGCGAGTCCGCCATGCTGGTGCATGGGCACGATAGATGGAACCATTTCGACCACGAGGTGCCGCCAGCGGAAGATTTCGGCGCGGCGGAACAGGAGCGCCACCGCAAGGCGGTGGAGGCCGTGACGGCGACCTTCTACGCGGGCTCGGAACGCAAGCCCGAAGCTCTCACCGGCAAGTCGCGCAACGCGGTTTGAGCCACCTCAAAACAGTCCTTCGATCTGGCCCTTGTCGTTGATGTAGATCGAATTGGCCGAGGGCACGCGCGGCAGGCCGGGCATGGTCATGATCTCGCCGCAGACGGCAACCATGAACTCGGCGCCGCCCGACAGGCGCACCTCGCGAATCGGCACGATATGGTCCGTCGGCGCGCCACGCAGGTTCGCGTCCGTCGAGAAGCTGTACTGCGTCTTCGCCATGCAGACCGGATAGTTCCCGAAGCCGCCCTTCTGGTACTCGGCCACGCGATCCCGAATCGCCTTGTCGGCCGTGATGTCCTTGGCGCGGTAGATGCGCTGGGCGACCGTGCGCATCTTGTCCCACAGGGGCATGTCGTCCGGGTACAGGGTATGGAACGCGGCCTTGCCCGAATCCGCGATCTCGACCACGGCGCGCGCCAGGGCTTCGGTGCCCTTGCCGCCATCGGCCCAATGGGTGCAGGGCACGACTTTCACGCCCAGGCCCGCGCAAATCTCCTCGATCGCCTTGATTTCGGCATCGGTGTCGGAAATGAAGCGGTTGATGGCAACAATGGGCGGCACGCCGAAACCCTGCACATTCTCGACATGGCGCGCCAGGTTGGCGGCGCCTTTGCGCAGCGCCTCCACATTTTCCTGGCCCAGGTTCGCCTTCTCGACCCCGCCGTGCATCTTCAGCGCGCGCACGGTGGCCACGATGACGGCGGCGGACGGCTTCAAGCCTGTCTTGCGGCACTTGATGTCGAAAAACTTCTCGGCGCCCAGATCGGCACCGAAGCCCGCTTCGGTCACGACATAGTCGGCCAGCTTGAGCGCGGTCGTCGTCGCCAGCACCGAGTTGCAGCCGTGGGCGATGTTGGCGAACGGCCCGCCATGCACGAAGGCCGGGTTGTTCTCCAGCGTCTGCACCAGGTTCGGCATCAACGCGTCCTTGAGCAGGACAGCCATGGCGCCGGCGCCCTTCAGCTCCTCCGAGCGCACGAAGCGGCGGTCGCGCGTCTGGCCCACGATAATGTTGCCGAGACGCTTCTGCAGGTCGGCCAGGTTCCGCGACAAGCAGAAAATGGCCATCACCTCGGAGGCGACCGTGATGTCGAAGCCGTCCTCGCGCGGAAAACCGTTGGCCGTGCCGCCCAGCGAGTTGACGATGGAGCGCAAGGCACGGTCGTTCATGTCCAGGCCCCGGCGCCAGGTGACGCGGCGCGCATCGAGCCCGATCTCATTGCCCCAATAGATATGGTTGTCGATCAGAGCGGCCAGAAGGTTGTTGGCCGCGCCGATGGCATGCAGGTCGCCAGTGAAGTGAAGGTTGATCTCTTCCATCGGCACGACCTGGGCGTAGCCACCGCCGGCCGCGCCGCCCTTCACGCCGAAGCACGGGCCCAAGCTCGGCTCGCGCAGGCAGATCGCGGCCTTCTTGCCGATGCGGTTGAGCCCGTCGCCCAAACCCACGGTGGTCGTCGTCTTGCCCTCGCCCGCGGGCGTGGGCGAGATGGCGGTGACCAGAATCAGCTTACCGTCCGGCTTGTCCTGCAGCCCCGCGATGAAATCGAGGCCGATCTTGGCCTTGTCATGGCCATAAGGGTGCAGCGCTTTTTCGGGGATACCCAGTTTCGCGCCGATCTCGGCGATCGGCTTCATGCGCGCGTCGCGCGCGATCTCGATATCGCTTCTTACTGCGGCCATGGCGTCGCTCCCCCTTGGATGCCGACGCCCGCGAACCGGCCGTCATTCGGCTTCCCGCATTCGGTCGAACGGCCTACACGAGTTTGAATACCCTGACAACCGGGCCACTGTGCAGTGCAAAAGCGCGAGTTGACCGGCCCGCGCGCGCGCTCCCATAGTCGGCGAAACTCGATACGGGGGCGTTATATGAAGACCCATGCGCGCGTGGTCATCGTCGGCGGCGGAATCGCGGGCTGCAGCCTTCTTTATCATCTGACCAAGCGCGGCTGGCGCGACGTCGTCCTGATCGAGAAGGCCGAGCTGACGGCGGGCTCCACCTGGCATGCCGCGGGCCTCACGCCCCACTTCGAAGTCGGCCTGAATCTCAGCCGCATTCACAAATATTCGACCGAGCTTTACGAGCGGCTAGAGGCGGAAACGGGGCAGGCCACCGGCTTCCACAAAGTGGGCTCCATCCGCATCACGAAGACCAAAGGCCGGGTGGACCAGTTCAAGCTTCTGGCCGGCCAGGCCAAGAACATCGATCTGCCCTTCCATGTCTTGTCGCCGGAGGAGATCAAGAAGATCCATCCTCTGATCAGCCTGAAAGACATCATCGCGGGCGCGTACACGCCGGCGGATGGATATATCGATCCTTCCAGCGTCACCAATGCCCTGGCGAAGGGCGCGCGCGACAATGGCGCCGAAATCTACCGCCATACCAAAGTGACGGGGATGCACCGGACGCCCGCCGGCGAATGGGTGGTCGAGACGGAGAAAGGCACGATCCACTGCCAGATCCTGGTGAACGCGGCGGGGACCTGGGCACGCGACGTCGGCAAGATGATCGGCCTCAACCTGCCCATCGTTTCGATGGAACACCAGTACCTCGTGACCGAGAACATCCCCGAGGTGATCGAATATGGCCGCGAATTTCCGGTCCTGCGCGATCCCGACGCATCTTTCTACATGCGGCAGGAAAACCGGGGCGTGATCTTCGGCCCCTACGAGCCCGAGGGTAAACCGTGGGCCGTGGACGGCATCCCGGCCCAGTTCGGCATGGATCTGTTGCCGCCGGACATCGACCGCATCGAATCCATCGTCGACATGGCGATGGAACGCGCTCCGATGCTGGCCAAGGCCGGCATCAAGCGCGTGGTCAACGGGCCCATTCCCCACACGCCGGACGGCAATCCTCTGATCGGGCCCGTGGCCGGCCTGCCCGGCTATTGGTGCCAATGCGGCTTCAGCGTCGGCATCGCCCAGGGCGGCGGCGCGGGCAAGTATCTGGCCGACTGGATCGTGGACGGCGAACCCGAGATGGATATGTACGAGTTCGATCCGCGCCGCTTCGGCCCTTACGCCACCCTCGACTACACGGTCGAACGCGCCTGCGAGGTGTACAAATATATGTACGCCGTGACCTACCCCGGCGAGGAACGCCCGGCCGGACGGCCCGCCAAGCAGACGCCGATATACGACCGGCTGAAGGCGCAAGGTGCGGTGTTCGAAGCACGCTTCGGCTGGGAGCGCGCATCCTGGTTTGCGCCCAAGGGCGTTTCGGAAAGCCTGACCTTCCGCCGCACCGAAGCCTTCGACCATGTCGCCGCCGAATGCAAAGCGGTACGCGAGCGCGCGGGGCTGCTGGACTTGTCCGGCTTTTCCAAATTCGAAGTTTCCGGCCCAGGCGCTTACGCCTACCTCGACCATCTCTGCGCCAACCGCCCGCCGAAGAAAATCGGCGGCGTGATCCTGACCCAGTTTCTGACGCCCAAAGGACGCATCGCCGGCGAAGGCACCTTGGCACGCCTCGGTGAGGACCGGTTCTATCTCGTGACCGCCGCGATCACCCATCTGATCGACCGCGACTGGCTGGAGCGCCACATGCCAAAAGAGGGCGTACGGCTGGAGGACGTGACCTTGCGCGACGGCGCGCTCGTCCTCTCCGGGCCGAAGTCACGCGCCGTTCTGAGCAAACTGACGCGGACCGACCTGTCGAACGGCGCGTTCCCCTGGATGAGCGCGCAAGAGGTCGAGGTTGCCAACGTTCCCGTACGCGCGCTGCGCGTCAGTTACGTCGGCGAGCTGGGCTGGGAGCTGCATCACAACATCGCCTATCAAGCGCGCCTCTACGACGCGCTGATGGAAGCCGGGAAGGAATTCGGCATCGCCAATTTCGGCATGCGCGCGACCAATTCGATGCGCCTCGAAAAAGCCTACCGCGCGCTCGGCACCGAACTGACGGAGGAGGTCACGCCGCTGGACGCCGGGCTGGAGCGGTTGGTGAAGATGGAAGGCCGCGACTTCATCGGCCGCGGCGCGCTGGAAGCGGCCGGCAAGGCCACTCCGAAATGGAAGCTGGTGGTTCTGGACGTGGACGCCAAGGACGCGGACGCCTTCACCAACGGGCCGATCTTCGCCGACGGCGCCTATGTCGGTGTGGTCGCCTCGGGCGGGTATGGCCACCACGTAAAGAAGAGCATTGCGTTGGCTTACGTGGAGCCGGACCTTGCCAAAACCGGGGCGAAACTCCAGATCGACATACTGGGTGACCTGCGCCCCGCGACCGTGTGCGAAGGCGCCCTGTACGATCCGAAAAACGAGCGGCTCCGCAGCTAAACCGCGCCGGTTGGCGTGGAATATGCGAGGCTAGCGCGAAACCAAGCCGCGATGGGCCATGCGTAACGTCTTCCTGGAAAAAGCCACCCGTGTCGCGAAGCGCAAGGCGGATGCGCTGGTCGGACGGCTGCGCCCGCTTCAGCCCGTGCTCGATGCCATGGCGGCTCGGCCCTACGAACTGCACTACGAGTTGACGAATCTGTGCAATGCGAACTGTATTTTCTGCCCGTACCAGTTCCAGACTCGCAAGATCGACTACATGCCGGAGGATATTTTCGAGAAGGCCTTGGCGGACTATCGGGCGGAGGGCGGCGGCAGCGTTTTTTTCACCCCCATCGTCGGCGACGCGCTGATCCATCCCAAGTTCCTGGAGCGCGTGCATCGCGTGCGCGAAGCGCCTGAAGTCGACCGCATCCATGTCACGACCAACGCCATTCTCGTGGATCGCTACGGCGCGGACGCCATCATCCGCTCGGGCCTGACCGGCATCACGATCAGCACCGCCGGCTTCGACGCAGCGATGTACGAACGCGTCTATCGTTCGAAGCAATACAAGCGCATGCGCGCGAACGTGCTGGCGCTCCTGAAGGCGAACCGGGAAGCCGGAGACCCCGTCAATATCGTGGTCGGCTTGCGGGCCGACCGGCCCTTGAAAGACGTGATGGCCGACCCTGATTTTCAGGAGATTCTGGCCTATAAGCCGCAGCTCGATTTCACCTGGTCCTTCACCACCGCCGGCGGACGCATCACGCGCGAGTCGTTGCCGGCACAGATGCGCCTGCGCTCGCTCACGCCGAAGCGGGAGCCATGCGTACAGACCTTCAACGGCCCGCTCGTCCTTCCGGACGGCACCGTGCTCGGCTGCAACTGCGTCGCCGCCATGGACGCGGAAAAGGATTTGGCCATCGGCAATGTGATGGAAATGCCGCTCGGAGAGCTCTGGCGATCGGACAAGATGCGGGCCTTGCGGGCGAGCTTCGGCACCGAGCATCTCAACGAGACGTGCAAGAAGTGCGACATGTATCGCGATCTCGAACTGTATCGCACGAGCGAGGGGCGCATCCGCGCGCAGGTGAGCCAAGAGCGCGCGAAAGGCCGAGTGGTCAAACGGGAACACGGCCGCGGTGCGTGGATCGGCGGGTAAATAGAGGGGAGCGGAATGAAGAACACCCAGGATGGCACGGAATGGGGCCCGCCATTCTCCGAAGCGGAGTACGCGGAACGGCTGGCCAAGGTGAAGCGCGCCATGGCCGCCAAGAAGATCGACCTGCTGTTCGTTTCATCGCCGCCCAACATCACGTATCTCACCGGCTACGATTCGATCTGGTACCGGCGGACCACGCCGACGGGCTTGTTCATCCGCCTCGATCAGGACAAGACGCTGTTCGTCGATTCGGAATCCCACGCCGATCTGGTAAAGAGCGGCACTGGCCGGGTCGATGACGCGCTGTTCGTCTCGCGCCGCAAGTACGAACCCGCCGTCGAGTTGATCGCCGACACGCTGAAGGCGCGCGGCTGGCTCAAGGGTACGGCCGCCGTCGAACGCTGGAGCCTGGCGCCCCATGGCGTCGTGCTGACTTCCATCGAACAGCGCATGGAAGCGGCCGGCGCCAAGGTCGCAGACGGCTCCTGGCTGGTCGACCGCGTCAAAATGAACAAATCGCCCGCCGAGATCGCCTGCATGCGCAAGGCCCAGACCATCGCCGACGCGGCTATGACCGCGGTGCATAAGGCGCTCAAGCCCGGCATGACCGAGATCGACATCCAGGGCCTGGCCCACTACGTCATGTCCCAGCATGGCGGGGAGGAACCCGCGATCCGCAGCGCCGTGCGCACCGGCCCGCGCGGCTGCGTGCATCACACCCCGCCCAGCCGCCGCAAGATCCAACAGGGTGACATCGTCTGGGTCGATTTTTCCGGTTCGTACCACCGCTATCACGCCGACCTGGCGCGCATCTTCTCCATCGGCGAGCCCGACAAGCGCTGGACCGATCTCTACGAGAAAGCGTCCAAAAGCATCGAGGTCGTCGTGCGCGAGATCAAACCCGGCGACCCGATGACCAAGTTGCACGAGGTGGCCAACGCCTACATCGAATCCGTCGGGTTGAAGAAATACGCGTGGCTCGTGGGCGGCTACGACATGGGCATCGCCATCCCGCCCGATTGGGTCGGCCACACGTTCCACAGCGGGCTCGGCTTCGAAGCCGTGGATTTCGAGCCCGGTATGACGACGAACTACGAGAACGTGTTCGACATCGTCATGGAGGATTGGCCGGGCGGCAACGGCGGCAGCTACATCGACATGCTGCTGATGACGCCGAACGGCTTGGAAATTCTTTCCAAGCTCGACCGCAAGATGATCGTCGTCTGATCAGGCCGGCTAGAAGCGCCCGTTGATCTTGCCGTAAGGGATCGCGTCGCTGACGAAGGAGAAGGAGCCGCGCTCCTTGACCTCTTCGGCCGCGCGCAGAAAAGCGCCGAGCGCGGCGCGGCTGAAGCTCGAACCCAGGCTGATGCGCTTGACGCCGAGGGTTGCCAGCTTTTCCACCGTCCAGGGCGCCGCGTGCAAGCCGATCACCACGTTCACCGGCCGGTCCACCGCTTGCGTGATCGCGCGAATGTCGTCTTCCGACTTCAACCCAGGCGCGAAGAGGACATCGGCGCCCGCGTCTTGATAAGCCTGCAAGCGCCGAATCGTGTCCGCCATGTCGGGCCTGCCATAGGCCAGATTTTCGGCGCGGGCGGTGAGCGTGAAGGGAAACGGCAGCGCGCGGGCCGCGGCGACCGCCGCCTTCACCCGTTCCACCGCCAAACCGAATTCGTGGATGGGGGCAGCCTTGTGCCCCGTGGCGTCCTCGATCGAGCCGCCGACCAGACCCGCGCGCGCCGCCTCGGTGATGGTCTTGGCAGCGTCCTCGGGCGTATCGCCGAAGCCGCCTTCGAGATCGGCGCTGACGGGCAGGTCCGCCGCACCGACGATGGCGCGGGCGTTCTCCAGCACGTCTTCGCGGCTGAGCTTGCCTTCTCCGTCACGCCGCCCGATGGAGAACGCGAAGCCCGCGCTGGTGGTAGCCAACGCCTCGAAACCCAGGCCCGCCAACAGGCGCGCGGAGCCCACGTCCCAGGGGTTGGGCATCACGAAGCAGCCGGGACGCTCATGCAGCGCCTTGAAAGCCAGCCCTTTGTCCTGCTGGGATCGCGTCACGGCTTGGCCTGTATGATCCCCTCGGTGACCAGATAATCGAAAATCGCCTTCGCGGCTTCCTCGGGCGGCACGTTCTGCAGCACCTTGCCCTTGCCGGCCGCCATCTCGGTCACCGCGCGGACACGATCCGCCGCGCTGGCCGCCTTCATCACCTTGATTCGCTTCGGACGGCGGCGCGCGGGCCCTTCGGTCCAGGCCGTACGCGCCGCGTCGGCGGCGGCGTCCGCGTCCTTCACCGCGATCGTACCCCGGCGCGCAAGACCGAACGCGCTCATGCGTGGCGCGGGCGCCATCACCGGCACGGTCGCGACCAATGGCACCGGCGAAACCAATGACCGGCGGCGGCCACGTGGGAGCCCCTGCAGCATCTCCGCGCGTTCGCCCACGAGCGATAGGCTGACGATGCCCGGCACCAGCGGCGTATTCAGGGCCTGGGCCACGAGATAGGGAACGAGGCCGCTATCCTCCCCGCCCTCGGCCCGCGTCCCCGCCAAGACGATCTGCGGCTTGGTGGACGAAAGATGCGCGCTCAAGACCGAAACCGGATCGGCCTCCGGCCCCATACGCAAGACCGTCACCGCGTTGGCGCCCATGCCCAGATAGTCGCGCAGCGCCGGTTCGTCCGGATCACCGGCATGGACCAGCTGCACATGCGCGCCCGCGATACCGAGCGCCAACTCTACCGCCCGTGCGTCGGCGTCGGCGCGGCGCGCGCGGCCCGAAACGGGATGGCGGCCGATGGAAACCAGCACCACGACGTCAATTGCCATGGCGGCGCTCCTTGGCGATGCGCTCCAGCGCCGGCATGAGGGCTTGGACATCGCCCACCACGGCCAGATCGGCCCGCTTCACCATGTCGCAATGGGCATCGGCGTTGACCGCCACCACGCGTTCAACCTTGGAGATGCCTTGCAGATGCTGGGGCGCGCCCGCGATGCCGAGTGCCACATAGCAGCGCGGCTCGACCAGCGTGCCCGAGGCGCCGACCTGGCGATGGCGCGGCAGGTGCCCGGCATCGCACACGGGCCGGCTGCCGCCTTCGCTGGCGCCCAGCGCCGCCGCCACCCGGTGAAACGCATCCCAGTCGCGCACGCCGTTGCCCGCGCTGACGATAAAGTCGGCCTCGGCCATGGGCACGGTCGCGGGATCGGTCGCGGCCAGACCGCGATCCTCGACATGCGATAATGCCTCGATGCGCGGCGCGGGCAGATCGCGTGCCTCATATCGTTCGTCGATCACAGGATCGGCCGCTTCCGCCGCGATCAGCAGCACGCGCGGCGGCGCCAGCGCGAAATCGGCCCGCCCGCCCCGTCCTCGCCGTGTGATCCTGTCGGGCGCTACGCGCTGCACATTGCTCGCCACGCGGTCACCGAGCGAAACGGCCACGCGGCGGCCCACGTCGCCGCCGACCACGCCCGTATCGGGAAACAGAATGTGTCGAGGGTTAAGAGCCTGGATCGCCGCCAGCACCGCCGCCGCGCGCCGCTCGGGCGCATAACCGGCGAAAGATACATCGGCGAAGCGCAGCGCCCGATCGGCGCCCGCCTCGTCTAGCCCGTCTTTCACGCCCTCGGGTCCCGTGAAGGCCAACACGACCACCGCGCCCCCGCCGGCATCGGCCAAGCCGCGCGCGGCACCGATGACGTCCTTGTCATGGCTCGACAGGCGCGCGTCTTCTAGGTCGGGAACGGCCAGGATCAGGAATTTCGGATCGGCTATCGTCTTGACCGGCGAAGCGGTTTCCGCCCGTGCGACCCCGGCCTGGCGCTGAGCCGTGCGATCGGCGCGCGGGTCGCGGCGCACGCGGCCACTAGGAGCGGGAGCGGGTGCCGCCGGTTGGGGCGCAGCCGGGGCAGCGCGGCCGGTCCGCGAGGCGCGTTCCGCCCGCGGATCTCGGCGAACACGGCCCGATTCGGATTCGGGCGCGGCGGCAGGTTGCGCGGCGGTCGCCGGTTCTGCGGCGCGGCTCGTACGCGCGGCGCGTTCCGCGCGGGGATCGCGCCGGACGCGGCCCGATGGCGAAGCCTCGGCCGCAACGGGTGTGGGTATGTCCTCCGCCTGCGGCGCGCGGCCGCGGCGCGCCTCGCGTTCGGCACGGGGGTCCCGGCGGATACGTTCCTCGCTCATGCCGCTTCCACCGCTTGGAGAAGAAGTTCCGCCACGTCCACAACCTCGGGCCGCGGTCCCACGACACCTTCCAGCATGACCGCGCAATTGGGACACGCCACGGCCACCACGGCCGCGCCGGTTTCACGCGCCTGCTCCATGCGCACGTCGGGGATGCGTTTCTTGCCCGCGATGTCGGTCACGGGCGCGCCGCCGCCCCCGCCGCAGCACATGGAGCGCATGCCGGAACGTTCCATTTCGACCCGCTCCACGCCGATCGCATCCAGGACCGCGCGCGGCGCGCGGATCTCGCCGTTATAGCGGCCAAGATAACAGGGGTCGTGATACGTCGTTTTCCCAGCCGAAGATTTGCCTTTGGGCAAGGCGCCCTGGCTCACGAGCTCGTCGAGCAGCATCGTATGATGCATCACCTCGTGGCGCGCGCCGAATGCCGGATATTCGTTCCGCAAACTGTGGAAGACATGCGGATCGGCCGTGACGATGCGGCGGAAGCGGTATTTCGCCAGCGTGGCCGCATTACGCTTGGCCAGGTCCTGGAACGTCGCTTCGTCGCCCAAGCGGCGGGCCAGATCGCCCGTATCCAACTCTTCCTCGCCCAGAACGGCGAAGTCGATCTTGGCGTGGCGCATCAGGCGGACAAGCGCGCGCAGCGTGCGTTGGTTGCGCAGGTCGAACGCCCCCTCGCCCAGCCACAGAAGCACGTCGCATTCGCCCTTGGCGGAAATGAGCGGCAGGGACAGGTCGGCCGCCCAATCGAGACGGCTGGCCAACGCCGCGCCGCACTGCGTGTCGGTCGCGCGCAACTCCGCCAGTACCAGCGGCGCCTTGCCGGGCACGGCGCCCTTCTCCAGCGCCTGAAAGCGGCGTAGATCGACGATCGCGTCGACATGCTCGATCATCATCGGGCATTCCTGCACGCAGGCGCGGCATGTGGTGCAGGACCACAGCGTGTCGGGATGGATCATCGCATCGTCACCGATGATCGGTCGCGAAGGCCCGCCATGGGCCTGACCCACGGGGCGGCCCGGATAAGGGCTGCCCGCATAGGCCGCGTCGCTGGCGCCGGGATCGACCGCGCGCGCCAGATCCTGGATCAGCTTCTTGGGATTGAGCGGTAGCTCCGCCGCGAAGGCCGGGCACACCACCTCGCAGCGCCCGCACTGCACGCAGGCGTCGAAGCCAAGCAACTGATTCCATTTGAAATCGGACGGCGCCTCGACGCCGAGCTTGGGCAATTCGAGATCGAGCGGCTTCAGCCCCGAATCGGGCCGCGCAGCGCCCAAGCGCTGGAACCGCGGGTGGCAGATCAGGTGCATGGCACCCGCGAAGGAATGCTTCATGGGACCGAGCGGCAGGAACGCCACCATCTCGGCGCAGCCCCAGGCCGCCAGTACCAGCACCACGATGCCCGGCACGGAAAACGCCGCGAACGGAGCGACCAGGCCCGCCTTGGGCAAGGTCGCCAGGAAGAAAGCGGCCGCGAAGGCGAACAGGCTCCACGGCAGACGGCTGAAGCCGCCGGCGGACAGGCGCGCGGGCTTGGGGCGGCGGCGCAACGCGACGAAGGCGGCGCCCGCGCCCATCAGCACGAGGAACGCGAGCAGCAACCAGGCCAAACCACGCGAATCGATATCGAACAGATGGACGGCCAACGTCAGCAGGAACGCGGCGGTGAAACCGCCCGCCACCATGACATGCATGCGCGCGGTGTAAGGATCGCGCGCGACGATATGGTGCAGATCGACAAAGTAACTTTGCGGAAAGCGCAGGAGGCCGCGCAGGAAATCGACCTTCGCGGGCCGGCCGCGGAACCAGCGGCGCGCGCGCCACAAGGCGCAGGCCGCACCCACCGCCACGCAAATCCCGATCAGCCCCTGAAGCAAGATCATCGCCGCGCCTTCACAGGTCTTTGCACAGGCGCAGGGAGTCGTAGATCGCCGCGTGAATGTTACGGCTAGCCCAGGCGTCGCCGACGCGGAACAGTTGGAACGCGCCGGCCGGATTGCTCTCGACCACGCTGGGCTTGGCCGCCGCAACCGCGCGCAGATCCACCTCGCCCTGGTTCTTGGCCAAGGGCTTCAGCGCGAAGTAGAGCGAGTCGTTCGGCATGGTGCCGCATTCGCCGACCACCTGCTCGACCACCCGCTCCTCTTCCTCGTGGGTGAAGACGTTGGCCAGGACGGCCACGAGCTGGTTGCCTTCGCGATAGACCTGGGTCAGGCGCAGATCGGGCGAGATCACGGCGCCCGCTTGGTAAAGCTCTTTCAAGAACGCGGCCGCGTTGGTGTCGCCCAGTTCCATGCATATCGTGCGGTCGGTGGTCGCGATCTCGACCCGGGAACCGCGCTTGGCGATGAACTCGGCCGCCGAGGCGCCCTGCTGCGCGCCATTTTCATCGTAAAGAAGCACGTTGTCGGCGGGATCGACCTTGCCCGAAAGAATATCCCAGGACGAAACCGCCAACTCGCCGCCCGTGAACCAGCCTTTGTTGGGCCGCCCGCCGGTGGCCACGATGACGATATCGGGTTTGAGCGCGGTCACGTCGTCCGCCGCGGCTTCGACGCCCGTGCGAATCTCGACGCCCAGCTTCCGCACCTGTGCATCGAGCCAGCGCTGCACGCCCTGGATCGAAACGCGCCAGGGCGCCTTGGCGGCGATGTTCACCTGGCCGCCCGTCTCCGCCTCGCGCTCGAACAACGTGACCTTATGCCCACGTTCGGCCAGGACGCGCGCGGCTTCCAACCCGCCCGGGCCGGCGCCCACCACGACGGCGCGCTTCGCGCCGTTGGCCGATTTGGTCACCACGTGCGGCATGGTGGCCTCGCGGCTGGTGGCCGCGTTCTGCACGCACAGCGTGTCGTGGCCGGAGATGACGCGGTCGACGCAATAGCCCGCGCCGACACATTGGCGGATATCGTCCTCGCGCCCCTCCATCGCCTTCTTGAGCAGGTGCGGATCGGCCAGGAAGGCGCGCGTCATGCCGACCATGTCGACATGGCCTTCCTCGACCGCGCGGTTGGCCGTCGGCAGGTCGGCGATGCGCGCCGCATGAATGATGGGCAGGTCCACTTCGGCCTTCACCGCGCTGGCCAACGGCAGCCAGCCCGCGGGCGGCACCCACATGGTGGGCCAGATCAGGGCGCTGGAGACCGCGTCGGCGCCCTGTGCCGCCACGACGCTGATGAAATCGACCATGCCCGATTTGGCGTAGATCTTGGCGATCTCGATGCAGTCGCGCTGGTTCAGCCCGTCCTTCAGCATCTCGTCGCCGGGCATGCGGATGCCGACCATGTAGCCGTCGCCCACGACCTTGCGCACCTCTTCCAGCACCTCGAGGCCGAAGCGGGTCCGGTTCTCCAGGCTGCCGCCGTACCGATCGGTGCGAAAGTTCATGGCCGGCGACCAGAATTGCTCGATCAGCGTGCCGGCCTGGAAGGACAGCTCGACGCCGTCCAGATGCCCTTCCTTCGCGCGCCGCACGGCCTGGCCGTAATCCTTGGCGATGCGGCGCATGTCGTGGTCTTCCATCTCCGCCGGGAAAGCCCGGTGGACGGGCTCGCGCCGGCAGGACGGCGAATAGGCGGGAAACCAGTTCTCGGCGTCCCAGCGCTCGCGCCGTCCGCCGTGGGTCAGCTGCACCGTGCATTTGGCACCGTGCTTGTGGATACCGGCCGCCATCTTCTGGTACTCGGGGACGATCCAGTCCTCGGAGCCGTTGACCTGGCCATAGTGATAGGAGTTCTCGACCGAGACGCCCGTGGCGCCGCCGAACTGGGTCAGGCCGATGCCGCCCTTAGCCTTTTCCTCGTGATAGCGGAAATAGCGGTCGGTGATGTGGCCGCCCTTGGCATATCCGGGCGAATGGCTGGAGCTGAAGACCCTGTTACGGATCGTGACATTCTTAATGGTCAACGGCTTCAACAGCGCGTCGTATTGACCCATCGCTGGTCTCTCCGGGGCGCTCGGAAAAAATCGCGGCTACGTTCGCACGAACGGATCAGGCCGACAATATGGGCCGGATCACAAATCCTTGCAGAGGCGCAGCGAATCGTAGATCGCGGCGTGGATATTGCGGCTGGTCCAGGCGTCGCCGACACGGAAGAGCTGGAACGCGCCTTGCGGGTTGTGGCGGATGGCTTGCTCTTTCCCCTCGACCAACGCCCGCATGTCGATTTCGCCGTCGTTCAAGGAATGGGGCCGTAAAGCCTGGTACAGCTCGTCATTCGGCAGCGTCCCGTGCTCGGCCACCACCTGGTCGACCACCCGCTCTTCCTCTTCCTGCGTGAACCCGTTGCGCAGGACGGCGACCAGCGTGTTGCCCTCGCGATAGACTTCGGCAACACCCGTGTCCGGCGTGATAACGACGCCGCGGGCATAGAGGCGGCGCAGATAGGACGAAAAATTGATCATGCCGACCTCGGACAGAAGCTGGCGCTCCGGCGTCACGATCTCGACCTCGGCACCCCGCTCGGCCATGAACTCGCCGACAGAAGGCGCCTGGTCGGCGCCATGGTCGTCCACCAGCAGCACGCGCTCAGCGGGCGCCACGCGGCCCGACAGGATGTCCCAGGTCGTCGTCGCCAGTTCCGCGCCCTTGAAATGGCCTGGGTTGGGGCAGCCACCGGTGGCAACGATCACGACATCCGGCTTCTCAGCGCGGACCTGATCGGCCGCCGGTGCGGTCGAAAGACGCAGGTCGACGCCCAGCTTACGCACCTGGTGATCGAGCCAGCGCGGAATGCCGGAAAGGGATTCGCGCCAAGCCACCTTGGTCGCCAGATTCACCTGACCGCCGGTCTGGGCCTCGCGCTCGAACAACACGACGTCATGGCCTCTCTCGGCCGAAACGCGCGCCGCTTCCATGCCCGCCACGCCCGCGCCCACGACGACGACTCGGCGCTTGCGGGAAGCTTTCGCCACGGTATGCGGCAACGCGGCTTCGCGGCTGGTGGACGGATTCTGAATGCAGAGCGCGTCCTTCGCCTGCAACACCCGGTCGATGCAATAGACGGCGCCCACGCATTGGCGGATATCGCCGTCGCGTCCTTCGCGCAGCTTGTTGACGAAGTGCGGGTCGGAGATCAGGGCGCGAGTCATACCCACCATGTCCACGTGCCCCTCCTCCAGCGCACGGCTGGCGGTGGCGGGATCGGTGATGCGCAGCGCATGGAAAACGGGCAGATCGATCTCGGCCTTGATTGCGCTGGCTAGGTGCAGATAGGCGGCCGGCGGCGAGTCCATGCCGACATAGCTGATGGCGTTCGAGCGGTAATCCCGCCCCTGCGCCGCGATCACGCTGACGAAATCGATCAGACCGCTCTTCACATAGGCGCGCGCGATGGCGATGCAGTCTTCCTGGGACAGGCCCTGCTTGATCATCTCGTCGCCGCTCATGCGGATGCCCATGACAAAACCGTCGCCGACGGCCTTGCGCGCGGCCTCCAGGATCTCGAGGCCAAAGCGCATGCGGTTTTCCAGGCTGCCGCCGTATTTGTCGGTGCGATGGTTCACGTCCGGCGACCAGAACTGGTCGATCAGGGTCTGGTTGGCGCAGGACACCTCGACGCCGTCGAGCCCGCCCTCCTTCGCGCGCCGCGCGGCCTGCACATAGTCGTCCTGCACGCGCTTGATGTCGTGCAGATCCATGGCGGCCGGAAAAGAGCGGTGCACGGGCTCGCGCATGGCCGAAGGCGCATAGACAGGCAGCCAATTGGCGATGTCCCACCGCTCGCGCCTTCCACCATGGCGGATCTGGACCATGCAGGCCGCGCCGTGGCGATGGATGGCGTCGGCCATGCGCTGATAGTCGGCGATGATCGAATCGTCGGCGCCGTTCAACTGGCCGTAATCGATGGAATTCTCGATCGAGGTCGCGGTCGCGCCGCCGAACTGGGTCAGGCCGACGCCGCCCTTGGCCTTTTCCTCGTGATAGCGAATGTAGCGGTCGGTCACCCGGCCGTCGCGGGCATAGCCCGGCGCATGGCTGGTCGACATCACACGGTTGCGGATGGTGAGATTCTTGATCCGCAGCGGCTTGAGAAGAGCGTCGTACTGTCCCATTTCATTCGCTCCGCTATCCGGCTAACGCCCGAACGATAGCACCGACTAAGGAGTCGGTTAACCGACTTTTTGGTCGGTCAATTGGCTATAAACCGGGAACCTCGGCTTGCCTTTCGGTGTCGCGTCAGCCGGCCACGATCGCGACGCCGTATTCGCTACCCGCATCCTCCAGCCAGCGCCACGTGTAGCGCGCCACGCTGCGCGCCACGTAGATCTCGTAGCTGGGCGCGTCGTCGCGTTGCGCGATGATGGCAGCGATGCGGGACAATTTGGTCTGGGCACAACGGCCGGGACCAAAGGATTTGGGGTTCAGGTCCAAGGGGCAGCTTTTGGCCAGTACGTCGCGGGCATTCGGGCCCGACAGGCCGATCACCGCACGCGCATCGCCCAATTCCGTCGCCGCGAACGCGCGCCCGGCCAAGCCTCGCCCCAGTGTGGCCACGAGTGCCGTCCCCAGGGGCGCGACCAGCAGCCATTCATGCGGCCCAAGCCATAGCGCCCGGCTGTTTGTGCCTTCCGTTACCGTATTCGGCTCCGTGGGCAGCGCGTAACCGATCGTGGTGCGCGCGACCTGAAGGAACTCCACCGATGCGCCGTCGCCCCGTAGGTTGACGTGCTCGGCCAGCGGGTGCTCGGACATGAGAACCCCAGCCTCGCCCGGCGCATCGGTCGCCTTGGCGGCCAGGCCGAGCGGCGCGAGCGCCGTCTGACGGAAATAGCTGTCAGCCATGGAGACGCTTCCCTTCCGGATCGTAAAAGACGGGCGAGACCACGACCGCGTCGAGCACCTTGTCCTCGAGCGGGATGTGGACGGTCTGGCCCATGCGCGCATGGCCGCCCGCGACGAGGGCAAGGGCGATGCCGCGCTTGAGCGTCTCGCTCCAGTAGCTGGACGTGACGTGACCGATCATCGGCATCGGCGGCGCTTTCAGCACCCGCTCGACCACCTGCGAACCTTCGGGCAAGACCGCGTTCGGGTCCTGCACCTGCAGGCCGACGAGCTGCTTCCTATCCGCGCGCTTCATGTCCGAACGGTCGAGAGAGCGGCGGCCGAGGAAATCCGCCTTGGTTTTGCCGACCGCCCATCCCATGCCCAGATCCTGCGGTGTCACCGTGCCGTCGAACTCGTGGCCGCTGACGATGTAACCCTTCTCCGCGCGCAGGACGTGTACGGCCTCGGTGCCGAAGGGCGTGAGCCCGTACTTGGCGCCCGCGGTGACACAGGCCGTCCACAGCGCCATGCCGTAGCTGGACGGCACGCTCAACTCGAAGCTCAGCTCGCCCGTGAAGCTGATGCGCGCGACACGGCCCGGAAAGCCCGCCACCTTGGCCTCGCGGATCGCCATGTGCGGAAGCGCCTCCGCCGACACGTCCGTCCCGGCCGCCAGCTCGCGCACCAGATCGCGCGCGCGGGGGCCCGCGATGGAAACCGTGGCCCACTGCTCGGTGACCGAGGTGATGAAGACTTTCCAGTTCGTCCATTCGCACTGGAGCCAGTCGTCGATCCAGCCGAAGACGCGCGCGGCACCGCCGGTCGTGGTCGTCATCAGGTAATGATGCTCGCCGAGGCGCGCGGTCACGCCGTCGTCGAAGACCATGCCGTCTTCGCCCAGCATCAGCCCGTAGCGGCAACGCCCCACGGCCAGATTGTCCCAGGCATTGGCATAGACCTGGTTCAGCACCTTGACCGCGTCGGGACCGACGAGCTCGATCTTGCCGAGCGTCGAGGCATCCATGATGCCGACGCTCTCGCGCACCGCGCGGCACTCGCGCCGCACGGCGGCGGCCATGTCCTCGCCCGCGCGCGGATAATACCAGGGCCGCCGCCAGTGGCCCGCGTCGTCGAACACAGCACCCGTCATGGCGTGCCATTCGTGGATCGGCGTCGTGCGTGTCAGGTCCGACATCTCGCCCACGTCCCGCCCGGCCAACAGGCCATAGGTCACGGGCGTATAGGGCGGGCGGAAGGTGGTGGTGCCGACGTCCGGGATTTCCTTGCCCAACGCCTCGGCCAGGATGGCCAGGCCCGGCACGTTCGACGTCTTGCCCTGATCCGGCCCCATGCCGAGCGTCGTGTAACGCTTCGTATGCTCGACCGAGCGGTAGCCCTCGCGCGCGGCCAGCCGCACGTCGGCGGCGGTCACGTCGTTGGCCAGATCGACGAAATGCTTGGCCTTGCCGTGGCCGACCGCGGCCCTACCCGGCACGATCGGCAAGGCGCGCAAACCCGCTTCGCCCGGCTGCTCCACGGCGGGCGCGATCAGCGAAATGCCGGCCGTGGTAAAGCCCGCGGCGCCGGCAGCGGCCAGGCCGGCCGCGAAGCCTTCATCCAGGCAGTCGGCCACGCCGAAGGTGCCGTGGCAGGCACCGGCGGAACGCTCGGCCTGTTTGGACTTGCCCGGCACGAAACAGGCGCGCCCGGCGTCATAGGTCAGCTTGCCGCCGGATTGGGAGAACAGGTGTACCGTCGGGCTCCAACCGCCCGAGACGCAGACCAGGTCGCAGTCGATCTTGCGCGCGGTGCCGTGGACGTGATCGCCCTCGGGGCTGAGCAGCATGACCTCAACCGACTGGACGCGGTTCCTGCCATGGGTTGCGACGATGGCTTCGCCGGCCAGGATCTCCAGTCCGCGTGCCCGCGCCTTCTGCGGCAAAGGCCCCTGTACGTCCGGACGCAGATCGACGATGGCGCCGATCTCGACACCCGCGTCGGCCAGGTCGATGGCGGCGGCATAGGCGTTGTCGTTGTTGGTGAAGACCACGGCGCGGCGGCCGGGCTTCACGCCATAGCGGTTGAGATAGGTGCGCGCCGATTCGGCGAGCATCACGCCAGGCCGGTCGTTGTCGGCGAACACCAACGGCCGTTCGATCGATCCCGTGGCCAGCACGACTTGCTTGGCGCGCACTTTCCAAAGCCGCTGGCGCGGCGTGCCCGCGCCGTCCTTGGGATGCAGATGGTCCGTGCGCCGCTCGGCGATGGCCAGGTAGTTGTGGTCGTAATAGCCGAACACGGTCGAGCGCGGCAGCAGGCGCACCTCGGAGAAGGACGCCAACTCCTCCACCACCTTACGCACCCACTCCACGGCCGGCGCGTCGTCCATCACGTCGCGCCGGCCGAGAAGATCGCCGCCGAACTCACTCTGTTCGTCGGCCAGAACGACACGCGCGCCCGCGCGCGCCGCGGCCAGTGCCGCGGCCAACCCCGTCGGCCCGCCGCCCACGACCAGCACGTCGCAATGGGCATGCGCCTTATCATAGATATCGGGATCGGCTTCCTTCGGCGCGCGGCCCAAACCGGCGGCGCGGCGGATGAAATACTCGTAGGTCATCCAGAAGCGCGACGGCCACATGAAGGTTTTGTAGTAGAAGCCCGCCGGCAAAAGCTTCGCGCAGAGATTGGCGGCCGCGCCGAAATCGTATTCCACGGTCGGCCAGCAATTGACGCTGCGCGCCTCAAGCCCTTCGTAAAGCTCGACCTGCGTAGCCTTCACGTTGGGCTGGGTATAAGCGCCCGTCTCCAACTGCACGATGGCGTTGGGCTCCTCGGCGCCCGCGGAAAAGATGCCGCGCGGCCGGTGGTACTTGAAGCTGCGCCCGACCAGCGAAATGCCGTTGGCCAACAACGCCGATGCCAGCGTGTCGCCTTCCAGCCCCTTATACGGCTTGCCGTTCCAGGTGAAATTGAGGACACGATCGCGATTGACGCGGCCGCCGACATCCAACCGGGCTTCGCGCCGCTTCACGAGTTGCCCCCCTTCACGACACCGTCCTCGCCCGCCACCACCGGCGGCGTCTCGCCCATTTTGTAGGTGGCATGGATTTCATGGGTCACGGTATCGCGCGCGGCATTGAACCACTGGCGGCAACCGTAGGAATGGTGCCAACGCTCGTAATGCAGCCCCTTCAGGTTCTTGCGCATGAAGAGATACTCCGCCCATTCCTGATCGGACAGCGCGGCCGGGTCGGCCGGGCGCGCGATATGCGCCTCGCCGCCGCAAGTGAACTCGATCTCGTCGCGGGGACCGCACCAGGGACAGTTGATCAAGAGCATCGTCGTCTCCCGAAGCCTACTCGGCCTTAGCCTATTCGCCGTGAACCAGCGCGCCCGTCGCGCCGTGTTCGGAAATGAGCCGCCCGGACGCGAAACGGTCCAAGCCGAACGGCGCCGCCAGCGGATGCGGCTCGCCGGTCGCAATCGTATGCGCGAACACGAAACCCGAGCCGGGGATCGATTTGAACCCGCCGGTGCCCCAGCCCACGTTGATGAAGAGATTTTCCACCGGCGTCTTGCCCATGATCGGGCTGGCATCCACCGGCACGTCCACCGTGCCGCCCCACTTGCGCAGCATACGCACCCGCCGCGTGCAGGGGTACAATTCGGTCATCGTCTGCGCCACGCGCTCGATCTCGGGCAGGCTGCCGCGCTGGCTGTACGAAGCGTAAGGTTCCGTGCTCATGCCGATGACCAATTCGCCTTTGTCCGACTGGCTGACCGAGACCAGCTTCGACGACATCACCACCGTGTCGAGCATCGGCTTCATGGGTTCGGAGACGAAGGCCTGCATGGTGTAGGCGGTGAGCGGCAAGCGGAACCCGGCCATGGAAGCGACCACGCCGGAATGGCCGGCCGTGACGATGGCGACCTTCCGGGCGCGAATCGTGCCGCGCACGGTCTCCACGCCCGCGACCCGTCCGCCCTCGCGGCGGATGCCGGTGACTTCGCAGTTCTGGATCATATCCACGCCACGCGCGTCCGCCGCGCGGGCATAGCCCCAGGCCACCGCGTCGTGGCGCGCGATCCCGGCCTTGGCCTGCCACGAGCCGCCGAACACGGGATGGGGCGCCGTGGGCGAGCAATCCAGGATCGGGGCCTTCTTGGCGATCTCCGCCGTCGTCAACATGCTCGATTCGATGCCGTTCAGCTGCAGCGCGCGCACGCGGCGGCGCAGCTCGGTCATGTCCTCGTGGCTATGACCGACGTTGATCAGGCCGCGCGGGCTGAACATGACGTTGTAGTTCAATTCGCGGCTCAGGCCCGGCCACAGCTCCATGGCTTTGTCGTAAAGGAAGGCGCTTTCGGGCGAGAGATAGTTGGAGCGGACGATGGTGGTGTTGCGCGCGACGTTGCCGCCGCCGAGCCAGCCTTTCTCCACCACCGCCACGTTGGCGATACCGTGCTCCTTGGCCAGGTAATAGGCCGTCGCCAAGCCATGCCCGCCCGCGCCGATGATGACGACATCGTATTCGGGCTTCGGCTCCGGGCTGCGCCACGCCTCGGCCCAGCCCTCATGATAGGACCGTGCATTGCGCAGAAGGCTCCAGATCGAATAGCGGCGCATCGTCATCCCTAGTGCGCGATCGCGGCGGCGGCGGTTTCGTCGATCAGGCGGCCGCCCGAGAAGCGGTCGAGATTGAACGGCGCCGTCAGCGGATGCGGTTGGTCCTTGGCGAGCGTATGGGCGAAGCAGAACCCCGAAGCGGGCGTGGCCTTGAAGCCGCCCGTGCCCCAACCGCCATTAATATAGAGGCCCTCGACCGGCGTCTTGCCGATGATCGGGCTGGCGTCCGGGCAGATATCCACGATGCCCGCCCATTGGCGCAGCATCTTCAGGCGGCTGACGATCGGGAACAGCCGCACGATCGCCGCCATCTGGTCCTCGATGACCGGCAGGCTGCCGCGCTGACCATAAGACTGAAACCGGTCCAGCGCCGCGCCCATGACCAGCTCGCCCTTGTCGGACTGGCTGACGTAGACATGCACCTGGGTCGAGTTCACCACCACGTTCAGCATCGGCTTGACCGGCTCCGAGACCAGGGCCTGCAATGGATGGCTGCGGATCGGCAAGCGGATGCCGGCCATGGCGGCCAGGACACTGGTATGCCCGGCCGCGACGATGGCCACCTTGGGCGCATCGATGGCACCCCGCGTGGTGTCGACACCCGCGATCTTGCCGGTCGCGTCGCGCCGGATGCCCGTAACCTCGCAGTTCTGGATGATATCGACGCCGAAGGCATCGGCGCTGCGCGCGAAACCCCAGGCCACCGCATCGTGGCGCGCGACGCCGCCGCGCCGTTGCAACAGCCCACCGCACAACGGATAGCGCGCGGTCGGCGAGCCGTCCAGGAACGGCACCATGCGCAGAACATTCTCACGGCTGACGAACTCGGAATCGATGCCGTTGAGCCGCATGGCGTGGGCGCGCCGATGGGCGTCGTGCAGCTCGTGCTGGCTGTGACACAGCAGCATCAAGCCGCGCTGGCTCAGCATCACGTTGTAATTCAGCTCCTGGGACAGGGTCTCATAGAGCTGCAACGACTTCTCGTAAAAGGCCGCGCTCTCGTCCCACAGGTAGTTCGAGCGCACGACCGTGGTGTTGCGCCCCGTGTTGCCGCCGCCGAGCCAGCCCTTTTCCAGGACGGCCACGTTGGCGATGCGGTGGTTCTTGGCCAGATAGTGAGCGGTCGCCAGGCCATGCCCGCCACCGCCGACGATGATGACGTCATAGGCCGGCTTGGGCTCCGGGCTGCGCCAGGCCGCCGTCCAATTCTCGTGGAACGACCGCGCGTTCCGGGCGAGCGACCGGATCGAGTAGGTCTGCATGGTCCGCTTGAGCGGATAGCCCCCGAGGCGGGGCGGCGGTCTGAAAACCATCGGGCACCCGGCGTGATATGCGGATGTTATGGCACGTCCGGTCCGCGCACAAACAAGAAGGGCGGCGCCGAGGCGCCGCCCTTACAAGCTCAAACCCCAGGCCGGAAATCAGCGCGGCGAATAGGCCGTCACTTCGATCTCGATGCGCACATCGACCATGAGCGTCGACATGACCGTCGAGCGGGCCGGCGGGTCCTTCGGGAAATACTTGGCATAGGTGCGGTTGTAGCCGAGGAAATCGGCCTTATCGCGCAGCCACACCGTGACCTTGAAGACGTCGGACAGAGACGCGCCGGCTTCCTTCAGGAGGCCCTTGATCATCTCCATGGTGACGTCGGTCTGCTCCTCGATCGTGCCCGTCGTCATCGGCACGCCGTCCTTGAACGGCACCTGGCCGGACAGATAGACGAAGTCGCCGATGCGGATGCCCTTCGAGATCGGAATCTGGTTGCCGTTCACGACGATCGGACCACCGATCACCTTCTTGGACGCTTTCTTGGACGCCTTCGGCGCCGCGCGGCGCGCGGCGGGCGCCTTGCGGGCGGCCTGACGCTTGCTGCCCGCCTTCTTTTTGGCGGCTGCCTTCTTCTTAGCCATGCTCATCTCCCTAGAAACCTGTCCGGTCCCTTCGACCGGGCCGCGGGCATTCCAACATCGGCGGCCATGCTTTGCAACGGCTCGGGGCCAAAGTTACGCTTCGCGGGGTTAAGCCGTTCGACCAAACGGGGAGGACACCGTGGCCAAGACGCCGAAACGCACGCTGAACATGCCGATGGGCGGCAACGACATGCCCCGCGCGGGCGGCCCCGCCACCATGATGCGCCTGCCATTGCAGAAGGATGCCAAGGGCCTGGATGCCTGCTTCGTCGGCATCCCTTTGGACTGGGGCGCTTCCAACCGTTCGGGTACGCGCATGGGACCGCGCTATATCCGGGTCGAATCGGCGCTTCTGCGCCCCTACAACGTGGTGACGCGCGCCGCCCCCTTCGACGCGCTGCAGGTGGCCGACATCAGCGACGTGCCGGTGAACCCTTACAACCTGCTCGACAGCGTGCGGATCATCGAGGAGTTCTACACGAAGAAGATCCTGGCCCACGGCTGCAAGCCGCTGACGCTCGGCGGTGACCACACGGTGACCCTGCCCATCCTGCGCGCGATCAGGAAGAAGTACGGGCCGGTCGGCCTCGTCCATATCGACGCCCATGCCGACATCAACGACACGATGTTCGGCGAGAAGATCGCCCACGGCACGCCCTTCCGCCGCTGCGTCGAGGAAGGGCTGATCGAGGGCAAGCGGGTGGTGCAGATCGGCCTGCGCGGCTCGGGCTATACGGCCGAGGATTTCGACTGGCCCCAGCGCCAGGGTTTCCGCGTCGTGCAGGCGACGGAATGCTGGAACAAGTCGCTGGCGCCCCTGATGAAGGAGGTGCGCAAGCAGCTCGGCAAGGGTCCGGTCTATATCAGCTTCGACATCGACGGGCTGGACCCGTCCTTCGCGCCCGGCACGGGCACGCCCGAGATCGGCGGCCTGACCAGCGCGCAAGGGCAAGAGATCGTGCGCGGCTGCCGGGGCCTCGACGTGATCGGCGGCGACCTGGTCGAGGTCTCGCCACCCTATGACGCGACGGGCAACACCGCCCTGGTCGGAGCGAACCTGTTGTTCGAGATGCTGTGCGTCCTGCCGGGCGTGCCGTACCGGGACTGAATCTTACACACAGGCCGCGCGGATCGCCTTGAGCTGGCCGGCCAGCGTGCGGTCCTCGGGCGCGAAGATGCGGTCGAAGACGGCCGTGCCCACGGTGAAGGCGTCGGCGCCCGCTTGCGCCACCGCGTCCACGCGTTCGGCCGAATCGATGCTACCGGCGACGACCAGTTGCCCCTTAGGCATGGCGGCGCGCGCGGCGCGGATCAGATCGAGCGGCTGCGCCTCGGTCGCGCGGTAGGCCAGAAGGTCCACGCCCGCGCAGCCCAAGGCCATGGCGCGCTTGGCACCTTCGGCGATGTCTTCGGGCGCGCCGCCCAGGCGCGTGGGATGGCCGATGGTGCGGCCGACGAAAGGCATGTAGGTGGCCTTGCCGTCCTTGAGCGCGGCCAGCATGGCCTCGATGTCCGAGCCGCCCAGGACGCAATCGACGCCGATCTCCAGCGCCTTGGCCGCCGAACGCAAACACGCCTCGGGCGAGGTGCTGACGACCTCGAGATAGGAGGCTGCGCCCGTGGCCTGGACGGCCTGGTTGAGCTTGCGCAGCGTCTGGAGCGAGACGCCCACGTCCTTGAAGCCGACATGGGCCAGGCCGA
>CADEGL010000044.1:21907-29814 GCA_902826885.1 uncultured Alphaproteobacteria bacterium | reverse complement strand
AGTTGCACATGCCCAGGATGGCCAGCACGACCAAGCGCGGCGTCAAGGGACGGAATTGCCCCTTGGCCTGGCCTTCCTCGATCACGCCTTCGAACAGTTTTTCGAGCTGGCGGCTGCGCCGGAGAATCCGCAGAAGGTTCTCCTTCGACAGGTTGCTCTCTTCGCGTGTCCAGGTGGTCGACATGGCGGCCTTTTCGGCCATGATCTCGATATAGGCGTGGATCAGGCGGCGCAGCCGTTCGTCCGGCGGCAGGTGCGCGCGGGAGATCGGGCGCAGACGCGCCTCGATGAGGTCGAGCATCGTTTCGTAGATGTCGACCAGCAGCACTTCCTTGGAGCGGACATAGTGATAGATCGTCGTCTTCTTGACGCCGAGCGTATCGGCCACGTCCTCGAGGCTGGTGGCGCGATAACCCTTACGCGCGAACAGCTCGGCCGCGGCTTGTAGCAAAGCGTCGCGTGTGATGCCGCGCCGGCGTTTGGGCGCATCGGTGGAAGAACGCCGGGATCTGGCCATCTCGGGAAGCCTCACGGAAGGTACGGCTGGTAAATTATCAGACCGCCCGGGTCGCCGGAATGCGCGTTTGACAGAAGCGGGGCCATCGCGCGTTATTCCCCACCCGACCGAGCCGAGGAGCGGTGCGTGACCAGCGAATCCGAACAGCCCATGTGGGGGCCGCTTGCCCTGGTCCGTCGCCTGTGGCGCGGCGAAGTGCCCATGTGGCGCGCTTTTTGGCTCTACTGGTTCTTGCCGCTTGTCATTTTTTCGATATACGCCGGCGCGCTGGAGACGCCACTTGTCCAGGAATGGCTGGTGCAACAGTTTGCCGACCCCGGCGATTCGGGCCGCTATGTCATGGCCGGCATGCGCTTTCTGGCGTTCTGTTTTTTTGCCTACATGATCTTCATCATCGTGGCGGTATGGAAAAGTGCGATCAATTTCAACGGTCCGCGCTTCTGGTCCTACATGGTTCGAGCCTGCATGGTGTTCTACTTCGTCAGCGTCGCGGCGCGCTGCGTCGGCGCGCCGACGGCATAGGGGGAGAAGATGCCGAGCGTCATCGTCAACGGGCGCGCGGTGGGGTGCCGCAAGCCGGATGGGGTCAAGGGGCACGTCGTTCTGCTGGTTCATGGCGCCTACGACAACGGCGACTATTGGCAGCACGTGTATCCGCATCTCGCGCGGGAGCACACGCCCATCGCCATCGACCTTCCGGGGCGGCGTGAATCGGCGGGGCCGCCCATCGACGACGCAACTGGTTACGCGCGGTTTTTTCCGGCGCTGGCGGATGCGCTGAAGCTGCCGCCCTTCGTCTTCTTTGGCCATTCCATGGGCGGTTCCATGGCGGTCGATTTCGCCGCGCGAAATCCGGCGCGGACAAAAGCCGTGATCGCGCTGGGCTCGGCACCACGCTGGACCACCTCGCAAGCCGATATCGACAAATGGGACAGCGATCCCGCGGGCGCGTTCGGGGAGAATCTGGGCTATCTCTTCGCCAAAGGTGCGTCGGCCGCCGCGCGCGCGGCCTATGATCGCCAGTTGCGCACGACGCCGCCCATGACCTGTAAGGCGGACATCGCCCATTGCCGCAGCGTCGCGATGGAAGGGCGGCTGGACCAGGTCAAGGCGCCGACGTTGGTCGTGGCCGGCGATGAGGAAGCCTGGATCGACGGCTCCCATGCGCTGCGCGACGGTATCGCGCGCGCGCGGCTCGAGGTGATCCCAGGCGCTGGCCACGCCGTGGCGCTGGAACAGCCGGCCGCGCTCAACGCGGCGGTGGATCGCTTTCTCGCAACATTGTCTGTCTGAACGGGAGATTCTTCATGGCAAGACCGGCTCCGGACCAGGTGCGCCGCGTTGCCGTTATTGGCACGGGCCTGATCGGCGGCGCATGGGCCGCGCTGTTCCTGTCGCGTGGGCTGGAGGTGTCGGCCAGCGATCCCGGCCCGAACGGCGAGGAATCCCTGCGCGCGATGATCGCGCGTGGCTGGCCGGTGCTGGAGAAGCTAGGCCTGGCGCCGGGTGCAGACCCGGAACGTTTCACCTTCAACGCCGATCCGGTGAAAGCGGTTCAAGGCTGCCAGTTCGTGCAGGAAAGCGCGCCGGAAAAGGAAGATGTGAAGGCCGCGCTGGTCGCATCTCTCGAAGCGGGCCTCGATCCCGATATCGTGATCGCATCCAGCGCCTCGGCGCTGTTGCCCAGTAAGATCCAGGCGCGCTGCAAGCATCCGGAGCGCGTCATCGTGGGGCACCCGTTCAACCCGCCCTATCTGATCCCGTTGGTCGAGGTGGTCGGCGGCGCCAAGACCGCGCCCGAAACGCTCGATTGGGCGGCTTCCTTCTATACCCATTGCGGCAAACGCGCGCTCAAGCTGAAGAAGGAGATCGCGGGCTTCGTCGCCAACCGCCTGCAGGGCGCGGTCTATCGCGAGATCATCAATTTGGCGCGGATGGATATTGCCAGCATGGCCGACATCGACGCGGCCATGTCGCAAGGTCCCGGCCTGCGCTGGGCGGTCATGGGGCCGAGCCTCAACTTCCACCTGGCGCGCCGGACCGGGTTCTGGGACTTCATCGACTCGTTCCCGAACGAATTCAACACCTACGATCTCGCCGACGGCAAGACGGTGGTCGATGCCGATACGCGCAAGCGCATGGTCGACGGCGTGGCCGAGGCCACGGGCGGGCGTGGCAACGACGCGCTGGCGCGCGAACGCGACAAGGCCATCATCGATCTGATCGCCACGCTGCGCGGGCGCGATTTGCCGGAATAGGGTGCGAACGAAAACGCCCGGGACTCTGTCCCGGGCGTCTCGAAACCAAAGATGGCGGGGCTTACTTGCCCTGCTTGAGGCCGAAGCCCTGGAAACGCTTGTTGAAGCGCGCGACCTGACCGCCCGAATCGACCAGACGCTGCGAACCGCCGGTCCAGGCCGGGTGCGTCAAGGGATCGATATCCAGGCGCAGCGTGTCGCCGGGCTTGCCGTAGGTCGAACGAGTCTTGAACGCGGTGCCGTCGGTCATCACCACGTTGATCTCGTGATAGTCCGGATGGGTTTCTTTCTTCATATGCCGTCGCTCCTCGCGCGCGATGGGCGCGCGGAAATCCGTCTGCCGTTGGGTAGAGGCCCGGGGTTATAGCCGAGGGGGCAAGGCCCGGCAAGGGCCCGGTTGGCATGACGGGGCCCTCGCGATAGGGTGCCGCCGCCCCCAATTTTGTCTTTCGGTCCGGGGGCTTAAACGGCGGAACGCATGGTGGCACGGGACGAATCGAGACGGGAAGAAGGCCGGGCGGCGCGCTTCGCCTCCCTGCGCCGCATGGGCCGCTTCCTGGCGCCTTATCGGGGCCATGCCGCGCTGGCGGCCCTGGCCTTGGCCACGGCGGCCGGCACGGTGCTGGGCTTCGGCGCAGGCCTGCGCTGGCTGGTCGACAAGGGCCTGTCGGGCGGCGATCCGGCGCTGCTCGACCAAGCGCTTCTCGGCATGCTGGCTATTGTCGCCGTTTTGGCGGCGGCGTCGTGGGCGCGCTCTTATTTCGTGTCGTGGCTCGGCGAACGGGTCGCGGCGGACATCCGCAAGGCCGTGTTCGACCGCGTGCTCGACCTGGGGCCCGCCTTCTTCGAGACCACGCGCACGGGCGAGGTGATCTCGCGCCTGACCACCGACACGACGCTGTTGCAGACGGTCGTCGGCACCTCGGCCTCCATGGCCGTGCGCAACGTTCTTCTTCTCCTGGGCGGCGGCGCCATGATGGCGGTGACCAGCCCGAAGCTGACCGCGCTCGTCTTTCTCGTCGTGCCGCTGGTGGTCGCGCCCATCGTGCTGTTCGGCCGGCGCGTGCGGCGCCTCTCTCGCCTGAGCCAGGACCGCATCGGCGATGTGGGCGCCCAGGTGGACGAGGCGTTGAACGCGATTCAGACCGTCCAGGCCTTCGGCCACGAAGACGCCGACCGGCGCGATTTTTCCCGGCGCGTGGAAGAGGCGTTCAATACGGCGCGGGGGCGTATCTCGGCGCGCGCGACGATGGCCGCGGTCGTCATTCTTCTGGCGTTCGGCGCCATCGGCACGATCCTGTGGATCGGCGGTCACGACATGATGGCCGGGCGCATCACGGCAGGCGACCTATCTGCGTTCGTTTTCTATGCGGTCGTGGTGGCGGGTTCGGTCGGCGCGATCAGCGAGTTCGCCAGCGATCTGCAGCGCGCGGCGGGTGCCAGCGAACGGCTGATCGAATTGATCGATAGCGTGCCCGAAATCGCGCCGCCGGCGAATCCGGCGGCACTGCCCATGCCGGCCAAAGGCGCGGTCACGCTGGAAGGCGTGGTCTTTCACTACCCGTCGCGACCTGATCGCGCCGCGTTGGATGGCGTTTCCTTGTCCATAGCACCGGGTGAAAGCGTGGCGCTCGTCGGCCCATCCGGTGCGGGCAAGTCGACCGTGTTCCAGCTTCTGTTGCGCTTCCACGACCCGCAATCGGGGCGCGTCACGCTCGACGGCATCGACCTGCGTCAGGCCGATCCGGCCGCCGTGCGGCGGCGTATCGCATTGGTGCCACAGGAGCCCGTGATCTTCTCGACCACCGCGCGCGAAAACATCCGTTACGGCCGCCCGACCGCGAGCGATGAAGAAGTGCGCGCGGCGGCCGAAGCCGCCGCCGCGATGGAATTTCTCCACCGGTTGCCCGAGGGGCTGGATACTTTTCTCGGTGAGCGCGGCGTGCGCCTGTCCGGCGGCCAGCGCCAGCGTGTCGCGATCGCCCGCGCGATCCTGTGCGATCCCGCCGTTCTGTTGCTCGACGAGGCTACCAGCGCCCTTGATTCCGAAAGTGAGCGATTGGTGCAGCGGGCTTTGGAACGCCTAATGTCCGGACGCACCACGCTGGTCATCGCGCACCGCCTTTCGACCGTGCAGAAGGCGGACCGCATTGTCGTCTTCGATCGGGGGCGGATCGACGCGATTGGCCGCCACGACGAGCTGGTCTCGGCGCGCGGTCTCTATGCACGGCTCGCGGCACTGCAGTTCGACCGGAACGAGATGGACCCCGCAGCGCGCCTGGCCGCAGGGTGATCGCCTAAGGCTTCGCGTAGATCGCGTCGACGCGATCTGCAGGTTGCTCGTCGGTCGTGTTGCCCAGCGCGCGGACATCGATGCGCGTGCTCTGCACGCCTTGCGCCAGAAGGTAAGTACGCACGGCGAGCGCGCGCGAGAGCGAGGTGCGCCGCGCCTTGCTGGCCTGGTCGGGCGTGCCGCTGGCATAGGCCAGCAATTGCACGCGCATGGTGGGCTGCGCCTGCAGCTTTTGCACAACGCCGGCCAGCGCTTGCTTGCCTGTGTCGTTCAGTTCGGTTTCCTCGCCCGTGAAGGCAATGCGCGTGCCGTCGCCGAGCGGGACGGAAGGCGCGCGTGCCGTTGCGGTCTGAGTTGCCGACGCGGGAGGAATGGCCGGTCCGGGCGGTGGAGCGGCCGGCGGTGCGCCGGCCGATGGTGCCGTCGCGGGGGGCGTAACCGGCGTCGGTGCTCCGGCTGGCGGCGTCGCGGAGGCTTGCTTGGACGGGGCGGGCGCGGCCGGAAGCGCGGGCGGCGCAGTGGTCGAGGGCGCAGGCGACGCGGCTGGTGCCGGCGACGGACTGCTGGGCGCGGGCGTCGATGCCGAAGATGACGGCAGCGCCGGAACGGGAGCGGGCTCAGGCGCGCCGGAAGCCGCCGCCTTCACCTCGGGCGGCGGTGGATTGGCCTTCACGGCATCCTTGCCGGTTTTGGCCGCGGCGACGGCCTTTGGCGCGGGTTTGGCCGGAGCTTCAACGGGCGCTGGCGCGGGCGGTGGTGTCTCGGTCTTCGCTTCGGCTGCCGGTGTCGCCGGCACGGGCTCCGCGGTCGGCTGGGGCGCGGTGATCGTGGGCACAGACGCGGTTTCTGCCGGTGCCTTCTTCTTTTTCGCGGCCACGGCCTTGCGTGGCGTCTTGCCTGGCGGACGCTTCAGGTTGACGGCGCTTTTACCCGTGGGCGCCGGGGCCTGGATCTGCTGCGGCGTGGGGTTGAGCCAGGGATTGCTTGGCGTCGAAAGCTGAGGAGAGGAGCGCTCCGGCCCCAACGAATCGAGCACCGACTGGTCGACGGTGACCCCGCTGGACGCACGGCTATAGTCGTAATACTGGGCCTGGGCGGCGGCGGACGCGAAGACGAGGCAGGCGGCGGCGAGCAACGCCGCGCCGGTACGGCGCGCCGCCGGACGGATCGGGGCTTGGGCTTGGCGGCCCGTCATCGGCTTGATCTTCCCCATGGGTTTCGCGACGTCAGCCGCCCGATTTGTCGTCGTCTGGCACGGCGCGCACGCATCGATCGCGCGGGGAAAAACCCGGCCAGGCCGTGTCCGGCACCATAGCCCAGGGCGGCCATTGCGGACAACCGCCTTGGAATCGTTCAGTTTTCCGGCTGGCCGACCGGCTTCGACCGTTTCAACAGTTCGCCCAGCGGCAGATGGAGATGGGCGTTCGCGGCCAGCACGCTGCCGCTTTCGATCATCTTGTGGCCGCCGTTGATCTCGCTGACGAATCCGCCAGCCTCGCGCACCAGCAGGAGACCGGCCGCGATGTCCCAGGGCGACAGCCCGATCTCCCAGAATCCGTCGTAACGTCCGGCCGCGAGCCAGGCCAAATCCAGGGCGGCCGAGCCGAAGCGCCGCACCCCGGCCACCTCGGCCATCACGGCGGCCAGCTGCCCAAGATATTGCGGATGGTCGGCGTGCGCCTTGAAGGGGATACCGGTCGCGATCACCGCCTCGTTCATGTGCTTACGCGCCGAGACGCGCAGGCGGCGATCGTTCATGTAGGCGCCCTTGCCCTTCTCGGCGGTGAACGTCTCGTGCCGGATCGGATCATGGACCATGGCCGCCACGATCTCGCCGTCCTTCTCGAGCGCCACCGAGATGGCGAAGTGGGGAATGCCGTGCAGGAAATTGAGCGTGCCGTCGAGCGGATCGACGATCCAGCGATGCTGGCCGTCGCCCACGGTCTCGGCGCTTTCCTCCATGAGGAAGCCATAGCCCGGACGCGCTTTGCCCAGTTCCTTGCGCAGCATCTCCTCGGCCTTGAGATCGGCGGAGGAGACGAAGTCGGCGGGACCCTTGAGCGAAACCTGAAGCTGTTCGACCTCGCCGAAGTCGCGCACCAGGCCTTTCGAGACCTTCAACGCGGTGTTGACCATCACGTTGAGGATGGGGGACCGCATGGTCATGGACGATCAGCCCCGGGCGCGTTCGACGTAGGTCCGATCGGCGATGTTGACGACGATCTTCTCGCCGCGGCCGACGAAGGGCGGCACCATCACGCGCACGCCGTTCTCCAGAATCGCGGGCTTGTAGGACGAGGACGCCGTCTGGCCCTTCACCACCGCGTCGGCTTCGACGATTTCCATGATGCAGGTCTGCGGCAGCGTGACGGTCAGCGGCTGGCCTTCGAACGTGTGGATCGAGACGTCCATGTTGTCGCGCAGGAACTCGGCCTGTTCGCCGATGACCTCTTTCTGAACGGTCAACTGCTCGAACGATTCCTTGTCCATGAAGGTATAGGTGTCGCCCTCGTGGAAGAGGAACTGGTACTCGCGCTCGTCCAGGCTCACGCGCTCGACGGTTTCCTGGGTGCGAAAGCGCACGTTGGTCTTGATGCCGGTGCGCGCATCGCGCATCTCGACCTGGACCACCGAGGCGCCCTTGCCCGGCTGGAATATCTCGCTCTTAATGACGGCCCACAGCTTGCCCTCGTGTTCGAGGATGTGGCCCGCCCGGACGGTGATCGCGGAGACTTTCATGTCAATTTTGCCTTGCTGGACATGGCTTTGCCGGTCGCCCTGGCCGGCGCGACGGGCGCGGACCCTATCAGCTTGCCTTTATCGAGGCAACGCCGCGGGG
>CADEGL010000044.1:6180-21807 GCA_902826885.1 uncultured Alphaproteobacteria bacterium | reverse complement strand
TGTGCAAGGTCTACCGGAACGCCGAGCGCGCGGCCACGCACCATCCCGAGTTCAGCATGATCGAGTGGTACCGCGCCCACGCCGGTTATGGCGACATCATGGAGGATTGCGTCGGCTTGTTGCGCGCTGCCTTGCGCGCGGCCGGTCGCCCTCGCTTTTCGTGGCGTGGTCTTGAATCCGATCCGTTTGGCGCGTGGGACCGCATCTCGGTCGCGGATGCCTTTATGCACCATGTGGGTGTCGATCTTTATGACTGCATGGGGGACGACCCGAAGAATCCTGACGTGGCGCCGTTCGCGCGGGCGGCCCGGAAACTTGGGCTGCATCCGGCGGACGGCGACAGTTGGGACGATATCTTCTTCCGCATCTTCCTCGACCGTATCGAGCCCAAGCTTGGTCACCCCACGCCGACGATTCTTTACGACTACCCGATCTCCATGGCCGCGCTGTCGCGCCCGAAGCCGGGCGATCCTCGGTTGGCGGAGCGGTTCGAGATCTATGTCTGCGGACTGGAACTGGCCAATGCCTTCGGCGAGTTGACCGACGCGGCGGTTCAGCGCGCGCGCTTCAAGGCCGACATGGACTTGAAAGAGAAGCTCTACGGTCTACGCTATCCGATCGACGAAGAGTTCCTCGCCGCGCTCGAACACGGCATGCCGGAGAGCGCCGGCATCGCGCTGGGTTTCGACCGGCTGGTCATGCTGGCCGCGGGCGCCGCGCGTATCGACGACGTTCTATGGGCGCCCGTCGCAGACCCGTGACGGCGCCTTCCATTTCGCAACGGAGGATTCCATGTCCCAGCGTCTCGACTACAAAGCCATCTCTCCAGAAGGCTATCGCGCCATGGCGGGGCTCAGCCGCTTCGTCGGCGAGAGCGGCTTCGACAAGACGCTCGCGCATCTGGTGAAGCTGCGTGTCTCCCAGATCAACGGCTGCGCCTATTGTTGCTGGTTACATTCGAAGGACTTGCGCGCCGCGGGCGTGAAGCAGGCGCATATCGACGTGTTGCCGGCGTGGCGCGAGGCCTCGAACTACAGCGCTCAGGAGCGCGCGGCGTTGGCGTGGGCCGAGGCCGTCACGCTGGTCAGCGAGACCCACGCGCCGGACGATGTCTATCAAGAGGCGTTGGCCCAGTTCGGCGACAAGCTGATGGTCGCGCTGACCTATCTCGTCATCGAGATCAATGCATGGAACCGCCTGGCGATCCCCTTCCGCATGCAGCCGCCGGCCGACTAAGCCCCGCCCGCGCGGACGATGGCGTCGTTCAAGGCCCGCACGCCCCCCGCGGGGCCGCCGGGATGGTCCCACACGGCCGAGACGACGGCCAGGAAGTCCGCGCCCGCCTCGACCAGTGGCGCGCAATTTTCCGCCGTGATACCGCCGATGGCGACCGACGGCACGGTCATCAGCCGGTCCCACCAGAATAGAAGGTCGGGGGCGGCCAGTGTCTTGGCCTCCTTCGTGCGCGTCGGAAAAAAAGCACCGAACGCCACGTAGTCCGCGCCTGCTTCGCCAGCCTCCATGGCCAGATGGCGCGAGGCGTGACAGGTCACGCCCACGATCTTATCCGGTCCTAGGAGTTGCCTTGCGTCTTCGTAGCTTGCGTCGGTCTGGCCAACATGCACGCCGTCCGCGCCCAACGCCTGGGCGATGTCGGGCCGATCGTTGACGATGAAGGCCACGTCGCGCCGGTGGCATACGGGCATCAAGATCTCGCCCGCACGGCGAATGTCGTCGTCGGATACATCCTTCAGGCGAAGTTGGAGGCAGGCCACGTCGCCGCCGTCGAGCGCGGCCGCGAGCGTGTCGCGGAACGCGCGCGGATCGAAAACGGGCGGGGTGATGAGGTAGAGCCGGCAGGGCGCCGGCTCCGATTCGGTTTCCTCAGGTTCCTTCGCCGGACGCGGCTTGCGCGCCATGGGCGGGGATCAGGCCTTGTTCTTGTAAATGTCGATGATGGTGTCGAGCATCTTCAGCGCTTCGTCGCGCGGACGCTGGAAGGTGTTGCGGCCGATGATCGAGCCGGAGCCGCCACCGTCACGGATCTGACGAATCTCGTTATAAACGCCGTCGAGATCCTTCGCCTCTCCGCCGGAGAAGACCACGATACGCCTGCCGTTGAAGCAGCTCTGCACCACATGGCGGATGCGCGCGGACAAGGTCGAAACGTCGATCTTGCGACTCTCGTAAACCTTCTTTGCCGCGTCGAGCTCAAGATGCTCGGTCGGCGGCTTGACCTTGATGACGTGGGCGCCCAAGAGCGCGGCCATGTGGGCCGCGTAGGCGATGATGTCGATCGCCGTCTCGCCCTGCTTCGACAGGCTGCCGCCACGCGCGTACGACCACATGACGACGGCAAGGCCGTGTGCCTTGGCCTCCTCGGCCATCGCGCGGATCTCTTCCATCTGGTCGTACGCCGCATCGGACCCCGGATAGATGGTGAAGCCGATGGCCGAGCAACCCAGGCGAAGAGCGTCGCGCACGCTGCCCGTCACCGCTTGGTCGGCGCCTTCCTTGACGCGCGACAGGCTGTTCGCGCTATTGACCTTGAGGATTGTCGGGATGCTGCCGGCGAAGGTATCGGCGCCCGCCTCGATCATGCCGAGCGGCGCGGCATAGGCCGACAGGCCCGCGTCGATCGCGAGCTGATAATGATAGTGCGGGTCGTAGGCATCGGGATTGGGCGCAAAGCTGCGCGCGGGGCCGTGCTCGAAACCCTGGTCGACCGGCAGGATCACCAAATTGCCGGTGCCGCCCAGCCGCCCGTTCATCAGGATGCGGGCCAAATTGGCCTTCGTGCCGGGCGTGTCGCTTTCGTAATTGGCCAGGATTTTCTTGACGCGCGCGGAGAGCTTCATCGGACCGTTTTCCTTGCAATCGTGCGGGAGGGAATGACCAGCCCTGAATAGCCGACGCAGGCGCGTTTTTCAATTAGGCGCGCGTACGGGCCGCGAGCCACGCGAGGCAGGCTGCGCGCGCATCGGCGACATCCAAAAGATCAAGCGCTTGTGGTCGTGCGGTGAGAAGGCGCGCGCCGTGCGTGGCGGCGATGTCCGCGATCTTCTTACGCACGCTTGCCTGCCCACGGAAACGCACGGATTCCGCGCCCGCGCGCAATGCTCCCAAGGCCAGTCCTGGCGTGTCTCCGCAATCGAGCACGGCCTCGGATTTCGCCGCCGGGACCTTGGCGCGCGCGCGCCGCACGATGGCGTTGAAGAAACCCGCGCCGCCATAGGCGGCGAAACCGGGCGGTGACAAAAGCGTGACGGGTGCGCCGGCTTCTTCGGCTGCCTCGAGCGCGGTCACCGCATGGGAGAGAGAATGAATCACGATCGCGCGGGGTAACGTCCGCGGTGGGGTTTTTGGAATCCGCTTCGCTTTCCTGCGCACCGGCTCACACTGCGTCGGTCCGCGCCCGGCCGCAAGCGCCGGACGCTAGTCGCGGCGGTGGTCGCCCTTGGCTGCCATCAGCGCGTCGTAGCGCGAGATCCCCATATCGCTGAGCGCGCGATCGTCGAGCTGCAGCAACTCTTCCATATCGCGCTCGCGTTTACGCCAGGCGCGCCAAAAGCGCGCGAAGGAGCGGAAGGGCGCAATCGCAGCATGGATAAGAGACAAAGCGGCTTCGCGCACGGCACGGGCGCGATCCTCGCGCGCCTCGGCCATGATCGCGTCCAGATGGTCACGGACGAGCGGGACAGGACCGGGCCACTTTCCGCCCTGGGGCAAGGGTGCCGGTCTGCGCGGAGGAAACGTGACCAGGATTTCGTTGTAGGCTTGCGGGGGCTTGGGGGGCCGACTCACGGCACACCTCGATGTTGCGGTGCAATGATTGCGCTGCAATGCAGCGTAGTTGGATTATTGGTTTTGCTAATTTTTTGAAAATGCTAAAAAATTGAATATAATTTATAATATTTTTGCACAAATAGGGTTGTCGCTATGGTCACATTTGAAGGCATGCGGGTGTTTGTGAAGGTGGCGGAGGCCGGCAGCCTCTCGGGCGCGGCGCGTTTACTGGGGCTCACGCCCTCGGCCATTAGCCGCCAGATTTCGGCTCTGGAGGACCAGCTTGGCGCACAGCTGTTCAACCGCACCACGCGGAAGATCGCGCTGACGGACGTGGGGCGCGGCTATTTGGAGCGGTGCCGCCGCATCCTGGCGGATGTCGAGGAGGCGAGCGAGGCCGTCACCAGCCTGAACGCCACGCCGCGCGGTCCGTTGCGCGTCAACATGCCGGCGGTGTTCGGCCGTCTGCATATCGCGCCCGCGCTGGGTGCGTTCATGCGCCAGTATCCCGACATCACCTTGGATGTGGAGATGACCGACCAGTTCATAGACCCCATGGCCGAGGCGGTGGACGTGTTGGTGCGCATCGCCGAGTTGAAGGATTCGAGCCTGATCGCGCGCAAGCTGGCCAGTTCCCGGCGCGCCATCGTGGCCTCACCCGCTTATTGGTCCGAACGCGGCGTGCCTAAGGAGCCGCGAGATCTGATGCAGCATGATTGTCTGCTCTACAGCTACCTGGCCGCGGGCGAGCATTGGCGGCTGACCGGCGCGGACGGTGTCGAGCAGGCCGTCCACGTCTCCGGCCGCATGCGGGTCAACAATGTCTCGACGATCCGTTACGCGGCGCTGGACGGGCTGGGCGTGGCCATGATGCCCACCTGGTTCGTGGGCGAGGATTTGCGCGTCGGCCGGCTGCAGGCGGTGTTAAACGACTATGCGGCGCCCGCGCCGCCGATCTACGCCATGTATCCGCCCAGCCGGCATCTTTCGCCCAAGGTGCGCGCCTTCGTGGACTTTCTCTCGGGCCTGTTCTCGCCCGCGCCGCGATGGGAGGCGGGCGCTCCCTTGGCGCCGCGCGCGCGGGGCGCCTCGGCGGCCTGAAGCAGAAAGGGCGGACCCGAGGGTCCGCCCTTTCTTCTTCGGATGTTTCTTCTGGCTTACTTCAGCTTGCCCATCCGCAGCGCGGTGTCGCACATGCGGTTGGAGAAACCCCATTCGTTGTCGTACCAGGCCAGGATGCGGCAGAAACGCTCCTCGATGACCTGCGTCTGGGTCAGATCGAAGGTGGCGCTGGCCGGGTTGTGGTTGAAGTCGATGGAGACGAGCTGCTCGTCGGTGACGGCCAGGATCCCTTCCATCATGCCCTTGGAGGCCTTCACCATCGCGTTGTTGATCTCCTGCGGCGTGGTCTTCCGCTTGGAGGTGAAGGTGAAGTCGATCATCGAGACGTTGGCCGTGGGCACGCGGATGGCGGTGCCGTCCAGCTTACCCTTCAACGCCGGCAGGACGAGCGAGACCGCGCGCGCGGCGCCCGTCGAGGTCGGGATCATCGATACGGCCGCCGCGCGGCTGCGGCGCATGTCGCTGTGCATCGTGTCGACGAGACGCTGGTCGCCCGTGTAGGCGTGGATCGTGGTCATGTAGCCGCGTTCGATGCCGATCACCTTGTGCAGTACCGAGGCCACCGGCGCCAGGCAGTTCGTCGTGCACGAGGCGTTCGACACCACGGTATGCTTCTTGGTCAGCTTGTCGTGGTTGACGCCGTAGACGACCGTGAGGTCGACGTTGGTGGCCGGCGCCGAGATGAGGACGCGCTTCGCGCCCGCTTCGATGTGCTTGATGGCCTGCTCCTTCTTCGTGAAGCGGCCGGTGCATTCCAGCACCACGTCCACGCCCAGATCGCCCCAAGGCAGCTTGCCCGGATCGCGCTCAGACAGAACCTTGACCAGGCGGTTGCCGACGACCATGCCGGAATTGCCGCTGGCGCGGACCTTGCCGGGGAAGGGGCCGTGCACCGAATCGTACTTGAGCAGATAGGTGTTGGCCTCGACCGGGCCGAGGTCGTTGATCGCGACAACCTCCAGATCCTTCCGGTCAGCCTCGAATGCCGCGCGCATCGTCAAACGCCCGATGCGGCCGAAGCCATTGATCGCAACCCGAACAGCCATTCTTCCCTCCGTTCTTTAAGAGCCCCTGGTCCTTGCTAGACCAGCTTCCGGGCGGCGTTGACCACCGCCTCGGCCGTGATGCCGAAATGCTTGTACAACTCGCCCGCCGGCGCCGAGGCGCCGAAACTTGTCATGCCGATGAAAGCGCCTTTGGCGCCGATGATGCCGTCCCAGCTCTGGCGCACGCCGGCTTCGATCGCCACGCGCGCCTCGGTGTCGCCGAGCACGGCGGCGCGGTAGTCCGCGGGCTGCGCCGCGAACAGTTCCATGCTGGGCACGGAAACGACACGGGCGGGGATGTCGTCTTTTTCCAGCTGCGCGCGCGCCTCGAGAGCGAGGTGCACTTCGGAGCCGGTCGCGAACAGGGAGACCTTGGCTTTGCCGGTCGCGGGCATCAATTCGTATGCGCCGCGCGCGGAGAGGTTTTCGCGCTGGTGCTCGGTGCGGACCGTGGGCACCGCCTGGCGCGTCAGTGCCAGGACAGAAGGGCGATTCGCGTTCTCGAGCGCCACCGCCCAGCATTCGGCGGTCTCGACACCGTCCGCGGGGCGGAAGACGAGCAGATTCGGGATAGCGCGCAGCGCCGCCATGTGCTCGACCGGCTGATGGGTCGGGCCGTCCTCGCCCAGGCCGATGGAGTCGTGGGTCATCACATAGACGACGCGCAGGCCCATGAGGGCGGAGAGACGGATCGCGGGGCGGGCATAGTCGGTGAAGACCAGGAACGTGCCGCCGTAGGGAATCAGGCCCTTGTGCAGGGCGATCCCGTTCATGGCCGCGCCCATCGCATGCTCACGCACGCCGTAGCCGATGTAGCTTCCGGAGAAGTCGGATGCCGTGACGAAGGTCTGCGCCTTGGCTTTCGTGTTGTTCGAGCCGGTGAGGTCGGCGGAGCCGCCGACCAGTTCCGGCACGGCCTGGGTCAGCACTTCCAGCGCGTTGCCCGAGCTCTGGCGGGTGGCCAGCTTGGGCTTCTCGGCCGAAACCTTTTGCTTCAACGCCTCGACCGCCGTTTCCCAGCCGCTGGGCAGTTTGCCCGCCATGACGCGATCGAATGTCTTGCGCTTGTCCGCGGGCAGGGCTGCCAGCTTGGCGTCCCATTCCTTGCGCGCGGCCTGACCGCGACTCGCGGTGGCGCGCCATGCCTTGACGACGTCGGCGGGAATTTCGAACGGAGCATGGCTCCAACCGAGCTTCTCGCGCGCTCCGGCGATCTCCTGCGCACCCAGCGGGCTGCCGTGCGAAGCCTCACTGCCGGCCTTGGTCGGGGCACCGTAGGCGATGGTGGTGCGGCAGGCGATCAGCGAGGGCGTCCCGGTCGCGCGCGCCTTCTCGATCGCGGCGCGGACGGCGCCCTGGTCATGGCCGTCGACCGATTGGACGTCCCAACCGCTGGCGCGAAAGCGCGCGGCCTGGTCGTCGGAAACGGAGATGCTGGTCTTGCCGTCGATGGTGATGCCGTTGTCGTCGAACAGGACGATCAGGCGGCCAAGGCGCAGATGGCCGGCCAGCGAGATGGCTTCGTGGCTGATGCCCTCCATCAGGCAGCCGTCGCCCGCGATGACGTAGGTGTGGTGGTCCACCACCTCACGCCCGAAGCGCGCGCGTAGCATGGCTTCGGCCAGCGCCATGCCGACTGCGTTCGCCAAGCCCTGGCCCAAGGGACCGGTCGTGGTCTCGATGCCGGCGGCGTGGCCGTATTCGGGGTGGCCTGCCGTGCGGCTGCCGAGCTGACGGAAGCGCTTCAGCTCGTCGACCGTCATGTCGGCATAGCCGGTCAGATGCAGCAGCGAATAGAGCAGCATCGAGCCATGGCCGGCGGAAAGGACGAAACGGTCGCGATCGGGCCAGGACGGCGCGGCGGGGTCGAATTTCAGGAAATCGGCGAACAGCACCGTGGCCACGTCGGCCATCCCCATCGGCATGCCGGGGTGGCCGGATTTGGCGGCCTCGACCGCATCCATGGACAGGGCGCGAATCGCGGTCGCCATGGCACGGCGAGCGGGGTCTAACGGTCTGTCAGTCGGGGATTTTTCGGTCTGCCGTGCGGCGGTCATTGGAGCCTGTGGGCGGGCCGGGCGTTGCGCGCGGCGTGCCCCTGTTCGGGATGGATGGCCCGATGAACGAGCCGAAACGGATGGGCGCAACATGCTGTGCCGCCGGGGTCTCGTCAATCAGGTTCATGGTTTGTCCGAGGGGATTCCGGCACCCTCTCGATGCATGCCGTTCCATGATCGTCCGCGAGGCAAAAAATCCCTGGGGCGCAAGGCGTTCGTTGACCTCCCTCATGTGCCGTCGTATGGTCGCAGTAGCACCGTTTCGCCACATCGCACAACCGATGACAAGTTTCGACAGCGCTTCGCAGCGCCTGGAAAAATCTCTCGACCGTTTGGAAAGCGCGGTTGCGGCGCGCGTCGCCCGCGTGGAGACCGCCGCCGCCGAGGGGCGTGATGCCGCCGCTCAAAGCCAAGCCGCGGTCGCCCAAAGCCAAGCGGCCGCCGACAAGAGCCGGGCCGCGGCCGATGCCGCGGAAGCGCGCGCGACGTCCCTTGCCGAGGCGAACCATGCCGTGAGCCTGAGGCTGGACGAGACGATTGGCCGCATCACGCGGCTGTTAGAGGGCTGAGATGGCGCAAGTCAGCGTCACCATCAACGGCCGCGCCTACCAGATTGCCTGCGATGACGGTCAGGAAGACCATCTGCGCCAGTTGGCCGGGTATATCGACCGCCGTGTGTCCGAGCTGGTCGCCGCCATGGGGCAGATCGGCGACATGCGCCTTCTGGTCATGGTCAGCCTCCTGATCGCGGACGAATTGTCCGAGGTCACGCGGCAGCTCGACGAAACCCGCAAGACCTCGGACGACGCACGTTCCGCCGCATCGAAGGCCGATACACGCGCGGCTTCGGCGCTGGAAGGCGTCGCCGCGCGCATAGAGGACATTGCCGCGCGGCTGGAGCACGCCTAGATTCCCATTGGGCGGTGCTGGGCGGCGCGTTAGGCAATCGTCGTCCCGGGGGCCAATGTAAACCACTAGGGAGCTGTCTCTGCCGGGGCTCTGGCCTCGGTACATGGCACCCACCTGCTTACGCAGGCTCCAGTGGACATGACTCGCCAACGGTCGATCTGGCTCCGCCTACTTTTCTTCCCGAGAGTCCCATGCCGCCTGATACCGCCATGACCGATGCCAAG
The DNA here is from genome assembly GCA_902826885.1 of uncultured Alphaproteobacteria bacterium. Taxonomy (GTDB): domain Bacteria; phylum Pseudomonadota; class Alphaproteobacteria; order CADEGL01; family CADEGL01; genus CADEGL01. The sequence continues at coordinate 12,663 of CADEGL010000044.1, read as the reverse complement.
CGCACGCTGCGCGCGGTGGCGCGCACGGCGCAGCGTGCCGCCCACGCGGCCGCGGGGCGCGGGGCAGGAGAGCGATTGGGCGAGAATTTCCGCCGCGCCATCACACCCGCCGCGAACGCGGTCGCGTCGGGATACTGGCCGATGGAAGGCGAGATGGACCCGCGCGCGCTGATGGCCGATCTCGCCGCGCGGGGACACCCGCTTGGCCTGCCCGTGGTGCAAGGGCGCGGCAAGCCGTTGTTGTTTCGCGCCTGGCGTAAAGGCGATGCGATGGTGCCAGGTTCCCTCGGCATCCCAGCGCCCGGACCGGATGCCGCCGTACTAACACCGTCGCTTCTTCTGGTGCCACTTCTCGCGTTCGATCGGGAAGGGTTCCGCTTGGGGCATGGGGCGGGGTATTACGACATGACGCTCGCGGGCTTGCGCGCGGCGGGTCCGGTGCTGGCGGTCGGGATCGCCTATGCCGGGCAAGAGGTCGCGCGGGTGCCGCGCGAGGCCCACGATCAGCCGCTCGACTGGGTGGTCACCGAGGGCGAAGCGATCCGAATCGGAGCCAAGGCATGAAGATTCTGTTTCTCGGCGACATCGTGGGACGAAGCGGGCGCGATGCCGTCGTCGAGCAGGTGCCGGAATTGCGCAAGAAGCTGGGCCTCGATTTCGTCGTCGCCAACGGCGAGAACGCCGCGGGCGGCTTTGGTATCACAGGCAAGATTTGCCAGAGCATTTACGGCGCGGGCGTGGACGTCATCACGACAGGAAACCATGTCTGGGATCAGCGCGAGATCATTCCCTACATCGACGGCGATCCGCGCTTGTTGCGGCCGCAGAACTTCCCCAAGGGCACTCCAGGGCGCGGCATGGGCGTCTACAAGCTGCTGGACGGCCGCACCGTCGTGGTGCTGCACGTCATGTTGCGCCTGTTCATGGACCCGTTGGACGATCCCTTCGCCTGCATCGACACGATGCTGACAGGCCATCAGCTTGGGCGCACGGCCAACGCCATCCTGCTGGACCTCCACGGCGAAGCGTCCAGCGAGAAGCAGGCCATGGCCTATCATTGCGACGGCCGCGTCTCCCTGGTCGTAGGTACCCACACCCATGTGCCGACCGCGGACGCTCGCATCCTGCCCAAGGGTACGGGCTATCTGACCGACCTCGGCATGTGCGGCGACTATCATTCCGTTATCGGTATGCAGCACGAGGGGTCGGTCTACCGCTTCACCCGCAAGCTGCCGACCGAGCGTCTGGCGCCAGCCGATGGCGAGGCCACGCTGTGCGGTGTGGTGGTCGAGACGGACGACGCCACCGGCCGGGCCAAGCGGGTCTCGCCCCTGCGCCTTGGGGGCATTTTGGAGCCTGCAATGCCCGCTTGAGACGGCTTCGGCACGTAAAACACGGGTTACGAGCCGTATTCCTGCCATATTGGCCCGGCAGTTTCTGGCAGACGCGCCCTGCGCGCCGCTAGGCGCGAAAACACCACATATGGTATAGAAATTCTTTCAGGCTACAGGTTTTAGCCAGTTTTTAGCTGACGTTGGACGATGGCAGGTCATTCCCAATTCAAGAACATCATGCACCGCAAAGGCGCCCAGGACGCCAAGCGGTCGCGTCTTTTCTCCAAACTCGCGCGTGAAGTGATCGTGGCGGCCCGTTCCGGCCTGCCCGATCCCGACAAGAATCCGCGCTTGCGCCTGGCCGTGTTGAACGCCCGCGCGGCGAACATGCCCAAGGACAGTATCGAGCGTGCGATCAAGCGCGCGGCGGGCAACGAGGAAAGCGCCTACCAGGAAGTGCGTTATGAGGGCTACGCGCCGGGCGGCGTCGCGCTGATCGTCGAGGCGCTGACCGACAACCGAAACCGGACGGCTGGCGAGGTGCGCTCCGCCTTCACCAAGCACGGTGGCAACCTGGGCGAGACGGGTAGCGTCAGCCACATGTTCCAGCGTGTCGGAAGCCTGTTCTTTCCGCCCGAGGCGGGTGCTTCGGACGCTGTGTTCGAAGCGGCGGTCGAGGCCGGCGCCGACGACGTGCAGTCCTCCGCTGACGGGCATGAGGTGATCTGCGCGGTCGATTCCTTCAACGACGTGCGCGACACGCTGGATAAGAAGTTGGGCGCCCCCAAGTCGGCCGGTTTCGTTTGGCGCCCGAGCATCGACGTCTCGGTCGCGGGCGATACGGCCGAGGAAGTCTTGAGCCTAATCGAGACGCTCGACGAGCTCGACGACGTGCAACATGTCTTCGCCAATCTCGACGTGCCGGAAGAAATTCTCCTGAAGGAGAGGGCCTGAGCCTGATGGCCGCGCAGTGGTGAAACTCTTGGGACTCGATCCCGGTCTTAGGCGGACCGGATGGGGCATCATCCGGGTGGAGGGTTTGCGCCTGTCGCATGTCGCCAACGGCACGATCGTGCCGGCGGACGATTGCCCGATGGGCGAGCGCCTGAGCGCATTGCACGACGCGTTGGCCGCGGTGATCGCCGAGCACGCGCCGGACGAGGCCGCGGTCGAAGCCGTGTTCGTCAACAAAAACCCGGAATCGACCCTCAAGCTTGGCATGGCGCGCGGCGTCGTGATGTTGACGCCCGCGCGGTTGGGGCTGAGTGTCGCGGAATACGCGGCGAACCAGGTCAAGAAATCCGTCGTCGGCGCGGGCCACGCCGAAAAGACGCAGATCCAGCTCATGGTCCGCACGCTACTCCCCGGCTGCAAGATCGACAGCGCGGACGCCGCGGATGCGCTGGCCGTCGCCATCTGTCACGCTCATCACCGCTCGGCGCCCGGTCGCCGGCAGACTGCGCTGGCGGCCGCGGGGGCCCGGCCGTGATCTCCAAGCTCACGGGCGTCATCGACTCGGTCGCGGAGGATTCCGCCGTCGTCGATGTGAACGGCGTAGGTTATCAGGTCTTCTGTTCGCGCCGCACGCTCGACAAGCTGCCGCCGAGCGGCGGCAGTGCCAGCGTGCTGGTGGAAACCACCGTGCGCGAGGATCGCATCGTCCTTTACGGATTTTCCGACCGTCTGGAGCGCGACTGGTACCGCTTGCTGACGACGGTGCAGGGCGTGGGTGCCAAGGTCGCGCTGTCGATCCTTTCGATCCTGTCGCCCGACGAGATCGCCCAGGCCATCGCCGCGCAGGACAAAGCCATGGTGTCGCGCGCCGATGGCGTCGGGCCGAAGCTGGCCATGCGCCTGGTCAACGAATTGAAGGATCGTATCGCCGACCTGGCGCCTGCACCTTCCGTCGCGGCGGCGGCCGGCGCGCCCGCGCGCGGCGACGAAACGGCGGGAACGGGCGATGCCGTTTCCGCCCTGGTCAATCTCGGCTATGGCCGCACCGAGGCGTTCGGCGCGGTCGCGCGCGCCTCCGCGAAGCTCGGTTCGGGTGCGAAGGTCGAGGCGTTGGTGCGCGCAGGACTGAAGGAATTGTCGTCGTGACGGCGGAACGCGTGGTCAGTCCCGATTTCCAGCGCCGCGCCGACAAGGATGATGCGAGCGATCCCACGTTGCGGCCGCAGACCCTGAAGGAATTCGTCGGCCAAAAGCAGGCGCGCGAAAATCTCGCCGTCTTCATCGCCGCGGCGCGCAACCGCAAACAGGCGCTCGACCACGTCCTGTTCCATGGACCGCCGGGCCTGGGAAAGACGACCTTGGCCCAGATCGTCGCGCGCGAGTTGGGCGTCAATTTCCGTGCCACCTCGGGGCCTGTCATCGCCCGTGCCGGCGATTTGGCCGCGCTTCTGACCGCGCTGGAGCCGCGCGACGTACTGTTCATCGACGAGATTCACCGCCTCAATCCCGCCATCGAGGAGGTGCTCTATCCCGCGATGGAGGATTTCCAGCTCGACCTGATGATCGGCGAGGGGCCCGGCGCGCGCTCGATCCGTATCGACCTGCCGCCCTTCACGCTGGTGGGCGCCACGACGCGCACGGGCTTGGTCACCACGCCTTTGCGCGAGCGTTTCGGTATTCCTCTGCGCCTTGAGTTTTATGATACGAGCGAGTTGCAGAGCATCGTCCTGCGCGGCGCCAAGATCCTGGGCGTCGCGATGACCGACGACGGCGCCGACGAGGTCGCGCGCCGCTCGCGCGGTACGCCGCGTATCGCCGGGCGGCTCATGCGCCGCGTGCGCGATTTCGCGGCCGTGGATGGCGCCGCGCGCATCGACCGCAAGGTGGCCGATGCCGCGCTCATGCGCATGGACGTGGACGCGCGCGGGCTCGACACGATGGACCGGCGCTATCTCGGCTGCATTGCCCAACACTACGGCGGCGGTCCGGTCGGCGTGGAGACTCTGTCGGCGGCGCTGTCGGACCAGCGCGACGTGATTGAAGAGGTGATCGAGCCGTTCTTGATCCAGCAAGGCCTGATCCAGCGCACTCCGCGCGGCCGCATGCTGTCGGACCAGGGCTACCGCTATCTGGGCCTCGCGGTGCCGAAGCGCGAAGGCGCGCAACTTGACCTTCTGGCCGGGCGCGAGGAGGCGAGCGATGCCTAGTGCCGCCAAAATCGCCAAGCCGGTGCCGGAACACGTCTTTCCATTCCGCGTCTATTACGAGGACACGGATGCGGCCGGCATTGTCTATTATGCGAACTACCTCAAATTCGCCGAGCGGGCGCGAACCGAGATGCTGCGCGCGCGCGGCTTCGACCACCGCCAGCTGGACGCCGAGGACGGCGTGGCCTTCGCGGTGCGCGCTTGCAGCGCGGATTATCTTTTGCCCGCGCGCCTCGATGACGCGCTCGAAGTCCGTACCCGCGTGACCCATGTCGGCGGCGCCACGCTGGAGGCGGATCAGGACATCACGCGCGAGGACGCCGTGCTGACCCGCCTCAAGGTCCGCCTCGCCTGCATTAACCGGGCGGGACGCCCGGTCCGTATTCCCGCCGCGATCCTCGCGGCATTCCGTTCCAACCCTTAACGCCACACGCGAGCAAGAAACCATGCAACAAACCGCAATCGATGCCACAGCGCTGGCCGGATCGGTCGGCGCATACGACATGTCGTTCTGGCATCTGTTCCTTCGTGCCGACGTCATCGTAAAGCTGGTGATGATCGGCCTTTTGGCCGCGTCGTTCTGGTGCTGGACGATCATCTTCGAAAAGCTGACGCGCATCCGCCGCATCAACCAGCGCACCACGCAGTTCGAAGAATCGTTCTGGTCCGGCGGATCGCTCGACCAGCTCTATGATCATATCGGGCAGAGGCCGCAGGACCCCATGACGGCGGTGTTCTCCGCCGCGATGGCGGAGTGGCGCAGGGCCCAGGCCAAGGGACGCGCACGTGATGATGCGGCCAAGCAACTCCTAAAGGAGCGTATCGAGCGTGTCATGATGATTACCGTGACGCGCGAGATGGAGCGGCTCGAGCGTTACATGACGTTCTTGGCCTCGGTCGGCTCGACCGCGCCCTTCATCGGCCTGTTCGGCACCGTCTGGGGCATCATGAACAGCTTCCAGGCCATCGCCGTGTCGAAGAACACTAGCCTCGCGGTCGTCGCGCCCGGCATCGCCGAGGCGCTGTTCGCGACTGCACTCGGCCTAGTCGCGGCCATTCCCGCGGTCGTGGCCTACAACAAGATCTCGGGTGATTTGATTCGCTATACGGCGCGGCTCGAGGCCTTCGCGGGCGAGTTCAGCGCGGTGTTGTCGCGCCAGCTCGAGGAGCGGAGCTGAATATGGGAGCCAAGCTCGGCGGAGGGAGCGCCAAAAGCGGCATCCGCGGACGTTACGCGCCGTCGCACGAGATCAACGTCACGCCCTTGGTCGACGTGATGCTCGTGCTGCTGGTGATCTTCATGATCACGGCGCCGTTGCTGACGGTCGGCGTGCCCGTCGATCTGCCCAAGACGGATGCCAAGCCGATCACCGAACCGGGCGAGCCACTGGTGGTTTCCATCAAAGGCGACGGCAAGGTGTTCCTGCAGGAGACCGAGATCGCGCTGGAATCCTTGACACCCAAGCTGGAGGCGATCACGGCGAACAAGCATGACACCCGCGTCTTCGTGCGTGGCGACAAGGGCGTCGATTACGGGCGCGTGATGGAAGTGATGGGGACGTTGTCGTCCGCGGGCTTCAGCAAGGTCGCGCTCATCGCCGAGATGCCGCAGGGGACGGCGTCGCAGAGGCCGAAGAAGTCTCCGTAGCATGCGCAGAGCCGCCTATTACTCGGCGGGGCTCCACCTCGGCATTGTTTTCTTTGCCGCGGTGATCTGGCCGCTTTTGGATTTCGACCGAGAGATGCCCGAGCCGATCATGCCGGTCGAGATCGTGGCGTCCTTGCCGCAGTCGAAGTCCGAGCCCAAGCCGGACCCGAAACCGGACCCCGCGCCCGAGCCGCCCAAGGAGGCCAAGCCGGAGCCGCCTGCCCCGACGCCGCCTACGCCATCGCCGCCGACACCGCCTGCGCCGAAAGTCGAGCAGCAGCCCGACGCCGTGCCGCTGCCCAAGCCGCAGCCGCCCAAGCCCGAGCCGCCGAAGGAGACC
>CADEGL010000044.1:0-6080 GCA_902826885.1 uncultured Alphaproteobacteria bacterium | reverse complement strand
CGCCGTGCCGCTGCCCAAGCCGCAGCCGCCCAAGCCCGAGCCGCCGAAGGAGACCGCGCAGCCCCAGCCGCCGGAACCTCAAGTGCGTCCGGTCGTTAAGGAAAAGCCTGAGCCGCCGACCCAGAACAAGAACCTCATGGCGTCGGTCCTGAAGACGGTCGAAAAACTGGATCAGGATCAGAAGAAGACGAACGACAAGCCCACGCCCAAAACGGAGACGCAAACGCCACCGACGCCGAATGCCACCGTTTCCAATCTGGACCGGACACGCCGCGAAGCGCAGCTCGGCGATCTGGTGCGGCAACAGATCAAGCAATGCTGGAATGTTCCCGCGGGGGCGAAGGACATCCAGAACATGGTGGTCGAGATCCGCATGCAGCTTGGTCCCGACGGCGCAGTGCAGCGCGTCGAGCCGCGCGACCCTGGCCGGATGGGCAGCGATCCGTTCTACCGAACCCTGGCCGAAAGCGCGATGCGCGCCGTGCTCAATCCACGATGCAATCCGCTGAAGCTGCCGCCGGATAGCTATGAGATTTGGCGCGACATGACGTTGACGTTCAACCCGAAGGACCTTGTGTGATCATGACCCGATCGATCCTCCGCACCCTGTTTCTCGCCGTGGTCGGCATCTCGTGGACCGCGTTGCCCGCGCGCGCGGATCTGCGCGTTGATATCACCGAGGGCTTCCGGGCTCCGATGCCGATCGCGATCACGGATTTCGCGGGCGACAACCCGCAGGAAGTTCAGATGGGCAAGGATGTGACGGGTGTCATCGCCGCGGACCTGGAGCGCTCGGGCCTGTTCAAGCCCATCGACCAGCGTGCCTTCATCCAGAACGCGGCCTCGCTGCGCGTGATGCCGAATTTCCCCGACTGGCGCGTCATCAACGCCAACGCGTTGGTCACGGGCACGGCCCAGATGCAGGGCGACGGGCAACTTCGCGTCGAGTTTCGCCTGTGGGACGTGTTCGCCGGCCAGCAGCTTGTCGGCCTCGCATATTCCACGGCGCCGATGCATTGGCGCCGTCTCGCGCACAAGATTTCGGATGCCATCTACAAGCGTTTGACGGGCGAGGACGGCTATTTCGACACACGCGTCGTTTATATTTCGGAGCAAGGGCCGTCCACGCGACGGACCAAGCGTCTGGCCATCATGGATCAGGACGGCGCCAATCATCGTTTCTTGACCGATGGGCGGCACCTGACCTTGACGCCGCGTTTCTCGCCGACCCTGCAGGAGATCACCTACTTCGCCATCGTGGGCGATCGGCCTAGAGTATATTTACTTAGTATCGATACAGGTAAGCAGGAGGTGCTGGGCGATTTCCCCGGCATGACCTTCGCGCCGCGCTTCTCGCCCGACGGGCAGAAAATCATCATGAGCATGGCGCAAGACGGCAATTCCGAAATCTACACGATGGATTTGCGCACGCGGAAAGTGACGCGCCTGACCAATGATCTGGCGATTGATACCTCGCCGTCCTATTCGCCGGACGGTAACCAGGTCGTCTTCAATTCCGACCGGGGCGGCAGCCAGCAGCTCTACATCATGAATGCCGATGGTTCGGGCGTGCGCCGCTTGAGCAACGGCCCCGGCCGCTACGCGACCCCGGTCTGGTCGCCGCGTGGCGATTACATCGCGTTTACCAAGATGCATCAGGGCCAGTTCTATATCGGGATCATGCGGCCCGACGGGTCCGACGAGCGCATGCTGACCAGCGCTTTCTTGGTCGAAGGGCCGACCTGGGCTCCGAACGGGCGGGTTCTCATGTATTACCGCCAGACTCCCCAAGACAAACAGGGGCGTGGCGGCGTGGCACGGCTGTACTCGATCGACATCACCGGCCACAACGAAAGAGAGGTAGTTACCCCCATGGATGGCTCTGATCCGGCATGGTCGCCCTTGATTCCGTAAGTGCCGATTCGTATAGTCCCGGCGAAACCGCTTCTTTCAGGAGCAGCGGAACTTTGCGTGCGTCTCGGCGTTTCTCCTTGCCGCGTCTTCGCCTGCTTCGCGTCAGTAAGCGGACCCGTTCCTTGAGAGGAAGATAAAAGATGCGTTTCAAAACAGTCCTCATCGCATGCGCCGCCGTGGTCATGTTGACCGCCTGCGAAAGCTCGCCCGAGACCAAGGCCACCGTGGCCGGCTCCGGCCAGTCCACCGCCGCGCCGCCCGCGCCCGCGCCGGCTCCGCCGCCGCCGATGCCGGCTGGCCCGCGCCCTGGCTCGCAGGAAGACCTGGCGAAGCAGTACGGCGATCGCGTGTTCTTCGACTACGACAAGTCGGACGTCCGCACGGATGCGGCCGGAACGCTCGATGGTTGGGCTGCTTGGCTCGCGAAGTATCCGAACGTGACGCTCACGATCGAAGGCAATTGCGACGAGCGCGGCACGCGTGAGTACAACCTGGCGCTGGGTGAGCGTCGCGCGAACGCGGTGAAGAACTATCTTCTCGCGCGCGGCGTGAACCCCAATCGTCTGACGACGATCAGCTACGGCAAGGACAAGCCGTGGGTGCAGGGTTCGACCGAAGAGGCGTACGCCAAGAATCGTAATGGCTTCGCCCGCGTGAACTGATCTGCCCGACACTTCGTCGGACTTTCTTCGGGGCGCCTGCCCGCCTCCGGCCGAGAGCCGGGGCGTTGGGCAGGCGCCTTAGTTTTGTCTAAAATGAACGTCACGTTCGTTCGGGCTTTCGCGTCTTCGCGAATGCTCGGACCCTGTATCAGGCAAAGAGGACAAAGAATGCGGCAGACTCATGCGTTCGTGGGCGCGTTGGCGGCCGTGGCTTCCGTCCTGTTTTCGGGCTCGGCCGTCGCGCAAAGCGACTCGGCCCGCCTGGACCGGCTTGAGCGTGACATGCAGATCCTGCAACAGCAGATGGGCCGTGCCGGCCCGTCCGCCGCAGCGCCCTCGGCCGCTCCCAGCACGAGCGGAGGGTCGGCGGCGCTGGTGCAGATGGAGATGCGTATCTCCGCCATCGAATCGCAGATGCGCGAGATGAACGGACGGATCGAGGAACTCGGTCTCAAGCTGAACCAAATCGACAAGACCATGGACAAGAAGTTCAGCGACGCGGAGTTTCGTCTGAAGGCGATCGAGGACGGCCAGCGCGGCGCGACGGAGGGTAAAGCGCCCGCGGGTGCTACGGCTGGCGCGGCTGCCGGCGTTCCGCCCGGTACCAAGCCGATTGCGCCCATGCCGGCGCCAGGCTCGCAGCAGGCCAGCGCGGCGCAGGGCGCGTCGTCCGCGCCCATGCTTTTGCCGCCCGGCACACCGGACGAGCAGTTCAAATTCGCCTTCGATTTCCTAAAGCAGAACGACTACGCCCAAGGCGAGAAGGCCATGCGCGCGTTTGCCGACGCCCATCCGAACCACCCGCTCACGGGGAATGCGCTGTTCTGGCTCGGCCAGATGTATTTCGTGAACAAGGACTATACGAAATCGGCCGTCTCGTTCGCCCAGAGCTACGAGAAGTTCCCCGACGGCTCGAAGGCGCCTGAGAGCTTGCAGAAGCTTGGCGTGTCGCTGGCCCAGCTCAACAAGAAGGACGAGGCCTGCACCGCCTTCAAGCAGTTCCAGACCCAATACCCGACGGCGCCTGTGGCCACCAAGCAGAGCGTCCAGGCGGAAAGCATCCGTCTCGGCTGTAAGTGATTTCCGATCGGCCGGAGCCTCGCGGGTGACGGCCGAACCTCTCACGCATCGGGAATTCGCGCGCGCCATCGAACGGCTGGGGCCGTTCGAGAAGCATCCGCGCTTGGCCGTGGCGGTTTCGGGCGGCGCCGACAGTCTGGCCCTGACGTTGTTCGCCGCTTCGTGGGCGCGCAAACGCGGCGGCCGTCTGACCGCGCTTACGGTCGACCATGGTTTGCGGCCGGAGGCGGCGGCGGAAGCGCGCCGCGTTGGGCGTTGGCTCCGCGCGCGCGGTATCGAACATCGGATCATCGCGTGGCGCGGGGCAAAACCCGTGGCCAATGTTCAGGCCGCCGCGCGCGCGGCACGCTATGCGCTTCTTTCCGGCTGGTGCGCGCGTCACGGCGTTCTTCATTTGCTGCTCGCCCACCACGCCGACGATCAGGCAGAGACGTATCTGCTGCGCCTCGCGCGCGGCAGCGGCGTGGACGGTCTGGCTGCGATGGCGCCGATGCACGAGCTTCCCTCTGTCCGAATGCTGCGGCCGCTGCTGGGCGTGCCGCGCGCCCGGCTGGAGGGTTCGTTGCGTCGCGCCGGGCAGGGGTGGATCGACGATCCGACCAATCGTGATCGCGATCATGCACGGGTGCGGATGCGTCAATTGCTTCCCGCGTTGTCGGAAGAGGGACTGACCGGCCCTCGGCTGGCACGCACGGCGGGCCGCTTGGCCCGCGCGCGTGCGGCGCTCGAAACGGCCGTCGCCGACACACTCGCGGAGACCGTCATGCTTCATCCGGCCGGCTTTTGCCTGCTGGATCGTGAAAAGCTCCGCGCCCCGCCGCCGGAGATCGCCTTGCGCGTTCTGGCGCGCGTTCTCAGGACCGTAAGCGGGGCTGCCTATCCTCCGCGATTGGAGAATTTGGAGCGCTTGCTCGGCGAGCTTTCGCGGCCGGATGCGCAAGGGCGGACCCTGGCCGGGTGCCGTGTATTGCCCTGGCGGGAATCGCTTCTTGTGTGCCGGGAAGCCAACGCGGCGGGAGGGAAGGTACCTCTTATTAGAGGCCGCGCCGTCTGGGACGGCCGTTTTGAGGTCGAAGCGCGCGTGGGGAAGGATGTTTTCGTCGCCCCGGTGGGCGCCGGCGCGCGTGATCGGGCGCTCAAGGCGTGCCTTTCGGCGTTTCCGGCCGCCGTTCACCCTTCGTTACCCGCCCTCTGGGACCGGAAGGGGTTGGTAGCCGTCCCTCCCGCTAGATATCTGCGGAAAACCGGCCGTAAAGAGCCGTTTATTCGGTGCGAGTTTAAGCCCGTAGAGTCCCTGATGGGCGCGCCGTTTGCCGTTGTTTAATGTCGCGGATGCACTATTTTCATAGGACGCCTTGGAGCGTTCCGGGAACGAGGCCGCATGGGCGGAGCCTCCCGGAAGCGGCGGAACGGATGGCAAAGTGAACAATTTCGGCAAGAATTTCGCGCTCTGGATCATCATCGCGCTGCTCCTGGTGGCGCTGTTCAGCCTCTTCCAGGGCAACTCCGGCCGCGGTCCCCAGTCCCAGTTGGCGTTTTCCGACTTTCTGAACGAGGTCGAGGCCGGCCGCGTCACCGAAGTCACCATCCAGGGCGCCAACATTTCCGGCCGACTGAATGACGGCAAGGCGTTCGGCACCTATGCGCCGAACGATCCCAACCTGGTCAGCAAACTGCAATCCAAGGGCGTGCGCATCACCGCGCAACCGATCGAAGAGAGCATGCATCCGCTGCTCTCCGTGCTGATCTCCTGGTTCCCGATGCTGCTGTTGATCGGCGTCTGGATTTTCTTCATGCGCCAAATGCAATCGGGCGGCGGCCGGGCCATGGGCTTCGGCAAGTCGCGCGCGCGGCTTTTGACGGAAAAGACCGGCCGCGTGACCTTCGACGACGTCGCGGGCGTCGAGGAGGCCAAGCAGGAGGTCGAGGAGATCGTCGAGTTCCTCAAGGACCCGCAGAAGTTCCAGCGCCTGGGCGGCAAGATCCCGAAGGGCGTGCTTCTGGTCGGTCCGCCGGGCACCGGTAAGACGCTTCTCGCGCGCGCCATCGCGGGCGAGGCCAATGTGCCGTTCTTCACCATTTCGGGCTCGGACTTCGTCGAGATGTTCGTCGGCGTCGGCGCCAGCCGCGTGCGCGACATGTTCGAGCAAGGCAAGAAAAACGCACCCTGTATCATCTTCATCGACGAAATCGACGCGGTCGGCCGTCATCGCGGCGCGGGCCTGGGCGGCGGCAACGACGAGCGCGAACAGACGCTGAACCAGTTGCTGGTCGAGATGGACGGTTTCGAGACCAACGAAGGCGTCATCTTGATCGCGGCCACCAATCGGCCGGACGTGCTGGACCCGGCGCTGTTGCGCCCCGGCCGTTTCGACCGTCAGGTCGTGGTGCCCAACCCCGACATCCAGGGCCGCGAGCACATCC
>CADEGL010000043.1 GCA_902826885.1 uncultured Alphaproteobacteria bacterium | reverse complement strand
GAAGAACACGACGAACATGCCCCGGATCAGGCTGCTGGGCTCCTGAACCACCCCGCCATAGCCGACGATTCCCAGTACCAGGGAAATGAAAAGCGCGACATAAGCCAGGAATACCATGGGTTTCCCCTCGGTTTAGCCCCTGCCGTTATGAACGGCCGAACTGGTGCCGAAGTTCCTGTTTTGCCTGCTCCAGAATTCGCCTTCGTTCGTCGGACAGCGTCTTACCGGCCCGGTTGATAAAGAAAGTCAGCATCGACATGGCAGACCGGTAGGGGCTCGACTTGCGCCGATGGCTGCGTTCCGCCGACCGCTTGAGCGATGCTGCAATCCGCGCCGGACTGCGCGAGGCAAAGACCCGCTTCTTCAAGGTCAGGGCATCGCTGTGCCCGGTCACCTTCCGCGACCACTTCCGTTTGGCACTCCGGGTTTTATGCTTTGCCGGCATTTTGCCCTCGTGCCGCGGACACCGCCGCTAGAAAACGCCGCGCGATGCCAAAAGCGCGATCAGACACAGAACGGTCAATCCAACCACGCTGGCGATGGGCGCGATCAGGATCAAAAGTGCGGCTTCGGACGCCCGCATGCGGCCGGTATGGATTTGCAGTTCTCCCCGTCGCCACCGGAGGAACGGGACAGCTTGCCGGCCCATCTGCGCCAAGCGGGCCAGAAGGAAAGGCAGCGAGAGAGACACCAGCGTAAACAGTGCGACAATGCCGATCAGGTAATCCAATTGACCGTCACGGCCGAGGATGAGCAGGACGGCCACGCTCATCCCCGCCGCCATGGCCGCGCCGGCCCGGAATACGGCTGGGTGGACGGAGATGAACTGGCCTTCCTCGAAGGGTCGTGGCTGTGCCGGCATATCGTGGCCGTCCTTAATGGCCCTTTTTGTCGCCCGCGTGCGGCCCGCCCGGGCTGGCCACCTTCGACAGGGCCGCGCCGGCATCGGCGATGGAGAAATCCTGCGCCGCGTCGGCCAGGGCCACGACGCCGACCAGACGCTTGTCCCGGTCCACGACCGGCATCCGCCGTAGCTTGTTCTGGCCCATGTTTGCCACGACGTGGTCCAAATCCTCGTCGTCGAAGCAATACTTGACGTCCTTCGTCATCACGTCGCGGACGCGCGCGGTGCCATCCTTGCCCGCCGCCACGCAGCGCGTGACGATGTCGCGGTCGGTGATGGCGCCGACCAGGCGTCCCTTCTCGCCGACCGGAAAATAACCCAGATTTTTCCGCGCCATCGCAGTCGCGATATCGCATATGGTCTGGTTGGGATCGGCCAGTTCCACGGAACGGCTCATCACGTCCGCCACTTTCATCATCATCGGAAACCTCGCTCGGCTATTGATTGACGATCCAAGACGCGGTGCGAGCCCGCGCCTTGAAAGCCAAACAAGCGTGCTATCGCGTTGTTCCGTCCCTACTACGCGCAAATCGCATGGTCACAGAACGCGCCGCGCCGCGAAGCAGCCCCGCAGCACGGCGAACAGCGCCACGAACGATAGAAGCGCCGACAGGGCATGGCCGGCTTCCCATTGCAGCCGGTATTCCTCCCAATCCGCGGGAAGCGTAGCCGAGGTCCAGCCGGCAACCGCCGCGTTGACGGGCGCGTTGAAGACGAAGAACACGCCGATCATCACGGCATAGGCGGCGCCCGCCAGCAACCAGGGCCATCTCCGCCGCGTGCGCGGCCATACCGCGAGGCTCAGCGACAATGCCAAGCCCGCGACCTCGGTCGGCGCGCCAATGAACGGCCCCCAACCACGATAAAGCGTCTGTTGCACCGCGAGCCATAAATGCCCGTCAAGCGCCAGCTTGTTCGGCAATTCCAATAAATGCGCGCCCGGCGCCAAAATCGCTCCAATGGCGACCGCCAGCAGGACCCATCGTAAAACGCCCATACTAAAAACATGGAGATGCCAGGAATGGTTGCCAACCCGGACTGCGTAGCATTGCCTAAAGCGAAGCGTGAGCACTTCAAATGCGTTATACTTCTGCATGGTTGTTGGACGGCCGTGTGAGCGACTATCCAGACGGCCGTTTTCGATAGGACCCCCGGGGGAAATCAGAATGAAAAACGTGACGTGGAAGATCGCGCTTTTGTGCGCCGCCGCTGCGCTGACCGCGGGCTGCGCCGCCGCCGTGGGCGAAGCCGTGCATGGCGCCAAGGCCAAGAGCCAGTACAACGACAACATCGACGCCGCGAACAAAGGCGACAAGGTGGCCCAGTTCAAGGTGGGCGACGCGCTGTGCTGCGAGGTCGACGGCCAGACCGGCGCCTACGACACGCGCCGTTCGGTCGAGTTCCTGTGCCGGTCGGCCATGCAAGGTTATGCCCCCGCCATGTACAAGCTGGGCCGCATTTATTCGGGCGACACGGTTTCCGGCGTGCAATTGCTTCGCCGCGCCGCCGTGGCCGCGGCCGCGCCGACCAACCCGCCCATCGCCTATGCCTGGTTCTCCAACGCCCAGGCTTACGGCGAGAAGGATGCGGCGGACGCGGTCAAGGAGACCTGGAGCGACATGACGCCCCAGCAGCAGCAAGTGGCCAAGATGCAGGCCGACCGAAAGCTGAACGCCACCTGCCGGTGGGACGAGGCCATGTCGAAGTAAGACGGGTCGAGGAAACTAATCTCCCCCTACCCCATCCGACTTTATAAAATGAGCGCCTGGGCACGGTTCGACTTGGAACCGCGCCCGGGCGCTTCTGTTTAATGATCGATACGGGTGGAACATGATCAATCGTCGGCGGCATCCTTTCGTTCACGTTTGCATCTTGTTCGTTGCCGCACTCACGCTTTCGCTGCTCGCCGCGTCCGGCCCGGCAACGGCCGAATCGGGACGGGCGGACGACGACCCGTTGTTGGCCCCCGTAGGCCCGATCGTCGACGGGAAGAAGCTTCAGCCGCGCGCCGAGCAGACAACCAGCGGCAGCACGCGCCTCTCCGACGATCCCCAGCTTAAGGCGCTCTACGAAGGCGTGATGAGGGACAGCGACCCGTCCACCTACCGGCGCAACCGGGAGCCCGTTGCGCGATAGGACCGCCTGCCCTCCCCGCCCGTCACCCCGGACGTGATCCGGGGTCCAGTCGCGTGGGGCGACAAGAGTCTGTTGTTCGTGGACACTCACCACGGGACCCCGGATCACGTCCGGGGTGACGAAAACAAAATAACCGAGACTCAACGGTACTGCGCTAACCAAACCGTATGCCCGCCGCAATCCGCGTCCTCGGCGATATGCGCTTCGACCGCAAAGCCGTGTTGCATCAAGAGCGCCCGATATTCTTCCGGATCGAGACTGGCGTGATAGAGCGTCTCGCCCTGATAGACGCCCATCGCTTCGCCGTGCGCCGGCCCGCTGGTGAACATCAGGGCCGCGTTCGGCGCCGCGTGCGCCTCGAAAACCGGAAACATGCGCCGCTGATGATCGTGCGTTAGGAAGAAAAAACTGTCCCACGCGACGATACCGTCGAAGCGCCGCGCGAGCGCGAGGCCGCGCATGTCGGCTACGAACCATGTCTGCGCCGGGAAGCGTTTCTCGCATAACGCGATCATCGACGGCGACGAATCCACCCCCGTCAGCGTATAGCCCGCTTCGATAAAATCGCGCGCGATCGGCTCGCCCATGCCGCAGCCAAGGTCGAGGATCGATCCGCCGGGCGGAACCAACGCACGGAAGCGGTCGAGCCAGCCTTTCTCGAACAGCGCTCGGCTGCGATCTTTGTCGAAGGCGCGCGCGTGGCGCTCGTAGAGGCCCACGATCCGGTCGGCATCATGCGTCATGCGCCTTCTCTCATGTGACTGATTAAGCATGACAACGTAGTCAGGCGGCCCTGCCATGACCACCGTTCCCATCGCCTCTTCCTTTCTCTATCGTTTTCTACCGAGGCGCGGCCATCCAAAGGGAAACGCCATGGAGATCGCCGAGTACATCAAGACCTTGCAAGAGCGAGTCGGTGGCACGGAGCTGACCTTTCCCGTTTCCGAGTTCGAGGCGCGCGTGGCGGCCGCGCGGCGCGCGATGGCCGCAGCGGATCTGGATGCGCTGCTCGTCACCCACCGGCCCGACCTGCACTACCTGGCGGGCTATCACACCTTCGGCGTCGGCAACCATGCCTGCCTCGTGCTGCCGCGCGAGGGCGCGCCCGCGGTTCAGACGACGGCGATGGAGATTCCCTCGGCCACGGCGGCGGGCTGGATTCCAGACGTGCGCTGCGCACCCTGGGTCGGCCAGATGGGCGCGGGTGGTCAGCTTGCGGCGATCGTGGCCGAGAAAGGACTAGGCGGAAAGCGCATCGGCATACAGCCACAGCTTTCCGGCCTGTTGCCCATGATCCTCGGGCAGGTCGGCGCCGGTCTGCCCAACGCAACGCTGGTCGACGCCTCGCATCTGGTCACGCGCCTGCGCCTGGTGAAGTCGGCGCGCGAGATGGAATGCTTACGCATGGCCGCCGCCTATACCGAAGCCGGTATCCGCGCCTCTTACGGCGTGATCGCGCCGGGCAAGACGGAGAACGACGTGGCGCGCGCGGGCTATGACGCCATGATCGCGGCAGGCAGCGAGTTCATGTCGGTTCAACCCATCGCGACCACGGGCGTACGCACCGGCTATTCGCACCAGACCTACCGGCGCAACGCGCTCATGCAAGGCGACACCGTGTTCTTGGAGTATGGGGGCTGCCATCTGCGCTATACCGCCGCGCTGATGCGCACCGCGGTCCTGGGCAAACCGTCCGACGCGGTGCGCCGCGTGGCCGACGCCGTGTTGGCCACGCTGGAGGCCGTGATTGCGGCGGCCAAGCCGGGCCGCACGGGCCATGACGTGGCCATGGAAGGCAGGCGCGCCAGCGCGTCCATCGCGCGCGAGGCGTTTCTACCCGGCGCCTACGGCTATCACGTCGGCGTCGGCTTCCCGCCCACCTGGGCCGACGGCATCGGCTTCCTGGCCGAAGGCAACGAAGACGTGCTGGAACCCGAGATGGTGTTCCACACACCGCTGGCCTTCCGCCTCCCCGGCAAGTTCGGCGTCGGCATCAGCGAAACGATCCGCATCACGAACAGCGGCAGCGAACCGCTGAATACCATGCCGCGCGATCTACACGTCGCGCGCTGACGGGCGCATCTCGACGAAACCTTAGGTTCCTAAGCATTGCGGCGAGCCCGGGCTTGCGCGCCGCTTTTTCGCGAGAAGGCAAGCAAGGTTCATGCGAATCTGCTAGTGTTCCACGCCGAATGCGATGCCATCACATTGGATGAATCCAATGGGCCTGTCGCTTCCTCTACAATCGAACGCGCCCCCGCCGCCATCGGTGGCCGCGCAGCCCGATTCAATCCGGTCTTGGGCGAAGCTGTCCGCAGAACTCGCGGCGGTCGCCCTGGCCTACTTCATCGTCGCCAAAGGCGGCCTGGCCCTAGCCTCGCTTAACCCCAGCGCCACGCCCATCTGGCCGCCCACCGGCATCGCACTTGCGGCGCTGCTTTTACGCGGCAACCGCCTGTTCCCGGCCATCTTCGCCGCCGCCTTGCTGGTGAACGTCACCACCGCCGGCACAATCCTTTCGTCGTCCGCCATCGCGCTGGGCAACACGCTGGAAGCGTTGATCGGTGCCCACCTGATCCGGCGCTATGCGGACGGTACCGATGCATTCAGTACGCCCGCGAACACCATGAGGTTTGCGTTGATCACTCTTTTGATCAGCACGCCCGTGAGCGCCACGATAGGCGTCGCCACTCTGTCCGCCACGGGATTGTCGGAATGGCGCGGCTTCGGCTCCGTCTGGGTAACATGGTGGCTGGGCGATTTCGCCGGTGCCTTGATCGTGGCCCCGGTCCTCATCCTGTACGCCGTCAATCCCGCGAGGATGTTGCCCGACGGCCATGGACGGCGGAACGCGGCCCTAGCCTTCGCGAGCGCCGCACTGGTCGGCTTATTCGTGTTCGCGCCCTTCCCTCGCATCGGCCTTGAGCACGGCCCGTGGGGATTCCTAGCGCTTCTGCCTCTGATCTGGGCCGCCATGCGTTGCGGGCCGCGCGAGACCGCTTTGGTCAGCCTCGTGCTCTCGGCGTTCGCCGTATGGGGCGCAGCGCTGGGCGCGGGCCCCTTCACCCGTCCAGACCCCAACGAATCGTTCCTCATGCTGATCATGTTTTCGATCAGCGTGTCCGTCCCCAGCCTGGTGCTGAGTGCCGAGGTGATCGCACGAAGACGCGTGGAGCGCGACCTTCGGCGCACGCAAGCGGAGCTCAAGGCCAAGGTGCGAAAGCGCAACGCATCGCTCACGCAGGCGCGCGACGTCCTGCACCAGTCGCAGAAGATGGAGGCGCTCGGTCAACTGACCGGCGGGGTGGCGCACGACTTCAACAATCTACTGACCCCGATCCTCAACGGCTTGGATCTGGCCAATAGCCGCATGGCGGACGATGCGCGGATGGCGCTGATCCTGTCCAATGCCCTGCAAGCGGCGGAGCGCGCCACGACTCTGACCCGGCGCATGCTGGATTTCGCGCGGCAGCATCAGCTGAGTCCCACCGCGACGGACTGCGCCGCACTGGTGCGCGGGATGGGCGGGTTGCTGCGAAGCGCGGTCGGTTCTTCGATCGCGATCGAATTTCGCTTTCCCGACCGGCTGTCCGCCGTGACGGTCGATCCGAACCAACTGGAACTGGCGCTGCTCAACCTCGTGGCGAACGCGCGCGACGCGATGCAGGCGGGCGGGCGGATCATCATTGGCGCGCAGGAGGAGCGCATCGCCGAAGCCAGCGGCGCGATCAAACCCGGCAATTATGTGTGCCTGTCCGTCACGGACACAGGCCAAGGCATGGACGACGCCACGTTGGCGCGCGCCGCCGAACCGTTCTTCACGACCAAGGAACTGGGTAAGGGTACGGGATTGGGCCTGGCCATGGTGCACGGTTTCGCCAAGCAATCCGACGGACGGCTGGTTCTGAAAAGCCGCGTCGGACAAGGGACGAGCGTGGAGATCTGGCTACCATGCGGGGCGTCCGTCTGACAGAAGTGGGCGATGCGGAAACCATTTATGAGCCCGCCTTCAGCTCCATCGCCTTCGGGAAGGCCTTGCGCACGGCCTCGGGCGTGAGAGGCATCTGCACATAGCCGCCTTTGCGCCAGAGGTCGACCTGGTCGAGAAAGGTCGAGGAGTTGAACCATCCGTCCTGGCCACCCAAGAGGACGAACCAATTGGCGTCGGGATCGCCGAGATCCGAGACGTGGCGCGACTGACTGCCGTAGCGCGCGCGCTGGGGCGCGGCCTTGGGCGAATGGGCGGCCTTCATCACCGTTTCGTTGCTGCCGCCCACGGGGAATTCGCCGAAAACGTAGTTCGAACCGGCGATGGGCAGACCCGACAGCACGTTGCGCAGTTCGATGTGATGGATGGCACCCCAGGTGCCGTAGCGCGCGACGGGTTCAGACGCCGCCTCGGCCGCGCGCGCGAGCATCGGGCGCACACTGGCCTCGTCCCCGCGCGCGAGCGCCTGTAGCACGGCCCGGCGGGCATAGGAGGTGTCGCCCACCCAACCCCAGAAATCCACGCGTCCTTCGGCCTTGAACAGCTCCGGCCCCAGCGCGGCGAAGAATGCCTCGAAAGCCAGGGCGCCGCGCGAGTCGGTGTCGAAGCGGCCGTCCCAGCCCTTGAGTAGCGCGAAAATCTCGGCGGCTTTGGGCGATGAGTTGGAATCAGCCTTCGCCAACGCCAGGTCGCGGATGGCGACACTGGTGGGCGAATAGGTGTCGCGCTGGAGTGTTTTCATCTTTGCCGCGTCCAGTTTGCGGTCGGATTCGATGAGGTCCGACAGCCGCTCCAGCCGGTCGGGCGGCGCGAAGAAATAGCTGATCGGATGGTCGTAGGGCGCGGGCCGGTTGTTGGCCGAGGCCAAATAGCCTGTATCCGGATTGCGGATCGCGGGCAGGTCGCCGCTGCGCGCCATGCGGCCCCAGGCGGCATCCGACGCCTCCATCGACACGATCACGTCGGCCGGGTCCTTCGCCGAGCGGCGCGGGATACGCGCGGCCGTGGCCTGGCCGATATTCCCGTTCACATCGGCGTAGACAAAGTTCTCGCCCGGCAGGCCAAAGTCGTCGAGCGCGTTGAGGAACGCCTCCCAATCGGGCGCGCGGTTCACCCGCAGCATGGCGGTGATCTCGTCGCTGGCCTCATGCCCGACCCAACGCAGCGCTAGCGTCTTGCCCGGCACGGCGGGCACTGCGGGCGCGTCCGAAATGATGGGCCCGTAGGGCGTGGTGCGCACCGTAACGTCGGTGTCGAACCAGAAGCGACGATGGATAGTCTCAGTCTCGGACGCGATCAGGTCGGGCGGGAAATCCGTCACGTCCACCAGATCGCTGGCCGCCGCGCGCAAATTGGTGCCGCCCCAGGCAATGTTGGCGTTCCGCCCGAAGGTGAAGACGGGAATACCGGGCGCCATGGCGCCGACGACATTGAAAGATGGCGAGCGCAGGCCCGCGAGCAGCCAAAAGTTCGGCAAGTTGAGGCCGAGATGGGGATCGTTGGCCATGAGCGCGTGGCCCGAGGCCGTGCGCGTCGGTCCCACCGCCACGCTGTTCGAGCCGTGCCAGCCATAACCCTGGATGAGCGAGGCCAGGATTTGTGCGCGGCCATCCGGCTCCTCGTTCCCTTCGCGCGGCGCACCGCGCTCGCCGGCATCGGCCGTCATGGGGCGCGGCGCGGGGACGAAACTCGGTGGGCTGTCGGCGCCCAGCGCCAAGGCGCCCTGCCAGATCTGCGGCCAATCCTTGCGCTCGTGCAACGGCAGAAGCGAGAACCAGGAGAGCCAGTTCACATCCGTTCCGGCCAGGCGGCCGATGGCGACCACGTCCTCCGCCGTCCATTCCTCGCGCTCCAAGCCCAGCACGCGGAACTCCTGCGGCTCCTCCTGCATCGTCGCGAGGTAGTGGTTGATGCCCTCGACATAGCGCGCGACCCACGCCCGCGTGGGCGGCGGCATGCGCTTGACCACCTCGGGCGCCGCGCGAGCGAAGCCCAGGATGCGCAAGCTCTTGTCGATGTCCGTGAAGCCGGGGCCGGCCATCTCGCTGATGCGGCCCGCGGCCACGCGACGCGCGACCTCCATCTGGCCGAGGCGCAGATGGGCGTGCACGAGGCCGAGCGCGAAAGCCGCGTCGGTGTCGCTCTCTGCGATGACGTAGGGGATCTGATGCTCGTCCCAGCGGATGGTCACCGCGTGCTGGATCGGCAAATTGTCGGTCGGGAACTGCGCCAGGCGCTGATCGACCGTCGTGGGCGCCGGCAAGGGCGAGAACAGGCTGCAGGCCGACAGCGCCCAGGCCAGGGCGCTGGCCGCGGCGCCGCGCAAAAAGGATTCACCCTTCGACAAGCTCAGGGCGAGACTTCCTTTTTTGGGCCGGGGAAAATGCGGACTCGGCATGCACCTATCATTATAGACAAATCCTCACCCTGAGCCCGTCGAAGGGTGAGGATTTTCCGCATGTATCTCACCCCAACTGGCGCTGAATCCAGGGCGGCAGGGCGAAGGACGCGCGGTGCATCTCGGGCGTGTAGTAGTCGGTCTTGATGCCCGAGGCCTTGAAGCGCTGCTGGAGCGTCGCCAGGTCGGCGCCCTTGGCGATGTCGGTGCCCTGGCTGGCCCAGGTGATGGCCATGAATCCGCCGGTGTAGGTCGGCACCACGGTCAGGAATACGCCGTGATGCTTAAAGACGCCCGCGAGCTGCGTGTGCGTGGTGGACAGCTCGTCCGGCTGATAGTGCGGCACGCCGTTCTGGAACACGGCGACACCCTTGGGCGCGAGCGCGCGCTTGATCAACTCGTAGAATTCGGTCTCGAACAGGACCTGGGCCGGACCCACCGGGTCCGGACGGTCGGTGATGATGACGTCATAAGCGCCGACCGATTCGGGTTTCTTCAGAAACACGAACGCGTCCTCGATATGGACGTGCAGGCGCTTGTCGGCGAAGGCCGAGCCCGAGACATGGGCGAAGAACTGCTTCGAGGTCTCGACCACGCGGCCGTCGATCTCGACCATGTCGACATTCTCGACGCCCTTGTGCTTCAGCACCTCCTCGGCGATCGCGCCGTCGCCGCCACCGGCCACGAACACGTTCTTGGCGCCGCCCAGCTCGAAGATGGGCAGATGCGACAGCATCTCGGAATAACCGCACTCGTCGCGGTCGGAGAGCTGGATCAGATTGTCCAGCGCCAACACGCGGCCGTTCATGGGCGTGTCGAAGATCTTGATGTGCTGGAACGGCGTCTGCTCGTCGACCAGGTAGTCGCCCTTCACCTCGAAGGTCTGGGCGTAACCCTTATAGAGAGCCTCGGCGAGCGTCTTGGCCATGATCAGCGCGTCCTTGTCTGTTCTCGGGCAGGTCCGGCGCGGAGTCCCCGCCGGTCGGGCGCGTTATTGCCGATCCGGGACCAAATTGCACCCGAAAATACACCCCGAACCGACATCGGACCGTCACCCAAGGCTGGCAGGCTGCCGCGGCGATTTTTCCGCTTCTTTCACCGGCCGCTTCGGCACCCTGCCGATATCTGATATGATGGCGGCTCCGTCGCTTTTCCGCCTTCTCCGGAAAGGACCGATGATTAGGAATCAGGCCCTTGCCCTCTGCCTCGTGATCGGCGGCCTGGTGGGCAACAACTACGTGTATCTGCACGACCTGGTGATGGGGCGCTTCCCCGACGGCGCAATCCATCTGGGCATGGCCAGCTTCATCGCCATCGGCGTCAGCCTGGCCGTCATTATCGCCGGCCTCGCGCTCATGCTCGCGGGCCCCCGACGCCCTTGACCTTGGCCGCGATTTTGCATCTTTCGCCGCATGCCGATAGATCCAGAAACGCAAAGGGATAGTGTCCGTCCGGCCGCGCGGCCGGAAACCGACCCGGCCGCCAACAGCACAGACGAGGATTTGCCCGAAACCGCCCCACGGGCGGGGCACCGGCCACAACCGGGCCGCCTGTTCCGATTTTGGAATGCGCGCCGTCGCATCATGCGCGCCCTGTCGCCGCCGCCCCGTCAGATCTATCTGCGCGAGGGCGACCATGTGCGCTATGTCCCTCTCTCCCCGCGCCGCCAACTGGCCTTCGCCGCCGCAGGCTTCGTCGGCTTCGCCTTCCTCTTGGTGGCGGTGTTCGCCTACCTGATGCAAAGCAGCCGGGTCGACGAGTTGAGCGTGGCGCTGGCCGAATCGCAGGCCTCGAACCAGTTCCTCCTCAGTTCCATGAACGCACGCGAGAGCAAGACTGATTCGCCGCCACAGGATCTGGAGAACGATATCGCGGCGGTGACCAAGCTGGCCGAGCAGACCCGCGCTTTCCAGGACGACGTGGCGGCCGCTCAGTCGCGTTCGCGCGACGCCAGCGCGGAGGACCGTGCCAAGCTGGCCGCCATGCAGGATGCCACCAACCGCCAACTTCAGGCGCTGGATACCGCGCTCCGCACGATGGAAGGACGTGGTTCGCGCCTGAAATCGAGCCTGGCCGGTATCGAGGCCGGGCCTCAAGTCCAACCCGCGCCTCCCGCCAAGGGCCAAGCGCAGAGAACGGTCTACATGGACGACTTGGACCGGCGCATGGCCATGCTGCAAACCAGCCAGAAGGAGCTACTGGCGCGCCTGGCCGACAGCGCCTCGATTAACATCGGACGCGCGGAGCGCGCGATTCGCGTCAGCGGTATCGACCTGGACAAGCTGCTGGGCGATATGACCAACCGAAAGACCGGCCGCGGCGGGCCGTTCGTGCCATTGGCGCCCGAATCCTATACGGCGGCCAGCCTTCCCAGCGACGCGCCCGGCGCGGACGCCGACAAGATCGACCGGCTGGAGACGCTTCAGCGCATCCTCAAGGCCATGCCGCTGGCCACGCCGATGAAGAACTACGAAATCGTCAGCGGCTACGGCATCCGAAACGATCCCTTCACGAACCGTCCGGCCATGCATTACGGGTTGGATTTCATCGGTTCGTCGGGTTCCGCCATCCGCGCGACGGCCCCTGGCGAAGTCAGCTACATCGGCTGGAAGGCGGCCTATGGCAAGACGGTGGAGATCGACCACGGCATGGGCTTCCGCACCCGCTACGCGCATCTCAGCAAGATCGCCGTCCGGCGTGGCCAAGAGATCAAGACCGGCGACATTGTCGGCGAGATGGGCAGCACCGGGCGCAGCACCGGCGCCCATTTGCATTACGAAGTTCTGTTTAACGACCAACAGCGCGACCCCATGCGCTTCATCAGGGCCGGCGCGCATGTCCCCGACAAAAGCTGACCTCGCCTAGGCCGCGTCGAGCCGCGCCAAAAGCCCATCAATCGCCGATACCGCTTCCGGCTCGTTGAGCGTGGGGGCGTGGCCGACGCCCGGAATCGTGACGCACGTCAGGTCCGGCTTTTCCACCGCCATGCGCGCGAAGGTCGCCTCCGACAGCACATCCGACATGGCACCGCGGATGGCGACCGCCGGAATCCGGCGAATGCCGCGAAACAACGGCCACAAATCCGGCATCTCCTTCATCCGCTTCAGCGGCTTCACCAAATCGACGTCCCAGTCGAAATGCAGCATTCCGTCGTCGCCAGGGCGATAGGTGTTGTGGGCCATGCGGGTCCATTCGCCATGGTCCTGCAGCGCCATGCCGGGAAACATCACCTTCAAGTGTTCCGCCGCCGTATCCCAGTCAGGCTGCGGACGGTCCTTCGAGATGTATTCCAGGATGTGGTCGACCCCTGTTTGCTCCAGCGCCGGGCCGCTGTCGTTCATCACGACGCCCGCGACCGACGACGGCACCGCCAAGCTCATCGCGCAGGCGAAGAGCCCGCCGAGCGAGGTGCCGATGAAGACCGCGCGATGAATGCCCGTCACGGCCAAGAGGTGCCGCAGATCGTTCAGGTAGATCGGCGGTTCATAGTTGCGCCAATCGGGGTCGTAGCCGGACTGGCCGCGACCGCGATAGTCGGGACAGACCACGCGCCGCCGCGCGGCCAAGCGGGGTGCCAGGTCGGCGTAGTCCTTCGAGTTGCGCGTGAGGCCGGTCAGGCAGACGACGGGAAGTGCCTTGGAGGCAGGGTCGCCATAGTCGCGGTAGTAGAGCGAGACGCCGTCCTGCGCGGCATAGCGGCGCTCGCGAAAATCACTCACGCCGCGAGCCCGAGCAGCGCGGGCAGCTCGCCAAGACCGCCGATCTCTCCAACCAGCGTCCCAGGCAAGCGCTCCGCCATCTGACGCGTGCGATTGACCCACACGACCCGAAAGCCGAACGACGCCGCGCCATGCGCATCCCACCCATTGGACGATAGGAAGCAGATGCGTCCAGCCGGCACGCCGAGCCGGCCGACGGCAAGCTGATAGACCGAAGCATGCGGCTTATAGATGCCGGCATCCTCGATCGACAGAACCGCATCCAGCGAACCGCCGAGCCCGGCCGAACCGACGGCGTCGGCCAGCATGTCTGGAGAACCGTTCGACAGAATGGCGGTCGGTATTCCCGCCGCCTTGAGCCGCTTCAACACACCGGCTGCGTCAGGGTAAGCATCGAGACGGCGGTAGCAGTCCATCAGTCGCGTGCGCAAACCCGCGTCGGAAAATCCAAACGTTTCCATGGCGAAATCGAGCGCTTCGCCCGTGACCTGCCAGAAATCGGCATGACGGGCCATGAGACTGCGCAGCCAGGAATATTGAATCTGCTTCTGCCGCCACAGGATGGCCAACGGCTCGGCCTGCTCACCCAATGCATCGCGGCAGCGCGCGGCAGCGGCGTTAACATCGAACAATGTGCCGTAAGCGTCGAAGACGCAGGCGCCGATTCCGGCAAGCGGGGCCTGGCCCATGATTAGCAGGGCGGTGGCGCGTTGGACGCCACCGTGGCTGGCTCGCCCGTGGCGCCGCAAGTCGCATCGTTGGCCGTGGCCGGCGGCTGATCCGTGATCGCCGCGGCTGCGGCCGCGGAGGGCGACGCGGGCACTTTGATAACCGCCGCCTCCCGCGCGCGGGACAGATCCTTCTCAAGCGATACCACCGTACGCGCCTGTCCCAGACGCCAGCGATAGACCTGCACGCCCTCGAGCACGCGTTGGACATAGTCACGCGTCTCGGTGAAGGGGATCGATTCGATCCAGTCGATCGCGTCCACCTCGGGATCACGCGGATCGCCGTAGGTGCGCAGCCAGGCACGCACGCGCCCTGGCCCCGCGTTATAAGCCGCGACCGCAAGGATATAGGAACCCGCGAAATCGTCGACCTGCTGCCCCATATAGGCACGGCCGAGCTTAAGGTTGTAGTCGGTATCGGTGGTCAGCTTCTGCGGTGCATAGTTGAGTTTGAGCGACTTCGCGACCTGCTTCGCGGTGCCAGGCATGAGTTGCAGCAGGCCCCGCGCACCCGCGCTGCTGACGGCCTGCGGGTTGAAAGCACTCTCCTGCCGGATCATGGCGTTGACCAGCGCCTGCTCCGGCCCCATCCCGCCCGGCATAGCGGCCGTGGGATAGCCAAACGTCAGAAAGTTCGCATCGTCACGCTTGGCGCGCCGCGATAGGCGCACGGCCATGTCTGGGCGCACCACCTCGTGCGCCAGCGCCACGGCAAGCCCCTGCTCGCCCGCCGTGTCCGCCATATCGTCCAAGCGGTCGAGGAAATGATCGCTCAAATCCGAACGTCCCACCTCCTGCAAGAGCCGGACAACGCGGACAAGCTCGTTTCGGTCGAAGGCTTGACGCTCCTGGGGCGTTGCCACCGGCTCGATGAGGTTCGGCTCGGTCTGGCCGATGCGGGCTGCCGCAAGTTGGCCGTAGAACGTCACGGAGTGCCGCGCGCCCGCGGCATAGACGCCGGCCGCTTCGTCGGGACGGCCGGCGGCTTCGCTGGCGCGACCCGACCAATACGCCGCGCGGGCGCGGCTGACCTTGGTCACCACGCGTGCGCCCATGGCATCGAAATGGCGCTTTGCGGCCTCGGCGTCGTTGAGATAGCGCAGCGCGATCCAGCCCGCGAGCCATTCGGCCTCGGCATAAGCGGCACCCCCGCTGAGCCCATGGCCGGCCACAATCCGGTAGGCGTCGGTCACGTTCCCCTGAGTCAGAGAACGCCGCGCCAGGATCGATCTTTCATTCCACCAAACGTCCGGGCGCGGCGCGTTGGTAGGCACCGCGAACAGGATCGCTTTCGCCATGTCGTCGGCATTGGCTTGACGGGCAAGACGCACGCGCTCAAACAGAATGCCTGGACTGTTTTGCAGCGCGGGCGGCAAACCGAGGACGGCCTGTTCCGCGCTCTTGTCGCCGCGGCGCATGCGCAAGCGCAGATCGGCCGCGGCGCGCTGGTCGGGCTCCACATAAGGAAACATGGCGCGCGCGGCCTGATCCTGGCCGTCCCACACCAAGCGGTCGAGCCGCGCCGCATTGTCCTCCGGCCGCAGCAACGTCGAGAACTTGTTGTAGAAATCCTGTTCGGTTCCGGGTTGGAACGTGAAGTTCACCCAGGCTTGGCGCGCGACCCTCTCGGCCTCGGCCTTGTCGCCGGCCGACAACAGCACGAGCGCATAATGCGCGGCGCCATCCGGCGTGCGCGGGCCGCCGGCCTGGAACCAGGCGCGCGCGACGGGGTCGGGCGTGGCGCCGTCCATGGCCTCTTCGGCGCGGCGCTTGAGCGCCTCTTGAGATGGCCAATTGGGATTCGCCGCGATGAACGCCGCGATCTGGTCGAAAGGCTGGCGGGCGCCCATGCGGCGCATCTCCATCCAATCGACCAGCTTGATAGCCAAGGGGACACCGCTTTGGGCGGCGCGCTGCTGCGCCTGGGCCCAGTCGCTTTTGTCCGCCGCCGCCAAAGCGGCCCGGATGGCCGAGACCTGATCGGGCCGCAACGGCGCCGCCGAGGCCGTCCCCAAGCCCAAAAGCCCTAACGCCAACAGCGTCAGGAAGAAACGCATCTTGCCCAATTGGTTATCCCGGTCTCTCGTGCCGTCTTCGGCGCGCGCAGTGTACGCACAACCGGACACGGCAACCACAACTTCGCGTGCGGCGACCTTGCACGCTCCATGCCTAAGTCCATAATTTTGATACCAAAAACCGGCCTTTTCGTGTAGAGCCTAGTATTATCGGCCTTGCTTCCGGGGAAGGGGCGACCGCGGCTTCATTCAACCCGTGGATTGACGCCAGCAAGGCCGCCGAAGCATTGGGGGCTTCACTGGTTATCGCGCATTCGCGGAAGCGTGCTTTCATCGAGCGCTTCCTTCTGCATCGTCTCTTCGGCATGGGCGGCTGGCGTTGACTGGCACCGCATACGCGCACACGTCCGTTCACGACGCGGCAGCTGAGATCTCCAAGCCCGGCCGGCTGCTGGTGGTCGAGTGTGAAGACTGCGGCCTAAGGCAAACAATTCCCTCGCGCGTCGAGGAAGGGCATGTGGACTGCGTCCGCTGCGGCGCGCTTCTGTCCAAACGGACCACGCGGGGAATCGAGCAAGCCATCGGCCTTAACTTAGCCGCGCTGATCGTCTTCGTGCTGGCCAACGCCTTTCCGTTCATCACGCTCAATCTTCAGGGCCGGATACAGGACGCGGAGATCGTTTCCGCCGCCTATGCGCTCTACGAAGACGGCATGTGGGAGTTGGGCTTACTGGTTTTCCTGTTCGCCATCTTTCTGCCGCTTCTAAAAATCCTCGGCAACCTTTACGTCATGATCCCCCTGCACATGGGCTTCCGCCCGCCCGCCGCGCGGCAGGTCTTTCGCTGGATGGAAATCATTCATCGCTGGGCGATGATGGAAGTGTTCCTTCTCGGCGTCATCGTCGGCTACGTGAAACTTATCTCGCTGGCGACAGTGATCTTCGGCATTGCGGCTTTTTCGTTTGTCGCCCTCATCATGCTGGTGGTGGCGGCCGAAACGGTTTTCGAACCCCGCACGATATGGGAACGGCTGCAGCCATCGCCCTCCGCCGCCACACTGGCTTCGGTCGACCAACGAGAGCTGATTTCCTGCCACGGCTGCGGATTGCTCAACCATGCGCCGGACGCGCACGGATATTGCGAACGGTGCGATGCCAGATTGCATCACCGCAAACCCAATGGCGTGACACGCGCGTGGGCACTGATCATCACGGCTTTGATCCTTTATTTCCCAGCGAACATTTATCCCGTGATGAAACTGAATTTCGCGGGCGCCAAACAGGGGGCAACGATTCTGGAGGGCGTGAAGGAATTACTGTTCGGCGGTATGTGGCCCCTCGCCCTCCTGGTCTTTTTCGCGAGCGTCACCGTACCGATGCTCAAGCTTGGCGGCCTGGGCTTCCTTTTGGTCTCCGTCCAGCGGCGCTCCAAATGGCACCCGCGGGAGCGAACCAAGATCTATCGTATCGTCGACGCGATCGGCCGCTGGTCGATGCTGGATATCTTCGTGCTGGCGATTCTGGTGGCGCTGGTGCGCTTCGGCTCGCTGGCCACCATCACGCCAGGAACCGGCGCGATATCATTCGCCGCCGTGGTCGTCATCACGATGATCGCCGCCGAATCCTTCGATCCACGTCAGATATGGGACGCCGCAGGGGCCAACGATGAGCGATAGCACGCCGGCGGGGCAGACCCCCCGCCCGATCCCCGCCGCGAAGATCGCACGAAAGCGCCGGCTCTCCGTTATCTGGATCATCCCGCTGGTGGCCCTGGCCATCGCAGCGTGGCTGGCCTATGTGACGCTGTCGTCGCGCGGTCCGATGATCTCGATCACGTTCAAGGACGCGTCCGGCATCGAGGCCGGCAAAACGTCGGTCAAGTATTTGGACGTCGATATCGGTACCGTGCAGACGGTGCGCCTGAGCCACGACCACACTCATGTGATCGTGGGCGCCCGCA
Organism: uncultured Alphaproteobacteria bacterium; assembly: GCA_902826885.1. Classification (GTDB taxonomy): domain Bacteria; phylum Pseudomonadota; class Alphaproteobacteria; order CADEGL01; family CADEGL01; genus CADEGL01. The sequence continues at coordinate 11,976 of CADEGL010000043.1, read as the reverse complement.
TGAGCAAGGATATCGCCGACAGTTTGCGGCAGGGGACGCAGTTCTGGGTCGAGACGCCGCGCGTATCAGCGCAAGGCATCTCCGGCCTCGGCACACTGTTGTCCGGCCCCTATATCGGCATGCGGCCGGGCGAGGGCGAGAGGACCGGCGAGTTCAAGGGGCTCGAGCAACCGCCCGTCCTGACGGACTCGTCCAAGGGCACGCAATTCACCCTGCATGCGCCGACCCTGGGTTCGATCGGCCCTGGCTCGCCGATCTATTACCGCGGCATCGCCGTTGGCGAAGCGCTGGGCTACAAACTGATAGAGGACCAGCGCGGCATTAACATCGAGATCTTTATCCGCGCCCCCTACGACGAACTGGTGCGCGCCGACAGCAACTTCTGGAACGCCAGCGGCATCGATGTCTCGATCGGTACCAAGGGCGTAAATATCCGGACGGAATCCCTGGCCTCGCTCCTAGCAGGCGGCATTGCGTTCGAGACGCCGATCGAATCGACGGCCACCGAACCCGCGAAGGCCGGCACCGTCTTCCCGCTCTACAAATCGCGCGACAGCGTACGGGAGGCGCTGTTCACGCGGCGCTTCCGCTACATGCTCCATTTCGACAGCTCGGTGTCCGGACTGGAGCGCGGCTCGCCGGTCAGCTTCCGTGGCATCCAGATCGGTCTGGTCCACGATGTGCGAATCGATCAGAAAGCGCTCGAGGCCTATGTCTTCGCCCAGCTAGAGAAACAAAAGGCCGGCAAAAATAAGTCCGGGGAAAAGAAGAACGAGGAAAAGCCTCAGCCGATTGTCGTGACCATCGACGTGCAGCCTGAGCGGGCAGGCTTAATGCCCGCCAAGGACGAACAGCAAGCCTATGCGGTGATGGCTCTCCTCGTGCGCTCCAGCCTGCGCGCGCAACTCATCAGCGAGAGCCTGTTGACCGGACAATTGGGCGTCGGCCTCGACTTCTTCCCGGATGCCAAGCTCGCGGAACTGAAGATGGGCGGCAAGTATCCCGAGATCCCGACCGTGCCGTCGGATTTCGTGCAGATGGAAAAGAAGTTCACCAAGATTCTCGACAACCTCGCGGCGATGCCCTTGCCGCAATTGGTCGCGGACCTGCGCAAGACCGTGCAGGACGCCGACGCGCTGCTCAACTCCGAGGCGGTGCAGAAGGCGGCCAAGGACATGGCGCCGCTGATCGAGAGCCTGACTCAGACCTCGAACGCCGCGCAGGCCACGCTCAAGTCGGCCGATCAGATGATGGACCCCAGCATGCGCTTCGAGATGGCGCGATTGCTGCGGCAATTGACCGAGATATCTCGTTCCATCCGGGTGCTCTCGAACTACCTGGAGCAGCATCCCGAAGCGCTCATCAAGGGTAAGGGGAGCCCGGGCCAGCCATGATCCGCAAAACGAACATCCGCGCGTTCGCGGCCCTCCTGTTCGCACTCAGCTTGTCCGCATGCGTCGGAAGCAGTGCGCCGACACAGTTCTACACCCTGGCCACCACTGTCGAGGCAACCGCGTCCAAGGCGCCGGTCGGCAAGAAACTGTCCATCGGAGTGGGACCGGTAACGCTCGCCGATTACCTCGACCGCCCGCAGATCATCGTGCGTGACAACGCCTACAAGGTGAAGCTATCCACTTTCGACCAGTGGGCGGGACCTTTGGACACGGGACTGCCGACCGTGCTGGTCGGCGACCTGGCAGCATTAATGCCCCAAGATGACGTGGTCATGGTGCCGCAGCCGTTCTTGACCGCACTCGATTACCAAGTCCGTATCAATGTCAGCCGCTTCGATATCGATACCGCAGGCAACGCCGTGACCGAGGCGCAATGGCAGGTCTTCGACGTCAAGAAGAACGCCGTGGTGGCCACACAGAATTCCGTTCTACGCGAGGCCGCGGGTACCGGCACCGGCACGGAAGCCGGCGTAGCCGCGCTAAGTCGCACCTTGGGCACGCTCAGCCGCGAGATGGCCAAGGCCATCTCGGTCGCCGCCGGACGGCCGGCGCCTTAAAACTTCATGCGACGTACTGGATGCGGGTAAGCGCCGCGCACAGTGAATCGCGCATGGCGCGCGCGGCGTCCTCCGAAACGAACTTCGCCATCACTTCGACTGGTGCGCCACCATGGCGCGCGACGAACAGATAATAGCCCTCGCCCTCGAACCCGCCTGCGCGCGACGCGTCCTTGGCCGTGAGGGCGCCGACACATAGCGCGCCGGCGCCCGGAAGCGGCCATTCGAACAGGCGTGCCTGCGCCCGCATCACTCACCAACAATGATCATCCAGCCAACACCGAAGCGGTCGGCCACCATGCCGAAGCGCGGCGAGAAGAATGTCTTCATCTGCGGCATCTGCACCTGACCGCCCTCGGCCAGGGCATTGAACAGCTTGTCGGCCTCGGTCACCGTCTTGACGCTGATAGATAGAGAGAAGCCCTTGAACTCGGGCTTGCCCGCCGCCATTCCGTCGGAAGCCATAATCAAGGTGTCACCCACCTTGAAAGCGGAATGCATGATCTTGTTGGGATCGCCGCCGCCGCACCCCTCTTGCGGGGGCTCCGGGCTCTCTTTGAATCGCATCAACATCTCGACCTTGGCGCCGAGCGCCTTGCGATAGAACTCGATCGCCTCTTCGCAACGGCCGTCAAAGAACAGGTAGGGCTGCACGTACATGACTTCTCTCTCCTTCACAAAAGAATTGATCGTGGTGGTCAGCCCCCGGTGATTTGTCCCGCTGGTTTCCGATTCTCGCGGGACTCAGTCATCGTCATTTTTCCGCGAGCGTTTTCAGAGCCGCCAAGCCGGTCTCGAACTCCTTGCCGATCATGGAATCCATGTCACAGAAAAGGCCGATCACCTTGGCGAAGAACGGGCTCGCGCCCTCCATGGTCCAAGTCACATTCGTCGTCTCGCCCTGGGGCGCCAGCGTGAAGGTGACGACGTTGTGGCCTTCGAACGGTTTGACGAAGTCGAGCTTGAGCACAAGCTTGGAGGGCGGCGAGTCCTCGACGATCTCCATGCTGCCCTGCCCCACCTCGCTGTTGCCCTCCCATGCATAGACGGCGCCCTTGCCCATGGCGGGCCCGCTGAAACTGCGCTTCATCGCCGGATCTTTTTTCTCCCACGGCGACCAACCGGCCCAGGCATGGAAGTCCTCGATGAGCGGGAAGATCTTTTCCGGCGGCGCCTGGATGACGGCCGCGCGCTGGACTTCGAACGTGTCCGGCCGCGTCGCCGCGACGGCAAGAATCACGACGATGGCCGCGACAATCACGCCGGCAAAAATCAGAAGCGTCTTCTTCATGGCGTCATTCCCTCAGCTTTTTTTGAGGACAGTAAATTATACCCGTCTAAACTATTTTAGAAGGTTATTTTAGACGGCAGCCGCTTCAGATCGATTCGATATACGCCTCGAGCTGATCAAAGGTGCCCGTGAAGCCCTGCCGCATGCTGTCGTGTCCGGCATCGAAGGTGCTCTGCTCTTCCTTCGTCGCGTCATAAGCGGTCCACCGGACGGTGATCGTCGTCTTCCCGCCCTTTTCCTCCATCGTCATGGTGGACAGGTTCTGCAGGGGCCAGGTCGGCGCCATGGGATGGCGCGTGACGCCGGCGTTCTTGTCCGAGAATGAGACAAGGACCGTCATGCCGTGGGGCTCGTTGATCTCGCGAAACACCCATTTGCCCCACATCTCGGAACCGTCCGGCGCCACCATCGAATAGAGGAAGCTTCCGCCCACGCGCAGATCCATCTTGCAGATGCCAATGGTGAAGCCCTTGGGCCCCCACCAGTGCTTCAAGTGTTCGCAATCGGTCCACAGCCTCCACATCACATCGCGCGGCACATCGTAGGTGCGGCTGATGACGAACGGGCCCTTCTCGCCGGCGTTATTTCTTGCGGGCATTCTTCTTCTCCTTGGACTGGAGTTCCTTCAGGTATTCATCCAGCCGGTCGAGGCGCTGCTCCCAAAATCGCCGGTAATGCTCCAGCCAGTCGGCTACCTCGCGCAGCGGCCCGGCATCGATCCGGCAAGGACGCCATTGTGCTTCACGCCCACGGGCGACCAGACCCGCGCGCTCCAGCACTTTGAGGTGCTTCGAGATCGCCGGAAGGCTGATTTCGAATGGTTCCGCCAGCTCGGACACCGACGTCTCGCCGAGCGACAGCCGCGCCAGGATGGCGCGCCGTGTGGGATCGGCCAAAGCCGCGAAAGTGGTGCTCAGATGGTCGGTCGACATCCGTAATTTACCTATTAGTTAAATAACTCATAAGTTAAATACAAACCCGCGCCACCACCGTCAAGCGTATGTTGAAGCGGACACGCCCGGCCGGGCTCTATTCCAAGATCAAAGAGAGAAAATGGAAGGTCGCGCTTTTTTCAGGCCGCCGCGTCGAGCGGCGCGACGCACTCCGGCCCGTCGTTACGCACGGCGTTAACCGTCTTGCCCACGCGATAGGCCCGCACCGAGACGGAAGGCAGCGGCTTTAAGAACCCTGCCAACCGATCGGGCGTGGCGCTGGGATCGAGCCACGCCGCATGATCGGCGGGATCGAGAATCACCGGCATGCGGTGGTGGATATGGGCGATGGCGTCGTTCGCGTCTGTGGTGACGATCGCAGCGGATAAGATGGGCTCGCCTTGCGTACCAGCCGGCGGCCGCCACCGTTCCCACAAGGCCGCGAAGCCGAACGGCTCGCCGCTGGCCAGCGTGATGTACCAGGCCTGCTTCTGCTCCTTCTCGCCGGTCCATTCGTAGAACCCATCGGCCACAATCAGACAGCGGCGCTTGCGGAACGCCTCGCGGAAAGCCGGCTTGACCGCGACCGTGTCGGCACGGGCGTTGATCAGCGGCGCGCCGGCCTTGGGGTCCTTGCTCCATGACGGCACCAGGCCCCAGCGCATTTGGATCAAATTGGGACCGTCCTTGCCCAAGCCCACGACGGCGATGTCCTGCGTGGGCGCCACGTTGTAACGCGGCATCAAGTTGGGAATCGACAGCAGGCGGAAGTTCTTCCGCACTTTGGCGGGATCGCCTTTGACGGTGAAACGGCCGCACACAGGAAAAGCTCCTCAAACACGCCGGTTTGCGCCACGGCCAGGAGCCAAATAGAACTACAAGAACCGCGCTTCACCAACCCCTCTCAGGTTGCCCCTTTGACCGCTTCGCGCTCTCGCACCCTCGACGGCATTCTGCTGATGGCGACGGCGTTCGGCATCGTGCCGTTGATGGATGCCACGGCGAAGATGCTGACGCGGGGTTATGACCCGCTGCAAATCATGTGGGGCCGCTATCTCTTCCAGTCCCTCTTCATGTCTATTCTGGTCTTCGGCATCGGCCGCAAACCCCTTGCCGTTCTTCGGACACGCCGGCCAGGGCTGCAAGCGGTGCGCGCGTTCTTCGGCTGGAGTTCCAACCTGCCGTTCATCACCGCGCTGATCTTCATTCCGCTCGCCGACGCCATCTCCGTCGTGCTGGTGGGACCATTGCTGGTCACAGCCCTATCGGTGCCACTGCTCGGCGAACGGGTCGGTGTTTGGCGCTGGAGCGCGGTCGTGATCGGCATGGCCGGGGCCCTGATCATCGTCCGTCCCGGTATGGGCGTGATGCATTGGGCGATCATCCTGCCCCTCGTCTCCGCCTTCACCTTCGGCCTCTACCAGATCTTCACGCGACAGCTCAGCGGAACGGAAAGCACCGACAGTATGCTGCTGCTGGACAGCTATGCCGGCCTGATCCTCAGCCTGGCCGCCCTGCCCTTCGTCTGGAAGACACCGAACCTCGAGGGCTGGGGCCTCATGATTCTGATGGGCGTCATCGTCACCGGCATGCGCGTGGCCTTGGTCTATGCGTTCAAGTTCGCGCCGGCCTCTATCTTGGCGCCCTTCGCCTATGTCCAGATCATCAGCGCGACGATCATCGGCTTGGTCGTGTTCGGCGACTTTCCCGACCGCTGGACGATCCTGGGCGCGGCCATCGTCTGCCTGAGCGGCATCTTCATCGCGCTCCGTGAACGCGCGCGGACCCGTGCCTGACAAAGAAAAAGCCCGCCGGGCGCGAACCCGGCGGGCTTCTTAGCGGAGACGGCGTCGCTTAGAACGCGTAGCGCGCGCCGATCATGATGTTGTTGCTCTGGAACTCCGACTTGACGGTACCGCCGCCAGCCCCGGAAAGGCTCGGGTCCGTCGTGGCGAAGTAACGGTATTCCAGGAACATGGTCGTCTTCGGCCCAACCAGATAGCTGATGCCGCCGATGGCCTGATACGCAAAGACGACATCGCTGTCGTCGAGGATCGTGGTGTTCAACGCCTTGACGTTGTTGGCCGAGACGTTGGCGAAGCCGACGCCGGCGCCGACATACGGCTTAAACTTCGGACCGAGGTCGTAGCCAATGTTGTTGAAGTCGTACAGGCCGTTAACCATGAAGCTCAGCGCGGACACGTTGCCCTCGGCCTGGAGCGTCCCGCCGCCAGCGCCAAGTTTGATATTATCCACGGACGCCTGACGGTAGCCGACTTCACCTTCGACGCGCAGACCGAAGTCGAACTGACGGCCGCCGCCCGCCACGAAGGCGAAACCGGGGTCATAGCTGCCGGTAATGGTGGCACCGCCGCTGGTGCTGTCGGCATCGTTGAACAGGCTCACGCCGCCCGCGCCGGTCACATACCAAGCGTCTTCGCCGGCCTGCGCCGCGGCAACGGTGGACAGGAGCAAACCACCCGCGAGGGCTGCTTTTGCGATTGTCTTCATCATTGTTTGGGAACCCCAAATATATTGTGAGGCGGTGTTTTTGAGCGCGCCCCAGATTGGAGCGGGAGTATTGAGGACTTCCGACCTAAGGCAAAGTAGATTTCCCCGCTCATGTCATTGAATCGCCATCGACCTGGCATTTTCGCCACAGTTGTTGTGGGATAAACGTCTGAAATCTTGGGAATTTTCCCTACTATGGGCGTTATCCAGGGATATTAGGGATGATTCGAAAGAGAACATATGCGGTTAGCGGCCCCCTGCAGAGACACCGCGATCAAGATGCTGGAAGCCCGCTACCGATGCTGACGCACGCGATCCGTCTTTCGGCTGTCCTACTACTGGCCGCCTGCGCGACCGAGGCGGCTTACACCCAGAACGTCCGCTCCTGGGTCGGAAAGTCTCAGAGCAATCTGATCTATGTCTGGGGTCAGCCGACGAAGGTCGAGGATTCGGACGGAACGCGAACGGTGATCTACGAGACCTCTCGCACCTCGGAAGATTACGCGCGCGTCACCGCCAAGCCGGGCGCGCATCTGGATGGCCCCCTGCGCTGCACAACGAAGTTCTTCCTTGAGCAAGGCGTAGTCACGCGCTTCGCCTTCGAAGGCAACGACTGCAAGGTCAAATAAACACGGTTATGGCTTTGGCGCGACGCAAGTGCGTTCGCGCAGGAACGTCCACTCCTCGCAGACGCGGCCATCGGTGAACAGGCAGGCGCCGTACTCTCCGCCTGAAGCGTCCTTACGAATTTCCGAGCGGCCGCCTTGCGTCTTGCAATTGACCGCAGCCGGGTTCGCCAGCCCGACCGCGACCGGCTTCAAAGACAAATCGAAAGGTGCATCGATCTCGTTCCGCTCGCGGTCAAGCGACAGAAGCGAACCATCCGCACGCAAGAGGAAATAGCGTGCCTTTTTGGAGTTGCCAGGATCAAGCGCATAGACCGTAGCGGCGGGATCCTTAGGCGTGCCCTTGACGGCCGCCCACCGACCGGACGACCTGAAAGGCGTCTTGGACTTGCCGATATAATTTTCGGACAAGGAATAGGTGCCCTTCCCTGCCCCGGCCTTGTCTTCCTTGAGCTGCAGCCGCGTGTCCAACCCCGAGCAATCGGCACAGGGAAGTACACCCTCGAACTCTCCAACCAACAATGTCGAACCGGGCGCGGCCCCCGCGGTCCCGCACCAAACGGATGCCGCCAACACCGTGGCGGCGATCAGACGTAAGAACGAAACGATCATGGCGGCTCCTCGGAGGGGCCGCCAGTTTAGCGCGAACGAAGCTGCCGTGAAGTCCGGCTAGCGCGCTTGCCGCAGGCCTTGATTGGTTGTGTTCTGCCGGATGTTCTCGCGCTCGGCGTCCTTGGTGCGGTTTTCCGCGCGATCCCTGGCGCCGCGCTCGGCGGGCGCGTCAGCTTCCGTATGGCGCGGCTTGCCACCGGGTGGCGCATGCTCATCGCGATTGGCCGGTGGAACGGGGACAGGCTGCTTCTCGGTCATCGCTCCCTCCTCTCGGTGGATATAGAAGGAACGGTGGAACCGCGCTGGCGGTTCCGCTGATCGGCGGACGCTATTTACCGGCCATGGCCTTCTGGACTTGCTGGTCGTACTCGGTCTGGGTGATGGCACCGGCATCCAGGGCGCGCTTCAGATCGGTCAGCGATTGCTGCTGGGAAACCAGCCGGTTGACGACGACCGTCTTGTTGGAACCACCACAAGCGGAAACCAACAAGGTCAGTGCGCCTGCCACGAATAAAAGTGAAAAGCGGGCCATGAAGTCTACTCCTGGCACGAGGGTGAACGGGATGGGACGCAGCCGTCCTACTCGTTCAGGATCTTCTGACGCTGCTTGTCGTATTCGGACTGGCTGATGGCGCCCGCATCGAGCGCCTTCTTCAGGTCGATCAGAGCTTGCCCCTTGCTGACCGTCGTGTTCTGCACCTGCGTGTCCGAGGAGGCCCCGCCGCCGCCGCAGCCGGCAAGCGCAAGGGCAGTGCCCATGAGGGTCAGAACGGCAAACTTACGAAGCATCGTGGTCTCCATGATCTGCGCGTTTTCGCGCCGCTAACTTTCATTTTAGCCGATCGTCTGACCGGCCGCGCGGGTTTTTACTTCGGCGCCGGCTGTGCACCCGGCGACGGACGATAACCCGGAGGAAGCCTCCGCCAGGGAATTTCCGTCTCGCCCATCTTCTCGCCCACATCGAATAGACGGACCATTTCTGCGCGGTCGAATTGCTCGGTGGTCGTCGGCACATAGTCGGCCGGGATGGCGACATAGCGCATCTCGAACTCATTGCCGACCACGCCGACATACATGCGATACAAGTCGTTGATGCCCGAGACTTTGAGCAATCCGCTGATCGAGCGCGATGAAATATCGCCAAGCGAGCGCTTCACCGGCCGCGGGCTGGGCGTCACGAAGCTGTTTCGAATGATATAGAGGCTATGAATCGAATCCTTGGCCCATTCGGGGTGTGCGTTACGAACCATCGCCTTCATGTCCGCGTTGGCGCCAACGAAGAAGGACTGCATGAAGACGCCGCCATCGACATGCATCTCGTCCCGCGTTTCGCCGTTGACCTTCACCTTCAACATCACCGGCGGAAATATCGTGGGCACTGAGGCGGAGGCGACCAGGACCTCACGGAACAGATGGACGCGTTGCGGACTGCTGCTCGCCGCGATCTCTCCCATGTCCCAAATCACGGGTTGCTCGCGGTCGAGATCCGTGGTCAGAACGAAAAGCGCCCGTCCTTTAGCGTGCTCCTTGGCGATGGCATCGAGCAGCTGCGGCGTCACATAGTGCGCCACCATTTTGCGAAACGGTTCGTTGTCGCTAAGCGATTCCGACCACAGGATGCTCAACAAGTCATGCGTCACCATGACATTGTCGGCATTGATCGTCGTATAGGCCTGCTTCATCTCGTCGTCGTATTCACCGCCCAGAAAGGCGAAGGGCGCGAGCAGAGAGCCGGTCGAAACGCCGGTCACGATCTTGAACTTCGGACGCTTGCCGGATTTGCTCCAACCGTTCAGCAGGCCTGCGCCAAATGCCCCATCGGACCCGCCACCGGAAATAGCCAGATAGCTGTACGTTGCGACTCCGTCCGCGCCGATAACGTAATTCTCGGGCGACTCGTTTTTGTAGGATTCGGCGATCATGGTGGTCCATTCATGCCACTCTTCCCGTCCCTCCCGGGCGTCGAGCGGGTAGTAGCGAACTTTGTCGAATCCCTCGAAGGTGGGCGGCGATTCGTCGGGCGGCGCGGGGTGGCGCAAAATATTGGCGCAGGCCGCCAAAAAAAGAAGCGGCGCCAGAATGGCGATACGAAGCATCGCCGCGGCGCGGCGCGCAAAAATGCCGTCCCAAAAATTTCGATCCATGCCCGCCCCCCGGCGTGGGCTCCCCCGGCGACTCTTTTGGCCGGATTTCCAAAGCCCGTCAATTCCCGTCCCTATGGCTCGCATGGGGCGTTTCGACGCATAATTCCACCAAAGGAGCGCGCCGCGACGGCGGTCATCAGCGGCTATTGTGGCGACGGCGGCGCGTTCGACGATGCCATGGCCGGCTGGGTTGAAGCCCATGCGGACCGGACGGAGAAGGACCACGAGACGTTGGTAAAAGCCATACGGGCTGGCAAAATCGAAGCCAGCGACATCAAACCCGGGAGCAAGGACATATGAAGACCCTTATCGCCGCGTTGGCGCTCGCCTTCATCGCGGCAGTCGGAATCCAGGCCGCCCACGCCCAAATCAACCCGTTCGGCAAGTGGGCGCAGGTCGGCTACACCAAGGAAGATTCCGAGATGAATCAGGCTTCCATGGCCAGCCTTTACGAAAAGTCGGATGTGAAAAAAGGCGACAAGGCGACGTGGCAGAATCCCGCGAGCGGCAACGGCGGCTCCAATGTCGTTACGAAGGTCTACCAGTACAAGGACATGCCGTGCGTCGACCTCACCTCGTCCTTCGAGCTGAAAGACTCTCAGGACAAGAGCAAGAAGGAATTGAAGACCACCCGTTGCAAGGTGGCCACCGGCGAATGGAAGGTTCTTCACAAGTAACGAATCGGCTTGACGCATGAACCTGGGGCTCGAAGGAAAGCGCATTCTGGTCACGGCCGGGGCGGCGGGCATCGGCCGTGTGGTTGCGCGCGCCTTCGCCGCGGAAGGAGCCAAGGTCCTTGCGTGCGACGTCGACGCCAAAGCCTTGGCCGATTTCGCGCGCGAGAACCAATCCGTCCGTACCATGATCGCGGACGTTTCGGACGAAGCGTCGGTGGACGCGCTGTTCGCCGAGGCCCAGGCTTCGCTCGGCGGTCTCGACGTGCTTGTGAACAACGCCGGCATCGCGGGGCCGACCGGCCCTGTCGAGACGCTGGCCTTGGACGACTGGAACCGCACTCTTACCGTCAATATCACCGGTCAATTCTTGTGCGCCCGTCGCGCCGTGCCACTGTTGCGCGCGGCGGGCGGCGGCTCGATCGTGAACCTGTCCTCAGCGGCCGGCCGATTCGGCTTTCCGCGCCGCACCCCCTACTCCGCCTCCAAGTGGGCCGTGGTGGGATTTTCGAAAAGCCTGTCGATCGAACTGGGACCGGACAACATCCGTGTGAATGCGGTACTGCCCGGCGCGGTGGAAGGGCCGCGCATCCAGCGCGTCATCGCCGACAAGGCTGCCTCACTGGGCATCCCTCACGCGGAGATGGAAAAGCGGATCGTCAGCAAGGCCTCCCTCGGCCGTATGGTCACGGCGGAGGATATTTCCAACACAATTCTGTTCATCTGTTCCGACGCCGGCCGCAACGTGTCCGGACAGGCACTGGCCGTGGATGGAGACGCCCAATACTTGGTCTAAGAGCGGCGCCTTCTCAGCACCTACTCCCAATTTGCGGCAGATTAGCATTTAGGTGCCTATCCGATGCGCCTTTATGAGTATTGTTTCCTATTTTTCGATTGAGTACGATTACCTAAGTGTAAATACTTGAGAAAAAATACTAATTCCTACTTTTTCGTGCCGACACGAAAATCCTTCTCTAATAATATCAATAGCTTGGCCTGGGTTTTGCTTTTCGCCTAACCATGGCCAACTTCTATGGCACGGCTGGCAACGACACCCTGGTCGGCACCGTCAACGCCGACATGATCTATGGCTATGCCGGCAACGACACGCTGTCGGGCATAGGCGGCAACGATTCGATCTTCGGCGATATCGGCATCGACACGATCTACGGCGG
>CADEGL010000042.1 GCA_902826885.1 uncultured Alphaproteobacteria bacterium | reverse complement strand
TGGTGCCCAGGGGCGGATTTGAACCACCGACACGCGGATTTTCAGTCCGCTGCTCTACCAACTGAGCTACCTGGGCGTGGGCGCGCTTATAGAAAACTTCCCCCCGCCTGTCCAGCAAGGGCCGCTCAGGTCTCGTCCTTCTCCCGGGACGGCGAAAATTCGTCCTGCTCGGGCTCCTCGTCGGTTTGGATGACGTAACCGCCGGTCAGCCAGCGGCCCAGATCGACATCCTTGCACCGGGGCGAGCAGAACGGCCGATATTGAACCACCATGGGCCGCCCGCAGATGGGGCATTTGCCCTTGGGCTTGGGATCGTTGTCGTTGGCCTGCCGCATGGCCGGACGCTACCACAGGTTCCGCGCACGAAAAGGGGCTTCGTGGCACGGTCCGCACGCTTTGCTCTAGACTGACGCCAATGGACGATTTTGAAACCCTCCAACGCCTTGCCCTGGCACTCGCGATCGGCACTCTGATTGGCCTGGAGCGCGGCTGGCAAGGCCGCGATGTGCCCGAAGGCGGCCGGGTGGCCGGTATCCGCACCTTCGCGCTGAGCGGCCTGTTCGGCGGAGTGTCCGCCGCGCTGACGGATGCGCTGGGGCCCGTGGCGGTCGTCGTGGCCTTCGCGGCCTACGCCGCCGCGATGATCGCTCTTCGCCTGCGCCAGCGCGACAACCAGGGGAACGTCAGCGCCACGACCACGATCGCGGCTTTCCTCACTTTCGCGCTTGGCGTGCTGGCGGTGCTGGGCTCCATGCAGGCCGCCGTGGCCAGCGGTGTGGTCGCGACACTCCTCCTCGGCATCAAGCCGCAACTTCACCGCTTCATCGCGCGTATCGAGCGCAGCGAGTTGATGGCGGTTCTCAAACTACTGGTAATGTCGGTCGTGCTGCTGCCGGTCCTGCCCAACGAGGGCTTCGGCCCATGGCATGCACTCAATCCCTATAAGCTTTGGTGGATGGTGGTGCTGGTTAGCGGCATCTCCTTTGTCGGCTATGTTGCGATCAAGGTCGCGGGCGCGCGGCGGGGCATCGTGCTGGCCGCCGTCGCGGGCGGCATCGTCTCGTCCACCGCCGTAACCGCCAGCCTGTCACGCCAGGCAAGGGCTAGCGCGTCTCTTGCACCGATCTACGCGGGCGGTGTGGCGATCGCCTGCGCCACCATGTTTCCGCGCCTGATCCTGTTGGTCAGCGTCGTGCATCCGACGTTGTTTTCCATGCTTTGGCCACCCCTTGCCGCAGCGGCCGTCGCCAATTTCGCGATCGCCGTCTGGCTGGTCCGCGCCGGGAACGCGAGCACCACCGGCGACGTGAAGGAAGAGCATCGTAATCCGTTCGAGTTCTCGCTGGCATTCCGCTTTGGCCTTTTCCTGGCCGCCATCGCCGTCCTATCGCGCGCGCTGCAAGCTTGGTTCGGCGATGCCGGCATCTACCTGCTGGCCGCGGCGTCCGGCCTGGCCGACGTGGACGCGATCGCCCTGACCCTTGCCAACATGGCGGACGGCGCGCCGCCGGAAACGGTGATCGCCAACGCCATTTGCCTGGCCGCCGCTGTTAATACAGTGGTGAAGGGCGGCCTTGCCCTGTCCCTAGGCGGCGGTGCGTTCGGCATGCGAGTGGCCATCGCCCTGGGCGCCAGCTTGGCCGCAGGCGGAGCCGTTCTGTTCCTCACCTGACCGGGCGGCGCATCCCGATCACGGCCTGGCCCACGATGGCCGACAGGACCAAGGCGCCGCCGATCAAGGTCAGCACGCTGGGCAATTCGTCGACCATCAGCGCAACCCAGATCGGCCCCAGCACCACTTCGGACAGGGACAGAAGCGCGACCTGCGCCGCCGGCACGTGGCGCGATCCCATCGTGAAGAAGATGAAGCCGATCGACATCGCACCCATGCCCATCATCGCGCACATAGCGAAGTCGTGCCACGAAACGGCCATGGAGCCGCCGACCGCAAAGGCCACGATAGCGGCGGAGGCGCCAGCCACGACGATGGACGGCAGCATGTCGGTGTGCCGCCCATAGCGCAGCGCGATGACGAAACCGGCATGCGCCAGGGTCGTGCCCACGGCCATCACGTTGCCGAACAGGCGCCCCGCCCCCAATCCCTCCATCACCATCACGCCCACGCCCACCAGCGCCACGATCATGGCCAGGACCGTGCGGCGCCGGACATGCTCGCGCAAAAGGAACCACGCCAGGATCGCCGAGATGAACGGCGACGCCGACAGGATGAACAGCGCGTTGGCGACCGTGGTGTGGATGATCGACAGGGCGAAGAAGATGTTGCCCGCGCCCAGGATCAGCCCGCCGATCAAGCCCGGCCGACCCGCCGCGCGGAACGCCGTCGTCACGGCGCCCCGGCTGCGCACCGCGAGAAGCCCGATCAAGAACAAGAACATCGTACTGTTGCGCCAGAAGATGATCTGCCAATCGGTCGCGGCCTCGATGTTGCGGAAGAGGACGCCGTTCACGCTGGCGAACGCGCCGGCCGCCAGCATGAAGGCCACGCCGCGGGCATAAAGCGGATCGCGCTGGTCTGCGGTGATGGCGGTCATGCTGCGGTGATCCCCCGGGTGCGCTCAGCCAACGACGATCTCGTACGATTCGCGATCCAAGTCCGCGCGGGCCTGTAGTTCGAGCGGCCGCCCCAGGGCGCCTTCCAGTGCCGCGCGCGCCACGGCGGCTTCCGCCTTCAGTGTCTCGACGATCTCGGGCGCGGCCAGGAGGGTGAGCGTCCGGCCAGGAGCGGCCTTGGCGCCACGCTGTGCGGCGCGCAACGCTTCCAACGCCACGGTCAACGCGGTTCGAAACGGAGTACTGGGCGTGAAAGGCTCGCACAGGGTTTCGGCCAGCGATTCGCGGCCGCGCCGGCGCGTGATCTCCAAAAGGCCCAGCGACGAGAAGCCGCCCACGCGCGCGGGCGAGCGGTCCCCAGCCAAGGCGCGCTCCAACGCCTGCTGCACCCGCCGCCGGTCGTCGGCGCGCTCCATGGCGATGAAGTCGACCACGATTCGCCCGGCCAGGCCGCGCAGTCGGATCTGCCGCGCGATCTCGTCGGCCGCCTCGAGATTGGTGTCGCGGACCGTGTCCTCCGCCCGGCCGCGCGCGGTGTGGGCGCCGCTGTTCACGTCGACGACGGCCAGCGCCTCGGTGCGCTCGATGACGATCTCGCCGCCGGACGGGAGCCGCACGCGCGGCTGCAGCGCGGCCTCGATCTCCTCCTCGATAGCCTCCAGCTCGAACAAAGGCTCGACCCCGCCATGAAGGCGGACCGCGGATGCGAGCCCGGGCAGATGCGCACGGGCATAAGCCAGCGCTGCCGTATGGGCTTCGCGACCGTCGATGACGACACGGGAAAGTCCCGCCGCCGCCCAATCGCGCAGCAGGCGCGCGACCGCGCCCGGTTCGCGGTGAAGGCACATCGGCGGCGCGCCCTGATCGCGGCCTGCTTCTATGCCTTCCCACAAGGCCGACAGGGCGGCGACTTCATCTTTCAGGTCGGCTTCGCTGGCGGCGACGGCCCCCGTGCGCACCACGTAGGCTCCGTCAGGGGCGGCCACGCCAGCAACCATGGCACCCACGCGCTTGCGCTCGTCCGCATCGACGATGCGGCGGCTCAAGGTGATGCCGTGCTCCAACGGCGCATAGACCAGATGGCGGCCTGGCAAAGCGATGCGCATGGTCACGGCCGCGCCCTTCTCGCCCACACCGTCCTTGGTCGCCTGCACCAGCACGCGCACGCCCTCGGCCAAGCGCGCGCCGTCCAAGCCTTCGATGCGGGCGAGAAAACCGCTGCGCGCGAGGCCGATATCGACGAACGCCGCATCCAGCCCGGGCAACACGCGCTCGATGCGGCCGAGATAGAC
This sequence comes from uncultured Alphaproteobacteria bacterium, assembly GCA_902826885.1. Taxonomy (GTDB): domain Bacteria; phylum Pseudomonadota; class Alphaproteobacteria; order CADEGL01; family CADEGL01; genus CADEGL01. Next base: position 26,210 of record CADEGL010000042.1, on the reverse strand, counting down.
GTTGCCGACGATGCTCTCGTGTCCAGCGCGCTCGACGATCAGCTCGACCAGCCGCCCGTCCTCGCGCAGGGCCGCGCGCAGTTCGCCCGGCGAATCGTCGATCAGAAGTTCGAGCGGTGCGGCCATCCATCCCCCATTGGCGGCAACAAGGCTAGGGCGTGGAACACGCGCGCGCAACGCGCCGTGCATTGCATGGGTATCGGCGCGCTGATACCGTTTCCGCAACAGCAATCAATCAAGGGGGAGCGCAATGGCTAAGTCCCAGATCAAGTTCGTCAAGCGTGCGAAGCGCAAATTCTCGAAGATGGAAGTCGGAAAGGGAACCGCGCGCCTGGGCCGCGACGTCGATGTCGACATCAGCACGACGATGGGCGGCGGCGTCTGCGAGTTCACCAACATCAAGATGCCGTGGACCGTGAAGTACGACGAGTACTTCTATGGCCTGACTGGCACGCTGACGATTCGCGTCGGGCGCAAGGCCTATCACATCAAGCCGGGCGACGGGCTGTGGCTGCCCGCGAACACAAAGTTGATCTACGAGGCCAAGCGCAAGGCCACGGCTGTCTACATGGTCTACCCTGTCAACTGGCGCCAGATCGAAGAGAAGAAGGCCAAGAAGAAAAAGACATGAAGCCGCGCAAGCCCAGGCCGCGCATCAAGCTCATCAAGAAAGCCGAGCGGTGCTTCGAGCGGAAACCCACGCCCCCGGGCTGGCGTCAGCTAGCCCGGGACGTCGGTCCCGACATCTCCGCGACGTTCGGCGGCGGGGTGGCCGAGTACAAGACCTGCCGCTTCGAATGGACACTGCTTTACGACGAATATCTGTTCGGCCTGTCCGGGCGGCTGACCATTCGGGTCGGACGCAAGGCCTATCACATCGATCCGGGCGACGGGTTGTGGCTGCCCGCGAACACCAAGATCATCTACGAGTGCAAGAAGAGGGCGCGCGCCCTCTACATGGTCTATCCGATCGACTGGAAACGAATCCACGGTATGAAATAGAGGCGAGGCGATGGCGGGCAAGGTCGAATTCATCAAGAAGGCGAAGCGGAAATACGAGACCCTACCCGAGGTGACAGGTTACGTGCGCGCGGGCCGCGACGTGCATACCCACAACAGCAAGACCATGGGTTGCGGCGTCGTCGAGTTCAAAGGCATCGATCTGCCCTGGACCGTGAAATACGACGAGTATTTCCGCTGCCTCACCGGCTCTCTGACCATCCGCGCGCGCGGCAAGAAGTACGTGATGAAACCGGGCGACGGCATCTGGCTGCCGCGCGACACCAAGCTGACCTATCAGGCGAAAAAAAAGACCTCACTGATGTTCGCCATCTACCCCGCCGATTGGCGCGGGGTGGAGAAGCGCGGCGCCAAGCCCAAGGTGGCTTCGCATAAAAACAAGAGCATCAAGCTGATACCGAAGAGCAAGCGCGTCTTCGGTCAGTTCTGGGGGCCGCCGGGCTACTGCAAGATTGGCCGTGACGTGGACGTCGACATCAGCACGACGCTGGGTTGCGGCATGTCGCGCTTCCGCAACGTGAAGTTCCCCTGGACCGTCCACTACGATGAATATTTCTACGGCCTCAAGGGCACGCTCGTCATCCACGTGCGCGGCAAGAAATATCCGATCAAGCCGGGCGACGGCATCTGGTTGCCCGCGGGCACGCCTATGATCTATGAGGCCGGCAGCACCGAGGCCCAGGTGGCCTATGCCATTCTGCCGGTCAACTGGCGTCAGGTCGAAGCGAAGAAGAAGAAGAAGAAGAAGAAGAAAGCCTGAACCCTCAGGCCGCCAGATAGCCCGCGGCTCGAAGCAGCGCCGCCGTCTCGAACAGCGGTAGGCCGACCACGTTGGAATAAGACCCCGACAGGAAGCGGACGAACAAGGCCGCACGGCCTTGGATTGCATAGGCCCCTGCTTTGCCCTGCCATTCACCCGCGGCCAGATAGGCAGCGATCTCTTCGTCCGTCAGACGCTTGAAGGTGACCGTGGTCGTGACCACGCGCGCGACGGCCGCCTTACCCGGGGCAATGACGGCCACTCCGCCGATCACCTTGTGCCTCCGGCCCGACAAAAGCGCGAGGCATTTGCGCGCCGTGGCCTCGTCCGTGCCCTTGGGCAGGATGCGGCGGCCGCAAGCCACGACCGTATCGGCCGCGAGCACGACGGCGTCGGGATGACGCACCGCCACCGTCTCGGCCTTTTCGCGCGCCAAGCGCACGGCGTGCACCGCCGGCAATTCTCGCGGCAGCGGTGTTTCGTCCAAATCCGCGGGTTCGACGTGGGTTGGCGTCAGGCCAATCTGCTTCAGAAGCTCAAGACGCCGGGGCGAGGCCGAGGCGAGCACGAGCGCCGGGGTGGCGCGGGCCATGATCTGGCCGGGTTATTTGAAGCGGAAAGTGATGCGCCCCTTGGTCAAATCGTAAGGGGTCATCTCGACATTGACCTTATCGCCGGCCAGCACGCGGATGCGGTTCTTGCGCATTTTGCCCGAAGTGTGGGCAAGAATTTCGTGACTGTTCTCGAGTTTCACGCGGAACATCGCGTTCGGCAGCAGTTCCATGACGGTGCCGCCCATCTCGATCAATTCTTCCTTCGCCATCCAATCTCCCGTGCTGGCGCCCCCTCGGCGCGCTCATTGATGCCGCCGAGAGCCGCGAAAATCAAGCCGCGAGCGACCGGCAGACCGCTGAAATTAGGCGTCCGCGGGTTGCGGTCCGCCATAGCCCTCGACGATGACCAGGTCCATGACCGACTTGCCCTTCCGTAGCACGATGGCCTTGGCATATTCGGGCGAGCGGTAGCATTCCAGCGCGGCCGCATGCGTTGGGAACTCGATCACGACGATGCGCGAGCGAGACTTGCCTTCCGGCGCCTCGAACGGGCCGCCGCGCACCAGGAAGCGCCCGCCATACTTGCGGAACGCTTTCGCGTTCTCGGCAATGTACGCCTTGTACCCTTCGGGATCGTGCACGTCGGCAAATGCGACCCAGTACCCCTTCGCCATCGATACCTCCGTCAATCCCCACTTTCGGAAAAAGGTAGCATGGCGGCATCAGACCGCCGGCCCGCCGGAGAGCGGAAACCGCTCCAGGATACGGTGCTCCAACTGGTCCCGTACGGCGCGATAGGCCTCGAGCTGGGCGTCGCGTGCCTCGTCCACCGCGGTCGGATCGAAGGTCGGCCAGTATTCGACCTCGACCGCCAGGGTCCGGGTCAGCTCCAGCGCCTGGTGGTGCGCCTCGGGCGTCAGTGTCACCACGACGTCGAAATTCTCATCGTCCATCTCGGAGAACAGCACGGGTTTGTGCGCGGCGATGTCGAGCCCTTTCTCGCGCATCACCGCGATGGCGAAGCCGTCAATCTCGCGCGTGCGCACGCCCGCGGACTTCACATAAAGCCGGTGGCCATGGAAATGGCGCAGCAGTGCCTCGGCGATCGGCGAGCGGACCGAATTGGTGCTGCACACGAACAACACGCTCGAGGGCAACCCCGCGGTCATTCCTCAGCCCCGGACGTGAAGAACGCAGATCAACGTGAACAGCCGCCGGGCGGTGTTCTCGTCCACATCGACGCGGCTGGCCAGCCGCTCGCGCAAAATCTCCGAGCCCTCGTTGTGGAGCGCGCGGCGCCCCATGTCGATGGCCTCGATCTGGGCTGGCGCGAGCGTCTTGATGGCCTGGTAGTAGCTTTCGCAGACGACAAAATAATCCTTGATGACGCGCCGCAAGGAGGAAAGCGGCAACGGAACCTCGCCGACCTCCGTGCCGTCCGCCGTGCGGATGTTCAAGATCGCACGATTCTCGGAAATGCCCAGCACCAGATGGTATGGCCCGCCCGCATGCCCGGCCGGCGCGAAATGGTTACTGTCGATCAGATCGTAGATGGCGACGGCGCGCTCGTGCTCGACGTCGCGTGTCCGGTATACGACGCCCGGGTCGTCCAGTTCGATCTTGACGATGCGGTGCTTGGATTCGCTCACGCGTGGATCAGCGCTTCGCCGCGCCGCCCAGCCTCAACGCGACCGACAAGGCATGTGCCTCCAGCCCCTCGGCCTCCGCCAATGCCACGGCGGCGGGTCCGATGGCGGCCAGCGCCTCCGGCCCGCATCCGACGATCGAGGTGCGCTTCATGAAGTCCAGGACACCCAGGCCCGAGGAGAAGCGCGCGCTGCGCGAGGTGGGCAGAACGTGGCTTGGGCCCGCGACATAGTCGCCAATGGCCTCGGGCGTGTGGCGGCCGAGGAAAATGGCGCCCGCGTTGCGGATGCGCGCGGCCAGCGCGTCGGGATCGGCGACGGCCAGTTCCAGATGCTCGGGCGCCAGCCGGTCGACCAGGGTGCAGGCATCGCCCAGCGCGCCGACCACGATGATCGCACCGTAATTCTCCCAACTCTCCCGCGCGGTCTTGGCGCGCGGCAACGATTCGAGGTGCTTATCCGCGGCCTGCGCAACGGCGTCAGCGAAGGCCGGATCGTCCGTGATCAGAATCGATTGCGCGACCGCATCGTGCTCGGCCTGGGACAGAAGGTCGGCCGCGATCCAGGCCGGATCATTCTTGCCGTCGGCCACCACCAGGATTTCCGATGGACCCGCGATCAGGTCGATACCGACCGTACCGAACACCCGCCGCTTGGCGGCCGCCACATAGGCGTTACCCGGCCCCATGATCTTGTCCACGGGCTGGATCGTCTCGGTGCCGTATGCCAGCGCCGCGATCGCCTGGGCGCCGCCCACCCGGTACAGCTCGGTCACGCCCGAGATGCTGGCGGCGGCCAGAACCAACGGATTCAACTGACCGCCCGGCGCCGGGACGGCCACCACCACCCGCTCGACTCCCGCGACGCGCGCCGGCAGGGCGCTCATCAAAACGGACGATGGATAGGCCGCGGCGCCGCCGGGGACGTAAAGCCCGACGGCCTCGATCGCGCGCCAGCGGGCGCCCAGCCGTGTCCCCTGCGCATCCGTGTAATCCAGATCCTGGGGCAGTTGGCGCCGGTGAAACTCCTCGATGCGCGCGGCGGCCAGTTTCAACGCTTCAACCGCCTTGGGCGGACACGCCTTCACGGCCGCGTCGATCTCCGCCGGCTCGACCGCGAGCGTGTCGGCGGTCAGGTTCAACCGATCGAAGCGCGCGGTGTATTCGATCAACGCCGCATCGCCGCGCGCGCGGACGGCGGCAATGATCTCCGCCGCGGCCGCATCGGCCTCGGCCTCGACGCCGCGCTTGGCGTCGAGAAAGGACTCGAACGCGGCGGCGAAGCCCGGCGTACGCGCGTCAAGCCGCCGCGGCATCGGCCGCCTCGCGGAAACGGTCGATCCAGCTTCGGATCTCTCGCGCGCGGGTCTTGAGCGCCGTGCGGTTGACGACCAGGCGCGAGGTGACGTCGGCAATCTGCTCGACCTCGACCAAGCCGTTCTCCTTCAGCGTACGGCCGGTGGAGACCAGGTCGACGATCAGACGGCAGACACCGAGCTTGGGCGCCAGTTCCATGGCGCCGTTCAGCTTGATGCACTCGGCCTGCACGCCGCGCTCGGCAAAGTGCCGGCGCGTGATGCCGGGATACTTGGTCGCCACGCGCACGTGGCTCCAGCGGCGCGGATCGTCCGAGGCCACCAGGGCGGCCGGCTCGGCCACCGCCAGGCGGCAATGGCCGATGCCGAGGTCAAGCGGCGCGTAGATTTCGGGATAGTCGAATTCCATCAGCACATCGTTGCCCGCCACCCCCAGTTGAGCGGCGCCGAAGGCCACGAAAGTCGCCACGTCGAAGGAACGCACCCGCACGATGGACAGGCCCGGATGGTTGGTCGCGAACTGGAGCTGGCGCGAATCGGGGTCCGCGAAGGCGGCCTCGGGCTTCACGCCGACGCGTGCCAAAACGGGCATAAGTTCCTTTTGAATCCGTCCCTTAGGGACGGCCAGAACCAGGCTGGCGGCACTCGACACGGTCTTCTCCCACGGATTGGCGCGGGAGGATTAGCACGCCTAGCTTTCGTCCTCCAGGGGATGGCTGGGCCGGGCGAAGACTGGCCAGGGCTCCCCCAAGTCCTTGAGATGGCAAAGAACGTTGGCGGATTCGAGGCTGATCTCGGCCCCGCCGGCCAGGACCAGGCGCACGCCGTCGGATTCCTTGCGGACGGCCAGCAATTCGAGGATGCGGTCACCATCCCGCGCGCGGTCGATCCCGCGCATGCGCACGCGGCTCACCTCCTCGAAGGACAGGCCGCACAGGACGCGCTCGAAAGGCGTTCCCTGACCCGATGCCCGGGCCACGTCCTCCCAACGGAACCGCGTCGCGACCAGGACGAAACGCTTTTCGTCCTCGAGATAGGCCATGTCGCCCATGTTGACGAGCGCATCCTGCAGGACCGTGGAGAAGACCTCCAGATCCTCGGCGTCGGTCGCGCGCAGCTTGAGCGGTTCCCCCATCTCTTCCCCTCAAGCGACCCGGGCAATATCGGCGCCACAAGCCGCCAGCTTGGCCTCCAGTTTCTCGTAGCCGCGGTCGAGATGATAGACGCGGTTGACGATCGTCTCGCCCTCGGCGGCCAGGCCCGCCACCACCAGCGAGACAGACGCGCGCAGGTCGGTCGCCATCACAGGCGCGCCCTTAAGCGCCGCGACGCCGCGCACCATGGCCGAGGCGCCGTGAAGATTGATATTGGCGCCCATGCGCATCAGTTCGGGCACATGCATGAAGCGGTTCTCGAAGATGGTCTCGGTGATCATGGAGGCGCCCTCGCAGACCGTCATCAGCGCCATGATCTGCGCCTGCAAGTCGGTCGGAAAGCCCGGGAATGGCTCGGTCATCACATCCACGCCCCGGACCCGGCCGTTGGCCAGATGCACGCGTAAACCCCGCTTGGTCTCCTCCAGCGCAAGCCCCGCCTCCTGCAGGATCTGCGTCACCGCGCCGATCATCTCCAGCCGCGCGCCGATCAACTCCACATCACCGCCGGTCGCCGCCGCCGCGATGGCGTAGGTGCCGGCCTCGATGCGGTCCGCGACCGTCTCGTGCTCGGCCGCGCGCAAGCGGTCCACGCCTTGGATTTGCAGCGTCTCGGTGCCGATGCCTTCGATCTTGGCGCCCATGGCATTGAGGCAGCGCGCCAAATCGCCGATCTCGGGTTCGCGCGCGGCGTTCTCGATGACCGTCTCGCCCTTGGCCAGCGAAGCAGCCATTAAGGCATTCTCCGTCGCGCCGACGGAGATCTTCGGAAACGTGATCTTGGCGCCGTGCAACCCTTTGGGCGCAGTCGCCTCCACATAGCCGCTGGCCAGCTCGATATCGGCGCCCATGGCCTGCAAAGCCTTCAAATGCAGATCGACGGGGCGGGTGCCAATGGCGCAGCCGCCAGGCAGGGAGACCCTCGCCCTGCCGCACCGAGCGACCAACGGCCCCAACACCAAGATCGAGGCACGCATCTTACGCACCAGATCGTAGGGCGCGGTCGTATCGGCCACATCGCGTACGGTCAGCTTCATACCGCCGTTGCCGTCGCCCACGATTTCGGCACCGTGCACCGCCAAAAGCTTGCCCAAGGTGGCAATGTCGGCCAGGTCCGGTAGCCGATGGAGATGCAGCGTCTCGTCGGAGAGCAGCGCGGCGGTCATCAACGGCAGCGCCGCGTTCTTCGCGCCGCTGATCTCGATTGTGCCCTTGAGGGGACGACCGCCCCGGATTCGAATCTTGTCCATGCTCTCCCGTGACTTGTAGCGGACGCAGGCTGCGCCCTCAACGACTAGACGTCTTTCCGGCGCCTCAGATTCTTGCGCAGCGCCTCGGCCCGGCGCGCCTTGCGCTCGACCGCCGCTTTCTCGCCCGCGGGCGACAGGCCGGGAACGCGCTTCTTTTCCTGGCGGATATAGATGTTGCGCCAGGCCGCGATCAAAGCAGGTTTGTCGCCGCCCTCGATCTCGACCGTGCAGTCGAGCAGCAGCATGAGCTGACCCGCCACCTTTTCCTCGACATTGGCCAGCACGAAGCGCGCGCGGACACGGTCGCCGCATTTGACAGGAGCGATGAAACGCACCTTGTCCAGGCCGTAGTTGAGCGCCAGCCAGTCGTCCGACGGCTCGCGCACGCTGCGGTAATAGAGCGGCACCAGGAGCGACAGGCTGAGGAACCCATGGGCGATGGTGGTCTTGAAGGGGGTTTCGCGCGCGGCGCGGACGGGATCGGTGTGGATCCAGTAATGGTCCTCGGTGGCCGCGGCGAACAGGTCGATATGGCGCTGGTCCACCGTCATCCAGCCGGACAGGCCGATCTCGCGGCCGATCTGGTCACGCACGGCATCGAGGGAGGGGAGCGGCATGGCGGCGGGCGCGGGTTAAAGGGGGTGGCGGCGAGGCTGGCGAGCTTGCACGTCCGGCGGGCGCTGTGGCAAGTTCCGCTCCGCGCGCGAACCGCCGGAGCCGTCAGGTCCCGTTTTTGGCCCTGGATTGCGGCGAAATTCGGTTCGATCCCGCGCCATGCGGATGCTGCCGTAGCTCAGGGGTAGAGCACGTCCTTGGTAAGGACGGGGTCGGAGGTTCGATTCCTCTCGGCAGCACCACCGCCTTCTCACCCCTTTCCCGACGAACCGAAGCGCGCATCGAGCGCCGTCACGGCCTGTTCGGCGGCCGAAGCCACACGGCCCGCCAGCGCCAAGGCATCGTCCGTCCTGCCCTCGCGGCAAGCCACCTCCAGTTCGCGCGCCGCGGCGGACGCCTTCGCGCCTCCCATGGTGCCGAGCGTGCCGTGGAGGATGTGGGCCTCGGTACGCAGGGCGGCCAGATCGCGCGACGAGGCGGCGGCGCGCAGCCGCCCGATCCCGGCGCGTGTGTCGGTGATGTGAGTTGCGACAAGCTGCTGGAAGACAGGCTGGCTGACGGCGCCTTCCAGGTCCGTGAGCGCGGTCTCGTCCAAAATACCGTCATTGGCCCCACGCGCGGCAGATGGAGAGGCCGCGGGTTGCACATTCCAACGCGCCAGCACGGCAATCAGCCTGGCCCGATCGATCGGCTTGGCGACGTAATCGTTCAGCCCTTCTTCCAGATATTTCTCGCGATCGCCCTTCATCACGTTGGCGGTCATGGCGATAATCGGGACCTGGCCCACAGGCACGGCCAACGCGCGTATGCGTTTGGTCGCCTCGATGCCGTTCATTTCGGGCATCTCGATATCCATGAAGATGACGTCGTAGCCCCTTTCGCGCTGGGCCTGTATCGCTTCTACCCCACTCCCCACGACATCCACCGAATGGCCGAGCTTCCTCAGGATGCCCGCGCCGACCATCTGGTTGATCGCATTGTCGTCCACCAGAAGGATACGAAGCGCGACGGCCGGCACTTCGGGTGTTTCCGGCGCAGCCATCGCAGCCGCCCTGCCTGCCTCCGACCCTTCGCTCAGAGACACCAGCTGTTCGAACAGAGCCGAGGGGCTGACGGGCTTGATGAAATAGGCCAGCACGTCAACGTCACGCAGCCGGTCCGATACGCCCCGCGCGCCGATGGAACTAGCCACGATCAGCTTCACGCCGCGATAGGCCTTGGACGAATGGAGGCGATGGGCCAGCTCATCCCCGCCCATGCCCGGCATCATCACATCGATGATCGCCACATCAGGCAAAGCATGGCGCTTTTCCGCGGCCGCCAGGGCCGTCAGCGCGGAAGGACCGTCGATCACCGTTTCGACCTCCACGCCCCATGATTCGAGCTGCTTGCGGAAGATCGAGCGGTTGACCTCGTTGTCGTCGACGACCAGCACGCGCAGACCGCGCAGTTCCCCGGCCTTGGGCATCCGGCGCACACCGGAGGCGGCGACCAGCGGCAGCGATACGCGGAACACGCTGCCGCGCCCCGGCACGCTCTCGACACTGATCTCGCCACCCATCAGCGTGGTGAGTTGCTTGCAGATGGCCAGGCCCAAGCCCGTGCCGCCGTATTTGCGCGCGGTCGAGGTGTCGGCTTGCATGAAGCGTTGGAACAAGGCGTTTTGGGTGCCTTCGGACATGCCGATGCCCGTGTCGGCGATGGCCAGACGCAGGCGTGGCTTACCTTGCCCCGTCTCTTGGGTAACCTCGACCCAGACGCCACCCTTCTCGGTGAACTTGATCGCATTTCCGATCAGGTTCAACAGCACCTGGCGCAGGCGCCCCGGATCGCCACGCAAGAAGACCGGCAAATCGGGCGCCACGAACCATGCCAGCTCGATGCCCTTTCCGATCGCCCGTGGATTGAGCAACTCGACCACACTGGCCAGCACTTCGTTCAGGTCGAAGTCGAGCGTCTCGAGTTCCAGCTTGCCGGCTTCCAGTTTGGAGAGGTCGAGCACGTCGTTGAGAAGCGCCAGCAGCGCTTCGCCCGACAGGCGGATGCTTTCGGCGAAGCGGCGCTGCTCGCCGTCAAGCCGCGTATCCAGAAGGAGACCCGCCATGCCCAGAACGCCGTTCAGCGGCGTGCGGATCTCGTGGCTCATCACGGCCAGGAAGTCCGACTTGGCCTGGTTGGCGGCCTCGGCGGCTTCGCGCGCGTGGTTCAATTCGGCGATGTAACGGACGCGCGCTTCGTCCGTACGCCGCATCTCACGCGCGATCCGCACCCCGTAAAAGATGGCGCATACCAGAAATAGACTAACGACCGCCACGGCCCCGTACTGGAAGCGGCGAAGCTTGGCGACGAAGGCTGCCTGCTCGCGAAAGTTGTCTTCGCGGATCGCGCGCACTTTTTCGACAAGGGACTGGATCTGGTCGGTCGCCCGCGAGAAATGCTGATGCATTTCCGCCGCGGCGCGCGCGGCGGCTTCCATCTCGTTGTTCTGAACGTGATGGAAAACTTCGTCCCCCTTCCCCACCATCGACGCCACGGCGTCGTCGACCGCGCCCAGCCCTTCGACGATCGGCGCCGCCTTGTCGCGATGCTCTTCCTTGCTCAGAAGGTTGTCCGACAGGCGTCCGCGCGCCTGGGCATAGTCGCGAAGCGCGGCGTCGCGCTTGCGTATGGAAGCCTCGTTGTCGGCCGACAGAATGGCGTCGCTACCCGGCTGGCGAACTTGGCCGACCTGCCGGCGCAGGTCGTTCAACTCGCCATGACGCGCCGCCCACCACTGGTTGATCTCGATGGAACGGGCAAAGCTGTGCGCCAGCAGGTGGCTGGCATAGAGGCCACCGACGATGAGGATGATGGTGGTCGCGGCCAGCAGAAAATAGACGTGGTGCCACTGCAGGCGCGGGCGCTTCTCGGACGAAATATGGTTGGAAGACGTCATCGTGGGCGGCGCATGTCCTGTGACGCAACTCCGAGATCCGGCGCCCGGATTTTAAACGGGGCGCCTTTCCAGCTAAACCCTCAATTTTCAGAGAATCTTCTCATTTCGCGCGGCCGCCGCCTGTTCGCGCGGCATGCGGTCCACTTCGTCCTGGCGGAGAATGCCGTTGACCTCGGCTCCCAGGATGAAGACCGCGCCGGAAAAGAAGAAGAACACCAGGCTGATCACGATGCCACCCAGGCTGCCATACACCACGTTGTATTGGCCGATGTTGCGCAAATAGATCGAGAACAGGCTGGCCAGCCCGATCCAAGCGACCGACGCGAACACCGCGCCCGGCAATACATGACGCCAACGTTGCGGCACGTTGGGCAGCCAGCGGTAGAGGAACGCGATGGAGCCGAAGATGACGGCAAGTGTCAGCACATGGCGCGCGCCGATATACAGGAACTTCCATGTGCGCGGCACATCCAGCGCATGAATCACGGTTTTCCAGATCAAAGGCCCTAACACGATCGCCGTTGTGGCCAAGAGCACCACCGCGGCGGCCACGACCACCAAGCCGAAGCCTTGCAAGCGGCGCAGAACGAAGTGCCGCTTCCGCTGCACGCCGTAGGCGCGATTGAGCGCCATGCGCAGCGCCTCGATGCCGGACGACGCCACCCACACGGTGCCGATCAGGCTGACGGTCAGGACGCTGCCGCGCCGCGTGCTGAGGATCTGCTTCACCGTCGGGCCAATGGAGCGCGCAACTTCCTCGGGCAGCACGGTTGCCAGCAAAGCGACATAGTGGTCCGCTTTCTGGGCGGCGCCCACGAAGGCGGCCAGGGCAGTGACGAAGATCAGGAAGGGGAACAGGGCTAGAAGGGTCGAGAAGGCGACATGGCCCGAATAGACCGAGCCTTCGTCGATCATGAACTTAGCGGCCGCCCGGCCGATCAGGCCCACCGTCCGGGGCGGAGCAGGCATCCGTCGCATGTGGCGTTCCGTCTTTCCCGCGCGCTTTCACAGTATGCCGGTCGCGGATGACAGCGGCCAGTTCGACGCTCAGCGTGCAGGCGGCTTCGCTTTGGCAAGCCCGGCCAGGATCGAGCCCGCTGAGACGGCCAGACCGGTGGAGACGGGCTGGCCGTTCAACGTCGCCACGTGCAGGGCCACCACCTCGTAGTGGTCGCCTTGCTTGGCCAGGATCGGCGCACCGGAATCCCCCCGCGTCGCGTCGCATTCGTGCAGAACCAGTGTGTTGTCCTTGGCGAAGCCCTTGATGCCGCAATTCACGTGCATCGACAGGGTGTGCGCCTTGTCCTGGCTATAGCCGGCATGGATGTAGATGGTCGACTTGTGCTGGTCGGCCACGAAGCGCTCCGGTCCAAAATTGGCCAAGGGCACGGCTCCCACCGCGTGGCCGATGGGTTCCGTCAAGGTCAGCACGGCCCAATCGGCGGATGGATTGCGCTCGTGCTTGCCTTCCGGGGACTCCGCGCCGGGCGCCAACACGTAGGAACGGACTTGGCCGTTCTTGATGTAGCGGGCCTGCCGGTAGCCCGCCAGGAAGTTGACCGAATGAGGCTGAAGCCAGCGGTCCGTGCGCGCGTTCCATAGGCAATGCGCCGCGGTGAGCACTTTGTCCGGTGCGATCAGGACGCCGGTGCAGAACCCGCCGACGGTGCGGTTCACGCGCCCAATCGAACTCCAGGGCGGCCCGACGGGGTCGACCATCAACCGGTCGTCGGCGCCCTTGATACCGGGGCGCAACGGATCGTCGGCCCGGATGGGCGAGAAACTCGTGCAGAGCACCGCCAGAGCGAGCGCGTAGACCATTCCCCGGTGCAATGCCGTCTCCGACTTCACTGTCGCGAGGGCGGGAGAATTGCGCGCGCGCACGGTCGCCGCAACGAAAATTCGGATAGACGACGTGTTTGGCACAATTTATCCGCCGGATTATCCTGCGCCCCGTCACACCATTGAAAGGGCGCCCCGTGGAACTGAGGAAGCTGGTCACCTACGTCGAGGACATCCATAAGGACGGCGCGCGCGAGTCGAATCCGGTGCCGCGCATGGCCGCGGCCGCCGCGGTGATCCGCAACCCTTGGGCCGGGCAAGGCTTCGTGGCCGACCTAAAACCGCTGATCCTGGAAATCGCGCCCAAGCTGGGACGCCTTCTGGTCGACCGGCTGGTGCCCCTGCTCGGCTCGGCCGAGGCCATCGAGGCCTATGGCAAGGCGGCCAACGTCGGCAGCAACGGCGAGATCGAACACGCCTCTGCGCTGATCCACACGCTGCGCTTCGGCAACATCTTCCGCGACGATGTCGCGGGTACCAGCCCCCTCTCCTTCTCCAACAAGCGCAGCGGACCCGGCGGCGCCATCACGATTCCCATGACGCACAAGACCGACGAGCCGCGCCGGTCGCATTTTCTGACACTCGAGTTCTCGATCCCTGACGCGCCGGGACCGGACGAAATCGTCATCGCCATCGGCGGTGCGCACGGCGGCCGCCCGCATGCGCGCATCGGCGACCGCCGCCAGGACGCCAAGGAGATGGGCATAGCTTGATGCCGCGCCGCTATGACGTGAAGTGGCAGGAGGACGGCAAGGGCAAGCCCATCATCCTGATCCACGGCTTGGGCATGGATCGCCACATGTGGAAGGGCCAGGTGGACGGCCTGTCCCAACGCTATCGCGTCATTAGTTACGACAATCTCGGCCATGGCCAAACCGAGAAGCCGCCCGGCCCCTACAGCTTGGCGCTGTTCACGGATTTGGTTCGTGACGTCGCGGATCAGGCCGGTGTGAAGACTTTTGCGCTGATCGGCTTTTCCTTGGGCGGCATGATCGCCCAGGCCTTTGCGCTAGCCCATCCCGAGCGGCTGGCGGCGGCGGTCATCATGAATGCCGTCTACAAGCGCACGCTGGAGGAAAGCACAGCCGTGATCGCGCGCGCCGATGCGATCGACGTCGAAGGGCCGAACGCAACGGTGGACGCCGCCATCGAGCGCTGGTTGACGCCCGAATTCCGCAAGACGCACCCCGAGGTGGAAGCGGCGATCCGGAAGCGCGTCACGAGCAACGACCATAAGGCTTATGCCGCGGCCTACCGCGTCTTCGCCGAGGGCGATCCGCATCTGGCGGGCAAGCTCGGCGGCATCGCCTGCCCGACGCTGGTCGTCACCGCCGAGCACGACAAGGGCTCGAACCCGCGCATGGCGAGACAGATGGCAGCGGAAATCCCGAATGCGAAGCTCGCGATCCTGCCCCGCTTGCGCCACCTGGCGCCCATGGAGGGCGTCGCGGACATGAACGCCGCCCTTCTCTCCTTCCTCGCGGAGGCTTATCCGCCATGAGCAAAGATTGCCTGATCGACTGGCACACGAATTTGTGGCTGCCCGAACATCTGGGCGAAGAGTCGCGCGAGGAGATGGGCGCGCGCACCGGTGGCCAGATGGACGCGAGCCCACCCGCGCACGAGAAATTGGTCGCGGGCACGGCCGAAAAATTCATCGTGCTGGCATTGCGCCACAATCAGCTCGGCATTCGCGTGCCGAACGACTTCGTGGCCGATTACTGCAATCGCTTCCCCGGCCGCGCCTATCCCTTCATGGGCATCGACTGCACCGACCCCATGGCGCCGCGGCAGGTCGAGCAAGCCGTGAAGGAATTGGGCGTGAAGGGCATCAAGCTGTCGCCCGTCTATGCCGGCTTCGATCCCTGGTGCGACACGGCCATGCGCGTCTACAAGGTGGCGGAGCGGCTCAAGGTGCCGCTTCTGTGGCATCAGTCCGCCGCCTATGCCGCCAAGTCGACGCTGGAATGGGGCAATCCGATCCTGCTCGACAAGATCGGGCGAGAATTTCCCAAGCTGCGCATGGTGGTGGCCCATATCGGCCAACCCTGGACCGGCGAGACCGTCGTCCTCCTGCGCAAGCACAAGCAGATCTTCACCGATCTGTCCGCGCGCTATTACCGCAAATGGCAGTGCTACAACGCGCTGATGCTCGCGTTGGACTACAAGGTGACCGACCAGATCCTGTTCGGCTCGGACTTCCCCATCCAGACCACCCAGCAGGCGATGGATTCCTTCCGCGCCATCAACGACTGGGGTCCGGGCGTGTCGATGCCGAAATTTCCGCCCGAGATCATCGAGGACATCATCTACCGCCGCCCCATCGAGCTTCTCTGGCCGGAGGGGTAGCTTTTACCCCCTCCCCCACCCCCTCCCTCGTTGGGGAGGGATGAGACGGTGCAACGCATCGCCTTCAGCCCTCTCCCCTACGAAGGGTGAGGGGGACAAAAAACTTTCGAGGAAACCTTATGCGCCGCCAGCACGTCATGTCCGAAGGCCTGTGGTCCATGCAGGTCGAGGTTCCGTATCCGAAGGCGATCCGCTGCGGCGAAATGGTCTTCACCTGCGGCCAGTGCGACCTGGGCGCGGACGGCAAGCCGATGCGCGCGAACGATCTTCTGGCGCAGACCGAGAAGACGATGGAGTACGCCTACGGCGTCATCGGCAAGGCGGGCGCGCAACCGCAAGACCTAACACGGCTTCAAGTCTTCTACGTGACCGACGGATCGGTGGACGAAGACGCCTATGTGCGCGCCGTGGCCGCCATGGTGAAGAAGGCGGGCGGCGGTGCGGCCGTGATCGTGCCGACGCCGCTCGACTGCTTCTATTACCCGGGCATGGTGGTGGAGATCGACGCGGTCGCCGTGGTGGGAGAAACACCACGCAAGGCGGCACCTTCGCCAGCATGGCTGCCCGCGCCCTTCGCGCCGGCAATCCAGGCCGGCGAGACGATCCACATCGGCAGCATCGAGCCGCGCGACGCCCAGGGCGCCCTGATCGCACCCGGCGATCTGCGCGTGCAGACCGAGGCCGTGTTCGACGCGCTGGAAAAGCATCTGGGCGCACTGGGCGCCGATCTGACCGACGTGGTGAAGCTGAGCGTCTATTTCACCGGCGAACGCGCGGACTGGGACATGATCGCCGCCGCCCGCGCCCGGCGCTTCACCGCACCCGGCCCCATCGTCACCGACGTGCCCCTGCCCCGTCTGTCGCCCCAGGGCGCGCGTATCCGTATCGAGGCCACCGCCATGCGCGGGCGCGACGGCAAGCGTCTCGCGCGCAAGCCCCTGCGCCCCGGCGGCCACTGGTCGTGGCCCGCCGAGCAGCCCTTCGTCCACGCGCTTCAGTGCGGTGACAAGATTTTCATCGGTGGTCAGGTGCCGCTCGATGCGAAGGGCGGAGTCTCGCACCCGAAGGACGTCGAGAAGCAGACCCATCGCGTGATGGGCGACATCAAGGCGCTGCTCGGCGAGTTCGGCGCGGATTTCGGCCAGGTCGTGAAGACGAACATCTTCTATGTCGGCGGGCCGACGCCGCACGATCTGCACGCCAACCTGAATATCCGCTCGACCTACTATGCCAAGCCTGGTCCGGCCTCGACGGGCGTGCCCGTGCCCGCCTTGGCCTTTCCCGGCGCGATGCTGTCGGTCGAAGTCCTGGCGATGACGGGCTGAGGCGTCAGCCGACCACGACCACCACGTCCCAATGGGTGACCTTGGGCTTCGCGGTCATCAGCACCTTGTGCGGCTCCATCGCCGCCGCGAACGCGCCGCTAGCCTCATTGGCGTCGGCATCTTCCTTCGAGGCCCAGAACGAGATCGAGGCGATCTTCCCCGTCTTCCTGTCGCCGCAGAAATAGGCGTGGCGGAATCCCTTTTCGTCCAGATAGGCCTCGACCTGGCTCGGCCAGGTGGCCGAGGCTTCGTCCACCCCGTCCACGCGCAGCTCGACTTCCGCGACGCGCGCGTAACCGACCTTGCCCGCATGGCCTGGCAGATGGGCCAAAACCTCGCGCGGGTGCAAGTCGGGCTCGGTGGTGCGGAAGCGCGCGGCCCGCTGGGCCACGCTTCCTAGCGAGTTGTGGGTGTTGGAATCCATCGCGGCCTTGCTCTCGAACAGCACGACCGACAGCGTCCAGGCGTGGTTGCCTTCCTCGAGAAGGAAATAGCCTTTCTCGACACCGCTGAATTCCTCGACGCGCGCGCGCCAGAACGGCTTCAGCTCCTCCATCAACTCGGGCTTCATGCCGACATAGTTCAGGC
The DNA here is from genome assembly GCA_902826885.1 of uncultured Alphaproteobacteria bacterium. Taxonomy (GTDB): domain Bacteria; phylum Pseudomonadota; class Alphaproteobacteria; order CADEGL01; family CADEGL01; genus CADEGL01. The sequence continues at coordinate 8,857 of CADEGL010000042.1, read as the reverse complement.
GTGCATACATCGGTTTTCCTCTTTGCTTCGATTCATATCGGGGTCGACGGGCGCGTCACCCGCCGACGACGACCGCCACGTCCCAGTGCGTGATCTTGGGCGCCGTTGTCATCAGTTCTTTGTGCGGCTGAAGCGCCTTCTGGAACGTGCCGCTGGATTCGTTGGCGTCGGCGTCCGCCTTGGAGTCCCAGAACGTTACCGAGGCGATCTTCCCGCTTTTCCGGTCGCCGCAAAAATAGGCGTGGCGGAAACCGGCTTCGCTCTTACCGGTGCCGACCAACTCCGGCCAAGTTGCCGCGGCCGCGTCCACGTCCTTCGGCTTCATCTCCATGTCCACCACGCGGGCATAGCCGATCTTCCCCGCATGGCCCGGCAGGTGCGCCAGCACCTCGCGCATATGGACCTCGGGCTCCGAGGTGCGGAAGCGGGTCGCATCCTTGGCCACGCCCTTCAGTGTGGAATAAGTGTTGTCCTGCATCGACTTCTCGCTGTCGAACAGGACGACCGACAACGACCAGCCCGTGTCGCCGTCAAGCAGCAGATGCCCTTTGATAAGCCCCTTGTAGGCGCCGACGCGCTCGCGCCAGAACGCCTTCAGTTCGGTCATCAGCTCGGGTTTGAGCCCGACATAATTGAGCCGTGCGTACATGGCGTTTCCCCCTGGGATCGCGAGCACAGGGCCGCAACCTAACAAGGTTGTGGCGGCCGGTCACGGTGTCTAAGGTTTCCTCGCTGCACCACGCGAGGGGGAGGAAAATCATGCCGCGCAAGTTCGCCTATCCGTCCGGCCATTGGAGCCTGAAGGTCGAGATTCCCTACAGCATGGGCGTGCGCGCGGGCGACATGATCATCCTGGCCGGCCAGGTGGACATGAAGGGCAACGGCGAGGTCCAGAACCCGAACGATCTCTACGCCCAGACGGAAGTCTCGGTCGGCCACGTCAAGCGCGTCCTGGGCGAGCTGGGCGCGGACTGCGAGGACATCGTCAAGTTGGTGGTCTTCTACAAGACCGACGGCAGCGTGGACGAGGATGCCTACCGCGCCGAGATCGCCAAGCAAATCGGCATCGTCGACAGCCCCATCGCCATCGGCTTCGTGCCGCTGTCGCATCTGGCCTATCCCGGCATGATGGTCGAGATCGATACCTACGCCATGCGCCGCAAGGACGGAAAGCGCATCCCCAAGGTGGCCGCCGCCCTGCCCGATTTCGAGGATCTGGGCCGCCCCTTCGTCCACGCCGTGCGCGCGGGCCAGATGATCTTCACCAGCGGCATCAAGGCCCGGAACCGCAAGGGCGAGGTGTTGCATCCGAACGACACGGTCGAGCAGGCGCGCGTCGTGCAGAACAACCTTCTTCAAGTGCTGAAGGCTTTCGGCGCCGACCAGACCGATGTGGTGAAGCTGAACACCTGGTACGTCGCGGGCGGCACGGTCGAGGAGTGGGAGAAAAACGCCAAGCTGCGCGCCGAGTTCTTCCCCGACCCCGGCCCCTCCGCCACCGGTATCTCGCTGGCCACTATCGCGCCGCGCGGCGCGCGCTTCCAGATGGACGCCTGGGCCATGCTGGGCGAGGACGGCAAGAAACTGCCCAGAAAAACCGTTTGGCTGAAGAACCATTGGGACTGGCCGAAGTTGCACCTGCCGTTCAAACACGGCTTGCAGTGCGGCAACATGGTCTTCGTCTCGGGTCAGGCGCCGCTCAACGACAAGGGCGTGGTGCTGGAACCCGGCGACATGCCCAAGCAAGCCAAGATGTGCATGGACTATGTCGGCCGCGTCCTGGCGCACTACGGCCTCAACTTCAAGGACGTGGTGAAGATGAACGCCTACTACAAAGGCAAGGATGGGCCGGACGAGCTGCACGGCAACGTCAATGTGCGCTCGTCCTACTTCAAGAAACCGGGACCGGCCTCGACCGGCGTACCTGTGCCGCATCTGGCCTATGACGGCATGACGGTCGAATTCGAAGCCATCGCGATGACGGACTAAGAAAAGCGCCTCATGCTGAGCCCGTCGAAGCACGAGGATTTCAAGCCATACGGAAGCCCACCCTTCGATCGGCTCAGGGTGAGGATTTGGGGATGCCGTCCATGATCAGCGAACTGTGCCGCCTGTCCGCGCGCGAGGCCGTGCGCCGTCTGAAGCGCAAGGAGATCAAGCCGGAAGAGCTGATCGACGCGGCCGCCGCGCGCATCGCCGAGGTCGAGCCCAAGGTCAATGCCTTGCCCACCTTGTGCCTGGACCGGGCGCGCGAATCGGCCAAGCGCATCGACGCCCTGGGCAAGGCGGGCGCGGCCGACCATCCGGGTTGGCTCGCGGGCCTGCCCGTCGCCATCAAGGACCTGAACGACGTCGCGGGTGTCCGCACCACCTACGGCTCGCCCATCTTCACCGACCATGTACCGCAGACGTCCGATATCATGGTCGAGACGCTGGAGGCGCGCGGCGCGGTCGTGTTCGCGAAATCCAACACGCCGGAGTTCGGCGCGGGCGCCAACACCTTCAACGAGGTGTTCGGCAAGACGCTCAACCCGTGGAACACGGCGCTGACCTGCGGCGGCTCGTCCGGCGGCGCGGCGGTCGCGCTTGCCACCGGCGAGGCATGGCTAGCCAGCGGCTCGGACCTGGGCGGCAGCTTGCGCACGCCGGCCAGCTTCTGCTCGGTCGTCGGCCTGCGTCCCACGCCCGGCCGCGTGGCGCACGGACCAAAGCCCCATATCTTCGACGCCATGTCGGTCGACGGCCCGATGGGCCGCGACGTGCGCGACACGGCGCTGATGCTGGACGCCATGGCGGGCGTTCATCCGCGCGATCCAATCTCGCTGGAGTATCCGGCGCAGTCGTTCCAGGACGCGGTGGCTCAATCCAAGCCCGTGACGCGCGTGGGCTTCAGCGCCGATCTGGGCGTGACGCCGGTCACGCGCGAGATCCGCGAAATCTGCGCCGCCGCGGCCAAGCGCTTCACCGATACGGGTGCCAAGGTCGAGGAAGCCACGCCCGATCTGAAGGACGCCCACTTCGTCTTCCAGACCCTGCGCGCGTTCAAGTTCGCGACCGACCGCTCCAAGCTTTTGGCCGACCATCGCGACAAGCTGAAGCCGGACGTGATCTGGAACATCGAACAGGGCCAGAAGCTGGACGCGGGCGTGATCGGCCGGGCCGAGCACGCGCGCGGCGCCATGTGCCGCAACCTAGCGCGCTATTTCGAGAGCCACGACATCCTGGCCTGCCCCGCCGCGATCGTGCCGCCCTTCGACGTCAACACGCGCTATATCGCCGAGGTCGAAGGCCACAAGTTCGACAACTACATCGACTGGGTGATGATCACCTACGCCATCACGGTGACCGGCTATCCGGCCATCTCCATACCGTGCGGCTTCACCAAGGACGGCCGCCCCGTCGGGCTCCAGCTCGTGGCGCCGCCGCGCGGCGAGGCCCGGCTGCTGGCCGCCGCCGCCCAGTTGGAAGACGTGCTCGGCCTGGCCGGCAAGGTTCCCATCGACCCGCGTCCGGGTAGCCCGTGACGGAACCAGCGCCGGCGCCCACGCCGCGCGAACTGTTCCTCGGTTTTCTGTCCATCGGCGCGTCGGGTTTCGGCGGTGTGCTGCCCTTCGCACGGCGCATGCTGGTCGAGCGCAAGGGCTGGCTGACGCCGGCCGAGTTCACCGAAGTCCTGAGCCTCTGCCAGTTCCTGCCCGGCCCGAACATCTGCAACGTCTCGGTCTGCATCGGGCGGCGCTTCCACGGGCTGCGCGGTTCACTCGCCGCCTTCGGCGGGCTGATGCTGGTGCCCTTCTGCGTCGTCGTCGCGCTGGGCCTGTTGTATGCGCGCTATGGCCACCGGCCCGAGGTCGATGCGGCGTTTGACGGCGTCGCCGCCGCTGCCGCGGGCCTCGTGGTCGCGACCGGCCTCAAGATGCTGGACAAGGACCGGCGCGATGCGCTGGCGCTCGTGTTCGTGGTCGCGACGTTCGTGGGCATCGCCATCTTCCGCTGGCCGCTTCTGATCTTGCTGCTGGTCGTGGCGCCCTTGAGCGTCCTGATCGTGTGGTTCCGTCGCTTCCGCAAGGCGGCGCCATGAAGCCGCTCGACATCTACATCACGCTGCTCGGGCAGTTCGCGCTGCTCTCCATCCTGGCCATCGGCGGCGCCAATGCGGTCGTGCCGGAAATTCACCGGCTGTCCGTGCACGACCAGCATTGGATGACGGACACGCAGTTCGTCGATCTGTTCGCGCTGGCCCAGGCCGCGCCGGGGCCGAACGTGCTGGTGGTCAGCCTGATCGGGCTTCAGGTCGGCGGATTGCTGGGTGCGCTCATCACCACCTTGGCCATGTGCGGCCCGTCCTCGATCCTGGCCTACACGATCAGCAACGCGTGGGACCGGTTCCGCGAGCGGCCCTGGCGCAAGGCGACGCAGGCGGGCCTCGCGCCCGTGACCATCGGCCTCGTGCTGGGCAGCGGCTGGATCCTGACCGATGCGGCGGACCATTCCTGGGCCGCCTATGCCATCACCGCGGCCACGGCCGCCCTGACCCTCTTCACCAAGATCCACCCGCTGTGGCTTCTGGCGGCGGCGGGGGCGCTGGGCCTCGCCGGACTCGTCTAGCCGCGCGGTTCGATTAAGATCACGCCGGGATTCGTTCAGGAGGAATCGCGATGGCCAAGACCGAGACGCTGCATGTGTTCTGGCACCCCAACGTGCTGAAGCACAACATGGGCATGGCGGCCTTCGAGATTCCGCCCTACCCGTTCCTGGCCGTGGCCGAGAAGCACACAGAGGGCCCGGACCGGGTGCGCAACATGCTCTCGATTCTGAAAGACGGGCCGTTGGCCAAGCGCATCAAGTGGCACAAGGGCCGCACCGCCACGCGCGCCGAGCTGCTCACCTTCCACACGCCGGGCTTCCTGGCCGACCTGGAGCGCGTGACCAAGAGCAAGGGGCGCGGCAAATGGTACACGCGCACGACGCTGTTCACGCCGCATTCCTACGGCCCCGTGAAGGTCGCCGCCGGTACCGCCATCGCGGCCATGGACCATATGCTGAACGGCAAGGCCAAGCTGACCTACGCGCTGGTGCGCCCGCCGGGGCATCACGCCTCGCCCGACACGGCCGACGGCTATTGCTTCCTCAACAACACGGCGCTGGCCGCCCAGCGCGCCGTCGAGCGCGGCGCCAAGCGCGTCGTGATCCTCGATTGGGACGTGCATCACGGCAACGGCACGCAGGAAGGCTTCTACCACCGCGACGACGTGCTGACGGTCTCGTTCCACATGGACCACGGCGCGTGGCATCCCAAGTTCCATCCGCAGACCGGCAAGGCCGACGAGGTGGGAAAGGGCCGCGGCAAGGGCTTCAACCTGAACGTGCCGCTGCCCATGGGCACGAGCGACTCCGGCTATCTGAAAGCCATGCGCGAGATCGTCGTACCGGCGGTCAACGCCTACAAGCCGGAAGTGATCCTGGTCGCCAACGGCCAGGATGCGAACCAGTTCGATCCCAACGGCCGACAGCTCGTGACCATGGCGGGCTTCCGCGCCTTGGCCGAGGAAGCGCGCAAGCTGGCGCAGAAGCACACCGGCGGCCGCCTGGTCGCCGTGCAGGAAGGCGGCTACCAGGTCACCTACGCGGCGCTCTGCATGCACGCGACCTTGGAAGGGTTCCTCGGCACCGGGCCGCTGCTGAAGGACGAGATCGCCTTCTATCCCGATGAGGTCGGCCACGCCGCGCCCGCCATTGCCGCCATCAAGAAGACGCGCGGCAAGATGCTGGGCCGCGGCGCGGCGCGCTGACACGCCCGTGATGCCGGCTCAGTGATGGCTGGTGGGCGCGACCGGCGTTATCTCACGATTGTCGAGCGCATCGCGCGCGACATCGAATCCGGCGCCCTGACCGTCGGCGCGCGCCTGCCGACCCACCGCGAATTCGCGCGCGAGCTGGATGTGTCCGTGCAGACGGTGACGCGCGCCTATGCCGAAGCCCAGCGGCGCGGCCTGGTCGCGGGCCAGGTCGGGCGCGGCACCTTCGTCCTGGGTCACGACACGCCGCGCCGGGCCGAGGATGTGAGCACGGTCGGCTGGACCAGCTTCGGCGCGGGCGCCGCCATCGATCTGGCCTTCAACTGCCCCGTGCTCGACGAACAGCACGCACGCGCGGTTTCCCAGCGGCTGCGCAAGCTTTCCGACAACACGAAGCTCGGCGAGCTGATCGCCTATCAACCGCCCTGGCTCGGACTCGAGCACCACCGCGAGGCGGGCGCGGCGTGGCTGCGGGTGCGCGGTCTCAAGGCCAAGCCCGATGACGTGGTGGTGACCAGCGGCGCGCAGAACGGCGTGGCCACGGTCCTGTCCGCCGTCACCGAACCCGGCGACACGGTCCTGACCGAGACCATGACCGATCCCGGCATCAAGTTCATCGCCGCCAGCCGGCGGCTGAACTTGAAAGGCGTGGCGATCGACGACCAAGGCTTGATCCCCGACGCGCTGGACGAGGCCTGCCGCAAGGCGCGCGCCAGAGCCCTCTTCTGCCTGCCGACCCATCACATTCCGACGACGGCGATGATGAGCGCCGCGCGCCGCCGGGCGGTGGCCGCGGTCGCGCGCAAGCACGATCTCATCATCGTCGAAAACGACGTCTATGGCCCCTATACGGCCGATGCGCCACCGCCGCTGGCCAGCTTCGCGACCGAGCGCAGCTATTACGTCACCGCCTTGTCCAAGAGCGTCGTGCCTGCCTTGCGCATCGGCTATCTGGCGACACCGCCCGGCAGTGCGGCACGCATGTCGGCCAGCCTCGGCGCCAGCAGCTGGATGGCCTCGCCCCTGACCGCTGAACTGGCCGCTGGCCTGATCGAAGACGGCACGGCCGAGAAGCTTGTCGCGCGCCAGCGCGCGGCGATGAAGCGGCGGCAGGCGCTGGCCGCGCGCATTCTGTCCGCGGCCAAGATCCGCGCGCAGGTCACAGGACCCAATCTGTGGCTGCTGTTGCCCGAAGCCTGGACCGGCTTGCAATTCGCGTCCTACACGCGCACGCAGGGCGTTCTGGTCATTCCCGCCGAGGCATTCGCCGCCGCGCGCGATCCCGTTCCCCATGCCGTGCGCGTCAGCCTGGGCGGTGCCGTGCGCGACGAGAAGGAACTGGCGAAAGGCCTGGAAATCCTGGCCACGGCATTGGCTGCGCGGCCCCAACCCGGCTACGTCGGCCTCTAAAAACCCTTATTGTATCAGTACAACTTTGATTGTGTTCTCCTTGACGGAGAATGGAACGATCGAGAATGTCTCTTTCATAAGCCGCGATTGAATCAATTGTACTGATACAATTTTCCAACGCGGCGGATGGAGACGTCATGGATTTCGGCTTCTACCTGCCGTGCTACTGGCCCGATGTGAAGCTGCCGGCCCAGCACATGTACCGCGAGACGATCCGCGAGGCGCAGCACGCCGAGGATCTGGGTTTCACCTCCGTCTCGATTCCCGAACACCACTTCATCAACTACCTGACGCATCCGAGCCCGCTTCTGACCGCGGTGAAGGTGGCGGCCGTCACCAAACGCATTCCCATCATCACGGCCGTACTGGTGCTGCCCTTCTACGACATCCGCCGCCTGGCCGGAGAGATCGCCCAGGCCGACTGTTTGACAGATGGGCGCATCGAGCTGGGGCTTGGCCGCGGCGCGTTCCAGTATGAGTTCGATCACTTCCACGTGCCCGTCAGTGAATCGCGCGATCGTTTTGGCGACGCGCTGGCGTGCCTCAAGAAGCTTCTGACCGAGGAAGAGGTGGTCTGGAAGAGCCGGTGGTACGATTTCGGCCCGCTGACGATCACACCGCGACCGATGACCAAACCGCACCCGCCGATCTGGATCGCGGCCCTGGCGCCAGGCGCCGTCAACTGGTCGGTCAAGCAAGGCTACCACGTCATGACCACGCCCTTGCGCGACCCCTTCGGCGCGGCGCAGGCTCAAGCCAAGTCATTCACGGACGCCGTGGCCGAGGTCGGCCCCGCGGCGGCCAAGCAGAAGCTATCCATGCTGCGCATGTGCTATGTGACCGAGAGCCGCGCGGACGCCGAGGAGAAGCTGGCACTGGCCATGGAGAACAACCGCCGCTTCGTGCGCGTCTTCAACACGCCGGGCCTGGTGAAAGGCGGCGCCATCGTGCCGATCGACGTTGAGATCACGAAGGACGAGGTCGAGAACGCCCTCATCATCGGCCCGCCCGAGTATTGCGTGGAGAAGCTGCGGCGCTATGAGGTGCTGGGCATCCACAACATGCAGATGAACATGAACTTCGGCGCCAACCACCATGACGTGATGCGCTCGCTGGAGCTGTTCGCCACGCGCGTCATGCCCCATTTCGCCTGAAGGAGCCGCCATGAACGATGTTTCGCCCAAGGCTGCCGCCCTCCACAAGGACGCCACCATCGTCGATGGGCTGATCTTCACCTGCGACGGCACGGTCGAGCCGCTGAAGCAGGGCAACGTCTCGGCCATCAACCTGACCGTCTCGGGCTTCCACGCCGATTTCGCCGAGGCCGCCGACCAGGTGGCCGATTGGCTAGTGCGGGTGGAACAGCCGAACAGCCCGTGGCGCCTGGTGCTCACAAGCGACGACATTCGCCAGGCCAAGAAGGAGGGCAAGATCGGCCTGATCATGGGCTGGCAGAACATGCGCCCGATCGGCGACCGGCTGGAGCGGCTGGGCTTCTTCCATCGCCTGGGCCTGCGCGTGATGCAGATCACCTACAACGAGCGCAACTTCCTGGGCGACGGATGTCTTGAACCGCATGACGGCGGCCTGTCGGCCATGGGCAAGCGCGCGGTCGAGGAGATGAACCGCCTCGGCATCGCCGTCGACCT
>CADEGL010000041.1 GCA_902826885.1 uncultured Alphaproteobacteria bacterium | reverse complement strand
CGACCTGATCTACGGCGATCTCTCCTACATCGACAACGCGTCCCGGCCGGCCGGCTGGTTCAACGACCAGATCCACGGCGGCGACGGCATCGATACAATCTACGGCGGGCAAGGCGCCGACCAGATCTGGGGCGACGGCGGCAACGACTTCATCGTCGCCGATGCGCCGGGCACCAGCTCGTACGACGCGTCCGATACCGTGGACGGCGGCGCGGGCGACGACACGATCTACGGCAACGGCGCGATCGACACGTTGGCGGGCGGTACGGGCAACGACATCATCTACGGCGACACCGACACGTTCTATTCGTCCTACGACGGCGCCGACATCATCGACGGCGGCGACGACAACGACACGATTTATGGCGGCGGCGCCAACGACACGATCCAAGGCGGTCAGGGCGACGACATTCTTTGGGGCGGCGCGAACGCGACCTACTACTACTCGCCCCAGGACGGCAATGACTCGCTGGATGGCGGCGCGGGCAACGATACCGTCTATGGCGGCGCCGGCAGCGATAGCGTGGCCGGCGGAGAGGGCAACGACCTTCTCTACGGAGATATGAATCTCGGCTACGACGACGGCAACGCCGGCAACGATACGCTCAACGGCGGCGCCGGCGACAACACGATGTATGGCGAATACGGGAACGACACGTTCACGATCTCCGGTTCATCGAGCGGCGGATTCGACAGCATCAGCGGCGGCGCGGGAACGGACACGATCCTGGGCTCGTCCTCGGCCGATATCATCGGCCTGGGCACTTACACCGGCACGTTCACGGTCGAGACCATCAACGGCGGCAGTTCATCCGATACGATCCTCGGCAACGGCAACGCCAACATCCTCGATTTTAGCGGTACGACACTGGTCAGCGTCGAATCGATCGATGGCGGCGCGGGCAACGACATCATTACGGCCTCGAGCACCGCGGTCACCATCGTCGGCGCGGAAGGCGACGACACGCTGATCGGCGGCGCCGGCAACGACACGTTCCTCTATTCCGGAACGGATAACGGATTCGACACCATCACGGGCGGCGGCGGTACGGACCGCGTGGTCGCCACGTCGAGCAACGACGTCATCGGCTTTTCGCGGTTCGTCAACGACGTCGAATCGATCAACGGCGGCAATGGCACCGACACGATCCTTGGCGACAGCAACAGCAACTATTTGGATTTCTCATCGACGCTGGTGAGCAGCATCGAGAGCATCGACGGTGGCGCAGGCAACGACACGATCAGCGGCTCGACCGGCGTGGACCGCATCGTGGGCGGCGCCGGCGACGACACACTAACCGGCAACGCGGGCGCCGACACGTTCATCTATTCCGGCACGAACAACGGCTTCGATACGATCTCCGGCGGTAGCGCCACGGACCGCGTGCTGGGCTCAACCGACGACGACGTCATAGGCTTTTCGCGTTTCGTCAACGATGTCGAAACCATCATCGGTAACGGCGGTTTCGACATCATCCTGGGCGATAGCGATGCCAACATCTTGAATTTCAGCAGCACGACACTCAACGGCATCGCTTATATCGACGGCGGCGCGGGCGCCGATACGATCACGGGCTCCGCCAGCAACGACACCATCATCGGCGCGGCGGGCGACGATCAGCTGAACGGCGGCGGCGGCACCGACACTGTCAGCTACCAGAATGAAACCGCCTTCGTCGTCGTCAACCTTGCGACCCAGACCGGTTATGGCGCCAGCGCGGGCAACGATACGCTGTCCAGCATCGAGAGCGTTATCGGCTCCGCGTACAACGACACCCTGACCGGTTCGGCCGTAGCCAACGACATCACGGGCGGTGCCGGCGACGACACCATGGATGGTGCGGGCGGCGCGGATACCTTTTTGTACGCTGGGACCGACAACGGTTTCGACACGATTGTCGGCGGCGCGAGCAACGACACCATTCTGGGCACCGGTGACGATGACGTCATCGGCCTGGTCAACTTCGACAACGACACCGAGGTCGTGAACGGTGGCGGCGGAAGCGATACGATCCTGGGGTCGACCTCGAACAACGTGCTGAACTTCGCCGCCGCGACCTTGACCAGTATCGAGATGATCGATGGTGGCGCGGGTAACGACACGATCACCGGTACGGGCAGCGCCAACACGATCATGGGTGGTCGGGACAACGATCTGATCGACGGCGGCGGCGGCGCAGATGTCTTCCTCTACAATGGCACGGATAACGGGTTCGATTCCGTTATCGGCGGTAGCGGCGCCGACACCATCATCGGCACGGGAATCGACGACATCATCGGTCTGACCCGCCTCACCACCGGCGATTCGGTCAATTCGATCGACGGTGACGGTGGCTCCAACACGATCGCGGGCGACAGCAACGACAACCTGCTCGATTTCAGCGACACGGCGCTCGGCAATATCGCGCTCATTGACGGCGGCCTGGGTGCCGACACGATCACGGGCTCGTCCGGCAGCGACGTCATCATGGGCGGGTTAGGCGATGACGTTCTAGCCGGTGGCGGCGGTATCGATACCGCCAGCTACGCCGATGCGATCGCGGGCGTCATCGTCGATCTTTCCACCGGCACGGCCACCGGCGGCGCCGGCAGCGACAGCCTCGCCGGTTTCACGAACGTCATCGGCTCCGACTACAACGATACGCTGATAGGATCGAGCGGCAACGCCAGCTTCATCGGTGGCCTGGGCGACGACCTGATCTTCGGCGGCACCGGCTTCAACACGGTCTGGGGCGGCTCTGGCGACGATCTTTTGGTTGGCGGGTCCAGCACGGACCAGCTTTCCGGTGGAGACAACACCGACACGCTATGGGGCCAGGGCGGCGCCGATACCGTCACTGGCGGCGCGGGCGATGATGAGCTCTATGGCGGCGCGGGCAATGACGTGCTGATCGGCGGCGAGGGGTACGACATCTATTTCTTCGGTCGCGGCGACGGTCACGACACCATCCTGGACGGCGGAACCTCCGGTACCAACATGCTAGAGGTTTTCTACGGCTTCAACGGCCCGCCCGCGAACATCACACCAGCCGACATTACATTTACGAACAATGGCGGCGGTTCCTGGTCAATCACGATCACCGCGACGGGCGATAAAGTGACGTTCAGTTCCAGCGAGATCCACGACATCGTCATCTGGGGCACCAACCAGGCCTACGACTACACCTGGAACGGGACCGATTACGGCTCGCCCGTCCTCGAGACCTGAAAATCCACCAAGCCAGCGAAAAGGGCCGCCCGTTTGGCGCGGCCCTTTTTCTGTTCACCCTCGCATGCGGTCAGCAATTCTGCCCGCTGGGGCAGACCTTGGCCTCGCCGGACGACGGCACCACCACCGTCTGGCCCGGCGCAGGATTGACCACGACCGTCTTATGCTCCGCGCCGCCGCCACAGGCCGCGAGAACCAACGGCAGAACCAGCGGTATCGCTACGGCAATTGCTTTCAACCGGTTCATGCTGCGCCTCCTTGAGGGCTGCCTCACCTTAAACCCCAGCCGTTGCGGCCTTGTTCCTCCAGATCTGCACGGTATGCGCCGGGGCTTGCCAATGCGTGGGGCCGATCCCATTTCAAGGTCAAGCCATGCTCGAACATCCTCTTTCGTTCGTTCTCGACGAGACCGTCGACGCCGTCGGTGCGGCGGGTATTGCCCGCGCGTATGCCGACGATGATGACACCTTGCTCGACGCCTACTCGCGCACCGTTGCCGACGTCGCCGAGCGAGTCGGTCCCGCCGTCGTGCGCGTGGCGGCACGCGCGGCATCCGGCGCCGGCGGCACGGGATCAGGCGTCGTCATCTCGCCCGACGGGCTCGTGCTCACCAACAGTCACGTCGTTCAGGGCGCGCGGCGGGCCGAGCTGGCCATGCCGGACGGGCGCGTCCTGGGCGCGCGCCTGGTCGGCGACGACCCCGACACGGACTTGGCGCTCTTGCGCGCGGAAGACGGACGCACCTTGCCTGCGGCACGACTCGGCGATTCCAAGCGCCTGAAGCCCGGACACCTGGTGGTAGCGATCGGCAACCCGTTGGGTTTCGAATCGACGGTCACGGCGGGCGTCGTCTCGGCGCTGGGCCGCTCCTTGCGCGGCCGCGGCGGACGCCTGATCGAGGACGTGATTCAGACCGATGCCGCCCTCAACCCGGGTAATTCCGGGGGTCCCTTGGTTTCCTCCCGCGGCGAGGTCGTCGGCATCAACACGGCCGTCATCTTGGGTGCCCAGGGCATCTGCTTTTCGGTCGCCAGCAACACGGCCAACTATGTCGTGTCCGAACTGATCCGCCACGGCCGCGTCCGCCGGGCCTATATCGGCGTCGGCGCCCAGACCACCGCCCTGCCCCGCCGCATCGCACTGGCGATGGGCTTGCGCAACGTGAAGGGTGCCGTTGCTCTGAACGTGGACGCGAACGGCCCAGCCGGCATCGCTGGAATCCAGCCCGGCGACATCATCGTCGCGTTGGACGGGACCATGGTGGAAGGTTCGGACGATCTGATCCGTGCCCTGAATGCCGAGCGGATTGGCCGCAGCGTCGTGCTGTCCGCCGTCCGCAAGGGCGAGTTGCGGCACACGCCCCTAGTCCCGTTGGAACGCGCCGCCGGTTGACAGGCGCGGGCCAGCCCGGACACGGTGGCTGCCCAACCGGCAGGAGTGGCCATGGCGATCAGCGGCGCGTCGGCGATCTATCTGATGCTCGCGGACCCAATCGGGCAGGTCCGCTCTCCTGTCCTGATTAATGAGATGTTCGCCCGCGAAGGGATCGACGCGGTCATGGTGCCTCTCAACGTCGCGGCCGACGGCATCGACGCGTTCTGGGCGGGCCTCAGGCAACTCAAGAATGTGCGCGGCTTGATCGTTAGCGTTCCGTTCAAGACCGACGCGCGCCGTTTGTCCGACCGCGCCGGGCCGCATGCAACCCTGATCGGCACCGCCAACGCCGTGCGGCGCGAGAAGGACGGTACGCTCACCTGCGAGAATTTCGACGGGTTGGGCTTCGCCGCCGCATTGAAGAAGGGAGGCCATGCCATCGCGGGCCGCCGCGCGCTGCTAACCGGGGCGGGCGGCGCGGGTTCGGCCATCGCCTTCGCCCTCGCTAGCGAAGGCGCTGCCGCCATCACCGTCGCGGACGCGGCGCCCGAGCGGGCCGCCGCCTTGGCCTCGGCCGTCACACGCGCCTTCCCGAAGGTTCAAGCGGCGGCGGGAGCGGCCGATCCCGCGGGCCACGATTTGATCGTGAACGCCACGCCGATGGGCATGAAACCCGAGGACCCGCTTCCACTTGCCATCCAGAATTTGACGCCCACCATGACGGTCATGGACATCGTCATGAAGCCCCGCGAGACGCCGCTCTTGGCTTACGCGCGGGCGCTCGGTTGCCCCGTGCAATACGGCGCGGCCATGACGGATAGCCAGATGGATCTCTGGGTCGGCTTCCTCGGCCTGCGCGGCTGAGCCGCGTTGGCGCGCCCGCCCCGCCGTTGTATTGCTCTTTTTCCTCCCGCCGCGTAGAGGCTTCCATGTCGAAACTGTCCAACCGCCCCGGCTTCGCCACACGCTCGGTCCATGCCGGCCAAAGCCCCGACCCGACCACCGGCGCGCTGATGACGCCCATTTACGCCAACTCGACCTACGCGCAAGAGTCGCCCGGCGTGAACAAAGGCTTCCTCTATGGCCGCGCACACAACCCGACCCGCTTCGCCTTCGAGCGCTGTGCCGCCGACCTGGAGGACGGCACGGCCGCCTACGCGTTCGCCTCGGGCCTGGCAGCCATCGCAACCGTGTTCGAGCTTCTAGACGCGGGCAGCCACGTGGTGGCGGTCGACGATCTTTATGGCGGCACGCACCGCATGCTCAACAAGGTGCGCAACCGTTCTCAGGGATTACAGGTTACTTATGTCGACCCGCGCGATACGGCGGCCATCGCGGCCGCGATCCGTCCCGACACGCGCATGATCTATGTCGAGACGCCGACCAACCCCCTGCTCAAGCTGGCGGATCTGGAGGCCATCGCGGCGCTGGGTAAGAAGCGCGGCGTCCTGACTGTATGCGACAACACCTTCGCTTCGCCTTGGGTCCAGCGTCCCCTGACCATGGGCTTCGACCTGGTGCTGCACTCGGTGACCAAATACCTCAACGGCCACTCCGACATGCTGGGCGGCCTGGTCGTGATCGGCGATAACCCCGAGTTGGCCGAGAAGGTGAAGTTCCTGCAACTCGCGGTCGGCGCGATCCTATCTCCCTTCGACAGTTTCCTAGCGTTGCGTGGGCTGAAGACTTTACCCCTGCGCATGCAACGCCATTGCGAAAGCGCGATGGCCATCGCGGAGTGGCTGTCGAAGCACAAGCAGGTGGATAAAATCTATTATCCGGGCCTGCCGAGCCACCCGCAACACGAACTGGCCAAACGCCAGATGCGCGGTTTCGGCGGCATGGTGACCGTGATCCTCAAAGGCGATCTGGCGGGAACGCGGCGGTTCCTCGAACGTTGCCAGATCTTCGCGCTGGCCGTCAGCCTGGGCGGAGTGGAAAGCCTGGTCGAGCACCCGGCGCTGATGACCCATGCGTCGGTCGCGCCGGAAACCCGCGCGGCGCTCGGGATCGGCGACACGCTGGTACGCTTTTCGGTGGGCATCGAGGACACGGACGATCTGATCGCGGACCTGGAGCAGGCGCTCAAATAAGGAAGGCGCCTATTTCTCGGACAAGGCCCAGATGCCGTTCCAGTCGGCGGGCGGATTCGCCCGGAGTCTCTCGATGCGGGCCAGGAAGACGGTGCTGGGTTTGTCACCTGGAATGGCCTTGAGACATGCCTCGAAGCTGGCCCGCGCCTTGTCCCAAACGCCCGCGCGATAAGCCTCCAGCCCCTCGGCAAAGCGTGCGGCGCCTTCTTCCACCGCGACGGGAATCTGCCCCAGGCGGCCCAGCAACTCGAAGATGCGCTCGGGCTCCGACTTGCCCACCACCAGGATCGCGTCAATCTCGCGCAGGGCCATGCTGTCGCGCACCCGTTCCGCCGTGTTGGCGTTGAGCAGCACGCGCGTGCCGTAGGCCTTGCTGGCGCCCTCCAGGCGCGAGGCCAAGTTCACCGTGTCGCCGATCAGCGTGTAGCTCATGGCGACATCGGAACCGATATTGCCCACGACCACATCGCCGGTCGCGATGCCGATGCGCACGTCCACGTCAGGCAGCCCGCGCTTGACGCCGATGAGTTCGACCAGGCCGCGGCGAAACTCCTCCATGCCGGCCATCTGGTCGAGCGCGGCTTCGCAAGCCAGACGCGCCTGTTGCTCCGAATCGATGAACGGCGGGCCCCAATAGGCCATCAGCGCGTCGCCGATATACTTGTCGACGATGCCGTCATGGGTGCGCACCGGCTGGGACACGGTGGTCAGGTATTGGTTGATCACCTTGACCAGCGTGGGCGGAGTCATCCCCTCGGACGCAGACGTGAATCCCTTCATGTCGCAGAACAGCACGGTCATCACACGGCGCTCGCCCTGAATGCCAGCCAGGTCAGGCCGCTCGATCAGCCCTTGCACGATGCGGGGGTCGACATATTTGCCGAACGTCTCGCGGATCTGCGCCTTGACGCGCAACTCCTTGACCATGTGGTTGAAAGACTTGGTCAGTTTGCCGATCTCGTCGCGGGTGGTGACGGGAACCTCGGTTTCCAGCTTGCCTTGCTCGACGTCTTCGGTCGCGCTGACCAGGCGGCGGACGGGGCGCACGAGATTGACCGTGACCACGCCGGCGAACATAAGCCCCACCACCACCGCGATGCCCAAGGCGATCACGCTGATCCGAACAACTTCCTTTTGTTCATTGATCGTCTCGACGGTCGCGTGATGCACCAGGTCACGCATATGGTCCTGGGACTCATCGAGTTTCTTGTCTATGACCTCGCGGATCTTGTCGGCGTCGCTCAGCCGGATACGAAACGTCTTATCGTCCCCCGCGCCAAAGGCCGCCAGCATCTCCTCGCGCACCTTGTGCTGCCGCAAGCGCTCTTCTTGGAGAAGCTGCAGCCGCGCGTCCACACGGCCCAGATCTACGTTGTCGTGGAAATCTTCCGGGTCCTCGATCTGGTCGATGATGTGCTTGCGGGCTTCCGCGATAAGACGGTCGGTCTCCTGAGCGGCTTCCGCCACGAGTTTCAGAAGGCGCTCGTCGTCGCTGCGGTCTTCCCATTTCTCTAGATGGTGAACGACCAGATCCCGGAGATAGAGGCCTTCGTCCGTCATGGACGATTCCGCGTCCGCAAGATTGGCGAAGGCGGCGATATAGTGCTCGTCGACGATCGTCAGCAGCCGCTCCACGCGCCGCGACATCGACATGTTGATGTAGGCCACGATCGCCATCAGGCCCAACAAGGCCAGAGCCGCGCCGAAGACCTTCACCCCGATCGTGATCCGCAAGGCCGACCCCTCTGCCCCCTACGCGGGGGAAACAATAGGCCGGTCGGATGCGATTTGTCGATGAAGCGCACTTTCCTTCCTTGTCGCGCGACGCCATGCTGCACACGCACCGGAAGGGGAACGTGCCATGCGGGACGGCCGCCGGAACGCCACCGTCTTCGACCACGGCGACGATTGGGACGATATCGCGCGCGAACTGGACCAGGCGTTGGAAGCCGACCGGCCTCCGCGCGCGGAAACCGTCGCCATCCGCCTGAAAGACCAGGTCTGGCGCAACGCCTGCGCCGCCGCCGCCACGGTCGCTGGGGATTACGACTGGTCCGCCCCCATCGCGCGCAAGGCGCGAGACGAACTGGTATCCTTCGCGCGCGCCCTGCTCCATGCACCCGCCGACGCGCCGGCCACGCTCACGACCGGCGGGACCGAAAGCGTCTTCCTCGCCGTGAAGGCCGCGCGCGACTGGGCGCGGGCAAGCAAACCGGAGATTGCCGCGCCCGTCATGCTGATGGGCCGGTCGGCCCATCCATGCTTGAGCAAGGCCGCGCAAAATCTCGGCGTGCGTGAAGTGCGAGTACCCTTGACCCACGACCACCGCGCCGACCCGGCCGCTCTTCGCCAAGCCATAACGCCGGATGCGATCATGGTGGTGGCGTCCCTGCCCTCGGATTCGCGCGGCATGTGCGACGACGTGCCGGCCATCGCCTCCATTGCCCGCGAGAGCGGGCTTTGGTGCCACGTGGACGCCTGTCTGGGCGGTTTCCTGGTGCCATACCTGAAACGCCTCGGTCACGATCTGCCGGACTTCGATTTCCGCGTGCCGGGCGTGCGCTCCATCTCGCTCGACCAGCATAAATACGCCTACGCGCCGACAGGTATCTCGACCCTGATGCTGCGCGACACCGCCGATCTTGCCCACCAGCGTTTTGCCTTTGACGGCTGGGACGGACCGGCCAAGAGCTATGACTATTTCGCGGGCACGCGCCCCATCGAAGCCGCCGTCGCGGCCTGGGCGACCATGCGCCAGATCGGCGACGACGGTTATCTGGAACGCGCGCGCCTGGTGCAATCCAACACCGAACATCTGTTCGCCGAAATCGCCAAGCTGCCGGGCGCGAGGGTGTTGAACCGGCCCGAGGCCGGCGCGGTTCATTTCTCGCTTGAAGGCGTTCCCTTAGACAAGCTGGCGGCGGAGTTGCGCGCGCTCGGCCATAGGCGCTTCAACCTCACCACCGACCCGGCCGCCATGATCGTTTACGCGGGCCCTTTATCGGACGCGCGCGTGATCGAAACCTATGTCGCGGACTTGAAAGATCTGACCACGCGGTTACGGCTCTGACATCTATTCCGGCAGGCCCGCGGCGTTCATCAGCTTACGCGCCCGGTCGACCGCCTGGTGAAAACGCGGGTCCTTCATCGCGTCCAGCGTACGCGGGCGGGGGATGTCCACCGTCACAATTTCCTGAATACGCCCCGGTCGGGCGCTCATCACCACGATCCGGTCGGACAGGAACACGGCTTCCGCGATGCTGTGGGTGATGAACAGGACCGTCTTCTTCGTTTCCAGCCAAACACGCTGAAGCTCCAACCCCATCTGCTCGCGCGTCAGCGCGTCCAGGGCACCGAACGGCTCGTCCATGAGCAAAAGAGACGGGTCGTGAATCAGAGCGCGGCACAGCGAGACGCGCTGCTGCATGCCGCCGGAAAGCTGATAGGGATAGCTGTCGGCGAACCCTTCCAGCCCCACCAGCGAGATCAACTTATGCGCCTTGTCGCGGAACGCGGCGCGGTCGAGCTTCCGCACCTCGACCTGAAGCTCGATGTTCTGCAGCACGGTGCGCCATGGCAAGAGCACCGGGCTCTGGAACACGATGCCGACCTTAGAACTGGGCCCATCGACGGGCTGGCCGTGAACCAGCACCTCGCCGCCGCTGGGTGGGATCAGGCCCGCGACGATGCGCAGCAAAGTGCTCTTGCCACATCCCGAGGGGCCGAGAACGGAAACGAACTCGTGCCGCGCGACGTCGAGTTCGATGCCACCCAGCGCCTCGACCTTCCCGGCTTTCGCCGGGAAGGTCTTGGACACATTCCCCAAATGAATGTCGGCGACCACTCGCGGGCTACTGCGGAACGAAGTCGTTCGTGTAGTACTGCTCGACCGGCTTGGCGTCCTTGAGGCCGGCGTACTTGACCATGATCTCCTGCATCTTGTCCCAGTCGCTTTTGGCCATCCAACCGAGCGGTTTGCCCTTGGTGGCCGGCGTCTCCAAGAGCGGGAAGCTGAGGTCGAGCTGACGGCGCAGGACGGCCTTCTGGCCTTCGAGCTGCGGGTAGGCCTTCAGCACGGCGGCGATAGCGGCGTCGGGATTCTTCTTGGCTTCGGCCCAACCCTTCGCCGTCGCGCGCAGGAAACGCTTCATGATGTCCGGGTTCTTGGCCAACCAGTCGGAATTGGCCGCGATGCCGTTGGCCATCGTGTCGACGCCGTACTCCGAGTAGAAGAAATAGCTGAGCTTGGCGCCTTGATTTTCGAGCTGGGCGACTTGGACGTTGACGTAGGCCGGAATGGCGTCAGCCCGTTTCTGCAGGAACAGCGCATTCTTGGCGCCCGCCGCGGGATTGGTGACGCTGACCTTATTGGCTTCGACGCCAGCGGCGGCCAAAAGCGCCGGGAAAATCTGCGCCGTTGATTCCGCCGGCGCCATGGCAATGATCTTGCCTTCAAGCTCCTTGGGATTTTTGATCGGCGCATCCGCGTGGGAAATGATGATCATCGGGCTGCTTTGATTGATGCCGAACACGGCTTTGAGCGGCAGACCTTGGCCGATCCCCTTCATCATGGTGCCGTAGTCCAGGAAACCGATCGGATCGGTGCCCTCGGACAGAAGCTTGGCCACCGTGGCCGCGCCCTGCCCTTCGGTCAGGGTCACGTCCAGCTTCTCGGCGCTGTAGTACCCCTTCTCCTTGGCCAGGAAGAACGGCGCGTGCGTGCCATAAATCTGCCAGTCGAGGCGGAAATTGACCTTGTCCTGTGCCGAAGCGGTCGAGGACAGGAACAGAGCGGCAAGCGCACCGAGCGCAAAGCCTCCCAGCTTCTTTCGTAGCGTCACGATCACTCTCCCCTTTTCGTTGGTTCCAAGGATGTCAGATGGTGGCCTGCGGCCCTTCGCCGCGGACGCTGATGTGCCACGGGATGGCGATCCGTTCGAGCCAGACCACGGCGTAATAAAGGATCATGCCGATCACCATCAGCAGGACGAGAACGGAGAACATCATCGGCGTGTCCAGATTCGCGTTGGCCCATAGCAGCAGGTAACCGAGCCCCTTCTCCGATCCAACCCATTCGCCCACAACGGCGCCCACGACGGCGAAAGCAACCGCAACCTTGAGGCCGGAAAAGAAATGGGGCAACGCCGCGGGCAAGCGGATTTTCCAGAAGATCTGCATGCGCGTCGCGCGCATGGAGCGAATCAGTTCCATGGTTTCGGTCTCGACCGCGCGCATGCCCGCCACCGTCGCGATCACCACGGGAAAGAAAGCGATCAGAAAAGCGACGAAAATCTTGGTCTGCACGCCCATGCCAAACCAGATGATCAGGAGCGGCGCCACCGCGACCTTGGGAAAGGTCTGGGATAGGATCAGCAACGGCATGATGGCCTGGTCGACGGCGCGCGAGGACACGATGGCCATGGCCAGAAGAACGCCGCCCACGATGCTGAGAAGGAACCCGCCGGCCGTTTCGTAAGTCGTGACCCAGGTATGGCCAAGCAGGAATTTCCAGTTCGCGATCAAATGGCGCACCACCGTCTCGGGCGCAGGAATCAGGTATTGGGGAATCGAGAAGGCGTTGACCAGGACGTCCCACAGGACAACCAAGATCACCACGGTACCGACCGGATAAATCCAGGACCGCATTGCTGCCTCCCCCGGCCGCCCTGACGGCGAACCGGAAACCGTTCCCTGTCACATCCTCGCGCGTTGGCCGCGCGTTTGTCATTCAAATTTACATTGAAAGCGCAATGTTATTTCTCCAATAATTCTCCCGGCTGTCAAGCTGCACCCTGGGAGTCTTCATGCCTCTTCATTTCGAACGAGCGGAATACGACACGCGCATAAGCCGCGCGGTAGCCGCGATGCAGGCGCGCGGGCTGGACGGGATGCTCCTGTTCAATCAATCCAGCCGTTATTATCTTACCGGCTACGACAGTTTCGGCTTCGTGCTGTTCGAGTGTCTTTACCTAGGCGCCGACGGCCGCTTGATGTTGCTGACCCGTCCCACCGACGTGCCGGCGGCCTTCCACACCTCGATCATCACCGACGTACGCGTTTGGCATGACAAGGCCGACGCCGACCCGGCGCGCCAATTGCGCGACATCGTGGCCGAGTTCGGCTGCGCTGGCCGGCGACTGGGTGTGGAATATCAAACCTGGGGCCTGACTGGCCGAAACGCCATGAAAGTGAATGCCGCCTTCGACGGGTTCGCAACTCTCACGGATGAGTCCGAATTGATCGCGCAACTGCGTCTCGTGAAAAGCGATGCGGAGCTCGTTTATTCGCGCAAGGCAGGTGAACTGGCCGATGCCGCGCTGGCGGAAGCACGCAAACTGGCGCGCGCGGGCGCTTTTGAGGGCGACATCCTGGCTGCGGCGCAGGGCGCCGTGTTCAAGGGCGGCGGCGACTATCCGGGCAACGAATTCACCATCGCCTCAGCCGAGGGCGCCTTGCTGCCACGCTATTTCAGCGGCCGGCGCCATCTGTCGGAGAAGGACCAACTCATCCTCCAGCTTGGGGGTGCTTATCGGCGCTACCATGCTTCGCTGATGGCCACGATCCTGACCGGCGAGGCGGATGCTATCCACCGGCGGATGTTCAAGGCCTGCCACGAAGCCCTGACAGAAATCCACGGCACGCTAAAACCCGGCCTGCGTATCGAGGAAATGTACGGCATCTATGCGCGCGCCAGCGAGCGCGCCGGGTTCAACGCGGCCCATCGCCTAAGCGCCTGCGGCTACAGCCTGGGGGCCGCCTACCATCCAACGTGGATGGATTGGCCCTGGATTTTCCCAGGCAGCGACGTGGTGGCCGAGCCCAACATGGTTTTCTACGTCCACATGATCCTCATGGACCGGGAAAGCGGTCACGCGCTCGCGTTGGCCGACACTTCGGTCGTCACCAAAACCGGAAGCGAGCGGCTGTCCCATGCACCGCTCGAACTTCTCGTCGTCTGAACGCTCATCGTCTGAACGAAGGAGAATCCGATGCTGCCTAAAAATCCCCTGACCTTCTCCAACGAAGAGTTCAAGAGCCGTCTGGACAAGGTGCGCAAGGGCATGCAGGCCAAGGGCGTGGATGTGATGCTGACCACCGTCCCCGAGAACATCGTGTACCTGACCGGCTATCACAGCCTCGGATACTTCACCTACCAAATCCTGGTCGTCACGCTGGATCATCCGCCGATCCTCCTGACCCGCGCATTGAACGTGGAGAAGGCCGAAGTCGACAGCTGCTTGGAGATTGTCGAAGGCTACAAGGACACCGAGGACCCCAACGACGCCACCTACAACCTGCTGAAGAAGTACAAGCTGCTGGACAAGCGCATCGGCAACCAGGACGACGCCTGGTTCTTCTCGGTCACCCGCTACAAGAAGTTGATCGAGCGCCTGGGCGTGAAGGACCTGATCGATTGCTCTGGCATCGTCGAGGAAGTGCGCAAGATCAAGTCGCCTAAGGAGATCGAGTACATCAAGGAAGCGGCGCGCTACGCCATGGCCTCCATCGACGCGGCCATCAAGTCGGTGAAACCCGGCCTGATGGAAAGCGAGATGGATGCCGAGGCTAGCTACGCGCTCTACAAGGCAGGCAGCGAGTATTTGGGCCACGCGCATCAGCTTGTTTCCGGCCCTCAGGCCGGGTTGGCCTTCGAGTGCGCCGGGCGTCGCCCGATCAAGAAGGACGATGTGGTCTACATGGAGGCCGGCGGCACCCATCACCGCTATCACTGCATGCTGTCGCGCACCGTCCTGGTCGGCAATCCCGACCCAAAATGGCTCGACATGGCCAAGGCCTCGCGCGACGCGGTCAACGCCGCGCGCGCCAAAATCAAGGCCGGCATCACCTCCCATGAAGTCGACAAGGCCGCGCGCGATCTGATCCGCAAAGCCGGCTATGCCGATGCCTTTATGCACCGCACGGGCTATTCGATCGGCCTCGGGTTCCCGCCCGATTGGGGTGAAGGCCGCTTCATGAGCATCAACGAGAACGACCAGACGGTTCTTAAGGCGGGCATGGTGTTCCACATGATCCCCGACCTGAAGATCGCCATGGACGGGGCCGTCGTGTGCAGCGACTCGGTGGTGGTCACGGAGACCGGCCACGAGCTTCTGACTCCCTATTCCCAGGAGATCGTCCGCAAGTAGGCCATGCCGGGATGTCCGCGCCGAAATCGAAGGCGCCTGCCCCGCGACGCACGCAAGAGGAGCGCCGCCGCGAAACGCGGCGGCGCCTCATCGACGCCACCATCTCGGTGATCGCCGAACGCGGCATCGCCCATACGGCCACCGCGGACATCACGGGGCGCGCGGGGGTTACCTGGGGCGCGGCCCAACACCTGTTCGGCGGCAAGGACGAGCTGCTGCGGCAGGTGGTCGAAGAGGTGTCGAACGATCTGATCGCCGAGCTGGATGCCGTGGGCCGTTGGCCCGCAGCGTTGGAAGCCCGCGCCCGCGCGGTCGTGGAGGCCATGTGGGCGATCTGCGGCAGTCCGGGTTTCCTGGCCATGATGGACGTGATCCGCGGGACGCGCATCGAACCCGATCTTCACCCCAAGATCGTGGCGGACCAGGCCCGCGTGCAGGCGCGCATCGAGAAGCTATGGCTCAAAATTTTCGCCGACACGCAGGCGTCGCGCCGGGCCATTCTGGACACGTGCAATCTGACGTATCTGTCCCTCATCGCGCTGGCCGCGCGGAAGAACTATCTGTATCCGGACACTGATACGGAAGCGGTACGGAATGCCATGGCCAAGGCCGCGGCCGCGCTGATCGCACCACGCTCGTGACGGCGCTAGCGTCCCTCGACATGCAGAAGACGGGTCTGCCTCTTCAGGGTCCGCAGGGAAAGGAAAATAACAACGCCCACGGCGGCGATGCCAAGCCACAGATAGTCACGCCCGGCCCACTCCGCTACGCTTTCGTCGGACGCGATGGTGTCGGTCAAGACGTCGAGAATGAGATACGCGAGCACGAGCACCAGGACGCCGTTGTATTCACGGCGCAACACGGTTCGGAAAGAGAACTTCTCGGCCGGCCGTTTCCAATAGCGGAATCTCGGCACGAAACACGGCGTCGCGCGCACCCATTCATCATATTCCTTACCGAACTTGGTGCTCAGATAAGCCTCTTCCACCGCGATGATGCGCTCGATGTAAAGCCAGTACATCAGCACGAAGATAATCGCGAACCACCAGACCTTGATGGCCATCACCAGGCCGAAGATCACGATGAAATTTCCGAGATAGAGCGGGTTTCGAACGATCGAGTAGAGGCCGGTGGTATTCAAGACGTTGGCACGCTGCTCGCTGGTGTTACGCCCCGACGTTCCAGAAAGCACAAAGCCGACCGTGGCCGCGCGAAGCACAAGCCCGGAAAACGAGAACACGAGGCAGCAGAGACTCAACAAATCGTCGATGTCTTCGCCGATGATGGATTCGATATGCGCCGCCTCGAACAGAGCCGGCACGGAAAGCGGGATCAGCAGGAGTGGAAGAAAGCTGCGCCAACGAAAAAGGAAGGCGCCTTGCGATTCAAGGCGGTGAATGATTCGCATGTACAAACAATCCTGAGCGCGGCGTCCGTGCCGTCCGGGGACAGTAGGCCCCGAGCGGGCTTTCCGCTATATGAATGTCGCATTACTAAAGCTTCATCTTGCTTGTGAGGCCGCAATGTTTGTCCACCGTCCCATCGTCATGACCAAACGCGGCCTCGTGGTCGCCGGACACCACAAGGCCGCGGAAGCCGGCGCGGCCGTGCTGCGCGAGGGCGGCAACGCGATGGATGCGGCCGTGGCCGCCGCGGCCACGCTGACGGTGGCAATTCCCCACATGAACAGCGTGGGCGGCGATTGCTTCGCGCTCTGGTTCGATGCCAGCCGCGGTTACGTCGCCGCCATCAACGGCAGCGGCGGCGCACCGGCCAAGGCTACCATCGAGCATTATCGCGGCCTCGGCCACGGGGCCATTCCCGAGCGCGGCCCCTTGTCGATTTCCGTGCCCGGCGTGCCGCATGCCTGGCAAACCTGTCTGCAGCGCTATGGCTCCATGCCGCTATCCCAGCTGCTTCAGCCCGCCATCGCGCTGGCCGAGGATGGGCTGCCGCTGGATCGTCACCAGCGCGATACTTTCAACGGCGAACTCTATGCGCGGCTGGTCAAGGACAACCCGTCCCTTGGCATCTTGTTCGGCACACCTGGCGGGCGCAAGCTGGGCGACATCATCAAACAGCCCGCCCTTGCCGCATCGCTGAAACAGATCGCTGAAAACGGCGTAGCCGCGTTCTACGACGGGCCGGTTGGCCAGGCCATGGCACGCGATCTAAAAGCGCAGGGCGCGATCCTCGATGCCGACGACCTCAAGCGTCACTCATCCCTGTTCCAGACGCCGCTGACCGTGCCTTTCGCCGGTGCGGTAGCTTTCGCCTCTCCACCCAACACCCAAGGCGTTGCGCTGGCCGTGCTGCTCGGCCTGCTGGAACGCGACGGCCGAGCCGATCCCTACGTGGTGCGTTTCATGCGCCATAAGCTGACCGCCTTCGCCATCCGGGACTCCCATTTGGGCGATCCGAGCGTCGCCAAGCTGCCCCACGACCTCTTAAAGCCCTACAGCCTGGACGATATCGCCGAACATGGTCCGGACATCGTCGACCCGCCCCACTCCGCACCTGCCGGCGGCGATACCACCACCGTCGTCGCCATCGATGCCGAGGGTAACGCGGTCAGTTGGGTGCAGAGCCTGTTCGAGGGCTTCGGCAGTGGCGTGGCCTCCGAATCGACGGGCATCGTGCTGCAGAACCGGCTGAGCCTGGCCAGCCTGAAGCCGGGCGGCCCCAACAGCTTGGCGCCGGGGCGGCGTCCTTTCCATACGCTGTGCCCCTGTATCGTCGCCAAGGATGGGCAGGTGAAATTCGTGCTTTCCACGCCCGGCGATCACGGTCAGCCGCAAACTTTGGCCCAGGTGCTTCACAACGTCATGATCGAAGGCATGGATCTGCAGGAGGCCGTCGAAGCGCCGCGCATCCGCCACGACGAAGGAAAGATCGTGATGCATGAGAGCCGCATTCCGGCCGAGATGCTGGCACCATTGCGCGCGGCCGGATTCGCGCTGGAAGATGTAGGGCCATGGTCGCGCCTGATGGGCGGCGTGAACGCGATTCAATGCCTACCCAATGGCTTGCGGCTGGGCGCGGGCGATCCGCGCCGTGCCTGTTACGCCGTGGCCGAATAACGCTCGAGGGGGAACGACGCGATGAACAACGAAGTCATCATCACCTGCGCGGTAACCGGCGGACATAACAACTTCCAAGGCCATCCTGACTATCCGATCACGCCCAAGCAGATCGCCGCTGCCGCGATCGAGGCCGCCAAGGCCGGAGCGGCGGTCGCCCACATCCATGCGCGCGACCCCAAGACCGGCAAGAACAGCCGAGACCCTAAACTGTTCCGTGAGATCGTGGACCGCATCCGCGAATCCGACACGGATGTCGTCTTGAATCTGACCGGCGGTAATGGCGGCATGGTGACACCGCATCCCGACAATCCCTTGGGCGGCGATCCCAACGCCGACGTAGCGGGTCCCTTGGAGCGCATCAATTACATCGAGGAGCTGCAACCCGAAATCTGCAGCCTCGATTGCGGTGTGATGAATTTCGGCGAGGGCGTCTACATCAACACGCCTGGTTTCTTGCGCACAATGGCCAAGCGCGTGAAGGAACGCGGCATCAAGCCAGAGCTAGAGGTGTTCGAATTTGGCCATGTGCGCATCGCGAACCTGCTGGTCGAGGAAGGGTTGATTCCCGATCCACCGCTTTACCAGCTTTGCCTTGGTATTCCTTGGGGGGCGCCCGCCGACACCAACGCCATGAAGGCCATGCGCGACCTTCTGCCGCCCGGCGCCATGTGGGCCGGATTTGGCATCTCACGCATGCAGATGCCTATGGTGGCGCAAGCCGTCCTTTTGGGCGGCAACGTCCGTGTCGGACTCGAGGACAACCTCTACCTGGACAAAGGCGTCTTTGCCTCCAACGGCCAACTGGTCGAACGCGCGGCCGAGATCATCACCAGGCTGGGCGCGCGAACGCTCTCACCCGCCGAGGCGCGTACGAAGCTCAAGCTCAAAAAGCGAAGCTAGCGCCCGCGCCAGGCCTGGCTGCGCCGCGCGAGTCCGCGCGTGGCCAGCCAGTGGAGAAGACGCACGGCGCCCGAGGTATAGACGATCATCATCGCCATGGCGGCGGCGGGCGCGATATCGCCCGCATCGTCCATGTTCAACACGGCAATGGAGGCCAGCGCGGTCGACGGCGCATAGAGAAACACGACGGCGCTAACCGTCGTCATCGCGCTGACGAACAGATAGATCGAGATATCCAGGACCGCGGGCATGGCAACCGGCACCGTCACGCGCCGGAATGTCGTGTACCAAGGCACCCCCAGCGAGGCACCCGCGGCCTCGAACTCCGGGTCCATCTGCTTCAGCGCGGTCACCGCGGTCAGGTGCGCCACGGTGTAGAAATGCACGATGGTCGAGATCACGAGGATCGCCATCGTACGGTAAAGGACGTTCAATGGATTGGCCGGATCATTGAAAAAGAAGATATAGGCCAAACCCAGCACCAACCCCGGCACCGCCATCGGGATCATGGCCAGAAAACGGATCGTCGCACGCCCGGCCGCGAAGAGGTTGGACTTCTCGCTCAGATAGGCACCCAGAAACACGACCGCCGTGCCGCAAGTGGCGGTCCACAGCGCCATCTCGACGCTGTTGTAATAGGCGCGCCAGCCGCCGCCGTCCTTATTGTTGAAGTCGTAGTGACCGAGCCACAGATCCAGATTGTACGGCCAGAACTTCACGAAAGACGCCCCCGCCGCGGTCAGGAGCACGGTCAGGATCGCCAGCGCGACCGCGGCACAGAAGATGAAGAGAAGCCCGTCTCGGACCCGTTCCGGCCGTGGCCGGAACGCGACGGAACGCGCGGAGAGCAACGCCACTTGACGCCGGCGCACGAAGAAATCGGCCGTAAAGGCCAAGGCGGCGGGCAGCAGGAGCAGCGCGCTGACCACGGCGCCCTTCTGGAAATCCTGCTGACCGACAACCTGCTTATAAACGTCGATCGCGAGGACGTCGTACCAGCCGCCGATCACCTTGGGCACGCCGAAATCGGTGATGGCCAAGGTGAATACGACGAAACACGCGCTGATGAGCCCATAACGCGCGCCCGGCAGGGTCACGGTTCGGAAAATGCGCCAGCGCGAGGCACCCAGCGAAACCGCCGCGTCATGCAGCCGCTGGTCCGACAAGGACAACGCCGTGCTCAGGATCAGTATCGCGGCGGGAAAACAGTAGAAGACTTCACCCAACAGGATGCCGATCGGACCGTAAATGTCCTGTCCGAACATCAGCGATTTCAAAATTCCCTGCTTGCCGAACAGGTAGACCAGCGCGATGCCCGGCAACAGGGACGGCGCCAGGAGCGGGGCCAGCGCGACCGCCTTCAGGACGCCCTTGCACGGCATATGCGAGCGGGTGAGCCCGTAGGCGAAGGCAAACGCCACGCTCACGGTCACTACGGTGCTGGCCAAGGCGATGACGAGGCTGTTGACGACCGCGCGGCCGACTCCGGGGGTGGTAAAATAAGCGACATAGTTGGCGAAACCAACGAAGGCGCCCGACTTGCTTTCCAATCCGCGTGAAAGCATGGCGTATAGAGGCAGCGCCACCGTGACAATCAATGCGATGGCCAGCGCCGCGATCGCCACGCGGGCGATCCAGGCATCCCTGTCCAGACTCCGGCGCGCGGGCGCGGCTGCGACGGCAGACATCATGCCTCGCGCGGATAGAGACGAAGCCGGTCGGGCGGCAACGCCACCGTGACGGCTTGCCCGGCCGCGAGCGCCAGGTCGCTGACGTCGTTGATGGAGAGATCCGCGACCAAAGGCGCTTCACCACCATCGAGCCGGAGGATCGCGCGAAAGAACGGTCCGGTGAACTCCAACGTCTCGATGCGGACCGGCACCGCGTTCGCCGTGGCCGCTCCTACGCCGCGGACAACGACGTCCTCGGGCCGGATGCACAAATGGACCGGCCCCGTGGGGGCGATGTCATCCAGCAGGCGCAACGCACGCGTGCCAATATGCACCATGCCTCCGGTGGCCGTCGCGTCGAGCACGTTCATCACACCGACGAAATCGGCGACGAAACGCGAGACCGGCCGGCGATAGATTTCGAGCGGCGTGCCAACCTGTTCGATCATGCCGTGATTCATCACGGCGATCCGGTCGGCCAGTGTCAGCGCTTCCTCCTGATCGTGAGTGACCATGATGGTGGTCACGCCGAGCCGGCGCTGGAGCGCCTTGATCTGCTGCCGCAGCCGGCCTCGCACGCGCGCGTCCAGCGCCGATAGCGGCTCATCGAGCAGAAGGAGCCCGGGTGCCGGCGCCAGCGCGCGCGCCAGTGCCACGCGTTGTTGCTGACCGCCGGAAAGCTGCGCGGGATATCGTTCGCCGATACCGGACAGCCCGACCATCTCCAGAAGTTCCTCGACCTTCGCGGCGATTCCCGCGCGGCCGAGCCTGCGGCGCGAAAGTCCATAGGACACGTTATCGGCGACCGTCAGATTGGGAAACAGGGCGTAAGACTGAAAGACGATGCCGAAATCACGCCGGGCGGCCGGCAGGAACGAGATGTCGCGTCCGCCTCTCTCGATCCGTCCCGCGTCCTGCGGCTCTAGCCCCGCGATCACGCGCAAGAGCGTGGTCTTGCCACAGCCGGACGGGCCGAGAAAGCAGACGAGTTCACCCTGGTTCACCGACAGAGAGACGTCCTTCAGCGCGACGGTGTCGCCGAAGCGCTTGCCAATGCCGGCGACGCGCAAATAGAACGGCTTGCTGGACGGCATCACCAACCCCGCGAAACGAAGCACCCCTCCTCCGCGAACGGAGCGAGGGGCGCCTAAGCCGCGGGGTTTACCCCCTGTTTCTCGGCCGCCCGAAGTGACGGCTCAACTCTTAGGTTCGGACTTCGCATTGTAGCGTTTGTTCCACTCCGCGAGAATCTTCTCCCGGTTGGCGGCCGCCCACGCGAAATCGTTCTTGACCAGGCGCTTTTCGAAGTCGGCGGGCACGAATTCGAGCGGTTTGCCGACGCCGGGCAGCGCCACGACGGCGAAGTTTCTGGCATAAAGCCCGTTGGCCTCCTTGGTCACGCTCCAGTCAGCCAGCTTCTTGGCGCCATCCATGTTCTTGGCCCCCTTGATGATGGCCGTGGCTTCCATGTCGTAACCCAGCCCTTCCTTGGGAAAGATCAGGTCGATGGGCGCGCCCTTCACCTTGTTGGCCGAGGCACGGTACTCGAAGGAAATACCGACGACATACTCGCCCGAAGCTGCCAGATTGCACGGCTTGGAGCCAGAATGGGTGTAGACGCCGATGTTCTGGTGCAGAGCGTCCATGAAAGCCCAACCCTTCTCGTTGCCCATCATCTGCAGCCAGGACGAGACATCGAGGAAGCCAGTGCCCGACGAAGCCGGATTCGGCATGACGATCTGGCCTTTGTAGATCGGCTTGGCCAAGTCGGCCCAGGATTCGGGTTTGGGAATGTTCTTTTTTTCCGCTTCGATCGTGTTGAAGCACAGCGTCGCGGCCCAGACATCCATACCGACCCAATGCGGCGGATTACGCGAGTCACGAAAGAATGGCTTCACCGCGTCGAGCCCCTTGGGCGCATAGGGTTCCAGCATGCCCTCGGCATCAAGAACCAGAAGACTGGTCGCAGCCACGCCCCACACGATGTCAGCTTGCGGATTGTTCTTCTCGGCCAGCAGCTTCGCGGTGATGATGCCCGTCGAATCGCGCGTAATAGCCATCTCGACGTCGGGATAGGCTTTCTCGAACGCATCCTTGTAGGCCTTGATCTGATCGGCCTCGAGCGCCGTGTAGACATTCACTTTCGTCTTGGCCTGGGCAAAGGCCAAGCCCGCGCCGCCGATGAGAAAAACCGCGGCGAACACAACGGCAAGCATCTTGTTGCACTTGATTGCCCACATGCCCGATCCCCGTCCCTGGATGAATGAAGCAACGCAAAACGCGCTGCGCGTGTAGTTTGCCAGCCTCATATTACAGAAATAAGGACACCGACGAACGACTCGACACCTGGGACTACGTTCCGCTTACGCGGCGCGGCGAGGACCGCAGTCCGTTACGCCCATTTCACTCAGAACCGCGCGGATGGCCTCCAAGGCGCCGCGCATATGATCGGCCGACAGGCGGCCGATGCAACCGATGCGGAAGCTCTCGGCAACCGTCAACTTGCCCGGATAGATGACATATCCGCGTTCCTTCAACGAATCGTAGAAATTCTGGAAGTTAAAACGCGGATCGCGCGGCATATGGAACGTCACGATGATGGGTGCCTGCAACCGGTCAGGCAGCAGCGTCTCGAAGCCGAGCGCGCGCATGCCTTCGACCAAGATCTTGCAGTTGGTTGCATAACGCGCGCCGCGGCCAGCGACACCGCCTTCGGCCGCATGCTCCTCGATGGCACGGTGAAGCGCCGCGATCACCTGGAGCGGTGGGGTAAAGCGCCATTGTTTGGTCGCCGTCATCACTGTCCACTGTTCATGCAGGTCCAGAGACAGGGAAGTGGCGTTGCCTTTCGTTTCCTCCAACGCATCCGTGCGGCAAACGACGTAGCCGATGCCCGGCACGCCTTCCAGACACTTGTTGCTCGACGCGGCCATCGCGTCGAAACGCGTCTGGCGCGCATCCAGCGGCAGGGCACCGAACGCGCTCATGGCGTCCAGCAGGAAGCGGCGCCCGGCCTTGGCGACGGCCGCGCCGATCTCGGCAACAGGGTTGAGGATGCCGCTGGTCGTTTCGCACTGGACGGCGAAGACGTGGCTGATGGCTGGGTCGGCGGCCAAGGCGGCCGCGACACGCCCGACATCCGGCGGAGTGTCCTCCGGCGTCTCCAGCGCCGCATACGCACGCTTCGCGTACTGGCATATTTTGACCGCGCGCTTGCCGTAAGAGCCATTGACCAGGATCAGCACCTTGCCGCCGGGCGGCACGAAATTGGTCAGCATGGCCTCGACGGCAAAGGTGCCGCTGCCCTGAACAGGCACGGCGGCATGGGTGTCCGCCCCGCCGGCCAACGCGGCGATGCGTTCCAGCATCTCGGCGTTCATGCGAATGAAGGTCGCATCGCGCGACCCCCAATCATGAAGCATCGCCGTCTTGACTGTTTTCGAGGTGGTCAGCGGCCCGGGGGTCAGGAGAAGCGGATCGCCGGTTTCGGACGCGGCAGGCATGACAGGCTCCGTGGCTAATCGCGCCTTACATAGACCGGTTGGAAAGTGGCGTCCAACCCGCCTTCAAGCATCTAGACCTATAGGGAAGCGCGCCGTCACCTCGGTTCCAACGCCGGGCTTGCTGCGCACAGTGAGGGTGCCGCCGTGCAGTTCCATGAGCTTCCGGCTGATCGACAGCCCCAACCCCGCACCATCGTGACGGCGAGACAGGGATGCATCCACCTGCTGGAACGGCTCGAAGATCCGCTCGATGGCATTGGCCGGGATGCCCACGCCCGTGTCCTTGACGGTGATCTCGACCCAGCCATTATTCGACCCAGGTATGATTGAGATCTTGCCGTTCGGACCTGTGAACTTCACGCTGTTGGACAGAAGATTCAGGAATACCTGCTTGGCCGCCCGACGGTCGATACGGGCCAGCGACAGCGGCCTGACGATACCATTCTCGACAGTGATAGATTTTTCCCGCGCCGCGGTGGCCACCATAGTGACGCATTCGGCCACCACCTGCGAGAGGTCGGCGCGCTCGAACACCAAATCGTAGCGCCCAGCCTCGATCTTGGACATGTCGAGTATGTCGTTGATGACGTTCAGAAGGTGATGCCCGCTGTCACGCACCAGCTTGATGTATTCGGCATAGTTCGGCGGCTGTAGCGGCCCATAGACCTCGTCCAAGATGACCTCGGAAAATCCCAAGATGGCGTTTAGCGGCGTTCTCAGCTCATGGCTCATATTAGCCAAAAACTCGCTCTTCGCCCGGCTGGCCGCTTGCGCCTCGTCGGCGGCTTTCGCGATCGCTTCCTCGGCCCGCTTCTGTTCCGTCACATCGAAAGTCACGCCATCCCACACGATATCGCCGTTCGGATGGCACTTGGGAATGGCGACTCCATGAATCCATTTGGTCTCGCCGGATGGCAGGACGATCCGCCTGACAAGATCGAACGGCGTCAGGCCCCGCCCCGACCGCGCGAAAGCTTCCTCGTAGCCAGCACGGTCGTCCGGATGGGTCAGGTCGACAAAGCGCTCGATATCCGCCAATTCGCCCATCGGATCGAGGCCGTAGATCGGCAGCAAACCCCAACTGACAAACGGATACGAAACCCGTCCATCGGGATGGACGATGCGCCGATAGACGTTACCCGGGATGCTGGAGGTGATGGAGCGCAAAAGCTCCTCGCGCTCTCGTAGCGCCTGCTGGGCCAGCTTGCCCTCGGTGACGTCGACAATCAGCCCATCCCAAAGGATGTCGCCATTCTCCAAACGGCGCGGTTGGCCATAGGTCTGGGTCCAGCGGATTTCGCCGGTCTTTGTCCGTTCCCGTCCCTCCCAGAAGCGCGGAGTCAGGTCACGGGCGGAGTCCTCCAGGGCCTTGCGATAAGAGGCCCGGTCTTCCTCGATGACGCCATTGGGAAAGACTTTGCTCTCTCCCATGATCTCGTCCGCCTCGTAGCCGTATATTTTCTTCACGCCAGGGCTGACATAGGGATAGGTCACCCGCCCATCGGTATGAAGCACGCGCTGGTAAACCATGCCGGGCATGTTCGCGGTCAGGCTGCGAAGCCGCGTTTCCTGCTCGCGCAGGGCTTCCTGGGCGCGCCGTGCCTCGTCAATATCGATCGTGACCCCGTCCCAAACGATGTCGCCGTTATCCATGCGCCGTGGATGGGAAATCGAACGGACCCAATGGTAATCGCCGGAGGCGAAGCGGACGCGCATTTCCATGTCGAAGCGCGACAAGTTCTTGGCCGAGGCCGCGATGTTACGGCGATAGGTTTCGTGGTCGTCCGGGTGCATCAAGCGCAAGAAGGTCTGCCCGTCGCGAACGAAAGAGTCCGCGCCCAACCCATAAAAATCCTGGACCCTGCTCGGGTTAACGTATTCGAACAGCAGCGCGCCATCCGGCTTGAGGATGCGGCGGTGCACCACGCCGGGGATATTCTCGGCAATCCGCGCCAGATGTTGGGCGCTTTCCTCGGCCCGTGCCTCCGCACGCTTGGTGGCGTCGACATCGATCAGGATTCCGTCCCATACGACGTCGCCGTTGGTCTCGCGATGGGGTTGGCCCACCGAGCGGACCCAACGATAAACGCCCTTTCCGTCCCTCGTGCGGAATTCCAAATCAAAACGTAACAAATCGCGCGCCGACGTCTTCACCGCCTCCCGCCAGCGCGTCCTATCGTCGGGGTGGATCAGGTTCGCGAAGACCTCGGCGTCGTCCTCGAACATCTCCGGCGCGACACCGTATAAGCCGCGGACGTTGGGGCTCACATACTCATAAGCCATCGTGCCGTCCCGGCGCAGCACGCGGCGATAGATCTCTCCAGGTAGGTTGTCGGCGATGCGCGCCAACCGGGCTTCGCTTTGTTGCGCCCTGGCCAGAGCCTCCTTGCTGGTCGTGATATCGAACTCGACACCGTCCCAAACGACGGAACCGTCGGCTTCGCGGTACGGCTGCGCGATGGAACGCACCCACCAGAAGCTGCCGTCGGCGCGCATCATGCGCATTTCATAGTCGAAGCGCTCCAGGGTCCGTGCGGAACGATGCACGGCATCGAGCCAGCCGGAATAGTCTTCGGCATGGATACGCGAGCGCGGGCTGGGGCGGGGAACCGCTAACCCTTCCGCCGTCTCGCGGCCATAACGCTCGTCCCCTTGCCCCAAGATCAAAGGGAAGGAAATACGCCCTTCCCGATCCATGACCCGGCGATAGATCACGCCCGGCATGCTGCTAGCGACAACACCCAGCCGTCGTTCGATCTCGCAGTCCAGCACCGCGAGCTGCTGAACGCGGCGCGTCACGGCCGCGCGCGCAAGGCGCGGCAGATCGTCCCTATCAAGATTAGGGGTTACGCAATCGTCCGCACCGGCTTCGATCGATGCCGCTATCAGATCGAGATTTTCGCCGCTCGCAACAGCAACGATAGGGCAAACGACACCTTCTTGACGCAATCCAATGATACCCGCCAACCCATTAGCACCCGGCGTCGTCAGATCAAGCAGAATGAGATTCGGCGCTTTTTTTTGAATTGCTTCGAGGGCCTTGGGCAGATCCGCGACATGCCGAAGATCAAGGGACGCCTTTGCCCGCGCATGCCCCTCCGCACCCAACCGGCGCAAAAGGCCAGCATCCGCGGAAACCACCAGCGCATATGGTGTTGGAGAACGCATGGGTACAGTCGACCCCGTAAACGGCAACGCCATATTATCCGTGGTTTATGGGCCGGCAAACGGCGCAAGAGCGGCCATCATTGCCACGGCTACCACGATGTCAGAAGGCCGTTTCCTTGACAGGCTAACCCGAAAGCGCGACCCTACTTCCATGTTCCAAGGGGGGCCCCGCTAAGGGGCTGAGACACCGCCCGCCGCTAGGACCGGCAACGCGGATACCCTTGAACCTGATCCAGGTCATTCTGGCGAAGGAATAGGAACGTAGCGGCTTTGCCGCCCTCCCTACTCTCGCCTATCGGCCTCGGATCTCCGCAACCGCCAGTACGGGAGATTCGACATGCCAGATCAAGCTCCGCTCCAGACTTTGAACGTCTCCACCGGCCCTCTGCCGGCCTCACGCAAGATTCACGTCCAAGGCACACTGCACCAGGACGTGAAGGTCGCGATGCGCGAGATCGATCTCGAAGCCAGCGCCAAGGAGCCCCCGGTGCGGGTCTACGACCCCTCGGGCCCTTACACCGATCCCGCCTGCCGCATCGACATTCGGGAAGGCTTGGGGCGCCTGCGCGAGAGTTGGATCGTCGCGCGCGGCGACGTCGAATCTTACCCAGGCCGGGTGATCCGCCCGGAAGACAACGGCCTCAAACACGGCGAACAGGCAAACCTCGACGCCTTCCCCAACACGCCGCGCCGCCCGTTGCGCGCCAAGCCGGGCAAGGTCGTCACCCAGCTCCACTACGCCCGAAAGGGCATCATCACACCCGAGATGGAATACATCGCCATCCGGGAGAATCTCGGCCGCCAGAAGGCGCTCGACGAGAAGCGCGACGGCGATTCCTTTGGCGCGGCGATTCCCGACTTCGTGACGCCGGAATTCGTACGCGACGAGGTGGCGCGCGGGCGGGCGATCATTCCCGCTAACGTCAATCACCCGGAAAGCGAGCCGATGATCATCGGCCGCAACTTCCTCGTGAAGATCAACGCCAACATCGGCAACTCGGCCGTCTCTTCCTCGATCGCCGAGGAGGTCGAGAAGATGGTGTGGTCGATTCGATGGGGCGGCGACACGGTCATGGACCTGTCCACTGGCCGCAACATCCATACGACGCGCGAATGGATCATCCGCAACTCACCGGTGCCGATCGGCACGGTGCCGATCTACCAGGCGCTGGAGAAAGTCGGCGGCATCGCCGAGGACCTGACTTGGGAGGTCTATCGCGACACGCTGATCGAACAGTGCGAGCAGGGCGTGGACTATTTCACCATCCATGCCGGCGTACGCCTGCCCTATATCCCGATGACGGCCAAGCGCGTCACCGGCATCGTCTCGCGCGGCGGCTCGATCATGGCCAAGTGGTGCCTGGCGCACCATAAGGAGAGCTTCCTTTACACGCGCTTCGAGGAAATCTGCGAGATCATGAAAGCCTATGACGTCAGCTTTTCGCTGGGCGATGGCCTGAGGCCGGGCTCAATCGCGGATGCCAATGACGAAGCGCAGTTCGCGGAGCTAGAGACGCTGGGCGAGCTGACTCAGATCGCGTGGAAGCATGACGTTCAAGTGATGATCGAAGGCCCCGGCCACGTGCCGATGCACAAGATCAAGGCCAACATGGACAAGCAACTCGCCGTCTGCGGCGAGGCGCCTTTCTATACGCTAGGGCCGCTCACGACCGACATCGCGCCCGGCTACGACCACATCACAAGCGCCATCGGCGCCGCGATGATTGGCTGGTTTGGAACCGCGATGCTCTGCTACGTGACGCCCAAGGAGCATTTGGGCTTGCCCAACAAAGAGGACGTTCGTGTCGGCGTGATCACTTACAAGATCGCGGCCCATGCAGCGGACTTGGCCAAAGGTCATCCTGGTGCTCAGATCCGCGACAACGCCTTGTCACGCGCACGGTTCGAGTTCCGCTGGCGGGATCAGTTCAATCTGTCGCTGGACCCCACCACGGCCGAACAGTTCCACGACCAGACTCTACCGGCCGAGGGGGCAAAGATCGCGCACTTCTGCTCGATGTGCGGGCCGAAGTTTTGCTCGATGAAGATTACGCAAGAAATCCGCAACATGGCCGAAGCCGGCATGGCGGAACGTTCCAAAGCGTTCCGCGAACAGGGCAGCGAAATCTATAAGGAAGTCGCCCAGGGCGACTGACATTCCACGCCGGACATGAACGACGAGCGGGCGGAACGCGAGTTCCGCCCGTTCCTTATTGGGGTACGGGAAAATGCACCGTCACGGTGGTGCCGACGCCCAGTTCGCTTTCTATGGTCAGCGTGCCGCCATGGAGCTCCATCAGCTTACGGCTGATCGATAGGCCAAGGCCCGCGCCGCCGTGTTGGCGCGTGAACGAAGCATCAACCTGTTGGAACGGTTGCCCGATGCGCGTCAGGTCTTCCGGCCGAATACCGATGCCGGTGTCCGAGATCACGATATCGACCCCGCTCTCGCCGCTCGAACCGCGAATGCCGACGACGCCATCCGGGGTGGTGAATTTCACCGCGTTGGACAAAAGATTGAGAAGAATCTGCTTCGCGGCGCTCTCATCGACATGCGGCGCGATCAATGGCTTCGAGATTTGGTTTTTCAGCCGCACGCTTTTGTTGGAGGCCGCAGGTTTGACCATCGCCAGGCAAGTGTTGGCGAGTTTCGAGAAATCCACTTCGCCGAACTGAAGCTCGTAACGGCCGGCCTCGATGCGGGCCATGTCGAGGATGCTGTTGACCAGATCGAGAAGGTGCACGCCGCTTTCGTAAGTAAGCCGTGAATACTCGACATATTCCGGTGCGCCCAGCGGGCCGTGCAACCCGTCCTTCAGCATCTCGGAAAATCCCAAGATGGCGTTCAAGGGAGTGCGCAACTCATGGCTGATGTTGGCCAGGAACTGGCTTTTGGCCGTGCTGGCGGCGCGCGCCGCTTCGGTGGCCGCCGCCAAAGCTTCCTCGGCCCGTTTGCGGTCTGTGATGTCGAGAGTCATGCCATTATATAGCGTATCGCCGTTCTCCATCCGGTGTGGCATGGAGAAAACCTCGACCCATCGCATACTTCCGTCGGGCTTCGTCTCCCGCCCCTGCCAACGCAAGGGCTGCAGCGTTCGGGCCGATTCGTAAAGCTTCTGGCGATAAATAGACCGGTCGCCTTCGTCCGCGGTCAGGCCGATATGGGCCGGGTCCGCGATCAGCTCCGCTGGCTCACGCCCATAAAACTCCCTCGCGCGCTCGCTGATGTATCGATAGCTGGTGCTGCCGTCCTGATGCAGGATGCGTTGGAAAATCACACCCGCGAGGTTGGCGTTTACGGAACTGAGAAGCGCCTCGCGTTCCTCCAACGCGAGTTCCGCCCGCTTGGCGTCATCGATATCGATGATAAGGCCATCCCAGATGATATCGTCGCCGTCGCGCCGCGGTTGCGACATGGTGCGAGACCAACGATAGCCGTTAACAGGACTGCCTACGCGTACGGTGATATCGAAACGTTCCATCGTCTCGGCCGAGCGCCGCACCGCCACGCGCCAAGCCTCAAGATCGTCTGGATGCACGACGGCGGGATAAGCATCTGTCTCGGCCATCATCCGATCGGCGTCAAAGCCGAAAATCTCTTTCGCGCGGCGGCTGATATAGGTCAACGCTAGCAAGCCGTCGCTGCGCAACACGCGTTGGTAGATGGCGCCCGGTAGATTGGCGACGACGCTTTCCAGCCGGATCTGCGCTTCTTTACCGGCCGTGATATCGAGTTGGATGCCATCCCAGGCGATGTCGCCGTTTTCCATCCTGCGTGGCTTCGACGCCGAGCGCACCCACAAGGTTTCCCCGCGCGGCGAGATCACGCGAAATTCCGTATCAAGCGGACGCAAGGTACGGGCCGAATCCAGGATGTCCGCACGCCACGTCTCGATGTCGTCCGGGTGCACGTTGCTGATCTTGGCGGCGGTCAAAAGATTTCCGCCCCTCTCGGCTCTCGGCGGCCTTTCCCGCCCCGCGACGAAGGGATAGCTGATCTCGCCGTTGGCATGCATGACTCGCCGAAAGATCACGCCCGGTACGTTGGCCGCGATGTCGTGAAGCAGCCGCTGAGTCTGACGCAAGGCCTCCTCGGCGCGCTTCTGCTCCGTGACGTCGAGTGTGATGCCATCCCAGATCACCTGGCCGTCTTCGGTGCGGCGCACGCTGGCGGTCGTATGCACCCAGCGCACCTCGCCCGACGCGGTGACAATCCGGTAGATCAGGTCGAATGGCGTAACGTCCCGTGCAGATGCCGCGACGGTATCGAGCCATTCCTTCCGGTCGCCTTCATGAATCGCAT
>CADEGL010000040.1:15604-31500 GCA_902826885.1 uncultured Alphaproteobacteria bacterium | reverse complement strand
CCGGCCAGGTGCGGCGGTCGGACAGCTTGCGGTCGAGGATGATTTCCGAGTTACCAGTGCCCTTAAACTCTTCGAAAATCACTTCGTCCATCCGGGAGCCAGTATCGATCAGTGCGGTCGCGATGATGGAGAGCGAGCCGCCTTCCTCAATATTGCGCGCGGCGCCGAAGAAACGCTTTGGGCGTTGCAAGGCATTGGCGTCCACACCGCCCGTCAGCACCTTGCCCGAGGACGGCACGACAGTGTTGTAAGCGCGCGCGAGGCGCGTGATCGAATCCAGAAGGATCACCACATCGCGCTTGTGCTCGACCAGGCGTTTGGCTTTCTCCAGCACCATCTCGGTGACCTGGACATGACGCGTGGCCGGCTCGTCGAATGTTGAACTGATGACCTCGCCCTTCACCGACCGCTGCATATCGGTGACTTCTTCCGGCCGTTCGTCGATCAGAAGAACGATCAGATAAACCTCGGGGTGGTTGGCCGAGATGGCATGGGCAATGTTCTGCAACATCACCGTCTTGCCGGTGCGCGGCGGCGCCACGATGAGCGCTCGCTGGCCCTTGCCCAACGGCGCGATCAAATCGATCACGCGGGTGGTCAGATCCTTGCCGGTCGGCTTCTCGATCTCGAGCTTGAGGCGTTTCTCGGGATAGAGCGGGGTCAGGTTGTCGAAGTTGATGCGATGACGGACCTCTTCGGAGTCGCCGAAGTTGATCCGGTTGACCTTGAGAAGGGCGAAGTAACGCTCGCCATCCTTGGGCGAGCGGATCTGGCCTTCCACCGTATCGCCGGTGCGAAGGCCGAACCGGCGTACCTGGCTCGGCGAAACATAAATATCGTCAGGCCCCGGCAGATAGTTAGCTTCAGGCGAACGCAGGAAGCCGAAACCGTCCTGCAGCGTCTCGAGCACGCCATCGCCGTGGATGGGAACTTCGTTATCGGCGAGTTGCTTCAGGATCGCGAACATCATGTCCTGCTTGCGCAGGTTGCTCGCGTTTTCGATCTTCAACTCTTCCGCGAAGCTCAGCAGCTCGGCAGGCGTCTTTTTCTTAAGGTCCTGGAGGTAGAGTCCCTTGTCCTTCGCGGACTGGAGATTCATGACATTTCCGCCTTTCGGCGCCGCTTGATGGGGGAGATGGAAGCGCTTCGGCCTAGGCCGGTTGGGCTATGGCGGCCCGGACGGAGAGAACCGCACGGGCTGGTCTAAGACCTAAACGAAGCGAAGGGGTAGGTGGTTCGGAACGAACAAAAATATAGGCTAATCCCGACGCCGCGCAAGAGCCTGCACGCTTAGAAGGGGCGCGCGACCACGAAAATCACGATGCCGATCATCAGAATTGCCGGAACCTCGTTCATGATTTTGTAAAATCGGGCGGGGCGATGGTTGCGGTCGGCGGCGAAATCCTTCCGCCAGGCTGCCATCAGATGATGCAGGACGGTCAGCACGGCGACGAAAAGAAGCTTGGCGTGGAACCAGCCGCTTTGCCAAATCGCCGGGCCCTGAACCACTGCTAGTAGGATGCCGAAGACGTACACCGCACCCATGGCGGGGTTCATGATTCCGCGCAACAGGCGGCGCTCCATGATCTTGAAGGTTTCGGACGTTTCGCCGCCGGACGCCACGCCTGCGTGATAGGCGAACAGGCGAGGTAGATAGAGGAGGCCCGCCATCCACGAGATCACACTGATGATGTGGGCTGCCTTCAGCCACGGATAAGCGCCCGCAAGCCAGTCCATCATGGTGTTTTTGTCTCCAAACAGGGGCATTTGGCGCGATCCGCGGGGCAAATACGCGCGTTTTCGGCGGATATCAGGGGCCGATTCGCCGTCACGGCGGCCCGCACCAGATCCGCCAGCCCGGCGATGAAGCTTGCATGGGTCGCGACCGCGGGCACCCGAATATAGACCGGCACGCCTGCGCGTTCGGCGCGGTGACGATACTCGACATCCAGTTCGACCAAGGTCTCGGAGTGTTCGGAGACGAAGGCGATGGGCACCACGAGGATGGGCACACCATCCCGGCCGGCCCGGTCGATTTCATCCTCGGTCGAGGGGCCGATCCATTCGAGCGGGCCAACCCGGCTCTGATAGCAGATCGACCAATCAACATCCCCGCCAAGCACTGCCACCACCGCCTCGACCGTGCGCTCGACCTGCCACTGATAAGGATCGCCGCCGGCGATGACCTTCTTGGGCAGGCCGTGGGCGGAGAATAGGATGCGCGGCTTGCCCACCGGTCCCACCTGCGCGAGCGCGGCGCGGATCAGGTCGGCGATGGCGCCAATCCAACCGTTCTGGCGCGGATAACAGCAAACGGCATGAATGGGTGTGGAAAGGCCGGCTCGCGCCGCCGCGCGTCGCCAATCCGCGAAAGACGACCCCGTCGTGGTGCCAGAGAATTGCGGGTAGAGCGGCAATAGAACAATCCGGTCCGGCGCATAACGCTTCACCTCCGCCACGCAAGCCGCGCTCATCGGGTGCCAATAGCGCATGGAGACGAAGACCCGCGAATCCGCGCCCAACATACGTTCGAGCGAAGCCGCCTGGGCTTCCGTGTTGGGTAGGAGGGGCGAACCCCCACCCAGCTGTTCATAGATCGGAACCGCCTTGCGCGCGCGCAGGCCCGAGATCAGCCGCGCCAACAACCAGCGTGCAGGAGCCGGTACCGAGAGAATCGCCGGATCGCTGAACATATTCTTGAGAAACGGGCGAATCGACGACGGCTTGTCCGGGGCACCGAGGTTCAGAAGGACGACGGCCGTGCGCGCCATCTCAGGCCCGCCAATTCTTGATCAACACCGACAGCTCCGCCACGTGAGCGGGCGGTGTTTGCGGCACGATGCCATGGCCGAGATTGAAGACAAACGGACCCCGGCCAAGCGCGCTCAGAATCCGCTCCGCATCCGCACGCATGGCAGCACCGCCCGCGACTAGCGCCATCGGATCGAGATTGCCCTGCACGGTCTTAACCGGCTGTAGCGTTTGCGCCGCCCAGGCAGGATCAACTGCCGTGTCGATACCGACGCCATTCACACCCGTTTTTTCCGCATAGCGCCGATAAAGAGACCCCGCGCCGCGCGGAAATCCGATGACTGGAACACTGGGATGCCGCGCGCGGATTCCCTCCACGATGCGGCGGGCCGGAGCAATCACCCACCGCGCGAACTGATCCGGGCTCAAAGCTCCTGCCCAGGTGTCGAACAACTGCACCGCATCCGCGCCGGCCGAGATTTGGCGGTCGAGATAGGAAATCGTCGCCTCGACCAGCATATCGATCAGCTTCGCAAACGACTCCGGATCGCCATACGCCCATGCCTTGGTCGCCGCGAAATCCCGACTGGAGCCACCCTCGACCATGTAGGTCGCAACCGTCCACGGCGCACCTGCGAAGCCGATGAGCGCAACGGTGGGGTCGAGTTGCCGCCGAACCAGCCGCACCGTCTCCATGACCGGCGCCACGACCGCGGCCACGGCCTCGGGCCTCAAGCGCGACAAATCCTTCGCGTCGCGCACCGGATCAAGCCGAGGACCTTCCCCCTCGACGAAACGCAC
Source organism: uncultured Alphaproteobacteria bacterium (assembly GCA_902826885.1). Lineage (GTDB taxonomy): Bacteria > Pseudomonadota > Alphaproteobacteria > CADEGL01 > CADEGL01 > CADEGL01. The sequence continues at coordinate 27,948 of CADEGL010000040.1, read as the reverse complement.
ACCCGCACCAAGCCCATGCGGCACCACAAGGATATCCGAGAATAAGATCGCCGCATCCATGCCAAACCGCTCGATCGGCTGCAGCGTCACCCGCGCCGCCAATTCGGGCGTATAGCAAAGCGTCAGAAAGTCCGGCACCCCGGCGCGGATCTCCCGGTACTCCGGCAGATAGCGCCCAGCCTGGCGCATGAACCAGAACGGCGGCCGGTCTGTCTGCTTGCCAGCCAGTGCCGCGGCAAAGCGCGTTTCGCCGGAGCCAGGAATGAAAGGTTTCGCGTTCGCCATCTTCCTTAAAGAGTATTTTAGATTCTTAGATGGTGGCAGTAGTTGTCGCCGGTATAACGGTGATTATTCCTCCGGCTTAATTCGCCCACAGAGCATGCCGCGTTGGCTGGAAACGCGGATTCAAGCTGGTGACGCCGGGACAGAATCCCTGGAAGCCATTGTCCGTGTCTTACCTAGCATCGGCGTGGAACGGGAATTTCGTGGAAAACCTCTGCTCGAGCCGGTTTATACGCATCTTGCGGGACCATGCTATGTATTTATCCCGAAGCTGAAATCCTCCGGAGCGAATCCGGTCTAGGAGGAACGATTGCAAGCGTCTGAGGATAAGCCGGCACTTATCCCCGCCATCGGAAAACGGCCAACAGGGGGGCCGGGATGAAAACCTTCCATCTTCACTTAGTTTCCGACTCGACCGGCGAGACCGTCGGCAACGTCGCGCGCGCCGCCCTGGTTCAATTCGAGGAGGTACGGACGATTGAGCATCTCTGGTCGATGGTGCGGACCGAACGTCAGCTCGACAAGGTGCTGGGCGCAATCGAGGCCGAACCCGGCATCGTGATGTTCACGGTCTTGAACGACCATCTGCGTACGCGCCTGCGCGCGGCCTGCGAACGCCTCGACGTTCCCTGTATCGCCGTGCTGGACCCCGTCATCCGGACGCTGGCGATGCATTTCGGCATGCAGGGCGGTGCCCGGCCGGGACGGCAGCATGCGCTCGATTCCGAGTATTTCCACCGCATCGAGGCCATGAATTTCGTCCTGACCCATGACGATGGGCAGTCGACGCACGATTTGAATCAGGCCGACGTGGTTTTGGTGGGCGTGTCGCGAACGTCCAAGACACCGACCTGCATCTATCTGGCCAATCGCGGCATCAAGGCGGCCAATATCCCGCTGGTGCCTGGCTTTCCAACGCCCGAGGAGCTTTTGAAAGCTGACCGGCCCTTGATCGTCGGTCTGACCAACGATCCGCAGCGCCTGGTCGCCATCCGGCGCAACCGGCTGCGCATGATCGAACATGACGCCGAGACGGAGTATGTCGATCTCGATGCCGTGAAAGCCGAGGTCGAAGCCGCGCGCCGTCTGTGCGCCGAACAGGGTTGGCCGGTCATCGATGTGACGCGCCGTTCGATCGAGGAGACGGCGGCGGCCATTATCCAGCTTCACAAGGAACGCCAGCGGCAGGTCGGATGAGCGGTCTTATTTTGGCGTCCATCAGCCAGTCACGCCGGACGATGTTGGCCGCCGCGGGCGTCGCGTTTTCGGCCGAAGCGCCGGGCGTGGACGAGGATGCGGTCAAGGACAGCCTCAGGGGCGAGAAGGCGGCGCCCGCCGCGCTCGCGGAAACGCTGGCGGAGTTGAAGGCGCGCAAGGTCTCGCTGCGTCACCCGGACGCTTTCGTGATCGGCGCGGACCAGGTGCTGGATTGCGACGGCGCCATGTTCGACAAGCCGCCGGATTTGGCCGCCGCACGCCGGCAGCTTCAGGCCTTGCGGGGCCGCGCGCACAGGTTGACGGCCGCGGTCGTGGTGGCGCGCGGTGATGCGCGGCTGTGGCACCATACCCAGGTGGCGACACTGCATATGCGCCCCTTCACCGACGCATTCCTGGACCAGTATCTTGCGCGCGTGGGCGAGGCCGCGTGCCGCTCGGTCGGCGCCTATCAGCTCGAGGGACTTGGCGCACAGCTTTTCTCGCGCATCGAAGGCGACTATTTCACCATCCTTGGGCTGCCGTTGCTGCCGCTCCTCGATTTTCTGCGCGGGCATAGACTGGTCGAACCATGAAACTCTCAGGCAAGGGCAAAATCGCGGGCGTGATGGGCTGGCCGGTCGGCCATTCGCGCTCGCCCATGTTGCACGGCCATTGGCTGCGCCGGTACGGGATCGATGGGGCCTATGTGCCCATGGCAGTGCGGCCAGAAAAGATCGGACAGGCCTTGGCCGCGCTGCCGGCGCTGGGATTCGCCGGCTGCAATCTGACTTTGCCGCACAAGGAAGCCGCGCTGCCCCATCTCGCGGAGATCGACAGCGCGGCGCGCCGCATCGGCGCGGTAAACACCATCGTCGTGCGCGTGGATGGAAGCCTGGCCGGCTCCAACACGGATGCCTTTGGTTTTCTTGAAAATCTCAAGGCCGGTGCGCCTGGCTGGCGGCCGGGCGCCGGCCCCGCGGTCATGATCGGCGCGGGGGGTGCCGCACGCGCCGTGGGCGTGGCGCTGATCGACGCTGGCGTGCCAGAGATTCGCATCCTCAACCGCACGCGCGCCCGGGCCGAGACGCTGGCTGAACAGCTCGGCACAAACTGTCGCGCCCTGGATTGGGATACGCGCGCCAAGGCGCTCGACGGCGCGGCTCTTCTGGTCAACACCGCGAGCCTTGGCATGGCTGGACAACCACCCTTGGATCTTGCGCTCGATGCATTGCCCCAGGACGCCGTGGTCAACGACATCGTTTATGTACCGTTGGAAACGCCGCTGCTGGCCGACGCACGCCGGCGCGGGCACGTGGTGGTCGATGGACTCGGCATGCTGTTGCACCAAGGACGGCCGGGCTTCCATGCCTGGTTCGGCATCGATCCCGAAGTGACGCGCGCCCTATGGGATGAACTGGCGGCGGACATCAAAAAATGAAGCGCCGTCCCATCCGCCTCGCCCTCACGGGTTCGATCGGAATGGGCAAGTCCACGGCGGCGAACCAGCTGCGCCGCCTGGGCGTGCCCGTCTATGACGCCGACGCCGCGGTCCACGCGCTGTTTGCGAAAGGCGGCGCCGCGGTCGAACCGGTCGGAAAAGCCTTTCCAGGTGTTGTCGTCGATGGCGCCGTCGACCGGACCAGGCTTGGCAAAGTCGTCTTTGGCGACCCGGCCGCGCTCAAGCGCCTGGAGGGAATCGTCCATCCGCTCGTGCGCAACTCCGAAAAGCACTTCAGCCGCCGCATGGCGGCGCGCGGCGCGCGGCTTTTGGCCTTCGACATTCCGCTCCTGTTCGAGACGGGCGGAGAGCGGCGTTATGACGCCAGCATCGTGATCAGCGCGCCCAGCTTCGTGCAGGAAGCGCGCGTGTTGCGCCGATCCGGCATGACGCGGGAACGGCTGTCCGCGATCCGCGCGCGCCAGACGCCTGACCGGGAAAAGCGCCGTCGCGCCGACTTCGTGGTGCCGAGCGGCATTGGCAAACGCGCCGTGTTCGACCGGCTCGCTTCCATCGTGCGGCTTTTAAGCGGCCCCCGCGCGGCCAAATGGCTTCGCGCGCGCCGTCCCGTCCGCTAGAATCCGATCATGCGCGAAATTGTCTTCGATACGGAAACCACCGGCCTCGATCCCGAATCGGGCCACCGCGTGGTCGAGATCGGCTGCCTGGAATTGATCAATCACCTGCCGTCCGGGCGAAGCTTCCAGCGTTATCTCAATCCGGAACGGGACATGCCCGAAGGCGCGTTCGCGGTTCACGGGCTCAGCGCCGAATTCCTGTCCACCCATCCGGTTTTCGAGAAGATCGTGGACGAGTTCCTGGCCTTCATCGGCGATTCGCGCCTGATCATCCATAACGCGGCGTTCGATCTGAAGTTCATGAACGCCGAGCTGAGGCGGGTAAACCGCGCGCTTCTCGACGCTGCGCGCGCGGTCGACACGGTGGAGATGGCACGGCGCAAGTTTCCCGGCGCGCCGGCCGGCCTGGACGCGCTGTGCAAGCGCTTCAACATCGATAATTCCCAGCGCACCAAGCATGGCGCGCTGCTCGATGCCGAGCTTCTGGCCGAGGTGTATCTGGAGCTGGTGGGCGGCCGTCAGGCCACGCTCGGTTTGTCCGGCGCAGAGCTGGTGGCCGAGGCCCAGGAAATCGTCTCACGCACCCATCGCCCGCCGCGGCCCCACGCGCCGACGGTGGAGGAACAGGCCGCGCACCAAACCCTTCTCGCCAAGATCAAGGACCCGATCTGGCTGGCCTGAGCGGCAGGCTCAGGCCTGGCCCGCGGTCTGCGCGCCCAGCTTCTGCTGATAAAGCTGCACGAAATCGATGGGTTGGATCAGGAGCGGCGGCAGGCTGCTCTCGCGCGTCAGATCGGCGACGATCGCCCGCGCGAATGGGAAAATCAGGCGCGGCGCTTCGATCAGAAGCGCCGGCTGCAACGCCTCCTGCGGGATGTTGATGGCCTCGAACACGGCGGCATAAGACAGCTCGACCACGAAGATCGTCTCGTCCTCGCGCTCCGCCTTGGCGTTGATCGACAGAACGACCTCGTATTCGTTGCCACCGGGCAGGGGCCGCGCGTTGACGTCGATATTGACCGTCACGGCCGGCGATTGCGTCAGGCGGCGGAAGATGTCCGGCGCGTGCGGAATCTCGAAGCTGAGATCCTTCACGTATTGCGCCTTCACGGAAAAACTCATCTGCGCGGTCGCCGGCGCGGCTTGCGGGGTGTCGGCCATGGAAACATGCCTTTCTGGGATGCGTTCGAGGCGATGGCTAACACGGGGTGCCTAATCCGGCAACTGCGGGACGCCTTCCGGCCCAATCGCGCTCCGTGCTAGGTTTTCGCTAGGGGAACGACCATGGCCAACAATTCGGGGCGGTCCATGTCCATCGTGGCCGAGCAAGAGCGGTTGATCGCGCGTGACGCGTGCCGGGAGCGTGACCGGCTCCTCACGCTCATATTGCCCGCGCTGACGTTGGTGGCGATTCTTCTGCTCCTGCCGCTCGGCTGGCTCACTTGGCAATCCTTCGTGGGCGATTCGGGCTTGACGCTCGAGCACTATGTCCGGGTGTTCGAGGATTCGACCTACTCGAAGAGTTTTCTGCTCACCTTCGAGATCAGCGCCATGGTCACAGGCCTGGCGATCCTGCTTGGCTATCCCTTGAGCTACATGTTGTGCCAGCTTCCGCCGCGCTGGGCGGCGTTCGGCCTGGCGCTCGTCATCGTGCCGTTCTGGACCAGCCTCCTGGTCCGGACTTACGCATGGATGGTGCTGTTGCAGCGCCGCGGTCTCATCAACAAGACGCTTATCGACCTGGGCGTCATCGACCAGCCACTGGCCTTCGTCCACAACATCACGGGCACCACGATCGGTATGCTGCACATCATGCTGCCTTTCATGGTCCTGCCGCTTTACGCGACGATGCGCGCGATCGATCCCGAGCTTATGCGCGCGGCGGCCAATCTGGGCGGCAACCCGCGCTATGCGTTCTGGCGCGTGTTTTTTCCACTCTCGCGGCCTGGGCTTCTGGCGGGCACGACCTTGGTCTTTGTCATTTGCCTTGGCTTCTATGTGACGCCCGAACTTTTGGGCGGTGGACGCGTCGTGATGGTCTCGATGCTGGTTCAACGCAACGTGGAGCTCTATTTCCAATGGGGCGCCGCCAGCTCCGTCGCGGTGATCCTGCTGATCATCGTCTTCGCGGCCTTCGCGTTCCTCAACCGCTTCCTGGCGGTCGAACGGGTGTTCGGAGCACGCTGATGGCGCAGGAGGCCCTGAACGAAACCCTTGTCTCGCGCCAGCAGCGCTTGTGGCTGTGGGTGGTCGGCACGTTGGTGTTGCTGTTCCTCATCTTGCCGGTCCTGATCGTGATCCCGATGTCGTTCTCCGACTCGCGATTCCTCACGTTTCCGCCGCCCAGTCTGTCGTTGCGCTGGTACGAGGCCTATCTCGGCAGCCCGGAATGGATGGATGCGACCCGCGTCAGCCTGACCGCGGCCATCTGCACCACGCTCTTGGCGACGCCCCTTGGGGTGGCCGCGGCCTATGGGTTGCGCGTGGCCGAAGCGAAATTCCTGCGTACCATCCAGCTCATTCTCCTGATGCCGCTCATGGTGCCCATCATCATCATCGCGATCGGCGTTTTCTTCGTGTTCGCCAAGATGAATCTGGTCGGCACCATGCTGGGCCTGGTCCTGGCGCATACGCTCATGGCGACGCCGTTCGTCGTGGTCACGACCTTGGCCGGCCTGCGCGGCTTCGATATGAATCAGGAGAATGTCGCGCGCAGCTTGGGCTCTCCGCGCTTTGCGGCCTTCATCAAGGTCACGTTACCGCAGATCAAGCCCAGTGTGATTTCGGGTGCCTTGTTCGCGTTCATCACCTCGCTGGACGAGGTCGTTATCGCGCTGTTCATTTCCGGGGGCGAGAATTCGACCCTGACCAAACGCATGTTCAACGCGCTTCGCGACGAGATCGATCCGACCATCGCGGCGATCAGCTCGCTTCTCATCATCGTCAGCCTGTCCATCGTGCTGGCGGCCTCGCTTTTGGCCGGCCGCAAGACCCGCTAAGTCAACCGCCTCAGCGCGAGGCGGGAACGACGATGGTGCTTTCGGGATGGAGGCTCAGCGTCGTTTCCTGACCGGCCGTGGGCAGCGCCGCTAGGCTCTCCTGATTCGTCGGATGGCGCATTACCACCGTTTGGCCTTGGCCCAACTCGACGAACACAGCCACGCTTTCGCCCTGGAAGACGACTTCGCGAACGCGGCCCGGCAGCAAATTCACGTTGCTTGCGCTGCGCGCGGCGGGCAGGAGCTTTTCCGCACGAACGACCAGAATCAGATCGTCGCCCGGCGGCAGGGAGCGGCTCGTGCGCAGACGGGTGCCGTTCAGTGTTACGCTTTCATTGTCGTGGCGGCGAACGGGCAGGAGGGTCGATTCGCCGACGAAATCGGCGACGAAAGCATCGACCGGGCTGTCATAGAGCGCCCGCGGTTTGTCCAACTGGATCAGTCGTCCGTGGTTCAGCACGGCCACCCGGTCGCTCATGGTCAGTGCCTCGCGCTGATCGTGCGTCACATAGACCGTGGTCGCACCCAGCGTTTCGTGCAGATGGCGCAATTCGATCTGCATGTGTTCGCGCAATTGCTTGTCGAGCGCGGACAGCGGCTCGTCCATCAGAATGATCTTTGGCTCGAACACGACCGCGCGGGCCAAGGCCACGCGCTGGCGTTGCCCGCCCGAAAGCTGATGCGCGCCGCGCTCGCCGAAGCCGTCTAGCTTGACCAAGTTCAGCGCCCACTTCACGCGCTCGACGATCTTCGCCTTCGGCACTTTGCGGGCGTTGAGCGGAAACGCGACGTTCTCCGCCACGGTCATGTGGGGAAACAGCGCGTAGTTCTGGAACACCAAACCGATATTCCGCTTGTGCGGCGGTACCAGCGTGACGTTTTCGTCGCCGAAGAAGACCTCGCCCTGGCCCAGTCGAATGAAGCCGGACAGGATGTTGAGAAGCGTCGTCTTGCCAGAGCCGGACGGGCCCAAGAGTGTCACGAACTCGCCTGCGGCGATCTCCAGGCTGACGTTGTCCAACGCAGCGACCGAGCCGTAATGCTTGCTCACGCCACGGATCGAGATGGGCAGGGATTGGGCCGCAGCTGCCACGCCGTTCTCCGGTCGCTCTTCTAGGACGGTGGAAAAAGGAGCGGAGGCAAGACGCCCCCGCTCCTCAATCTCGCTTCTAGCTCACTTCTGGACGAAACTGGCCCAGCGGGCAAGCGCCGCTTCGCCAGCAGGCGTCGACCACCAATCGGGATCAATGACCGCCTGCGTCTTCATGTTCTCGGGATAGGAATTGAGCGTCTTGGCGACCTCGGGCGTAATGATGCCGGTCTGGTATGCCTTCGGATTGATTGGACCGTAGTCGATATACTTGGTCAGATTCGCCTGCGGCTCAGGCTGCAGCATTTCGTTGATGAGTTTCATGGCGCCTTTCGGGTTGGGGGCGCCCTTCGGCACGGCCAGGCACTCCGTCAGGAACAGAGCCTGATTGAAGTGCATCTTGACCTTCACCTTCTCCTTGACCAGCGCCTGCGCGCGGCCGTTCCAGATCGCGACATATTCCGCTTCGCCGTCCTTAAGCATCTGCGCCGACTGACCGCCCGAGGTCCAGAACACCAAATGCGGCTTCAGTTCCTCGAGCTTTTTGTAAGCCCGATCGACATCAAGCGGGTACAGCTTGTCCGGCGGAACGCCATCCGCCATCAGCGCCTCTTCCAATGACTCACGCGCCAGGTTGCGGATCGCCCGCTTGCCGGGAAACTTCTTCACGTCCCAAAATTCGGCCCAGTTCTTCGGCCCTTCGCCTTTGACGATATCGGCGTTCCACGCGATCACGGTCGAAAACGAGAGAAGACCGACCCAATGCTTGTTGACGCTTACCTTCGGCAGATCCTTGGCTGCCGGGATCGCGCTGTAGTCCAGCTCCATGAAAATGCCGTCGTTCGCGCCGCGCTGACAGTCGGTGACGCCCAGATCGACCACGTCCCAGAACGTCTTGCCGCTGAGAACCTGGCTCTTCACCGGCGCCAATCCCGTGAGATTGTCCTGCTTGACCTTGATGCCGAGCTTCTTCTCGGCAGGTTCGATGAACGCCTTCGTCTCGGCGTCCTGATAGGCGCCGCCCCACGACGAAAAGGTCACGGTTTCCTGCGCGGACGCGCTGATTCCGCTCCAAGCGACAGCCGCGCCAACGGCAGCCGCGATCCATAGCGATTTCCTCAACATCCCCTCCCCTGAGACTGCGGGCGATTGCTCAATCCGCCGTCCGGTAAGCCATGGAAAATATCGCCCGAACGGCGGAAGCCTAGGGCAAGGACAGCCGTCCGGGCAAGTTGCGGAGATTACGCGGGGATTAACGCCGAAGGGCGTTCAGACGCCGCCGAACGGATCGGGATGGGGCTCACCTGTGGGGTCGAACTTGATGATCTCGGCGTTGGCGACCGTGAGGCCAGTTAGGCCGCGGATAAAGCCCCAATGAGTAATCACCAGGACATGGGGCCAGTCGTGTTGGTCGCGCATGCGTTCGCGGAACTGACGGCAGCGCACGACGATGTCGGCTTCTGTTTCCTGCTCCGGCCACCAGCGGCTGGGCAGGTGGTCGAGGACGAATTGCGGCCAGCGCGGCGCGAGATGCTCCCGTGCGGTGCCGATATCGCAGACGAAGCCGGCGCGTTCGCCGACCAGCGATTCGACGGTCACTGGCAGATTCAGCGTCTCGTTGACGATCGCGGTGGTCTCGAGCGCGCGGGTATAGGGGCTGGTGATGATGCGCCTGACAGGATGGCCGCGCAGCGCCTCGGCGGCTTGGCGTGCTTGGTCCCGGCCCAGCTCGGTCAGGGCGGGGTCCTCGATTCCCGGGTCGACACGGGTGACCGAGAAAGTGACATTGAAAAGAGATTGTGCGTGGCGAAGCAGGATCATCGTGCTACCGGCCGCCGCTTTGCCTTGTTCTTTGTTAAACCAGCCATTATCTAACGTAGTGAAGCGCCGGGACCGGCTTCGCGATTGGGTTTATCCCAAGCAGGAGGGTCGGTCCAGCCTGCCCGACGGGCGGGTCGAGCGTGCCGAGACCGGGCGATCAGGACATGGGCGACGGCGGTAGCATCCAGTTTCTCGACATTATTTTCTTCGCGGCGGTGGCCGTTTTCCTCGTGCTGCGCCTGCGCAGCGTGCTGGGCCGCCGGACCGGAACGGAGAAGCAACAGCCCGATCCATTGCGGCGCGATCGCCCGGCGTCCGATCAGCCGGGCTCCGATCGCGTCATCGAATTGCCGCGCCGGCCCGTGCATGGCGAGCCGCCGATGACGGCGGGCAGCGCCGCCCAGGCCGGCCTGACCCAGATCCAACTGGCCGATCGTTCCTTCGATCCCGACGGTTTCCTCAAGGGCGCGCGCGGCGCATTCGAGATGATCGTCGCGGCCTTCGCCGCGGGAAACAAGGACCAGCTTCGCTCGCTCTTGTCCGACGAGGTTTACCGCAACTTTGCCGACGCCATCGATGCGCGGACGGCAAAGGGTGAAGTGCTGCAAACGACCCTGGTCGGCATCAAAAGCCTTGCCATCGAGGAAGCCGAACTGCGCGGAACGATCGCCCATGTCGCGGTGAAGATCATGTCCGAACAAGTGAACGTCACCCGCGACAAGGCCGGTGAGGTGGTCGATGGCGATCCCTCGCACACGGCCGAGGTGACCGACATCTGGACCTTTTCGCGCGATACGCGCGCGTCCGATCCCAACTGGGCGCTTGTCGAGACTCGCAGCCCGAACTGAGATGCTGCGCCGTCTGGCCGCAGCCGCAGCGCTGATCGCGATGGCGGCTTGCGCCGAGAAGGCGCCTCCGCCATCGCAGGCCGCGACCCCACCCATAGCACCTTCGCCTGCGTCTCCCACCGCGCCATCTCCGTCGCCGCTGGTTTTTCCGGGCTTCTCGCTCACGGCCGTTTCCTTCGGCAATCTGCCGGGCTGGCAGGCGGACACGCAATCCGACGCGCTGGTCGCGTTGCGCCGTTCCTGTGCCAAGCTCGCGGCCCAACCGGCGGATCGTCCCGTGGGTGCGAACGGCGTCGGCGGAAACGCGGGCCAGTGGCGCGCGGCCTGCGCGGCGGCGCAAGCCGCGAAGGACGACGAGGCGCGCGGCTATTTCGAACAGCAGTTCCGCGCCTATCGCGTCCAGCCTGCGGACGGTAAGGACGGGCTTTTCACCGGCTATTACGAGCCGAGCCTGCGCGGCTCGAAGACGCGGGGCGGCCGCTACACCGTTCCGATCTATCGCCGTCCGCCCGACTGGGACCCTAAGGGCGGACCCTATCCCGACCGCGCCGCGATCGACGCGGGTGCCTTGGCCGGCAAGAAGCTTGAGCTCGCGTGGGCCGAAGACGCCATCGACGTGTTCTTCCTCCAGGTCCAGGGCTCGGGCCGCATCGAACTGCCCGACGGCCAGATGATGCAGGTCGGCTATGCCGGCGATAACGGCCGGAAATACGTCGCCATTGGCAAAATTCTGATCGAGCGCGGCGTCTATAAACCCGAAGAGGTGTCCCTGCAGAGCATCCGCGACTGGATGCGCGCGAACCCGAAACAGGCGCCCGCGCTCATGCGCGAAAATCCACGCTACATCTTTTTTCGTGTGCTGGAGACCGGCGGGCCGATTGGCGCGGGCGGGGTCGCTCTGAGCCCTGGCCGCAGCCTGGCCATCGATCCCGCGTTCATGCCGATGGGCGCACCCCTCTGGCTTGACACCACCTGGCCCGGGCCCGAGGCCAAGCCGCTGCGCCGCTTGGTCGTGGCCCAGGACACCGGCAGCGCCATCAAGGGGCCCGTGCGGGGCGACGTGTTCTGGGGACCGGGCGCGGAGGCCGAGCGGCACGCGGGGCAAATGCGCCAGCCGGGCACGTATTTTCTCTTCCTACCCAAAACGGTACACCCGCCGGACGCCTGATCCGCCCTTGCCGCGCACGGCGTGCTCGCGCATTGTTGCGGGCCAGGGCGCGCCGCCGGATAGACGGAATCGGTGCGGAAAATCATAGGGTTGACCGGTGGTGCAGAAGCCGAGGGTCGCGCTGTTCGTCACCTGCTTGGTCGACCTGTTCCGGCCGAGCGTGGGCTTCGCCGCGGTGAAATTGTTGGAGGCGGCGGGCTGCACGGTCGAGGTGCCGCGCGCGCAAACCTGCTGCGGCCAGCCGGGCTACAACGCCGGTGATCGCGCCTCCGCAGCCGCGATCGCGCGTCAGGTGATCGAGGCGTTCGAAGGCTACGACTATGTCGTCGCGCCCTCGGGCTCCTGCGGCGGCATGATCAAGACGCACTATCCTGAATTGTTCGAAGGCGATCCCGCCATGCATGCCCGCGCGGCGACGCTGTCCGCGCGCACCTATGAACTAGTCTCATTTCTGGTCGATGTGCGGAAGATAGCCGCGGTCGACGCGCGCTTTGACGGCAGCGTGACCTATCACGATTCCTGCTCGGGCCTGCGCGAACTAGGCGTGAAGGCGCAACCGCGCCGGCTTCTCGCGTCCGTCGCAGGCCTTTCGATGAAAGAACTCGCGGATGCCGAGGTGTGCTGCGGCTTCGGCGGCGCGTTCTGCGTGAAGTATCCCGCCATCTCCGACCGCATGGTGGCGGACAAGACCAAGGACGTCACCGCGACGGGCGCCGGCACGCTGCTCGCGGGCGACATGGGTTGCCTGCTCAACATGGCGGGCAAGCTATCGCGCGAAGGCTCATCCGTGCGCGTGCGCCATGTCGCCGAGGTGCTGGCGGGCATGGCCGATGGCCCCGCCATCGGCGAAGCGGCGGACTGAC
>CADEGL010000040.1:0-15504 GCA_902826885.1 uncultured Alphaproteobacteria bacterium | reverse complement strand
TCCATGGTCGCGGAGGAGATCGGCCTCAACGACTATCTCGAAGCCAACGGCGTCGAGCCGGTCGAGACCGATCTCGGCGAATACATCATCCAACTGCGCCACGAGCCGCCCAGCCACATCATCGCGCCCGCGATCCATGTGAATAAGGAAGAGGTGGCCGACGCCTTCCGCGCCGCGCATACGCATCTGCCGAAGGAGCGCGTTCTAGAGGAGGCGCCGACGCTCCTGGCCGAGGCGCGCAAGATCCTGCGCGAGAAGTTCGTCGCCGCCGATGTCGGCATCACGGGCGCCAATTTTCTGATCGCGGAGACGGGCTCGACCGTCATCGTCACCAACGAAGGTAACGGCGACCTGACCCAGACGCTCCCCAAGGCGCATATCGTCTTGGGCAGCATCGAGAAGGTGGTGCCGACGCTGGAGGACGCGGCGACGATCCTGCGCCTCCTCGCACGTTCGGCCACGGGCCAGGAGTTCTCGGTCTACACGACCTTCTCGACCGGCCCGCGCCGCGCGGAGGATGCCGATGGGCCGGGCGCCTTCCATGTCGTCATCTTGGACAATGGGCGCAGCCGGATGCTGGGTACGGAGTTTCAGGAGATGCTGCGCTGCATCCGCTGCGGCGCCTGTCTTAACCATTGTCCGGTCTACGGCGCGATCGGCGGCCATGCCTATGGTTGGGTCTATCCGGGGCCGATGGGTGCGGTGCTGACGCCCTGGCTGGTGGGGCTGGAGGAAGCGCGCGATTTGCCCAACGCATCCACTTTCTGCGGCAAATGCGAAGCCGTCTGCCCCATGCGCATCCCGCTGCCGAAGCTGATGCGGCGTCTGCGCGAACAGGAGTACGAGCGGAAATTGTCGCCGCCGGCCGCGCGCTGGGCGATTGCGCTGTGGGCCTTCGCCGCGCGGCGACCCGCGCTCTACCGGCTGGGCGCGTCCCTCGCGGCCCAGATTCTCGGCGCGCTCGGCCGCCGCACGGGGCGCTTCCGCACGCTTCCGTTGGCGCAGGGCTGGACCGCCGGCCGCGATTTCCCGGCGCCGCAAGGCCGCAGCTTTCAAAGCCTGTGGGCCGAACGGAAATGAGCGCGCGCGAGGAGATGCTGGGGCGCATCCGCGGCGCGGTGGGCAAGGGCCGTGCACCTGATGCGGCGCGCGCGGTCGATGCTCGCCTCGCGGCGCATCAAACGAATCTGATCCCGGCGCGCAGCCAGCTCGCGCCCGAGGCCAAGATCGCATTGTTCGAGACGATGGCGCGCGAGGCCTCGGCCACGCTGACGCGCATCAGCGCCTCCTCCGACGTGCCGGAGGCCATCGCCCGGTTTCTCAAGCAGGAGAATCTCCCGAGCCGCGTTGCCATGGCGCCCGATTCCTGGCTCGGCGGTTTGGGCTGGGAGAAACAGCCGCTTCTCTCCATCCGTCGTGGCCGCGCCGAGCCCAGCGACGATGTCGGTGTGACGGTGGCGTTTGCCGCCATCGCCGAGACGGGCACATTGATGCTGCTCTCGGGTCCCGACACGCCGACGACGCTCAATCTTCTGCCCGAGACCAGCATCGTCGTGTTGCGCGCATCGCAGGTGGTCGGCGCCTATGAAGAAGCCTGGGCCCAGCTGCGCCAGGTGCGAAACGGCGAGGGCGGAGTGGTCGCCATGCCGCGCACGGTCAACTTCGTCACGGGCCCGTCGCGCAGCGCGGATATCGAGCAACAGCTTCAGATGGGCGCTCACGGGCCGCGCCGGCTTCATATCGTCCTGGTCGATGAATGAGTGTGAAGCGCCCGCGCGCCGATGAAACCGAACTGTGGCAGTGGGCCACGCGCGACGCGAAACCTTTGCGCGCGCGCAACGCCCGCGCGCCGTCGGCAAAGCCGCGCGCGGAACCGAAGCCGGTTCCGTACCCCGTCATGCCAGCACCCGCGCCGAGATCCGTCCTGCCCGAGCTGTCCCACGGCACGGCACCTGGCGTGGATCGGCGTACGGCGGAACGACTCCATCGCGGGCGAATGGAAATCGACGGGCGGATCGATCTGCACGGCATGACACAGGATGAAGCGCATGCGGCTTTAGCCAAGTTCATGGACCGGGCCGACGCGCGCGGCTGGCGCTGCGTGCTGGTCATCACGGGCAAGGGCACGAGGCCGGGCGGTGGTGTTCTTCGCGCAGCGGTGCCGCGCTGGCTCAACCTGCCGCCGCACCGGACGCGCATCCTGTCCTTCGGCGCCGCGCGGCCGAAGGACGGCGGCGAGGGCGCGCTTTACGTGCTGCTGCGCCGCAGGCGGACGCTATGACGCCCTTCGGTCAGAAATTGCGCCAGCTCCGCGCCGCGCGGAGCATGACGCTCAAGGATTTGGCCAAGGCGCTGCACGTCACGCCGGCCTATCTCTCGGCGCTCGAGAATGGCAAGCGCGGCAAGCCGAGCAAGGGGCTGGTGCATCAAGTCTCGGCCGCGCTCGGCATCATCTGGGACGATGCGGAAGAGTTGGCGCGCCTGGCCGCTTTGTCCGATCCGCGCCCACGCGTGGACACTTCCGGTCTTTCGGCGAAAGCGACCGAAGTGGCGAACCGCCTGTCCACCGACATCGCGCGTCTGTCGGATGCCGAACTGGACCGGTTGATGGAAGTACTGAAAACCCCGGCGCCAAAGCCGAAGGTCAAACGCTAGGGCTTACGGCGTCACTTCGGAAAAACTTCGGTGACGGCGCGATGAACGCGGACGTGCCGCGCGTCAAAGAATGAAACGGGACAGATCCGTGTCGCGCGCCAGGCTGGCGACCTTATCGTCGACATAGGCGGCGTCGATCTTGACCGCCGTACCCGGCCGGTCTGGCGCGTTGAAGCTGATCTCTTCGATCAGCCGCTCCAGAACCGTGTGAAGCCGCCGCGCGCCGATATTTTCGACACCCTCGTTGATCTCGGCGGCCAGGCCCGCGATGCGGGCGATGGCGTCGTCGGTGAAGTCGAGCGTGACGTCCTCGGTCTTCATCAGAGCCGTGTATTGCTTGATCAGGCTGTTCTCGGGTTCGGTCAAGATGCGTGAGAATTCGTCGCGCCCGAGCGCCTTCAGCTCGACGCGGATGGGCAGGCGGCCTTGCAATTCCGGCAGAAGGTCCGATGGTTTGGACAAATGGAACGCGCCGGAGGCGATGAATAGGACGTGGTCTGTCTTCACGGGCCCATGCTTGGTCGCGACCGTTGTGCCCTCGATGAGGGGCAGAAGGTCGCGCTGGACGCCTTCGCGGCTTACGTCCGCGCCCGCGCGCTCGCTGCGCGAACCGATCTTGTCGATCTCGTCCAGGAAGACGATGCCGTTGTCCTCGACCATGCGGATGGCTTCCGCGACGATCTTGTCCTGGTCCAAGAGTTTGTCGCTTTCTTCGGCGATCAACAGCGGATGCGACTCCGAGACCGTCAGCCGCTTGGGCTTGGTGCGGTTGCCGCCCAACGCCTTGCCGAAAATGTCGTTCAAGTTGAGCATGCCCATCTGGGCGCCCGGCATGCCGGGAATCTCGAAGGTCGGTAAGGCACCCGCACCGCCTTCGCTGACCTGAAGCTCGATTTCCTTGTCGTTCAATTGGCCTTCGCGCAGCATCTTGCGGAATTTCTGCCGCGTCTCGGCGGATGCGCCCTGGCCAACCAATGCGTCGAGGACGCGCTCCTCGGCGGCCAACTCGGCCCTGGCCTCAACCGCCTTGCGCAACCGCTCGCGCGTCATGCCGATCGAAACCTCGACCAGGTCGCGGACGATCTGCTCGACATCGCGGCCGACATAACCGACCTCGGTGAACTTGGTGGCCTCGACCTTGAGGAACGGTGCCTGCGCCAATTTGGCCAAGCGGCGCGCGATCTCGGTTTTGCCCACGCCCGTGGGCCCGATCATTAGGATGTTCTTGGGCAGGACCTCCTCACGCAGCTCGGCCGGAAGCTGCTGGCGGCGCCAGCGGTTGCGCAGCGCGATGGCGACGGCGCGTTTGGCGTCGGCCTGGCCGACGATGAAGCGATCGAGTTCGGAGACGATTTCGCGGGGAGAGAAGGCGTTGGTCACAGGCTTTCCAAGGTCACGTTGCGGTTGGTGAAAACGCAGATATCGGCCGCGATGCCAAGCGCCTTGCGCGCGATGGCCTCGGCGTCGAGCCCGGGCAGATCGATCAACGCGCGGCCCGCGGCCAGGGCGTAAGGCCCGCCCGATCCGATGCCGATCAGCCCGTCCTCGGGCTCCAGCACGTCGCCCGTGCCGCTCAGGATCAGGGATACGCCATTGTCGGCCACGGCCATCATGGCCTCCAGGCGGCGAAGATAACGATCCGTGCGCCAATCCTTGGCCAACTCGACACAGGCGCGCATCAGTTGGCCCGGATGCTTTTCCAACTTGCCTTCCAAGCGCTCGAACAGTGTGAAGGCGTCGGCCGTCGCACCAGCGAAGCCCGCAATCACGCGTCCGTCGGCCAGGCGGCGCACCTTCTTGGCGTTGGCCTTGATGATGGTGTTGCCCATGCTGACTTGGCCGTCGGCCGCGATCACGACCTTGCCGTCTTTGCGCACGGAGAGGACGGTCGTGCCGTGCCAGGCGGGGGGATTTTCCATGATGCTTGGATATGGCCGTTGGGACGGCCCCCGTCAACCGGGCGGGATCAGCCCTTTTCGACCAGCACCCGGAAGATGAACGGCGAGCCGGATTTTCCCGCCACCACCTGATTGTCGCCAACCCGCAAGGGCGCCGCCTGGCGGTTTTCCGCGCGGCCGATGCGCACGCCGTTCACGACCGTGCCCAGATGGCTCCAGATGTCCCGCACCACGGGCCCTGTCTCGGAGCCTTCGATGGCGAAATGCTGGCGCGACAGATTGTAGGGCCGCACGTCGTCCAGGGTCAGTTCGATCGCGGCCTGGGGCGCGTTCTCGCCCTCGAGCACGAGACGGCCGACGCGGAAGGGCAGTTCGGGCACTTGATAGCCCGCTTCGTCCATCTGGTCCTGCAACTCACGGCTGGAAGGCAGGATGCGGATATTATGAACCGCGCGCTCGGCCACGATCACGGCGCGCGGCACGCCCTTGGAAACGATGCCCGTCACATCGTGAAGCGAGTGGAAAAGCTGCCGGAACACCGGTTCCAGTGTGGCGCGCGTTTTGTTGGCCTGGCCCAGGAACTCATCGCGCGAAATGACGGCCACGGTGGTCTCGACGACCGCCCGCGCGGTCACGGCCATGGGTTGGCCGAGAATGAGACAGGCTGTGCCGACGATCTCGCCACGGCCGAGGCGATTTTCGCCGTTCCCGCGCGCGCCGCCCGTGACCTCGACCTCGCCTTCGATGATGACGAAGGCGGCCGTGGGCGGGTCGCCCAGCCGGCACAGGATTTCATCCGGTGCAAACCGTCGGTGTTTCATGGCGTCTTAATTCGGTCCCCCAAACCGCCCCAAAGGGCCGGTCCAGCCCTCCCCCGAGAACCGGATAGGCAACCGTTGTGCCATAAACGGCGGGCCGCCGGAATGAAAACCTCTATCTGGCGGCTTGCGCCGCGTTCCTGCCTAAATGTGGGTTACCGCGCGCACTGGCGCGGTTTCCGCAGGGCTGTTACAACCCCGCGGCCGGCGGTTTCCGCCGGGGAGAGAGGCCATGCGACAGGCGACGGTCGAGCGCAAGACGCGCGAAACGCAAATCACCGCCACCGTGAATCTGGACGGGACGGGTGTATCCCGCATCGCGACCGGGATCGGCTTCCTCGACCATATGCTGGAGCAGTTGTCCCGCCACAGTCTCATCGACATCACGCTCGAGGCCAAGGGCGACCTCCATATCGACTATCACCACACGACCGAAGACACCGGAATCGTGATCGGTCAGGCCGTGGCGCAAGCCTTGGGCGACCGGCGCGGCATCCGCCGCTATGGCGATGCCACGATTCCCATGGACGAAACCCTGTCGCGCGTCGCGCTCGATGCGTCGAACCGGCCGTATCTGATCTGGAAGGTCGGCTTCTCGCGCCCCAAATTGGGCGAAATGGACACCGAGTTGTTCAAGGAATGGTTCCAGGCCTTCGCGCAGATGGCGGGCCTCACCTTGCATGTCGAGAATGTCTACGGCGAGAACAACCACCATATCGTCGAGTCCTGCTACAAGGGCCTTGCCAGGGCCTTGCGGCAGGCGGTCGAGCTGGACCCGCGCCAGGCCGGCGTGGTTCCTTCGACCAAGGGCACGCTCGGCAAATCCCTTTAACGGTCGCGCCATGAAGGTCTTTACGGTCCATCGGCGCGAGACGGGTTCTCCGCCGGGCGGCGCTGCCGCCCGCGGCGACGATGTCGTGCTGGTCAAGGAAGGCTTCGCGTGGTTCGGCGCCCTGTTCGGGCCGTTCTGGGCGCTGGCCCATCGCATGTGGAGCTGGGCGCTGGTGACGGCGCTGATCGCCGTGGGCTTCGCGGTGCTGGCCCAGCGCGCGCCGATGGCGCCGGGCATCGCGGCCGCGATCGCGGCGGGGCTGTTCGTGCTGGTCGGCGCGCATGCCAACGACGCGCGGCGGCGCTCGCTTTCGGTGCGCGGCTACCGCCAGGTTGCGATCATCGGCGCGCGCGATTTCGATGGCGCGCTCCTGCGTTATCTCGAGGGCGACGCCAAGGCGCGCGCGGGCGTGCCATGACGGTCGCGATCGTCGATTACGGCTCCGGCAATCTGCGCTCCGCCGCGAAGGCGTTCGAACGTGCCGCGCAAGGCACGGGCCAGCGCGTCCTGGTGACGGCCGAGGCGGCGGACGTGCGCGCGGCCGACCGGGTGGTGCTGCCCGGCGTCGGCGCCTTCGCCGATTGCATGCGCGGCCTCTCGGGCGTGCCCGGCATGGTCGAGGCGTTGAACCATGTCGCGATCCGCCAGCAGCGTCCCCTGCTCGGCATCTGCGTCGGCATGCAGCTGATGGCCGAACGCGGTCTCGAACATGGCACCCATCCGGGCCTGGGTTGGATTCCGGGCGAGGTGAAGAAGATCGCGCCCGGCGACGAAACCCTGCGCATCCCCCATATGGGCTGGAACGAGTTGGCCGTGGCGCCGCCCGCGCATCCCGTTCTGGACGGGTTGGGTTCGGGAACCCATGTCTATTTCGTGCACAGCTACGCCTTCGAATGCCGCGAGACAGATCACGTGCTGGCGACCGCGTCTTACGGCGGCGCGCTGACGGCCGCGATTGGGCGCGACAATCTGGTTGGCACGCAATTCCACCCGGAAAAGAGCCAGGATGCCGGCCTGCGCCTGATCGCGAACTTCCTGAACTGGAGCCCCTGACCGTGGCGGAGATAAATGTCCGCATCGGGGTCGAGCCGGCCAAGGAGTTCAAGGGCCCGGACCTCTACGATCTGTGCGACGCGACCGAGGGTGCGATCATCGACGGCGGCGGCTTCGGCTGGGTGCGCCCGCCGCCGCGCAAGGCGCTGGAAGCGTATTACCGCGGCGTGCTGGTGGTGCCCGAGCGTACCTTGTTCCTCGCGCGGCTCGACGGCGTCGTCTGCGGCTCGGCGCAACTCGTGCGCCCCATGCCCAACAACGAGGCGCAAGCGTTCGCCTGCAACCTGATGCACTCGTTCGTCGCACCCTGGGCGCGCGGCCACGGCCTCGCACGCGAGTTGACGCTCGCGGTCGAATCCTACGCGCGGCGCGAAGGCTTCAAGGTCCTGAACCTCGACGTGCGCGAGACCCAAACCGCCGCCATCGCGCTCTACGAATCGCTCAACTACGTGCGCTGGGGCAAGAATCCGAAATACGCCCTGGTCGAAGGCAAGATGATCACCGGCCACCATTACTATAAGGAACTGAAGTAGCCGCCATGATCGTCTTCCCCGCCATCGACCTGAAGGATGGTCGCTGCGTCCGTTTGCGCCAGGGTGCCATGGACGACGCCACCGTCTACAACGACGACCCCGCGGCGCAGGCGCGCAGCTTCGAAGCGGCGGGCGCGCAATGGCTGCATGTGGTCGATCTCGACGGCGCCGTTTCCGGCCAACCCAAGAACGCATCGGCCGTCGCCGCCATCCTCAAGTCCGTTTCCATGCCGGTGCAACTGGGCGGCGGCATCCGCGACCGGGCGCGCATCGAAGCCTGGCTCGAAGCCGGCGTGCGCCGCGTGGTGCTGGGCACGGCCGCCATCGCCAATCCCGATCTCGTGCGCGAGGCCGCGCGCGCGCACCCGGGCCGCATCGTCGTCGGCATCGACGCGCGCAAGGGCAAGGTCGCCGTCGATGGCTGGACGCGCGCGACCGAAACCACCGCGCGCGAATTGGCCGACGCCCTGGCCGGCGCGGGCGTCGCCGCCATCGTCTATACCGACATCGACCGCGACGGCGTGCTCGGCGGCCCCAACATCGAGGCCACGGTGGCGCTGGCCAAGGGCCTGCCCGTGCCGGTCATCGCGTCCGGCGGCGTCTCGACCATCGACGACATCACGGCCTTGCGCGCGCGCGAGAAGGACGGCATCGCGGGCGTCATCGTCGGCCGCGCCATCTATGACGGCCGCGTCGACCTGAAACGCGCCCTGGCGCTGGCGGCTTAGATGCTCAAGCTCCGCCTCATCCCGTGCCTCGATGTGAAGGACGGCCGCGTCGTGAAGGGCGTCCAATTCGTCAATCTGGTCGACGCGGGCGATCCGGTCGAACAGGCGCGCGTTTATGATCAGGCGGGCGCCGACGAATTGTGCTTCCTCGACATCACGGCCAGCTCGGACAACCGCGACATCCTGTTGGACGTCGTGCGCGCCACGGCCGAGCGCTGCTTCATGCCGCTCACGGTCGGCGGCGGCGTGCGCGAGTTGGAGGATATCCGCCGCCTGCTGCTCGCGGGCGCGGACAAGGTCTCGATCAACACGGCGGCGGTGAAGCGGCCCGAATTCGTGGCCGAGGCGGCCGAGAAATTCGGCACCCAATGCATCGTCGTCGCCATCGACGCCAAGCGTGTCGCGGACGGCCGCTTCGAGATTTTCACCCATGGCGGGCGCAACGCCACCGGTATCGACGCGGTCGCGTGGGCGCGCCGCATGACCGAGTTGGGCGCGGGCGAATTGCTCGTCACCTCCATGGACCGCGACGGCACCAAGAAGGGCTTCGACATCCCGCTCACCCGCGCCATCGCCGATGCGGTGCGCGTGCCGGTGATCGCGTCCGGCGGCGTCGGCACGCTCGACCATTTGGTCGAGGGCGCGCGCGAAGGCCACGCCTCGGCCGTCCTCGCCGCGTCGATCTTCCACTTCGGCACGTTCTCGATCGCGGACGCGAAGAAGCGCCTGGCCGAGGCCGGCTTGCCCGTGCGGGAGACGCGCTGATGGCGAAGAAGAAGCAGGATGCGCGCGTCTTGGACGCGCTCGCGGCGACCATCGAGAAGCGGCGCGGCGGCGATCCCGACAAGTCCTATACGGCCAAGCTCCTGTCCCGCGGCACGCGGCAGGTGGCCAAGAAATTCGCCGAGGAATCGGGCGAGGCCGTGATCGACGCGGTGGCGCGCGACAAGGCGGGCCTCGTGCGCGAAAGCGCCGACGTGCTCTATCACCTGCTCGTGATGTGGGCCGACGCGCGCATCAAGCCGCGCCAGGTCTGGGCCGAGCTGGCGCGCCGCGAAGGCGTCTCCGGCATCGCCGAGAAGGCCGCGCGCAAGACCAAGACGCCGAAGAAGGCGCGGGCCAAAGCCCGCAAGAAGCCGCGCAAGCGATAAGGGAGACGCAGCATGGCGTACGACACGAACAACATCTTCGCGCGCATCCTGCGCGGCGAGATTCCCTGCAAGAAGGTGCACGAAGACCAGCACACGCTGGCCTTCCACGACATCAACCCGCAGGCGCCGACCCACATCCTGGTGATCCCCAAGGGCTCCTACGTCTCGATGGACGATTTCACCGCGAACGCGTCGGAGGCCGAGATCGCGGCGCTGTTCCGCGCGGTCGGCAAGATCGCGCGCGACATCGGCGCGGTCGAACCGGGCTACCGCATCCTGTCCAACTGCGGGCCGGATTCGGGCCAGGAGGTGCCGCACCTCCACATCCACGTCTTCGCCGGCAAGAAGCTCGGCCGGATGATCGCGAAAGACTGAAGACAGTAGGGCGGCGGGAGTTGAACCCGCATCTCTCCGCTGGGACCCGCTGGGTCCGCAGAAGGCGGATGCTTTATCCGTTAAGCGACGCCCCTCATATACGTCCGTAATCAATCTCTAACAGAAACGGCCGGCCCGGTTTCCCGGAGCCGGCCGTTTTCGCGCTGCGCGCGTCCTGAAATCAGGCTGCCTGCGCCGCTGTTTCGCCTTCCAGCGTCGCCGCCACCGCATGCACCACGGCGGCGATGCGCGCCGCGGCCTGCACGGCCTCGGCCGAGACGCCGGCTTGGCGCAGGATCTTCTCGTGCGAATCGATGCACATGCCGCAGCCGTTCACGGCCGAGACGGCGAGGGACCATAGTTCGAAATCCAGCTTGTCCACGCCGGGCTTGGCCATCGCGTTCATGCGCAGCTTGGCCGGCATGGTCTTGTAGTCGGGCGAGGAGGCCAGGTGCGCGAAGCGGTAATAGATATTGTTCATGGCCATGATCGCGGCCGAGGTCTTCGCCGCGGTCAGCGCCTCGGGCGACAGCTTCGGGCCGAATTCGGCTAAAACGGCCTCGCTCACCGCCGCGTTGCGGCTGGCCAAGGCGGACGCGACGAAGGTGCCCGCGCGCTGCTGCTCGGTCAGCGAAACCTCGGACGCGAGCGAGGAGAGGTTGAGCTTCAGATCCTTGGCGTAGTCGGGCAGGCGGTCGGACAAAGCGGCGAGCGACATGACGGAAACTCCTTGGGGTAGAACCCCGGCGGGCGAACCCGCCGGGGATCGGGTTGGTTAGGCGACCTTCAGGACCTCTTCGCCCTTCTGCCAGTTGCAGGGGCACAGCTCGTCCGTCTGGAGCGCGTCGAGCACGCGCAGCACTTCCTGCGGATTGCGGCCGACGCTCAGGTCGTTGACCGAAACGAAGCGGATGATCCCCTCCGGGTCGGCGATGAAGGTCGCGCGCAGCGGCACGCCCTCGTCCTTGTGCAGCACGCCGAGCGCGTTCGACAGCTCGCGCTTGGTGTCCGCCAGCATGGGGATCGGCAGATCCTTCAGGTCGGCGTGGTTCTGGCGCCAGGCCAGGTGGACGAACTCGGTGTCCGTCGAGATGCCGTAGAGGACGGCGTCGCGGTCCTTGAACTCCTTCGACAGCTTGCCGAAGGCCACGATCTCGGTCGGGCAAACGAAGGTGAAGTCCTTGGGCCAGAAGAACAGGACGGTCCACTTGCCCTTGGCGCTCTTCTCCGTCGTCTGGGTGAAGGCCGTCTTGATGTCGGTGGACACCACGGTCTTCAGGTCGAAGGACGGAAGCTTGTCTCCGATGGTCAACATTTTCAGGCTCCTCTCGGGGCGCGCGCGGCGTCCCGTTGTTAAGAATGAGAATGAACATCATGTAGGGTGCCTTGCATGTTCGTTCCAACGAATTAAATTGGAGTTATTGATCGAGAAAACCGATGGCAACGAACCTCCCCACCCTCAAGCAGCTGCGCCACCTGACTTCCCTGGCCGAGCACATGCATTTCGGCCGCGCCGCCAAGGCCGCCCATGTGACGCAATCGACCTTGAGCGCCAGCCTGAAGGAGTTGGAGCAGACGCTCGGCGCGGCCCTGGTCGACCGCACGCAAAGGCGGGTGGTGTTCACACCGCTCGGCCGCGAGGTGGTCGAGCGCGCCAGGCGCCTGTTGGACGAAGCCGAGGCATTGGCCGAGCTGGCCCGCGCGCGGGGCAAGCCGCTCTCGGGCCCGTTGCGTCTGGGCGTGATCCCGACCATCAGTCCGTTCTTTCTGCCGCGCGTGCTGCCTGGCTTGCGGCGCGCCTATCCCGCGCTCCAGCTTCATCTGGTCGAGGACCAGACCGCGCGCCTGGTCGAGCAGCTGAACGGCGGCAAGCTCGACGTGCTGCTCTTGGCCTTGCCCTACGACATCCCCTCGGCCGAGACGGCGCTGGTGGCGCGCGATCCCTTCAGCCTGGTCTGTCCCAAGGACCATGCGCTCGCGCATACGGCGCCGGTGAAGCCGCGCGCGCTCGAGGACGAGACGCTTTTGCTGTTGCGGGACGGGCATTGCCTGCGCGGCCACGCGCTGGACGCTTGCGCGCTGGCCGACCGGCGCGAGAGCGCGGCGCTGGAAGCGACCAGCCTGCATACGCTGGTGCAGATGGTGGATAACGGGCTCGGCGTCACGCTGTTGCCGCAAGTGGCGATCGACGCCGGCATTCTGCGCGGGACGCAGCTGGTCGCGCGCCCGCTCGACGGCCCGCGCGCCGCGCGCGATCTCGGCCTCGTCTGGCGCCGCGGCACCGCGCGCAAGGCGGAGTTCGAATTGCTCGCGACAGAATTGAAACGGCTGGCGGAGAAGCGTTGACCGGCCATGATCCCGCCACGAATTCGGTCACGATGGAAAGCGCCGAAGATTTGCCGATAGGATGATTCGATGAGTAGACCCGCGACCCGCGCACATTCCGCGCGTTCCAAGAAGACGGCGAAGCCGAAGGTTGCGAGGAAAGCCCCCGCCAAACGGTCCGCCGCGAAAGCGGCCAAGCCGCGCCGGACAGCGCCAAAACCCCGCAAGGCCGAAAAGCCCGTTCTGCTTTCGGGCGGCAATCCGCAGATCGCCAAGGCCTATGGCGACGCGCCCGTGCAGGCCTACATCGCGGCGATGCCGGGCCGGAAGCGCGAGATCGGGCGCCGTCTCGACGCGCTCATCACGCGCACCGTTCCCGGCGTGAGCAAGGCGGTCAAATGGAACTCGCCATTCTACGGGATCGAGGGCCAGGGCTGGTTTCTCAACATCCATGTCTTCACGCGCTACGTCAAAGTCGCGTTCTTCCGCGGCCGGTCGTTGCGCCCCATCCCTCCCGGCGAGTCCAAGCACAAGGATGTGCGCTATCTCGACATCCGCGAAGATGACCGGTTCGACGAAGCGCAGTTCGTGGCGTGGGTGGAGCAGGCCAGCCAATTGCCCGGCGAGCGTATGTAAGCAACCGGCGGTGACAGATATGAAGAAAGCGACAGCGACCGGGAAAAGGAGTGGTTCTCCGAAAGGGAAGGCGGGCGATTCTCCCGCGAGGCTGATCGATGCGCGCATCAAGGAGTTGGGCGATTGGCGCGGCGAAATGCTGGCGCGCGTCCGCGCCCTCATCAAACAGGCCGTGCCCGAGGTGGTGGAGGAATGGAAATGGCGCGGGGTGCCGGTGTGGGAACACGCGGGCATCCTCTGCACCGGCGAGACCTATAAGGACGTGGTGAAGGCCACCTTCGCCAAGGGCGCATCGCTGCCCGACCCGTCCGGCCTGTTCAACGCCAGCCTGGAAGGCAATATGCGGCGCGCGATCGATTTCCGCGCGGGCGACAAAATTAATGAGAAGGCGTTCAAGACGCTGGTCCGCGCGGCCGCCGCATTGAACGCGTCGAAGAAGCCGAAAAGGAAGTAAGGATCATCATAAAACCCTCTCCGCCCATCGGGGGGAGAGGGTGCGAGCGTCAGCGAGCGGGTGAGGTGGGCATCCGCGAGCGCGGCCACCTCACCCTCCCGACCGCTCAAGCGGTCGGGCCCCTCCCTCTCCCCCAAAGGCGGAGAGGGGCTCTTTAAGACTTCTTCACACCGACCGCGGCTAACAATTCATTCGCCATCAACGCCGCCTCGTGCGGCGAAAGCTGATAGACGCTCCGGCCGAGAAGGGTGCGTAGCGCGGCGGCGGTCTTGTCGGTGAATTGGATGATGCCGTCGCCCGTGATGCCGGCGACGCCGTCCCAGTGCAGCGCCTTCTCGTTCATGGCGATGGCCTCGGCCTCGCTCCATTCGGGCGGCAGGTCGAGCGCGATGCGCCGGTTGCCGGCCTGCATGGGATAGCCGCCGACGCGCCCGTCCGGCCCCGGCACATGGACCAGCGAATTCTCTTTCGCCATGAAGGCGCTGAGGAACCGCACGGCCGAGGCCTGGGTCAGCAGGTTGAAATCCATGTCGTAGAGGATCGGCATGGGCGTGAAGAGGCCGGCGCGCGCCTCGGCCGAAACGTCGCGCCCGCGCCATGTCGCTTTCACCAGGCACGGCGGCAGTTCCTTCGCCGTTTCGGCGGCGTAAAGGAAATATTCCAGCGCGTGCGGCGCCACGAGCCGCACCTCGACTTCGTCCGGCGGCGCGCCCAGCGCCTCGGCCACGGCGAAGCGCGCCTTGGGCACGGCCTCTTCCACGTTGCCGATGCCGCACAGGGGCCCGGCACCCGTGCGCGTCAGCACCGCGTTCACCCCATCGGGATAGGACAGGTTGACCCATGCGGCCGGAATGCGCGCCAGCATCCAGGCCCGGCGGAAGGCCAGCATGGGCGCGACATGACAGGCGACGAAGGTGGCGAAGGGTGCGGTGCGCGCGGCCTCGCCTTTTTCGCCGTCCAGCCTGTCGACCGCCCACCAGGGCAGAAGGCTCGGCGCGGTCACCACCACGTCGGCCTCCATGCGCTTCAGCTGCTCGCCCGCATTGGCGCCGTTCAGGTCGAAGGGCACGAATTCGATCTTGGGGAATTTTCCCACGACCGCGGCACCCACGCGCGCCGTGTTCACCTTGCGCCGCCCGTAATCGGCGTTGCGGCTGGCGACGACGATCTCGTCGAACACGCCGCTGCGCGCCACGGCCTCCAAGACCGTGCCGTTCAACGTGCCGAGGGAAACGAGGACGAGGCGGGACATCGGAGGCGGTGGTTACTCTTTCTGCTCGCGCAATTCTAGACGGTTACCGGCTATCGCCCGCAACGAAATGCGCCATCTGGCCGTCATAGGCTCTTTTGAACGCAGGGCGCGCGCAGGCGCGATCGACATAGGATCGTATCGCCGGAAAATCGCCGGCCGCCTTCACTTTCGGCACCCGAAGCACGTCCGCCATCAAAAGATCGGCAACGGTGAACCGTCCGGCGGCAAGCCACGCGCGCCGCGCCAACACGGCGTCCAGGTGTTTCAAGCGCTGAAGCGCCCAGCCTTCGAGCGGATTGTCCGCGCCCTTGGACAGGCCGATGAACCACCAAGGCACCGTCACCATCTCGATGGAGTTGAGCGCGGCGACCGTCCATTCCAGCGTCTCCGCCTCGCCCTTGGGATCGCGCGGCATCAGCGTTTCACTTTTTCGCGCCAGGTGCAGAAGACAGGCGCCGCTTTCGAACAGGGTGATGCCGCCGTCCTCCAAGAACGGCACTTGGCCGAAAGGCTGCCGCGCGAAATGCTCCGGTCCGCGGTTCTCGAAGGGGACGGACCTGACTTGGTAGCCCAGGCCGGCCTCCTCGCATGCCCAGCGCAGCCTGAAGTCCCGGACATATCCGCGAGGACCTTCGGGCACCCAATCGAACGTCCAGATCGTCAACGCCTCGGTCATGTGGCCTCTCCATCCGCACGATCCACAGCCTACGTGGGAAAGGCCAAGGGGCCCATCAACCTCCGCAACGCCGTGCCGGCCTTACTCTCTCCCCAACGCAATCTTCCGATAAGCGAGT
>CADEGL010000039.1 GCA_902826885.1 uncultured Alphaproteobacteria bacterium | reverse complement strand
CCGGGGTCATCGTCGCCATGGTGGCGGCCACATCGTGCTGTTCGAACTCCGCGCGGACATGGCGGTCGAAGAGATCGACCAAGGCTTGCTGCTCGGGTGTAAGCGTGTCGCTTTCCATACGCACGCCCCTGATGCGCGGCGGCGTCAGGACGCCGTTGGGCTGCTCGGCGCGCCCGCCGCCGTGTCCTGGGCGGACACGCCACGGGCGGCCGCCGTGGCGAAGGCTTGCTGGAAGACATCCGGCGGCTGGGCGCCCGACAGAACGACCGAGCGCTCGATGATGAAGCACGGCACGCCCTGAATCCCCAACTCGCGTGCGAAGGCATCCTCGGCGCGCACACGATCCAGATCCGCGTCGGTTTCGAGGTAGGCATGGACCTCGTCCCGGTCCATACCGGCATCGCGCGCCACATCCGAGACCACCGTCAGATCGCCGATGTCGCGCCCTTCCTCGAAATAGGCGCGGAATAGGCCATCCACGGCCTCGTTCTGCCGTCCGTTCTTACCCGCGATTCGAATCAGACGATGGGACATCAACGTGTTGGGCGTGCGCTTTATGCGGTCGAACGCGAAGGCAATGCCTTCCTCGCGCCCGGCTTCAACGATCGGTGCATAGACACGCTCCGCGCGTTCGCGCGACCCGAATTTCTTGGTCAGATAGGTTTCGCGTTCCATACCTTCGACAGGCATGTCCGGGTTCAACTGGAACGGCCGCCAGCCGATCCATGCCTGCGTCCCGCCGCTCGCGGCCAGCGCGCGCTCGAGGCGGCGCTTGCCGATGTAGCACCACGGACAAATCGTGTCTGAGACGACGTCGATCTGCATGGGGGAAGCTTAGCGCCGGGGAAGGGTGATATCCATGACAAGGATTCGTCTTTTTTGGAGGGAGCCGGTCCAGCATTTTTTCTTGCTCGATCTTCTCCCGCATGGTTAGGAACCCAGGACGATTCCTCCGCCCGCATTCCGGTGACCGCCATGCCCGCTTCCTCTCCGCTCTTCGACATCTCGAAGGAACGCATTCTCGTCACGGGTGCGACCAGCGGGCTCGGCCTTCACTTCACGCATCTCCTGGCGCGTCATGGCGCAAAACTCGCGCTTTCGGCCCGGCGCAAGGACAAGCTCGACGCGCTCGTGGCTGAGATCAAAGGCGCCGGCGGCGTGGCCCATGCCGTCGCGATCGACGTGATGTCGGGCGAAAGCGTGCGCGCGGGCCTGGCCGAAGCCGACGAGAAACTGGGCGGCATCAGCGTCCTGATCAACAACGCGGGCATCGCCATCGTGAAGCCGATCCTGGAATACACCGAAGAGGAGTGGGACCAGGTCGTCGGCACAAACCTGCGCGGCGCCTGGCTCATGGCCCAGGGCGCGGCCAAAATCATGGTGGCACGGAAAACGGGCGGCAATATCGTCAACATTGCCTCGGTCCTGGGTCTGCGCCCCATCGGGCAGGTCCCGGCCTACACCGCGGCGAAAGCCGGCCTGATCCACCTGAGCAAGACGATGGCCATGGAGCTGGCCAAGGAAAACATCCGCGTCAACGTCCTGGCGCCGGGTTATGTCGAAACCGAGATGAACCGGCCGTTCTGGTCCAGCAAAGGCGGCCTGGCGCTCATCTCCCGCATCCCGCAGAAGCGTGTCGGCCAGCCAGAAGACCTGGACGGCGCCTTGCTTCTTTTGGCCTCGCAAGCCTCACGCGCCATGACCGGCAGCGTTGTGGTCGTGGACGGCGGCCATCTCTGCAGCACGATGTAACGAATCTTTTCATCCAGGATTGGAGTAGACCATGGACTTCTCCCTGTCGCCCGAGATTGAGAGCTACCGCACGCGCATTCGCGCTTTCGTGGAAAAGCACGTGATGCCGTTGGAGCTGGACCCGGCGAATTACGACGAAGGCGAGAATATCAAGGACTCCGTCCTGGAGCCTGTGCGCGAGAAGGCCAAGGCCGAGGGCCTTTGGGCGCTTCAGATGCCGAAGGAACGGGGCGGGCAGGGCCTGTCGATCGCCGGCATGGCCGCAACCTATGAGGAGATGGCCCGTTCCATCTTCGGGCCAGTGGTCTTCAATTGCGCGGCGCCCGACGACGGCAACATGATCCTGCTGAACAAGGTCGGCACCGAGCAGCAAAAGAAGCGCTGGTTGCAACCGATCATCGACGGCAAGGTGCGTTCGGCCTTTATCATGACCGAGCCCATGCCGGGCGGCGGTTCCGACCCCACGGTGATGCTCACGCGCGCCGAGCGGAAGGGCAACGACCGCTGGATTATCCGTGGCCACAAATGGTTCTCGACCGGCGCGGGCGTGGCGCAGCATTTCATCGTCTTGGCCAAGACCTCGGACGACAAGCGCAAGGGTCTGACCGCCTTCCTGTTCGACCGGGACCAGCCGGGCTGGGAGATCCTGCGCAAGATCAAGATCATGGGACCCGAAGAGCATGGCGGCCATTGCGAGGTGCGCTTCGATGCTCTGGAAGTTCCGGACGAGAACCGCCTGATGGAGATCGGCGACGGTCTCAAGGTGACCCAGATCCGGCTAGGCACGGCGCGCTTGACCCATTGCATGCGCTGGCTGGGCATGGCCAAGCGGGCGCTCGAAATCTGCACGCCCTATGTCAAGGAGCGCGTCTCCTTCGGCACCAAGCTGGCCGACCACGAAGGCGTGCAATGGATGCTGGGCGAGGCTGCCATGGACATCGAGATCGGCCGTCTTTTGACCATGCATGCGGCATGGAAACTCGACCAGGGCGATTTCGCGCGCAAGGAAGTTTCCATGGCCAAGGTCGCGGTCGCCGACGTGCTGCACAAGGCCGTCGACACCGCTATCCAGCTCATGGGCGCCAAGGGCTATTCGGGCGACACCAAGCTGGAATGGATGTACCGCTACGCGCGCTGCGCGCGCCTGGTCGACGGCGCGTCCGAGGTCCACAAGATGGTCCTGGCGCGCAATCTTCTGGCCGAGGGAATGGATTTCTGGAGTTGGGGCCCTGGCTCTACCAGCCGTTGATCCGGTCCCACTGGTCGATCACGTCCGCGCCGCCATCGAGCACGTTGTAGTGCTCGTAGGCCGCGGCGGTCATGCAGGAGTGGTTGGGCAGAACGCGCACGCGCGCGCCAATCGGCAGGCGGTCAAAGGGCAGGGGCGAATCGCTTTCGATCTGCCCATGTTCCTGGCTGACCCGGCCGACGCGCAGGTCGCCAATGCGCGTCTTACCGGATAGGTCCATCACCCAGCCGTAACCCGTGTTCGGTAGCGGCTCATTCGCGCCGATGTCCTTCGACAGCGCCAATCCGCCGGCGTCGATCACGATGCGGTTATGCGCGCGGTTATGGCCGACCACGGTGGTCAAAACGCTAACCGCGATTTCGTCCACGGTGCATGAGCCGATCCCGGTCTGATGCAAATCGAAGAACATGTAATTGCCGGGCCGTATCTCGGTAACGCCGTCCAGCCGCGTGGCGTGAACCGCGTTCGGCGTGGCGCCGGGACTCACTTCGGCGCATGGCAGGCCCGCCGCCGACAAGCGCTCGGCGGCGGCTACGATGGCCGCGCGCTCTTCTTCTGCTACACGCCGGCAATCGGCCGCGCCGCGGCAGTCATAGGAGTGGCCGCCGTGAGTCAGAACGCCGAGAAAGCGCAAGGCGCCGCTGCCCGCCAGTGCCCAGCCGACCTCGCCAAGCTTCGGATCATCGGGCTTGAGACCGCCTCGGTTCTGGCCGCTATCGACCTCGATCTGGACGTCAAACGAGGCGCCTAAGGCCTTCGCCCGCTCGGCCACGGCTTTGACGTTGGCCACATCGTCGACCAGCAGACGGACCGACACGCCATCGGCCCGCAGCTTGGCCAGGCGCTCGATTTTCTGTGGCACGATGCCAAAGGCGTAAGTGATGTCGCGGAAGCCGTGGCGCGCGAAATACTCGGCTTCCGCCACGGTCGAGACGCAGATACCGCCCTTGTTGCCGGCCGTGGCCAGGGACGCGACCTTGGCGGACTTCGCGGTCTTCATATGCGGGCGCAGGGCAACGCCGTGTCGTTTCGCGCGGCCGGTCATGGCCGCGATGTTGCGCTCGAGCACAGGACGCTCGAGGAGCAGGGCGGGCGTCTGGAGCTGGTCGAGGTTCATGGCGAAAGACCGTCCAAGAAGATGTCCAGGCCCGAGCATAGCGGTCCGGCCCGCCCCGTCACAGCGGGCGATTCATCCCCTCAATTTTGCTGTCTAGAATTCGCCGCGACCCCATGCGATCCTTGCGGAAATCGGGGGAGATCATCGTAACCGGCATGTCGGAAAGCGCCGCCCAAGAACCGCGCCGCCGCGGTCTATCGCTGCAGGTCAGCATCGCGACGTCGTTCGTTGCGTTGCTGGTGTTCATCTGCGCGTCCATCACCTGGTACACCTACGAGCGCAATTCCCATCTGGTGTTGCAGTTCGCCGATTCCTTCCTCGATTCGGCGACATCATCGACCATCGATAACACCGTCTATCTTTTGGAACCGGTCTCGGCGGCCGTGGACGAACTGGCCGTCATCGGCCAATTCCACGAAAACCTCCTGCACCAGCCCGAAATGCTGCGGCACCTGTTGCAGGTGCTGAAATCGTACCCGCACGTCTACAGCGCCTATATCGGCTTCGACGAGAATGGCCGGTTCATCCAGGCCCAACGCATTCCCGACAACGCGGCCACCTTCGGGCCCAATAACAGTCCGGTTGCGCCCGGCTCCCGGTTCGTCCTGCGCACCCTCGACCGGAAGGGAGCCGAATCGATCGATTCCTACCGCTATATCAGCGACTGGAACACCCAGACGGGCGTCGAAGCACTGCGCAACGTAGCCTATGATCCGCGCAAGCGCCCGTTTTACAATGGCGCCAAGGACAGTGAATTCTCCTTCCTGTCGGACATCTACGTTTTCGCGAGCAACCGAAAACCCGGCATCACGATCAGCCGCGCGGTGCGCGACCGGAGCAACAAGTTCATCGGTGTCGTCGGCGCCGACATCACGCTCGAAAGCATGTCGGCCTTCCTCAAGCGCCAGAAGATCGGCAAGCACGGAATTGCCTTCATCGTCGGCGACAAGGGCGAGGTCGTGGCCTTTCCCGATGCCGGGCGCTCTGTGCGTCAGGACGGGCTAACGGTCGCATTGCCGACCATCAAGGATTTGGGCGAACCCTATATCGTCGAGGCCTTCGAACGCCGGAAGGAAGGTGCGGGAGAGCGCTTCAGCTACAAATTCAACGGCGTCACCTACCTGGCGTCGTTCCAATCTTTCCCGCGCGCATTCCAGAAACAATGGACGATCGTGATCCTGGTTCCGGAGAACGATTTCGTCGGAGACCTTAAGCGGACCACCCAGGACATCATGATGATTTCGGCCGGCGTGGGCCTGATCGCGATCCTGGCCGTAGCGTATCTGTCGCGCCGCATCACCAGGCCGATCCGGCAGGTCATCGGCGAGACGAAGAAGATCCGCGAATTGGCGCTCGAGGACGACGTCAAGATCAGCTCTCGGATCACCGAGATTCGCGAGCTGATCGACGCGATGCGCGCCATGAAGACGACGATTCACTCGTTTTCCCGCTTCGTACCGCGTGGCCTGGTACAGCAGCTTCTGGCCAGCGGCAAGTCGATGGAATTGGGCGGCCAAACCCAGCGCCTGACCATCATGTTCTCGGATCTTGCCAGCTTTTCGCGCCTGTCCGAGCGCTTGCCCGCCCGCAACCTGATGCTGCTGATCTCGCAGCATTTCGACATGGTCACCAAGATCGTGCTGCGCAATCACGGCACGATCGACAAGTTCATCGGCGACTCGGTCATGGCCTTCTGGGGCGCGCCGCTGCCTCAGGTCGAGCATGCCACCAATGCTTGCCGTTCCGCGCTTCTGATCCAGCGCCAGATGGACGCGATGAACGAAGCGTTCGAAGGGGAAGGCGAACCCACGCTGTCTGCACGCATCGGCATCCATACCGACACGGTCGTGGTCGGCAATATCGGATCGTCCGAGCGCATGAGCTACACCGCCATCGGCGATGGCGTGAACGTGGCCTCGCGCCTGGAGGGCGTGAACAAGGCCTACGGCACGCGCATCTGCGTCAGCGAGGCGGTGTTCCGCGAGACGGGCGATTTGTTCGTCATGCGTCCCGTCGACCATGTCGCGGTGAAAGGGCGTCGCGGCGGCATCACCGTGTACGAGCTGATGGCCGCGGACGATACCAGCGACGTCGGCGCGACCGATGGCCAGCGTGACCTGGCCGCGCGCACCAACAAGGCATTCTTCGCCTATATGGACCGCAAATGGGAAAAGGCGCTGCGTACCTATACGCACGCCGCCGAGGCCTATCCGGAAGACCGGGTGGTGGCGAAGTTCGCCGAGCGCTGTCGTGAGCTGCTGGCTAATCCACCCGACGCCAACTGGAGCGGCGTCATGGAGATGCAGGAGAAATAGGCATGCCCAAGCTATTGGGCGTCCTTGGCGGCATGGGCCCGTTGGCGACCGCGGATTTCATGCGGAAGCTGACCGAACTGACGCCCGCGTCGCGCGACCAGGACCATATCCCGGCGCTGGTCTATTCCAACCCGCAGGTCCCCGACCGCTCGACCGCCATCATGGGGAGGGGCGAATCTCCATTGCCCGCTTTGCTGGACGGCATCGCGCGCCTACAGAACGCCGGCGCCGAAGCCATCGCGATCCCCTGCAACACCGCGCATTACTGGTACGACGAGATGGCCGCCGCCAGCCGGGTCCCAATCCTGCATATCGTGGGAAGTGTCTGCGACCTGCTGCGGGAGAGGGGGATCGACAGCGGCGCGGTCGGCGTGATGGGAACCGCGGGCACCCTGCACACAGGAATCTACCAGGGGTATCTCCAGCGGAGCGGCTATCACTGCGTGCTGCCGAGCGACACGGAGATGGCCGAACTGGTCATGCCCGGCATCGTGTCTGTGAAAGCCGGCGATCTGGCGTCCGCGAAGAGGAAGTTGGGCGACGCCGCGCGGCGTCTCGGCGATCGAGGCGCACGAATGATCGTGCTGGGGTGTACTGAAATTCCCCTGGCGCTCGCCGATGCGAGTCCCGAGGCGACCGCGCGTTACGTCGATTCCACCGCGGCTCTAGCCCAGGCTTGCGTGGCCTGGGCGCATGGCCGGCGCGGGACCGCCGAAACCTAGGCCGCGGCGGAGCTCGTCTGGCCGGACGGTTGCTTGGCGTCGCCCGGCGGCACCCATTCTTTGTCCGGGCCACACACCATCGCCACCGCCGCGCAGTTCGGGTAGACGATCGCCACCGTCCGCACGATGTCGACCAGCGGATCGATGGTGATGAACAGCACCAGGGCCGCCTCCAGCGGCAGGCCCAAGGGCGCGAACACGAGGCTCAGCAACGTAATGGTCAGGATGCCGGTGGTGCCTGCGGATGCCAAGCCCGCCAGGAAGGAGCCGATAAAAATCGAGACGTACTCGGCGACCCCTAGCTGGATGCCGTAGAGCTGCGCCACGAAGATCGTCGCGACGCCGTAATAGAGCGTGGGGCCAAAACGGCAAATGGTGATGCTGAGCGGCGCCACCAATTCGACCATCGTCTTGTCGAAACCCAAATCCTTTTCCATCGCTCGAATGACGGAGGGGATACACGCGATGCTGCTGCGCGTACCGATCGCGATCAGGACGGCTTCACGCAGTGCCATGATCGATTGGAAATAGCTGACGCGGCCGCGCGCCCAGATGATGAGACTGCAGACCACCATCAAGAGGACAACGGCAAGCGTAAAGGACACGATGAAGCGGACCATCGCGACCAGCGGCTCAAGCCCCACGATGGCGATTTGGCTGGCCACAAGCGCGCAAAGCGCGAAGGGCAAGACGTAATTGACCCACTGAATGACGCGCTGGCAAGCATGGTAGATCGTATCCAACGTCGCGGACAGGCCGTCGCCCACGTGGCGGGAGCTGAACCCGACCGCGGCGCCGAAGATGATCGCGAAGAAGAGGACCTTCAGGCTGTCGCCACTGCTGAGCGCGTTGAAGATGTTGTCAGGGATGAGCTGTCGAATGACCGTTTCCGTGCTGCTCTCGCTTTTTTTCTCCACGGTCGGACCGGTCAGCGACATCTCCAGATCGACCGCATAGGGTGAACGGTCCACCATGTTGCCGAGGACGGCGCGGGAGCTCTCATCGAGGTCGCGGCCGGGCCCTTCGACGGCGCCGAAGACCACCGCATAGAGCGTGCACAGCAAAAGACCGCCGACGAAGACGGCGACGATGCGGCGCAGGCTGTTGGCCGCCGTATGGGTCTTGAGCAATTTCACCAGACTCACGGTGATTGCGGAGATCAGGAAAGGCAGAAGGCACATCTTCAGGAGGGCCAGATAGACCGTGCCGAAGGGGCCGATGGCCGCTGCCAGATCCTTATGGAAGAATCCGATATAGAGACCGAGTAAAAGGCTGGCGAAGATCACCCATGAACTGGAGAGAAGCTTTCCCACGAGCCCCAAATCGTAGACGCGCTTCCGGGTCACACCCGCGGTTTCTGCTTTAGCCATACTCGCCACCTTGCCGATTTGAGGCCGCTATGCGGCGCATGGTCATTTCTTGGTGAAGATTTCTTCGTATTGGTCGAGAAGCCCATTCACCGTCAGCGGCTTCTGGCGCGAAAGGTAGAGATTCACAACCGACAGGAGCTGCTCGCTATCCCAGGGAACGGCGATGGCGATGTCGTCGCGCGTTCCGTCGATCAGAATCGTCCGGAGGTTAAGCGCCGCGGTCGGATTGCCGCGAATGACCTTCTTGACCTCCAACTCGTCACGATAGGCGACGGGCACTTCTCCGCGGCTCACCGCGCTGACTAGGGCTGGCTCCCAATTCGGGTACTCGACGACTTTCGCCTTGGGGAAGAATTCCGCCGCATAATCGACGAATGACGATTTCGCGAGCACACCGATGGAACCGTTATAGCCCTTGATGAAGTCGACCATCTCCTTGCCCTTCGCCATCTTGGCCATGTCCAGCCGGTTGACCAACAGGCCATGACGCAGGACGAGATAGGGCTGCGAGAAGCGCACCTTCATGGCGCGCGCCATCGTGAGGCTGAGTTTGGAAATCGCCATGTCAGCATCGCCGCGAATGACGATGTCGACCACGTCGTTGAAGCTTTTGCCCTGACGGTTGTATTCGACCGGCACGCCCAGACTCTTCGCGATCCCCTCGGCCAAGCTGACGTCCAGGCCGTAGAAGCGTCCGTTCGCGTCCGTCATGAAGAAGGGCGGCACGTCGAAGCTCGTCATGGCCACGATCAGCTTGCCGCGGTCCAAGATTCGCTTGATGTCCGGCGCCATGATGGGCGGCTTGGCCGCGGATGCCGACGGCTGGGCAATCGCCGCTGACGCGCAAAATCCCGATGCCGCCAACAGGACAGCCACGAACGCCAGAAAAAACCGTCTGTGCAGCACGCGCTTCTCCCCCGATCGCGCCATCAGCCCGTCGCCACGCCCCCGTGGGTCGACGAGCCTTGATACCCGGCGGATGTCCACTAAACCCCCGCCTACCGAAAGAATACCGTAATTCCTTCTAGGTGCTACCGATTATTTGCAGTTTGCATCACAAAGCGATGCGGCAAGGATTCCTCTCAAGCGTCGCTATGGAATTCATGCTATGGCCTTTCGCGGATCAAGGAGACCTCACGGATGAAACTCACCCACATCAAGGCACCTGCCGCTGCGGCATCGGCGAAACTCGAAGACTGGGGGGCCGTCGGCGAGCCCGTCGGACAGCCCGTGCCCAAGCTGCGAGGGCAGGGTGCGCATGAAGGGCCGGATGTGGGCGTTTGGGAATGCTCCCCCGGCAAGTTCCGCCGCCAAATCAAGAGCGCGGAGTTCTGCCACTTCATCGCCGGCAGCTGTGTGTTTCACGCGGACTCCGGGGAACGCCTCGAGATCCGCGCGGGCGACGCGGTCTTCTTTCCAGCCAACACGCTGGGTACGTGGGAGATTCTCGAAACGGCCCGTAAGACCTACATCATCCTCGACGCCTGACTCGCCGAGATGGGAACCGCCGCGACCGGCAAACGTTTATCCGGTAGGCGGCGGCGCAGGCTTTCGATGGCATCGCCGCGATCGATCCCGAAAGGAGATCCCGATGCGCCGTGCCATGGGCCTTTCCGCTTTTCTGATGACCGCCGCCATCGCGACTCCGGGGTTCGCGCAAGGAGAACTCATGTGCGCGCCGCGTGACGAGGTGGTGAAACAACTGGGCGCGCAATTCTCCGAAACCGCCGTCAGCCGCGGCCTGACCGGCGACGGCATGCTGTTGGAAGTTTTCGCGTCGCCCCAGGGAACGTGGACAGCCGTGCTCTCCGAGCCGACCGGCGTATCGTGTCTCGTCAGCGGTGGCGAGGCATGGCAGAGCGTCGATCATTCGCTGCGAACCGGCACCGAGGCGCACACGAACGGCCTGAAAAAGCACGAGTATCCGATGTAGGAGCGAACGGCGCGGCCCGTTCGTCTATTCGCTTTCGGTCGTCTCACCCGCTGCGTTCCGGATCAAGTACGCACCGACATCGGCGGGCTTTACCTTCACCCGCGCAGTGTCCTTGCCCTCCAGCGCAATCTTCACCAGCAGGTGGTTCTCGACATTGGCCAACTTCACCTTGAAGACGCCCGGGGCGCCCTGAATCCGCGGATAGAAGGCGGGGTCGATCAGTTTTTCTTTGCGCGCCAGTCTTTCGATCAAACCCGCTTCGTCGGCGCCATCCAATTCCCGCTTCGCCAACAATTTCCAATCGCTCGCGCCCGCATGCTGGCTCGCGTTCAGCGCCTCGACCGCCGCCGCGGCCGGCCTATCGGCGACGCCCAGCTTGTAAATGTGCTTGGTGAGGCCCACTTCGGCGCCCCATTCCGCGAGGGCTTTGCTGAAAGCGGTATAAACGGTGGCCATGTGATTTCTCCCGGCGATGCGCCGCGGACGTAGCAGTGAACCGGTGCGGTTTCAAGCGGTGGAAGAGAGGATGTAAACCATCTTCCACCCGATGAATAACGGTGGCAATCATGTCTCCTTCCCAATCCTTCAGTCCCGCCAATCCGAAGAGGCGATGATG
This sequence comes from uncultured Alphaproteobacteria bacterium, assembly GCA_902826885.1. Taxonomy (GTDB): domain Bacteria; phylum Pseudomonadota; class Alphaproteobacteria; order CADEGL01; family CADEGL01; genus CADEGL01. The sequence continues at coordinate 22,291 of CADEGL010000039.1, read as the reverse complement.
GTTTCGAGCAAACAGGAATCGGCCGTAGTCACCGGCGCGGCGTCCGGCATCGGACGCGAGGCCGCCTTGGCGCTGGCGAGACGCGGGGCGGCGGTCGCGTTGCTCGACCGCGACGGCGCCAAGGCGCGCGCGCTGGCGGACGAGATCGTGCGCGCAGGCGGCCGCGCCATCGCGGCCACGGCAGACGTGGCGGATTCGGCTCAGGTAAAGGCGGCCATCGACGCGGCCGTCACCGCACATGAAGGCTTGGACACCGTCGTAGCCGCCGCCGGCATCGCACTCACCGGCTCTGTCCTGCAGATGGCCGAAGCCGACTGGCACCGCACCATCGCGGTCAATCTGACCGGGCCATATCTCACGGCCCGCCACGCGATGCCGCATCTATTGGAGCGGGGCGGGGGCAGCTATGTCGCCATCAGTTCCGATGCCGGCATCCGCGGCTCCATGGGCTTCGCGGCCTACTGTGCATCCAAGCACGCCGTCGTGGGCCTGGTGCGCTGCCTGGCGCTCGATCACGGACACCAGGGCATTCGCAGCAACGCGGTCTGCCCCAGTTTCGTCGACACGCCCATGGCCGACCAGTTGCTGGCGGACGACAACGTGCCGGAAAAATCCTTTTATGAGCGGCGCGTGCCTTTGGGACGCTTCGCGCAGGCGGCTGAGGTGGCTCGCGTCATCCTGCATCTGACTTCAGCCGAAGCCAGCTACACCAACGGCATGTTCTACGTCATCGACGGAGGCACAACCGCCGGAACCTACACCGCCGCACCGGCCTGAACGTCCCTCATGGGCGACGCCTTTTTCTTTCTTTCAAAACTGGCTTGGTGGTTCATCGAACCATCGAATGCCGTCGTTTTCGCCATCGGGGCCGCTATCATTCTGCTGTTCGCCGGGCGCGTCCGCGCGGGTCGCAATATCCTGTTGGCCATCGCCGTCTTCGTCGGCGCATTGTCGCTGCTGCCGATCCCCGACATCGTCGTCGGCACGTTGGAGCAACGATTTCCACGCCCCGATCCGTTGCCTGAAAAAGTCGACGGGATCATCCTGTTGGGCGGCGCGCAGATTCCGCGCATGACCGCGGAGTACGGCACGCCCGCCCTCAATGCGGCCGCCGGTACGGTAACCACGTTCATATGGCTCGGGCGACACTACCCGAATGCGAAGCTCGTCTTCACCGGCGGGTCGGGCGACCCAATGCGGCAAGACCTGAGCGAAGCGGAAACGCTTCGCTTGTTCCTAACCCAGCAAGGTTTCGACGCGGGCCGGGTTCTTTACGAGACGCGGTCGCGCAACACGTATGAAAACGCCCTCCTTTCAAAACCACTGGCCAATCCGCAGCCCGGGGAGACCTGGATCCTCGTCACCCAAGCCCTCCATGTACCCCGTTCCGTCGGCGCCTTCCGGAAAGTGGGGTGGGAGGTCACGCCCTACTCGGAAGTATATCGTTACGGCCGATACGTTCATTTCGGCGCCCCCACCAACGTCCGCGAAGCGTTGGCTTTGTTCAGCGCGGGCATTCGGGAGTGGACCGGCTTGCTGGCCTACTGGCTGACTGGCCGCTCGGCGAGCTTTCTACCGGCCCCACGCTAGGTTGTTATTTTTATTCAATGCCTTATCCAAAAATCTCAAACCATCGTGGAAAACTTCAAAGTATCGTGCGATCGCACTAGAGTAGGAGTGCGTTTCCCTTTTTGGAACAAACGCGCAAGCGGGTGGTTTAACCGTCGCTCTGCGCCGATCCAGCCCCCGGTACGCTATTGCATGTCCGCAACCCCATGTGCCGGTAAATCAGCCACGCAGGTGCGCATCCTGTTCGTGGACGATGACGAGTTGATGCGCCTGTCCTCCATCGAAACCTTGAAGGACCTGGGATATGCAACCACAGCCGCGGCCAACGGCTCGGCTGCGTTGGATTATTTACGCGCCGGGGGCGGGGCGGACATTCTGATCACGGATATCGGCCTGCCCGATATCCCAGGCGTGGAGCTGGCCGCTGAAGTTCGCGCCTTGCGCCCAGACGTGCGCATCATTTTCGTCACGGGCTACGACGAACGGCGAACGATGAGCGCCGCGCCGGGGCCGCGCACGTCTTTCCTGGCCAAACCGTTCGCACCCGCGGCTCTGGCACAGGCTATCCGTGACGCACTCGCTCAGAGCGTAAATTGATGGCCGGGACAATGACCGCTCTCACATCCACGATCCCCCACCCGGCTCGCGGCAGGCTGCGAGGCGCGCGGCACGTCTGGATGCTTTCCGCGGGCTTCGTCATCCTCGTTATCATGTGCGGTGTCTCGGTCTGGCTCTTCGATGAGGCCAAACGTGATGCCGATTGGGTAACCCATACGGTGGAAGTCGGTGGTCAGCTTTCCGAGATTCAGCTTCTCATGCACCGCGCGACAAGCAGCCAATATGGCTATGTCCTGACCGGGTCGTCCGCGTATCTCGACCTCTACCGCCGGGCCCTGGATGACATTCCCGGCACCTATGACAAGCTGAGAACGCTGCTGGGCGACAACTCTCCACAGATCCAGCGGGCCGACCAGTTGAAGTCCCTCATCGACCTGCGCGTAAAAGAACTGCAGGCGCCGGTATCCTTGACGATCGACGGCCGGCCCGACAAAGCGCTGGCTTTAATGCGAAACGAAGACGATCCGTCGGTATCGCTCGCTATCATCGGTGTGATCGACCGGATGCGCTTTGAGGAAAACCAACTCTTGGCGGCGCGCAGCAAAGATGCGCGAGACACCCGCTTATGGCTGTTGGGCGTGAGTTTGGCCGGCGGCCTGATGATCATATTTCTGGCGACTGTTTCCGTCGCCGAGGTGCGCCGCGCCGCGGCCATACAGCGGGAGGCGCAAAAGCAACTCGAACTGATCAACGTGAGCCTGGAGGAGCGGGTTCAGGAACGCACTGCGGCCCTCCAGACCGCCAACCAGGAGATTCAGCGCTTCGCCTATATCGTGAGCCACGACCTCCGGTCCCCCCTGGTGAACATCATGGGCTTCACCAGCGAACTCGAGGCGCTGCGGCAAGATATGTTCGACCGCGTGAAGGCAAGCGGCGCTCAGGCGGAAATCGAGGAGACCGGAAAGGACTTCGATGAAGCGTTGGGTTTCATCAAGACCGCCATTGGCAAAATGGACCGGCTCATCACGGCGATTCTGCGCTTGTCCCGGGTCGGCCATCAGGAGTTCAAGGTCGAGCCGATCGATCTGGACGCCACGATCCGTTCCATCCGCAGCACGCTGGCCCATCAGCTCCAATCGACCGATGCCACCATCTCGATCCGGCCCTTGCCGACGATCGCCACGGATCGCCTGGCGATCGAGCAGATTTTCTCGAATCTTCTCGACAATGCCCTTAAGTACCTGCGCCCGGGCGTGAAGGGCGAGATCGAAGTCTCCGCCACCGAGAAGGGCAATTTCGTCATCGTTCGCGTGAGCGACAACGGGCGCGGCATCGACGTCAAGGACAGCGAACGGATTTTCGAGCTTTTCCGTCGCTCGGGCCAACAGGATCGGCCGGGCGAGGGCATCGGACTGGCGCATGTGCGCATGCTGGTCCGGCGCTTGGGCGGGCGCATTGGAATCGATAGCGAGCTGGGCAAGGGCAGCGTGTTCACCGTCATCCTGCCCCGCGCGCTGGTCTTGGAGGATTGAGAGGAAAGATGAACGAAAAACTCGTGACGATCGTGATGATCGAAGACGACGAGGGCCATGCGCGTTTGATCGAAAAGAATATCCGGCGCGCGGGCGTCAACAACCCCATCACGTCCTTCACCAACGGTACCGACGCCGTGAACTACCTGTTCGGCGAAGGCAAGGACAGCATCGCCCAAGGCAAGGCGCTGCTCATTCTGTTAGATTTGAACCTTCCAGACATGAGCGGTACCGAAATTCTAAGACGGGTCAAGGAATCGCCCGGCCTGCGATGCACACCCGTCGTCGTCTTGACCACGACGGATGACAAGGCGGAAATCCAGCGCTGCTATGATCTCGGCGCCAATGTCTACATTACGAAACCGGTCAACTACGACAACTTCGCCAACGCGATCCGCCAATTGGGATTGTTCTTCGCGGTGATCCAAGTTCCGGCTGCATGAACGACAAAGCTCCCACGCGCATTCTCTATATCGACGACGACGCCGGGATCGGACGTCTCGTCCAGAAGCATCTGGCGCGCTACGGCTATGAGGTCGAGACGGCGACCTGCGGCGCCGACGGCCTGCGGTGCCTGAGCGAGCGGGAGTTCGACCTGGTCGCGCTCGATCATTACATGGAAGGCAAGGACGGCCTGGCGACCCTCGGCGAGATTCGGAAACGGCCGAATCCACCTCCGGTCGTCTACGTCACGGGCACTACGGAGGGGCGCGTCGCGGTGGCCGCGTTGAAAGCGGGAGCGGCTGACTATGTGATCAAGGACGTCTCGGGCACATTCCTGCCGCTTCTACGCGCGGCCATCGAATCATCGTTGGCCGCGCGGGAGCTGCGCTTGCTGCGCGAGGCCGCGCAGGCCGAAGTGCGAGAAGCGCGCGATAAGTTCGAGGCATTGGCAAACGAGCGTGCCTTGCTGATGCGCGAGGTCAATCATCGTGTCAGCAACAGCCTTCAACTGGCCGTATCGCTGCTTAATATGAAGGCCCACGCCCAATCCAACCCCGACGTGAAGGACGCGTTGCTGGCCGCCGGCAGCCGCGTCGCGGCCATTGGCCAAGTGCATCGCCGTCTTTACAACTCCACCGACGTGCAGGCCGTCGCGCTCGGCGATTATCTTCGGCTCTTGATGGACGATATCTCTCGCGCGATGGAAGACGAGTCCGTAAATCAGGTCCAATTCAACGCCGACGAAATGATGACCACCCCCGACCGGGCGGTGGCCGTCGGCATGATCGTGACGGAATTGGTGCTTAACGCACGAAAACATGCTTATCCGGACGGCAACGGCCCGATTCGCGTCGAGCTGCGGCGGAAGGATGAGAAAAACGCGACCTTGATCGTCGAGGACGAAGGCATCGGCATGCCGCCGGAAGACGCGCTTCGGACGAAACGGGGTGGACTCGGCCGCACGATCGTTCAGGCCATGGTTTCCAAATTGGATGCCGCGGAGAGCCGCCCTCCCGTGCCACACGGGACACGGTTCGTCTTCGACTTCGCGTTGCCTTAGCGGCGGGGCAAGCCACCGCAATCCGTATCGCCCGCGGCTTCTTCGGTTGCGCGCCTCCCGCCGTCCTTCAAGACATCCTCGACAGTCTCGTGCTTGCCATCGTCCAGCTGGCTCTGCCGGTCCTCATCCTCCGGCCCGACGCGGCGAGGACGATCGCTATTGGTGCGGGTAAGGGGCCTCTTGGGCATTCAAAGCTCTCCATCGAAGCGGTTTCGTGGAGAAACTGCGGAAAGCATGCCGGGGTTCCTGAAACCAAAAGCACTGGCCGCGACTTAGTAGAGACGGCATGAACGCGAAGGAGGGCTCGATGCTGCCCGTCACGCTTCAATTCCTCGGCATGCTGTTCGCTTTCATCGGCGCGGTCCTCCTGGCCATCCGTCAGGGACGGCGAGACGGGCCGGTGTGCCTGGCCATTGGCCTGGGACTGCTGTTGATCCTTGCATTATGGCGGGTGTTCGGCGTGCTCTAGCCTGCATCACAGCGCGGAAGCCATGCGAAGAAGAAGGCGAGTTCGGTTCGCCGCCGCTAGGACCACCATAGGCACCATATCCGCCTAGCCGCCACCAAGCCGACGGCCGCGCCGCCGCCGCTTCAGGGCAATCTGCCCAGAAATGGCAATATTCTTAATATCTTAAACTCGAAAGCATCCACGCCTTCTTAATCCATAAGCCGAAATATTGAGTTCCATATGGAACCTCACTGCAACCAAGCGGTTAGGAGAATGCGAGCCGGCAAATGCAAAATGGATGGGAAGGTGTGGCGGCCTTACGATGAATGTGGAGCGACTCAATAAAAAGCTGGATTCGTTGGAACTCGGTTCCGCCACGGGCGATGACGCTTTGTCTCATCTGTCCGGCTGTATTGCGTCGATCATAGAGGCGGTGGATGCGGAACGGCGGCAATTGACGTGGAGCGAGCGAAACCTTCTAGCGTCGGCCGTGAATGCCATGGAGCGGAAAAACTGGCTTCTGGCGCGCGCCTATCTCTGGAACACGATTCAACTGGACGGGCAGGGCCGTCGCGTCTTTGGCGACGAGCACCGCGCGCGATTGTCCAAGTTGACGCCGCAACGGCTTTTGGATGCGCTGGGACACCTTTGCCAGCGCCACCAGTTACCCGAGACGTTCCACGCCTGCTCGCCGCCTCACGTTCCGCACGCGCGGGCGTAGATTTACCAAGGGGTTAAGCCGCCGAATGTCACAGGAATGTCCCGTTGGATAAATCCGGATGTGCCCATAATTACCGGAAAGGGGACACATCAGACGGAGCGCATTTCCATGTCCGCAATCCTCATCCGCTTTGACCAGCCGACCAAATTCGCCGTCGTCGTCGACGGCGCCGTGCGCGCGCATATCGTGAAGGAAGGTCCCCAATGGCGGTTGCGTCGCCTGGACCGCGAAGAAGCGCCGAATTATCGGGGTATCGACGTTACGTCGGACATCTTTCAGCACCAAGACCTGGTGCCTCGTATCGAGCGGCATCTCCGCGACGCTTGACCATCACGGACGGCTATTCCGCGGGCGGCTCGACAGCTTTGATGTAGCAAAGAGCCGGCCCGGAAAGCCCCAAGAAGATGATCAGGACAGTCATCAGCCAACGCCCAATCTGCGCGAAGGCCGTACTGTTGAAATGCCGATGCTCGCGTTCTTCGTCCATGACGAGATTGACCATCGTTCATCCCCGGATCGCGAAACCGCCGGAATATGCCGGCGCCAACTCCTATCTTTTCAACCAAACGCAACTCTGGCCGTGATGTTCCCTCGCGTCGCGACTGTTCCATAGGTTTTTTACAGTTTGTGGTGCGCAGCGGGGAAAGCGGCTCCAACGGCTTGTTCTGGATTGGACCTTTCCTGTCCGTGGCCGCTACGCCAAGGTGTCCCGCACTTTTAAAGACCGGGGAACGCACATGGGTAAGGCGGAAGACGGATCGCACCGCAACCAATTCGGCCAGCCGGTCGGCGCACCTGTGCCCGACTGGGCACCACGCCCAAAGCCGCCCAAGACGCCCATGGTGGGCCGCCTTTGCCGCGTCGAGCCCCTGGACGCGGCCCGCCACATCGACGACATGCACGCCGCCTTCAGCAAAGCTGCCGACGGACGGGACTGGACTTATCTGTCCGTTGACTACATCGAGCGCGAAGCCTACCGCGCCTGGCTCACGAAGCTCGCCGAGGCTGGAGATCCCATGCCTCATGTCATCGTCGATCAAGGCACCGGCAAAGCCGTGGGCACGGCCTCATTCATGCGCATCGATCCGGCCAACGGCGTCATCGAGGTGGGTCACATCCTGCTGGCCTCAAGCCTGCAGCGCACCTCCGCCGCAACCGAGGCGATGTTCCTGATGATGCGGCGCGTGTTCGACGAACTGGGCTACCGCCGCTACGAATGGAAGTGCGATTCACGCAACGCGCCGTCCCGCGCGGCCGCCTTGCGCCTGGGCTTCCGTTTCGAAGGGATCTTCCGGCAGGCCATCGTCTATAAGGGCCGCAATCGGGACACGGCTTGGTTTTCGATCATCGATACGGAATGGCCGGCCTTGAAGCAGGCTTATGAACGTTGGCTCGACCCAAGGAATTTCGACGCAGTGGGACGGCAGCGTATACGCCTGTCCGAGCTTACGAAAAATCCGAATTGAACGTCTTCAACGCGTGCGCAAGGCCGGGTGGTTGACGACGCCGTCGTGTCCATTCGCCTGCTTCGCCGAATCCCCTTCAATCGCCGGGCGGCGATTGAAGGACCAATTCGGCGCCATGCGGATTTCTGGATTGGGAACAGTCCAGCACGTGCCATCCGCATCGAGAAACACGACCCACATCAAATGACTCTCCGGCCCGTAATCGATGACGAAATGGGCCAGTCCCGGTCCCTTGGACGTCTTAAGCGGAAGAGGCGGGTTGAGCTGCGTCAGCATGAAATCCACATTGTTGATTGGCTAAGGCGCAACCATCGCGCCATGAAGAATGTTCCAAAAAAGAGCCGAACAGGCCGGCCGGTGGGAGGGTTCCAACGGAACTGATTCCTTTTGGCACAGGTTGCTCCTATGTCCCCCTAATGAGGAGCACATGATGCCGAACCAGAACCCGCAGAATCCGCAACAGCAGAACCAGCCGCAGCAGGGCCAAAACCCTCAGCAGAATCAGAGCCCGCAACATAAACAGGGGCAGAGCCAGGAAAATCGTTCCGGTCAGGGGCAGCAGGGCCAGGACCGCAATGCGGAGCAGAACCGCATGAAGCCCGGCCAGCGTCAGGAACCGAATAAGCACTAGCCGCGGCTGATCGCAAAACGAGGCCCGCGAGGAGTGATCCTCGCGGGCTTTTTTTACGCGGCGACGGATCGAACTTTGTCAAAACCTTGGCGCCCCATTCGGGAGGAACCAATCCGTCGCGATCGACGTTGAAAGGGTAGACCTATCGATCAGGGGTTCTAGGGGTTAAGAAGGAGTTTGATCATGAAGAAGGTTATTCCTCTTGTTGCGATGTTTTTGACGGCTGCTGCGCTGACGGCTTGCGGCCAGAGCACCGGCGACCGCGCGCTTAGCGGCGGCGCGATCGGCGCTGGCGCCGGTGCCGTCGGCGGCGCGCTGGTGGGTGCGCCGTTAGCGGGCGCCGCCATCGGCGGCGCGGCGGGTGCCGCGACCGGTGCGTTGACCAATGAGGACCAGATCGATCTGGGCAAACCTGTCTGGCGCTAATCGACCTGTCTAAGGTGGAGAAAGGCAGGGCCTCTTAAAGCGGCCCTGCCTTTCGTCTAAGCAGCCATCATCACCGCGTCGCGAGCCGCAATTCCTGGCAGACCTTCGATAAAGAATAGCAAGGTCGTACCATCGGGATCGCGCAAGCCGAGACGTTCGAGACGTCCGCGGCCATCCGTTTTTCGAGCCATGCCGGCACCGCCGTCGCCCGCCAACACCGGCGATGTCGATTTCAACGAGAACCAGAGACTTTTGAGTCCGGCGGCCTCGCCCGCACGCGCGGCGACGAGCGCCAGGCACGGCTCCTTCGCGCCGGGTACCGAGAGGAGTACGACACCTTCCTTCGAGTCATGCGCCGCCACGGCGAGACCGGCAACATCGCCATAAAAGCCGAGCACTCGGGAGAGATCCTTCACCACGAGCGTCGCGCCACGGATCTCCCGCGGATGCAAAGGCGCCGACGCGACATGATCGAACACAGGCGGCGGAACATCGATGTCGGGCAGGGGCGGGGCCGCCAGCGGGTCCCATCGCGCGCTGATCAACGCGTGGTCCTTGCTTTTGTAAAAAGCGCGCCAATCCGGGACGATATCGGTATAGAACTCGATCCCGTTTAAATCCGGGTCCAGCAGATAGATGCTGTGCGACATGCCGTGGTCGAGCGCGCGTTCGACCGCCAAGCCGCCTTCGCGCGCGCGCCGGTAGGCATCCACCATCCGGGCTTCGCTTTTCATACGGAAGGCCAGATGGTTGAGGCCGGGCACGCGGCCGCGCGCCATGGTGTTCTGAACCTTGCCGTCCCGTCCGACCGCGGCACGGTTCGAGATCTGCATGACGGCGATGTCGTGATGCGACGAACCGTTGCTCAGGAAGCCCGCGTTGATCTCGGGTTCGCGGTAAACCTCGTTCAAGCCGCACACATCGCGATAAAACGCGAGCGAACGCTCCATGTCCGAGACGTAGAGATTGGCGTGGGCGAAACGGTCAGGGACAAAGAACGCGGGCATGGCGGGCTCCGTTCGTCGGCTGCTTACGCAGCCTCAAGCTTCTTACGCACTTCCCGGGCGGCCAGAAAGGAACTTTGGCTGGTCGGGCCGGTCGAGGCATAACCCACATAGTCGCCGGAAAAGTGGATCGGGCCAAACGGCCGCGCCAAAGCCTCCTGGAAACCGAGCCGGCCGGGCGGCCAATAGGGATAACCCAACTCCCAGCGCTGCACCCATGTCTCGGTCACGATGCCGCGTGTCTCGGGAAAGATCTCGTAGACGTCCTTCAGAAAAATGTCGCGGATCTCATCATCGGTGCGTTTGAGGAGGGCAGCGGCCTGGTGGGCGCCCGAATGCACCACCAAAGCGCCGCCCGGCGTGCGGGGCGCGCCCTTCCGCCGCACGGGGTTCATCGTGTTGTAGAGCATGCAAAAGGAACGATCGATAACGCCAACCATGTAGATGTCGTCATAGGACATCGGCCCAACTTCGTTGGTCAGCATGGCCATGTTGAGGTACGGGCCATAGCGCACGGCATCGAGCGCGGCCGCCTTGTCGCCGGGCAAACCCGCGACGATGCGGCGCGTGATGGGCGCGGGGGTCGCCACGATGGCATAACGCGCCGCGATCATCACTTCTTTCCCGCCTTGAATCGCGCGCACGGTGACGCCGTCCTTGTCCGCCACGACCGCCTCGACGGGCGCATCGCGCATCACGCGATTGCCCAATCGTTGGGCGATGGCCTCGGTCAGTTCCGTCAGCCCGCCCAGGATGGTACGGCGGTCCATTGTCTTCTTGGCCCACAGATTGCCGACGAGCGCCGCGCCGAAATGCCCGGACATCTCATGCGATTCGGCCGTCACGCGGTTGACGATGGTGCGCATGATGGCTTCGACCTCGGGATGCATGCGGCCGAGCGTCTTGTCGAACGTTTCCGCGTCGAGGCCGGGATGGCCCGCGACGGTCACCGCCGGCCCGTCAAATCCGTCGAGGCCCCGGATCGGATCGTCCGAGTAACGCCGGGCACGCATGTTTGCCAGCCGCAAGCGGATGCCCGTCCGGATCAGAGACAGGCGGCCGGCCAGCGACAGGGGAATGCGGAACGGATAAGTCTCGAACCGGCCACCGCGCACCAAGCGCCCATCCTTCCAGACGGTCGCCATCTCTCCCTCGGCGCGAATAGTCTCGAGCCCCAACTCGGCGGCCAATTGGCCCATGGGCGAATCCGGCCCGCCGATGAAATGGGCGCCCGTGATCATCCAATTGTGATCGCGGCGCTTGTTGAAAATACGCCCACCGACACGGTCCTTGGCCTCGATCAACACCACGTCGCGGTCACGCAGCGCCCAGGCCGCCACCAACCCCGCGATACCCCCACCGACGATCACCACGTCATGGCGTTCGACCGTCACGTCATCCCCCGTCCATTTATGCCGACGATCATAGAGCCGGGGGCCGCGGGGGATGTAAAGCGGGCGGCGCTACGCCCCTAACGCAAGGACGGCGAGGAAAATTTTGATGCGATACCGCTGCGGGGTCCGGCGGACGGGAGAGTAGAATTGCGCAGTATCGAATCCCGTGCCAACTTATCGGACCAGCCTTCGTTCGCCCGGACTCTCATCCCAAACGAGCGCGAAACAGCATGAACCCCTTCGTGATCGGCGGACTGGTCGCGCTGTGCGCCTTCGCGGGCGCGCTTATCGGCATGCTGGCGGGGCGAACCTTGCCCCAGCATCATTTAAGCAGCGAATCCAAGGACGTCATCAAGGTCGCCATGGCCATGATGGCCACCATCTCGGCATTGGTGGTCAGCCTGCTGATCTCAACCGCCAAGACTGGGTTCGATACCAAGGATACAGAACTGCGTCAGACCGCCGCGGACATCATCGTGCTGGACCGGATCTTGTCCCAGTACGGGCCCGAAGCCAAAGCCATCCGCGAGTATCTGCGCTTGGTTACCGAAGCCCGGATGCAAGCCATTTGGGCCGAGGAGGGCGATCCGTCCGCGGAGCCCAACGTCGATTGGCACGCGATCGGAGATGATCGCGGCATCGAAAGATTGCAGGATCAGATCTTCAACCTGCAACCGAAGGATGAACGCCAACAATTTCTCAAAAACAATGCGCTTCGCGCCGCCGACAAGATCGCGGAAAGCCGGTGGCTTCTGCTGGAGCAAATGAGCGGGCGAATCCAGTGGCCGTTCCTGGCCGTCCTGGTGTTCTGGCTGACCGTCGTTTTCATCAGCTTCGGCGTTTTCGCGCCGCGCAATGCCTCCGTTATCGCGGCGCTGTTCGTCTGCGCACTTTCGGTCGGCGGAGCACTTTATATGATCGTGGAGATGGACGAGCCTTATTCCGGCTACATCCGGATTCCGAGCGAACCCTTCAAAGCCGCCATCAACCAGCTTGGGAAGTAACCGGCGGTCGCGGGGCAGGCACGGCCTCGGCGATGACGGCCATCAGGTCCTTTTGCCGGAAGGGCTTGGCCAGACGCGGCACCGCGACGTCCGCCCCCACCGGTAGTTCCGCATAGCCCGTCGCCAGGATGATGGGTAGCCCCGGCTGCTCGGCACGCACGGCCGCGATCAATTGGACGCCGGTCATGCGCGGCATGGCCTGGTCGGTGATCATCAGGTCAACGGCCGCCCCATCGCGCAGCCGCTCTAGCGCATCCATTCCAGACGCGGCCTCGATGACAGTGTGACCGAGCTCTTGCAGCATGGCGGCGGTGTTCATCAGGACCAAAGCGTCGTCATCGACCACCATCACGACGAGCGGCCGCATCGCGGCCGGCTCCGGCGGGACCGGAAGGTCCGCCACCCCGGCGGGAGCATCGGCCACCGGCAGCCAGATCTCCGCTGTCGTGCCCCGGCCTAGCACGCTCTTGAGAACGAACTGACCGCCGAATTGCGCCGCCAAGCCATGCACCATCGGCAAGCCAAGCCCGGTTCCCTTACCGATCCCCTTGGTGGTGAAGAACGGCTCTACGGCGCGGGCCAGCGTAACCTCGTCCATGCCTTCTCCGGCGTCGATCACCGACAAGCAGATATAGAGGCCGGGCGAAAGGGCGCCTGCGCTTTCCACAACCCGCTCTTCCCGTGCTTCGATGGCGATCGGTCCGCCTTGGGGCATGGCGTCCCGCGCGTTCACCGCCAAATTGAGGAGGGCCATCTCCAACTGGTTCGCATCCGCGCGGGCGCGAGGAAGGGAGAGGGGGAACCGCAATTCGATCGAGATTTGTGGACTAAGGGTGCGCCGGAGAAGATCGCTCATCCCCTGCACCAAGGCGGGAATGTCCACCGGGACGGCTTCCAGCTCCTGCCGTCGGGCAAAGGCCAACATGCGCTGGGTCAGAGCCGCGCCACGCTGGGCAGCCTGCATGGCATTGTCCAAAAACGGCGCGATATTGGGGCCGTCCGGCAGGCGCTTGCCGACAATTTCCAGGCTGCTGCTGATCGCCATGAGAAGATTGTTGAAGTCATGGGCGATGCCGCCGGTAAGCTGGCCGATGGCATCCATCTTTTGCGACTGGAACAATGCCTCTCGCGCCTGTTCCAATTCGACCTGGGCGTTCCTGCGCTCGGTGATATCGCGCGTGACCTTGGCGAAGCCGATCAGGATACCGTCATCGTTGCGAACGGGATCAATGATGACGTTGGCCCAGAAGCGCTCGCCGCCCTTACGGACGCGCCAACCTTCTTTCTCGAAACGCCCTTCGCGCAGAGCGGTTTCAAGCGCGAGCCTCGGCGCGCCAGCGGCGCGATCTTCATCGGTATAGAAACGGGAAAAGTGCTCGCCAATAATCTCGCCCGGCGCATAACCTTTGATGCGCTCGGCGCCCAAGTTCCAACTGGTGATGCGGCCCTCGGGGTCCAAAAGATAAATGGCATAGTCGGTGACGCCCCGCACGAGCAGGCGGAACTGCTCTTCACTTCGTCGCAAGACAAGGTCCGCCTGCCGCCGTTCCGTCAGATCGCGCACGACCTTGGCGAAACCGACCAGGTTCCCCGCGGGATCTCGGATAGCGTCGATCGCGACATGGGCCCAGAAGCACGCGCCGTCCTTGCGCACGTGCCAGCCTTCGCCTTCGAACTTACCTTCGTGCGCCGCGATTTCGAGCGCGCGCTCGGGCTGACCGTTTTGCCGGTCTTCGTCGGTGTAGAAGCGCGAGACGTGCTGGCCGATGATTTCCGCGCTCGTATAGCCTTTGAACCGTTGCGCGCCCGCGTTCCAACTCATGACGATGCCCGTCGGATCGAGCATGTAGATCGCGTAGTCCGTTACGGCCTCGACCAACAGGCGGTAGCGTCCGTCCTGCGTCAGCGAGCGCTCGAATGCTCCGGTCGGGAGAGGCATCAAAAGTCCTGCATTCGCGCGAGTGATCAATCCGGAGTGTTAAACGCGCATATGGGCCTGAAGGGTGGAAAGAAAATTGGCGGATGGGGTGGGATTCGAACCCACGAAGGGCTTGCGCCCTTGCCGGTTTTCAAGACCGGTGCCTTCAACCGCTCGGCCACCCATCCGGCGCGGGAGTATTGGCGTGCGAAACGGTCAATCGCAACGCCGATATTTTTTTGCGCGAGACGATCTTAAGCAGTTAAGGATTTGAAATATCACCATAATTATCGAATCCGAACTTCGGAACAAAATCCCGATTGCGGTGTTGTTCGCTATAGGCAGCACGAATTGCCCCCAAGGAGTGCTGTTCAAGAAGGCGGCGTATGTCCCCCCGGCAGCGCCGCCTTTTCCTTTGCGCGTCTAATCCTCTCTCGGACGGCCGCGCATGTGCTTGGTCATGGCACGCCGGCTCTTTGCCTCGCGATGCCGCGCCTTGGACGCCTTGGTCGGCTTGGTCGCGCGGCGGCGTACCGGCGGCACGGCGGCTTGGCGGATCAATTCGAATAGCCGTTCCAAGGCTTCCGCGCGGTTCCGCGCCTGGGTGCGATGGCTTTGGGCCACGATGACCAAATCTCCATCGCGCGTCAGGCGGCGGCCAGCCAGACGCACAAGGCGCGCCCGCACATCCTCGGGCAGCGACGGCGAGAACCGAACGTTGAAGCGAAGCTGAACGGCGCTCGACACCTTGTTCACGTTCTGCCCACCCGGCCCGGAAGCGTGAACGAAGGTCTCGATGAGTTCCCGTGGGTCGATGGCGATGCGGGGCGTGACTTGGATCATGGGCCGGAGCCGGGTGAAGGGACGATATCGAATATGGACCTCTGGCGACCGATGGGCCATATGATGATGCACCGGGGGCGCTGCCGAAGGGATTTTTGGCCGTGCTCCAACCAAAAGACCTGACGACCTTGCTGGCGGCCGCATTCGCGGCATGGGCGTTTTCCGCCAGTGCTCAACCCGCGCCGCCTGCGCCGGGAGCCACGAACACGGGGCGTCTCGACGAGCTGGGCTGCCGCAACGACTACGCGTCCGCTAGTTATAAGTGCGAGCGGCCGCCATTGGCGGGGCGCAGTTTTTCCAGCAAGCAAGATGCCTTGAAACGATTGCAACAGCTTCGCGCGGCGCCGAAGCCGGCCGCCAAGCCCAAACCGGCCGCGCGGGCCGGCCAGATTGCCGCCCCGCGCGAAGATACCGCTTCTCGGCCGCCCAAGACGGCGCGAGCCGCCACGTGGACACGCGTGGCGAACGGCGAAGGGGCTCAGTATTTCGTCGACATGGCAAACCTCGACACGCAGGGACGCACGGTCACGGCGCGCACGCTGACGCGCTACGAATCGCAACGCACGAGCACCACCGTCGCCAAGCCATACCGTTCGACCGTTTCCGTCGAGCGATATGATTGCGCGAACCGAACCTACGCCCTGTCCGAGATGCGCTACCACGCGGAAGGGGACGGGGCGGGACAGGCGCTCGAAACGGTTGCGGTCCCGGACAACAGGCTGACCTATCTCACGCCCGGGGCTGGATCGGTCAACGAGCAGCTCCTCAACCAGGTCTGCTCGGGTAAACGATAGATTAACGGCTTGTTTTGTCGGACGGGCATGCCATGTTCCCGGCCATCGGCGGCCCCACCTGAACAATCCCCATGCTTCGCATCGAGAATCTCACCTATCGCATCGGCGCGCGCGTCCTTTTGGACGGCGCCAGCGCCACCATCGACGCAGGCCACCGCGTCGGCCTGGTGGGGCGTAACGGCACGGGCAAGACCACGCTGTTCAAGCTGATCATGGGCGAGCTGGATTCCGACGGCGGCGATATCGAGGTGCCGCAGCGCTGGCACGTCGGCGTGACGACTCAGGAGGCGCCCGGCGGTCCAACCAGCCTGATCGACACGGTGCTGGCCGCCGACAAGGAATTGACCGCGCTCGAGGCCGAAGCCGAGACGGCGACCGATCCCGATCGCATCATCGAAATCCACACCCGTCTGGAGGAAAAGGACTCGCACCGCGCGCGCGCGCGCGCCGCGCGTATTCTAGCCGGACTCGGATTCGACGAAGACGCCCAAGCGCGCCCGTGCAGCGATTTCTCCGGCGGCTGGCGCATGCGCGTGGCTTTGGCCGCGCTCCTATTCACGCGGCCCGACTTGCTACTGCTCGACGAACCCACCAACCACCTCGATCTGGAAGCCAGCCTGTGGCTCGAGGATTACCTGCGCACCTATCCGGGTACGATCCTGCTGATCAGTCACGACCGCGACCTGCTGAACCGCGCGGTGGACGAAATCCTGCATCTGGAGAACGGCAAGCTGACGCTCTACCGGGGCAATTACGATCGCTTTGAAGAGACACGGCGCATGCGCCTGGAACTCGACTCCAAGGCGCGCTCGAAGCAGGCCGCACAGCGCGCCCGTATTCAGGCCTTCGTCGACCGCTTCCGCTACAAGGCTAGCAAAGCGCGCCAAGCGCAATCGCGCCTGAAGATGCTGGCGCGCATGCAGCCTATCCCCGAGCATCAAGGCGAGGGTAACGTTGTTTTCGACTTCCCCGACCCCGATCCCTTGGCGCCGCCACTTTTGAGCGTGAACGGCGTCGCCGTCGGCTACGACGGGCGGCGGGTGCTTGAAGGCTTGTCCCTGCGTCTGGACGACGACGACCGCATCGCGTTGCTCGGCGCCAACGGCAACGGCAAGTCCACCTTGGCCAAGCTCATCTCTGGACGTCTCGCACCCATGGGCGGCGAAATCGTGCGCTCGGGCAAGCTGCGCGTCGGCTATTTCGCCCAGCACCAGGCCGAAGAACTGGATTTGGACGCGACGCCCGTGATCGAGATGTCGCGCAAGCTCCCGAAAGAGCTGCCGGAACGGCTGCGCGCACATCTGGGACGCTTCGGATTCTCCCAGATCCGCGCGGAAACGCGTGTGGGCGATCTCTCGGGCGGTGAGAAGGCGCGTCTCATGCTCGCGCTCATCACCAGCGAGAAGCCGCATATCCTCGTCCTCGACGAACCGACCAACCATCTCGACATCGCTTCACGCGAAGCGTTGGTGCAGGCGCTCAACGCCTACAAGGGCGCGGTCGTGATGGTGAGTCATGACCCGCATATGGTCGAGTTGGTCGCCGACCGTCTGTGGCTGGTGGCGGATGGCAAGGTCGCGCCATTCGAAGGCGACATGGCGGACTATCGCGCTCTTCTCTTGTCCCAGCGCGGAAACGCGGGTGGTGGTCGAGGCAACACACGGCCGACGGACGAGGAAAAAGCCGAGCGCAAGATACAGCGCAAGGCTGCGGCGGCGGACAAGCGGCTGCGCAAGCGCGCGACGGACGCGGAGGCGCTGGTCGTCCGGCTGACCGCCCGCAAGGCGGAACTGGAGAAGGCGCTCGCCAATCCCAAAATCTACGAAGGGGAGGGCAAGCAGGCCGCCGACCTCGGCCGGGAGGCCGCTGCCGTTCAACGCAACCTGGCCACGGCCGAGGAAGACTGGCTGGCCTGTCAGGAAGAGTTGGAGCAGGCCACGGCGGGCGCCTGAACGCGCCGGATGATGGCCGAAAAAGGGCTAAATCCACCGTTTTTCCGCCACCTTGATGGACCAGATTTAACCCCGCCGAAAGATGCGGGAGAGCGTAAGCGCCCTATGTTCTTTGGCATGAAACGCGGCGGAATGTCCGCCGCGCCACCGGGGAAACCCAGGGAGAACACCGAGATGATTCGCCTCAAGACCATGATGCTGGTTGCTGCGGTTGTCGCGCTGCCTCTGTCCGCGATGGCCCAGGCCACCCCGGCGACGCCGGCCACGCCTTCGCAGCCTTCCACCGGCACACAGGCCACGCCCGCAACGCCCGCTTCGCCAAGCAAAGGCGGCGAACACGGCGGTCATAAGGGCGACAAGGCCAGCAAGGAAAACCACAAGGGCGGCAAGAAGACGGGCCACGACAAGAAGGGCGGTTCGAAGAAGCCGGGCGATAGCTCAAGCCTCGACGGCAATTCGGGCATCCAGCTCGCGGCCGCGCCGTTCTTCAAGCCGGTGCTGGGCCTCGGCCTGAACTGATCGCTCGCACGGAAAGTTGGTAAGGAGGCTCGCCGATGCTACGGCGGGCCTCTTTCTTTTCCTGCTCAGCGGCTCGGCGCGGCGCCAGCCGGAAGCGCGGACGCGCGTGAACAGGCTCACACGCGCATCCTCCCGCGCACGCGGCCTCGCGGTAAGACACACGCGTTCACGTTGCGTTTGCACACGGCGGCAACCCATGGCACATATCGCAGCCGAGCGATGAACACCAAGCCTTGAGGAATGACCTGATGATTCGATCCCGTGCCCTGATGACGCTTCTCGCCGCCGGGGTTCTGTCGTTGGCATTTCTCTTTCCGCCCGCCGCCGCGGCGCAAGGCAACAACAAGGATTTCGCGACTTGGCTCGACGGGGTGCGCAAGGAAGCCCTGCAGCAAGGAATCTCCCAGGCAACGGTCAACGCCGCGTTGGGCAAGGACCTGGCGCCGATCCCGCGCGTCATAGAATTAGACCGCAGGCAAACCGAGTTCACGGTCACCTTCGAGCGCTACCTTGAAATCACCATGCCGCCGGCGCGCATCGAAAAAGGCCGCCAGCTCATGGCGCAGAACAAGGAGCTGCTCTATCAGATCCAAGGCCGCTTCGGCGTGCAGCCCCAGTATCTGGTCGCGCTGTGGGGAATCGAATCGAGCTTCGGCGAAAAGCAAGGCACGTTTCCCGTCATCGCGGCGCTGGCTACGCTGGCTTACGATGGACGGCGAAGCGCGTTTTTCCGCAAGGAACTGTTCAACGCCCTTAAAATCTTAAACGAGGGCCACATCACGGTCGCGGAAATGCGCGGGTCATGGGCCGGCGCGATGGGCCAGAACCAGTTCATGCCCTCCAGCTTTAACAACAATGCAATCGACTTCGATGGCGACGGACGGCGTGACATTTGGGGCACGCCGGCCGACGTGCTGGCCTCGGCGGCCAATTATCTGGCGCGTTCCGGCTGGAAGCCGGAACAGCCGTGGGGCGTGAAGGTCGACGTGCCCGCGAATCTCGACCCAACGCTGATCAATCCGGATGCGACCAAACCCTCGGCCCAATGGCAGGCGCTGGGCATCCGCCGCACGGACGGGCAGGAACTGCCGACCCAGGCGGGCGAGGGGGCGTTGATCCAGCCGGGTGGAGCGGGCAACCCAACATTCCTGGTCTTCGATAACTTCCGGGCCATCATGAAGTGGAACAAATCGACCTTCTTCGCCACCGCGGCCGGATTGCTTGCCGACCAACTGGCCGCACAGTAAACTCCATCACTTGGGGTTAGCTGGCGGATTACACACCAGATCGTGAATTTTTCGCGTTTTAACTGGCTGGGCGTGTTTGCAGCCGCGGCGCTGTTGAGCGCTTGCGCGGAAGCGCAACTGGCGTCCCATGCGGTCAAGGTGGCCGACCCGGCCCCCCAACAGCAGAAGACCGACGCCGTCGCCAAGCCCGGCAACTATAAGGTCGGCAAGCCCTATCAGATCGAAGGCGTCTGGTATTACCCGGCGGAAGACTACAGTTACGCCGAGACCGGCATCGCTTCGTGGTACGGCCCCGACTTCCACGGCAAGTACACGGCCAACGGCGAAACCTACGACATGAACGATTTGACGGCGGCGCATCGGACGCTGCCGATGCCCTCGCTCGTGCGCGTGACCAACCTGGATAATGGCCGTTCCATTGTCATCCGCGTTAACGACCGCGGACCGTTCGCGCGCGGCCGCATCATCGACGTCTCGCGCCGGTCGGCCCAACTCCTGGGCTTCGAGCAGGTCGGCACCGCCAAGGTGCGCGTGGAGATCCTGGCCGACGAAAGCCGCCAGATCGCGGCACTGGCCCGGCGCACGCCAGGCCCGGACGACGAGAAGCCCTCCGCCGCGCCAGTGGGCCAGGTAGCCGTCCAAAGCTTGGCGCCGCCACCCGGTGCGACCGCCGCACCGCCACCAACCGCGCAAGCGGCACGGCCGACCTATTCAGCGCCCCCCCCGGCGGCCAGCCCGTCCGCCGCGCGCGCGGGCCGCCCCGTCGCCAATCCACCGCCGCCGACCGTCGCGGCCCAGGACCCCGCACGGCCCAACGCCACCCAGGCGCAAGTGGCCGCCGCGACGCAGCCGCCGCCCACGGCCGCCGATACCGCCGCGACACCGGCGGCAACGGGGCAGGTGACCGTCGTCCCCGTCCAAGCGACGAACATCTACGTTCAAGCGGGCGCCTTCTCGAACCCCCAGAACGCCCAACGTCTAGGCAACACGCTGTCCGCGATCGCGCCGGCCCAGCTTTCCTACGTCCTGGTCGGCACCACGGCCATGTATCGCGTGCGACTCGGTCCGGCCGCCAGCGTAGCCGACGCGGATAGCATGCTGGCGCGCGTGGTTGCCGCCGGATACCCCGAAGCACGCATCGTCGTGGATTGAGGTGCGTCGTCTTTTCGCCCAAATCGGCGCGGACAGTGCCCCGCCGAACGAACCGTCTCCAGGAGCCTGACGTCCCATGAACCGCTTCGCCGCCCGTCTCGCCGCCGTTTTCGCCGCCGCCGCCATCGCCATCCCCAGCGCGGCGGGCGCGTATGAAACGAACGCCAAATACGCCTACATGATCGACGCCAAGACGGGGACCGTTCTGTTCGACAAGAACGGCACCGAGACGATGTTCCCGGCCTCGATGACCAAGATGATGACGATCTATTTGGTCTTCGAGCGCCTGAAGGACGGCCGCCTCACGCTCGATTCGGGGTTGCCCGTGTCGGAGGAAGCATGGCGCACCGGAGGCTCCAAATCGTTCATGATGGTGGGCGACAAGGTGCGCGTGGAGGATTTGATCCGAGGCGTCATCGTTCAATCCGGCAACGACGCCTGCATCGTTCTGGCCCAAGGCATGGCGGGCAGCGAAGCGGCCTTCGCCGTCGAGATGAACAAAAAGGCCAAGGAATTGGGTATGACCGGCACGCACTTCAAGAATTCCGACGGCATGCCCGACCCCGAGCACGTCACCACGGCGCGCGATCTGGCCATCCTCGCCAAGCGCACGATCCAGGACTTCCCCGAGTACTATTCGTATTACGCGGAAACCGAATACACCCACAGCGGCATCAAGCAAGCCAACCGCAATCCGCTTCTCTACAAGAACATCGGCGCGGACGGGCTCAAAACCGGCCACACCGAGGCGTCGGGTTATGGACTGACGGGCTCTGCCATCCGCGGCGGCCGGCGCGTGATCGCGGTCCTGAACGGCATGGCCAGCGACAAGGAGCGCGCTCAGGAATCCGAGCGCATGATCGAGTGGGGCTTCAACGAGTACGAGAACTACACGTTGTTCAAGGCTGGCGAGATCGTCGACAACGCGCCGGTCGAGATGGGCAAGGCCGCGACCGTGCCGTTGGCGGCCGAGAAAGAAGTCTTGGTCACCCTGCCGCGCGCGGCGCGCCAGGACGTCAAGGCCAACGCCCAATATCAGACACCGCTGCCCGCCCCGATCGCCAAGGGTTCGCACGTGGGCACTCTGGTGATCACGGCGCCTGGCGCGCAGACGATCGAGATTCCGTTGGTGGCCACCGCCGATGTGCCGCGACTGGGCTTCTTCGGCCGGACCGCGGCGTCCGTGAAGCGGATGTTCACCGGCGGCGGTTCCAGCAAGTGACGCAAGGCGGCTGATGGCGCGCGGCCGCTTCATCACCTTCGAAGGCGGCGAGGGCGCGGGCAAGTCGACCCAGCTTCGCCTCCTGACCGACGCGCTGGCCGCTTCCGGCGTGGACGTCGTGGCCACCCGCGAGCCCGGCGGCTCGCCGGGCGCCGAGGAGATCCGCAAGCTGTTGGTGACGGGCGAGCCCGGCCGGTGGGACGCCGAGACCGAAGCCTTGCTCCATTTCGCCGCCCGCCGCGATCACCTGGCGCGCACCGTCTGGCCCGCGCTGGAACGCGGCGCCTGGGTGCTCTGCGACCGCTTCGCCGATTCGACCATGGCCTATCAAGGCTATGGGCTGGGTCTGGGCCGCCAGCGTGTGGAGGACCTCTACCGGCTGGTGGT
>CADEGL010000038.1:5871-33963 GCA_902826885.1 uncultured Alphaproteobacteria bacterium | reverse complement strand
CTACCTGGACCCCGAAGGGCCGGTCTCGTTCCGCTGGTCGCACATGCCGGCGCTGCTCCCGTTCATGTACCAGTTCTTTCGCAACTGCCGGCCCGAGCGGGTGAAGGAATGCAGCGAAGCGCTGGCCGCGTTCATGCCGCCGGCCTACGAGGCGTGGGAACCGCTGTTCAAGGACGCAGGCTTGATGCCGTTGGTCCGCCACAATGGCGGCCTGTGGGTCTATAAGGACGATGCGACGCTCGATAAGGACATGCCGTTTTGGAACAGCCGCCGCGACGCGGGCCTGGAGTTCCATCGGCTGAACGACAGCGAGTTGCGTCAATCGGAGCCCGCGGTCTCGCGCGACTGGAAGGCCGCCGTGCTGGAGCCCGATTGGCATTCCGTCGCCAACCCCTTCGATATCTCGAAAGGCCTTGAGAAGCATCTGCGTGCCCGCGGCGCGAATTTCGTGCAGGCCGAGGTGCGCGGCTTCGAGAAGGGCACCGATGGCGTCAGTGCCGTGATCACGGATAAGGGAAAATACTCAGGCGACATGGTCCTGATCGCCGCGGGTGCGTGGTCGCGCAAGCTGGCCGCGCAACTCGGCAGCAAGGTGCCGCTGGAGAGCCAGCGCGGCTATCACGTCACCCTACCGAACGCGGGGCTCGAGACGCGGCACCTGGTGGTCGTGGGCTCGGCCAAGATCGCGATTTCGACCCTCAACATCGGCGTCCGCATCGTAGGCGCTTCGGCCTTCCCGGGCGTGGACGCGCCAGCCGATTGGAGTCAAGCCAAGATGGTCTTGGCCTGGGGCAAGCGGGTGCTTCCCGACCTTAACACCGAGGGGATGACCGAATGGTTCGGCGAACGGCCGCTGACACCCGATTCGATCCCGGTCATGGGCCGCTCGCCACACCATAAGAATGTCTTCTACGCTTTCGGTCACAGCCACATGGGGCTGACCACCGGCGGCATCACCGGCCGCCTGATGGCGCAGTTGATGAGCGGGCATCAGATGCCCATCGACATGAATCCGTACCGCATTGACCGGCGATATTGAGAAAATTTCTATGCGGCCGGGCAGGTGGCTTTTACATTAGGCGCATAGCATCTTCATAACCGGTGCCTTGGGAGGGGCACATTCGTCATGCCCCACCATGCGCCTCTCATCGCCGCCATCGTCATCGGTCTGGTCCTGGCCTTCGTGCTGGGCGCCATCGCCAACCGATTTCGCATCTCGCCCTTGGTCGGGTATCTCCTGGCCGGCGTGATGGTGGGGCCGGGCACGCCCGGCCTGACGATCGACCAGGGGCTGACCAACCAGCTGGCCGAAATCGGCGTCATCCTTCTGATGTTCGGCGTCGGGCTGCACTTCTCGCTCAAGGACCTTCTCTCGGTGAAGGCCATCGCCATTCCCGGCGCGGTGGCCCAGATCGTCATCGCGACTTTGCTGGGCGTTGGCCTTTCCTACGCGCTGGGCTGGCCGCTCGGCGCGGGCCTGGTCTTCGGCTTGGCGCTCTCGACCGCCAGTACCGTCGTCCTCCTGCGCGCGATGCAGGAGCGGCGCCTGATCGAGACCGAGCGCGGGCGCATCGCGGTCGGCTGGTTGATCGTCGAGGACATCGCCATGGTTCTGGCGTTGGTGATGCTGCCCGCCGTGGCGGGCTTTCTGGTTCCGGGTGAAGGCGGGCCGACCGATCCCAGCACGAAGGAACTGGCGACCGTGCTGGCGATCACCATCGGCAAGGTCGCGGCCTTCGTGGCCTTCATGCTGATCGTAGGCCGCCGCGTCATTCCGAGGCTCTTGCACTACATCGCGCACACGGGCTCGCGCGAGTTGTTCCGCCTGTCGGTGCTGGCGATCGCCTTGGGCGTGGCCTATGGCGCGGCGCTGTTGTTCGACGTCTCCTTCGCGCTCGGCGCCTTTTTCGCCGGCATGATGTTGGCCGAATCGGAATTGAGCTCCCAGGCCGCGTCGGAAACGCTGCCGCTGCGCGACGCCTTCGCGGTTCTATTCTTCGTCTCGGTCGGAATGCTGGTCGATCCGATGATCGTGGTGCACGAATGGTGGCCGGTGCTGGCCACCGTCCTCATCATCGTCTTGGGCAAGTCGATCGCGGCCTTCCTGATCGTGCGCGCGTTCGGTCATAGCACGAGCACCGCGCTGACCATTTCGGCCAGCCTGGCGCAGATCGGCGAGTTCTCCTTCATCCTAGCGGGGCTGGGCGTCGCGCTCGGCCTCATGCCCGATGCCGGGCGTGATCTGATCCTGGCCGGCGCGATCCTGTCGATTTTCCTGAACCCTTTCGTCTTCACCGTGCTGGACCGGCTGAAGCCTTGGATCGAACGCCATGATGACATGGGGGAGGGCGCGGCGTCCGCCGAAGCGGGGCCGGCGCCAGATGCGGTGGCGCGTTCGACGCTGGCGAACCATGCCGTCATCGTGGGCTATGGCCGTGTGGGTAGCGCGGTGGGCGATGCGTTGGCCGAGCGCGGCCAGGCCTATCTGGTGGTCGAAGAGCGCAAGGAGATCGTCGATGCCCTGCGCGCCCGCGGCGTCGAAACAATCCTGGGGCCGCTGCCGCCATCCGCCTTGGCCGAGGCCGCGAACGTGGCTCAGGCGCGCTGGATGTTCGTGGCAGTGCCCAATGGCTTCGAAGCCGGCCAAATCGTGGTCGAAGCGCGCCAGGCCAATTCCGCGCTCGAGATCGTGGCGCGCGCCCATTCCGACGCCGAGGTCGAGCATCTGTCTAAGCTCGGCGCCCAGCGCGTCATCATGGGCGAGCGCGAGATCGCGCGCGGCATGGTGGATTACGCCTTCGGCGACGTGCCGGCTGCGCTGGCCTAGGGCACCGGCGCCGCTGGCGCCGTGCCGGGAAATATCTTGGGGTCGTTCGGGATCACCACGACCCGGTCGCCTTGCTTGAGGGTCAATTCGTCAAACTGGGTGCGTGGAAGCTCGGCCTCCAACGGCAAATCGTCGTCGGCCGCTAGGTCGATCCGGACGTTGGCGCCCAGCACCGAGATGTGGCGGACGGTGGCGGCAATCCCATTCGTGCCACTCCCCGTCTGCACCAGCTTCAGATCGTGAGGCCGGAAGAAAACCGTGGCATGCGCGCCATCGGGCGCATCCACTCCGTTCAGCGGAATCGCTAGCGTGCCCAGGCGCGCCTCACCATCCGCGATCACGCACGGCACCCGGTTCACGTTACCGATGAATTGGTAGACGAAGGGTGTCGCGGGCTTGTCGTAGATTTCCATCGGTACGCCGACCTGTTCGATGGTGCCTTTGTTCATCACCACCACCCGGTCCGCGACCTCCAGCGCTTCGTCCTGGTCGTGGGTGACGAACACGCCCGTCACGTTCATCTCGTCATGCAGGTGTCGAAGCCAGCGGCGCAGCTCGCGCCGGACCTGGGCATCCAGGGCGCCGAACGGCTCGTCGAGCAAAAGCACCTTGGGCTCGACCGCTAGCGCGCGAGCCAAGGCCACGCGTTGCCGCTGGCCACCGGAAAGCTGCGCCGGACGCCGCCGCTCGAAGCCGCGCATCTGGACCAGTGCCAAAAGACGATCGACGCGTTCGGCGATCTCCTTCTTCGGCGGCCGGTCGGGCCGCACATGCAGGCCGAACGCCACGTTGTCGAAAACCGACATGTTCCGGAACAGGGCGTAGTGCTGGAACACGAACCCCACCCGCCGGTCGCGGGCGCTACGCTCGGTCGCGTCGTGCCCGTCGAACCAGACGGAGCCGCTGTCCGGACTTTCCAGCCCGCCGATGGTGCGCAGGAGGGTGGTCTTGCCCGAGCCCGAGGGCCCGAGAAGGGTGACCAGCTCGCCGCTTTCGATCGTCAGGTCGATGTCGCGCAGCGCGCGAAAGGCACCAAACGATTTCGACAGGCTCTTGATCTCGATCTTCATGGTGATATGGCTTTCAATCGCGCGACCGCGGCGCGCCCCTCGCGCCATTCCAGCGCGCTTTTCGCGATCAACGTGACGACCGCCAGCAGCGCGAGAAGTGACGCCACGGCGAACGCACCCGCGAAATTGTATTCGTTGTAGAGAATCTCGACATGCAACGGCATCGTGTTGGTTTCGCCCCGGATATGGCCTGAAACGACCGAGACGGCGCCGAACTCGCCCATCGCGCGTGCATTGCACAGCAGCACGCCATAGAGGAGTCCCCATTTGACGTTGGGCAAAGTCACGCGCCGGAAGATCTGCCAGCCGTTGGCGCCCAGCGAATGCGCCACTTCCTCCTCTTCCCTCCCCTGTTCCTCCATGAGCGGGATCAGCTCGCGCGCAACGAAGGGGAAGGTGACGAACATGGTGGCCAGCACGATGCCCGGCACGGCGAAGATGATCTCGACGTCATGAGCCCTGAGCCATGTGCCAAACCAACCTTGCAGACCGAACAGAAGCACGAAGACGAGACCCGAGATCACGGGCGAGACCGAGAAGGGCAGGTCGATCAGCGCGATCAGGGCGTTCTTGCCGCGGAATTCGAACTTCGCGATGCACCAGGCCGCCGCCAAGCCGAACACGGTGTTGAGCGGCACGGAAATCGCGGCGACCAGCAAGGTGAGGCGGACCGAGGCCAGTGCGTCCGGCTCAACGATGGCTTCGAAATAGAACGCCACGCCCTTCTCCAGCGCCAGCGCGAAGACGATCACCAGCGGAAGCAATAAGAACGCCGCTACGAACGCCAAGGCCAGGCCGGTCAGAACCCAGCGCGTGAAGACGGATTCCCGGCGGTGCGTGAAATGGCCGGCTGCTTTTAGGGGCGGCCGATGCGGGACTGCTGCCATTTTTGTAGCCCGTTGATGATGCAGAGAAGGATGAACGATGCCACCAGCATGATGGCCGCGATGGCGGTGGCGCCTTCGTAATCGTATTGCTCGAGCTTGGTGACGATCAGGAGCGGGGCGATTTCGGACACGCCCGGGATGTTGCCGGCGATGAAGATGATCGAGCCGTATTCGCCCACCGCCCGCGCGAAGGCCAGCGCGAATCCCGTGGTCAGCGAGGGTAGAAGGGTGGGCAGAATGATGCGGCGGAAGATCAGCCAGCGGGACGCGCCGAGCGAGGCGGCGGCGTCATCGACCTCCTGGTCGGCCTCCTGCAGGACCGGTTGTACCGTCCGCACGACGAAGGGCACGCCGATGAAGATCATCGCCACCATCACGCCCAGCGGCGTGAACGCCACCTTGATGTCGAACGGTGCCAGCAGCGCGCCGATCCAGCCGTTGGGTGCGTAAAGCGCGGTGAGCGCGATGCCGGCCACGGCGGTCGGTAGCGCGAAGGGCAGGTCGACAATGGCGTCCACCACGCGCCGGCCCGGAAACTCGTAGCGCACGAGAACCCAGGCCAAGAGAAGTCCCGCGAACGCGTTGACGCCGGCGGCGACCAGCGCGCCGCCAAAACTCAAGCGCAGCGACGCCAAGACCCGCGGATCGGACAGAACAGCGACGAATTTCTCCCCGCCCATCCCGATCGGGCGCAAGAACAGCGCGACCAGCGGGATCAGGACCAGAAGCGACAGATAGAACATGGTGAAGCCCAGCGTGGGCCCGAAACCCGGGATCACGCTGGACCGCACAGGGGCGATGGTTCCCCGACGGGCCGTCAAGAAAACCTCACTTCGGCTTGTAGATCTGGTCGAAAATGCCGCCGTCCGCGAAGTGTATCTTCTGGGCCTTCTGCCAGCCGCCGAACTGCTCGTCGATGGTGAACAGGGCCACGTTCGCGAAGTGGTCCTTATACTTAGCCAGTGCTTCGGCCGACCGGGGGCGATAGTAATTGCGCCCAGCGATGTCCTGACCCTCTGGGGTGTACCAGAACTTAAGATACGCCTCGGCCACCTTGCGGGTGCCGCGCTTGTCCACGACGCCGTCGACGACCGCGACGGGCGGCTCGGCCAAGATGCTGACGGAGGGCACGACGATCTCGACCTTGTCCTTGCCGATTTCGGCGACGGCCAAGAACGCCTCGTTTTCCCATGAGATGAATACGTCGCCGATACCGCGCTGGGCGAAGGTGGTGGTCGAGCCGCGCGCGCCCGAATCCAGCACGGGCACGTTCTTGTAGATGGCCGCGACGAACTCGCGCGCTTTATTCTCGTCGTTGCCGCCCTTCCGCAGGGCGTAGCCCCACGCCGCGAGGTAATTCCAGCGCGCGCCGCCCGAGGTCTTGGGGTTGGGCGTGATCACCTGAATGCCGGGCTTGGCCAGGTCGTCCCAATCTTTGATGCCCTTGGGGTTGCCTTTGCGCACCAGGAACACGATGGTCGAGGTGTAAGGTGCGCTGTTGCTAGGCAGGCGCTTCTGCCAATCGGCGGGGATCAGCTTGCCCTGTTCCGCGATGGCGTCGATGTCGTAGGAAAGTGCCAGCGTGACCACGTCGGCCTGCAACCCGTCGACCACCGAGCGGGCTTGCTTGCCCGATCCGCCGTGGGATTGCTTGACGGTCAAACCCTCGCCCGTCGTCTTCTTCCAATGCGCCGCGAAAGCCTTGTTGAAATCCTGATACAACTCGCGTGTGGGGTCGTAGGAGACGTTTAGGATCGTGCTCTCCGCTGCCTGCGCGGCTGCAACCAAACCGGACAGAGCAAGGACGAAGACGGCCAGGGCCATGCGGAACGTCGGCATCGGCGGTACTCCCATGAAACGGAATTGGACGCGGGTGGTGTGAAAGCCGCGTGAAGGTCGCTCGTTCGGCTTTTCCGCCTGTTCCTTGGACAACGGCACAGCCCGGCGAAGTGTTCCTCCGCTGGGCCGGCGGGCCGATCGAGGCGCGGACCTTAGGCAACGTGGCCGGGCGGCCAAATCGATTATTTCTTGACGTTAGCTTCAGAAAATCTTGTTGCCGCCGATGGGGCGCATTATTGCGCCTCTGGGCCGATTTATGCCGGTTACTCCGCGGCTTTCGGCGGTGCGGCGTCGGGCAGTTTGGGGCGCGTGGCCAAGGCCGTTTCCACCAGTTCCTTGGCTCTCGCGCGTTCCTCGCCCGCGATGGGCAAGCGCGGCAGGCGCATCCGCTCGGCGCCCATGCCCACGGCGCCCAACATGAATTTCATGTAGTGAACGAAGCGCGGGTCGTTGTCGAACTTGGTCAAGGGCGCCAGCCAGCGCTGGATCGCCATGGCTTCGTCATAGCGTCCGGCCAAGGCCAAATCGAACAGGCACACGGTTTCGCGCGGGAAGACGTTGACGATGCCGGCGACAAAACCGCGCGCGCCGCCCAGCACACTTTCCACGCCGATATCGTCCATACCGGCGAAAAGGGTGTAGCGGTCGCCGCACAAAAGCCTAATCTCGGTCACGCGCCGGATGTCGGTGGAAGACTCCTTCAGCGCGATAAGGTTCTCCTCATCCATCAATTGGTAGAACATGGCTGGCGTCACATCGCCGCCATAAGCTATGGGGTTGTTGTAGATCATGATCGGCAACTTGGTGGCACGCGCGACGGTGCGGAAATGCAGCATCGTCTCGTTGGGCTGGGTCTTGTAGATCAGCGACGGCAAAACCATGAATCCGTCGACGCCCAAACCCTCGCATTGCTTCATGAAACGGCAGGCGAATTCGGTGGTCGTTTCGGCCACGCCCGCCACGACAGGCACGCGTCCGCGTACGGTCTTCACGCACGACGCCACCAGCGCGCGCTTTTCGTCCGGTTCGAGCGCATAGCTCTCGCCGACGCTGCCACACATGGTCAGGCCGCCGATGCCCGCCGCGAGCAGCGTTTCGACATGGCGCTCGATCGCCGCGAGATCGAGCGAATCGTCGTCCTTGAATTGGGTGGTCAGGGCGGGGAAGACGCGGCTCCAGTTGACCGTCATGGCGGACCTCCTTGCTGCGCGACTTAAGCCTAACAGGAAGGAGCCGGCGGGTCGCCTGGCGCGGTGCCCGCGCTTTACGAGCGGGTCATGGGACTGTTGTCCGTTTCCGGGGCGGTCTCCTACGGTATGGGCACGAAGCCGTAGCGCTGGAAAATTGCCTTGCCGTCGGCCGAGCGCAGGAAGGCCGTAAAGCGCGCGGCGCCGGCCTTGCTACCCGACCCCGTTTCCGCGATCGGATAGACGATGGGCGGATAGCTGCCGGCTGGAAAGGTATCGACGATCCTGACCGCTTTCTCGGCCGCCGCGTCCGTGCCGTAGACGATGCCGAGCGGCGCTTCGCCGCGCGCGACGAAGGCTAGGGCGGAACGCACATTCTCGGCCCGCGCCACGTTGCCTTGCACGGAGGCCCAGATGCCCAGCTTCTCCAACGCGGCCTTGCCGTATTTGCCGGCCGGCACGTGGTCGGGGTCGCCCATGGCCAGCTTGCCGCCCTTCAGCGCGCCGGCCAGATCGGCGCCGGGCGCCAGTTTCAGCGTGATCGCGCTGTCCTTGGGCGCGATGAGCACCAGGCTGTTGCCCAGCAGGTTTGCGCGCGAGGCGGGCTTGATCAGGTTGCGCGCGGCCAGATAGTCCATCCATTCCAAATCGGCGGAGATGAAGACGTCGGCCGGTGCGCCCGACTCGATCTGTTTGGCGAGAGCGGAACTCGCCGCGTAAGAGACCAGAATCTTATCCGGGCCGCTCGCCTGGTACTGGCGCGCGGCCTCGTCGAGCGATTCCTTCATGCTGGCGGCGGCGAAGACGACGACATCGTCTGCCCGCGCGGGCGATCCCAGCCACAGCGGCGCAAGGGCGGCCGCGACCGCGGCGATAATGGTCAGCAGCCTGGATGCATGCATCGGAATCGTTCCCTTCCCCAATGACGAGGCTGGTTATATCGGCATAGATATAGCGAGAAAAGACCTGTTTATCGAGATTGTCGGCTGCTGGAAGGGGCTTTTTCTTGACTCGTTATATTCAAATAAATATTACGACTGCGTGAATGCGTTGCGCAGGGGGATGGGGTCCATGAGTTTCAAACATCGTTTGTTAGGGTCGTGCGTCCTGATTGCATTGCCGTTCGCGGCTGCGCCGGCGCTGGCCGACGACGAATCGGCGGCCGAGCTTCAGGCGCGGTTGGACGCGCTGAAGGAA
Organism: uncultured Alphaproteobacteria bacterium; assembly: GCA_902826885.1. Taxonomy (GTDB): domain Bacteria; phylum Pseudomonadota; class Alphaproteobacteria; order CADEGL01; family CADEGL01; genus CADEGL01. The sequence goes on along the minus strand of CADEGL010000038.1, from coordinate 24,956 downwards.
AGATTGGCTGCCCTTGAGAACGACCAGAGGGCGACTGTCGAGCGGGTCGCACCCGCGCAGGCGGTCACGGGTGGAGTGTTTCCGGGTTCTTGGAAGCTGCCGGGCTCCGACACCTCGATCAGCTTCAGCGGCTTCGTGAAGGCGGATTCGTTCTTCACTTTCAACGCGCCGTCCACGGCGATCGGCGACTCGTTCGTCCTGTCCAATATTCCGATCAAGGGCTCGGCGGCCAACAGCCAGGGCGGCGACTTCCGCATGCACTCGCGCCAGTCACGTATCCGCTTCGAGACGCGGACGCCGACCGACTGGGGCAACCTGGTGACCCGAATTGAAGGCGACTTCTTTGGCGCCGTTGGCAACCAGCGTGTGTCCAACGGCGACGCGTTCCGTATCCGGCAGGCTTACGGCGTGTTGGGCCCGGTTCTCGCGGGCCAGACGCAGTCGACGTTCATGGACGAAGACACTTTTGCCGAGAACGTCGACAACTTTGGCCCCTCTGGCGATACCAACGTCCGTCAGACGCAAATTCGTTATACCTACGAGATAGAGCCGAACATGTTTCTCGACGGGTCGCTCGAGAATCCCGAGACCGCGATCCAAAGCTCGAGTGGCGCCGGCGTGACGGGAAATATGAACGGCAGTGCCGTTGACCAAATGCCGGACGTGATCGCCCGCTGGCGCTACAAGGCTAGTTGGGGCGCGGTGAACGTCTCGGGCGTGGCGCGCTACTTCAACTACAGCCAGGGCAACTCCGCCAACGACTCGACGTTCGGCGGCGGCTTCCACGGTGGCGCCACGATTAAGACATGGGGCAAGGACGTGCTGAAAGGCACGTTCAACTATGGCCCTGGCATCGGCCGGTATATTCGCGATGCGGCGGCGGGCAATACCGACACCTACGTGACCTGCGCCAATGGTGGCAACGCGATCATGACGGCCGGCTGCGGCGCCGACCTTCAGGTCGTCACCATGATGGGCGGATGGGCGGCCTATCAGCATTGGTGGGCCGACAATATCCGCTCCAACGTGACCTATGGCTGGTTCCATTCCGACGTGCCGACCGGCCAGCTGGGCGCCGGTGCGAATGGCTTCAACCGGAACCTTCAGAACGCTGCGGTCAATTTGATCTGGAACCCGGTCAGTAAGGTCGCGATCGGCCTCGAGTACATGTATGGCTGGCGCTATCTAGCCAAGGCGGCGGCGCCCAACGGCCAAATGGAAGGCAACGCGAGCCGTCTGCAGCTCGGCATGCAGTACTTCTTCTGACGGTTTGACGAGTCTATAGCGCCCCCGTCCCAGGGGCGTTCGGGGCCGGCTCTCCCTGGGGCCGGCCCCACCTTTTTCCGAGCTGCCCTCGCGCCTGTCCCTTCACGGTCGTAATATCCATACGGGAATAGGGATAAGGATTTGGAGGTCCGTATGAAACTCAGCGCGCGCAACCAGCTCAAGGGCAAGGTGGTGAATGTGGTCAAGGGCGCGACCACGGCCCACGTGAAGATCGAGCTTCCTGGCGGTGCAACCGTCACGGCATCGATCACCAACGACGCGGTCGCGGACTTGGCACTGGCCAAGGGCGATCAGGTCGTCGCCGTGATCAAAGCCTCGGACGTCATGGTCGGAAAGTAACCGCCGGCGCGGACGGGTTCATGGCGGCTACGGCTTGGGCTGCGAAGGCCCGCGAGCCGTAGCCGCCGTTCCGTCTTAGGCGTGGGCGACGAACTTGGTCGCCAGATAGGCGTCGAGACCTTCGGCGCCGCTCTCGAGGCCGTATCCCGATTCCTTGACACCGCCAAAGGGCGTCTCGGGCAGGCTGATCACGAACGTATTGATGCCGACAAGACCCGTATCCAGCGCGCCGCTAACCGCGGACGCCGTCTTGGACGATTGGGTGAAGGCATAACCCGCCAGGCCGTAAGGCAGGCGGTTGGCTTCCTCGATCACGTCGTCGAAGCGGGTGAAGCGGTTGATTGCCGCCACGGGGCCGAACGGCTCGACGTTCATGATCTTCGAATCGACCGGCACGTCGGACATGATCGTCGGCTTCCAGAAATAGCCTTCGTTGCCGATCCGCTCGCCGCCGGTATGGACCTTGGCGCCATGCTTCTGCGCATCGCCGATCAGGTCCTGCATGGCGTCGACACGGCGCGGATTGGCGACCGGGCCCATCTTGTTGTTGGTATCGAGCCCGTTGCCGACGGGCAGAGTGCGCGCCGCCTCCGAGAAACGCTTCACGAAGGCGTCATGCACCGCGTCATGGACGAAGAAGCGCGTCGGGTTGGTACAGACCTGGCCCGCGTTGCGGAACTTGAACATCGTCGAGAGATTGACGGCCTGATCCAAATCGGCGTCATCGAAGATGATGACCGGCGCATGGCCGCCCAACTCCATCGTACAGCGCTTGACGCCGTCGGCCGCCAGCTTGGCCAGATGCTTGCCGACCGCGGTCGAGCCGGTGAAGGAGATCTTGCGCACGATCGGCGAGGCGATCAGGTGCGTCGAAACCTCGGACGGCTCGCCGAACACGACGTTGACCACGCCCTTGGGCAACCCGGCGTCCTCCAGCGCCTTGACCAGCGCCAACGGCGTCGCGGGTGTTTCCTCGGCCGGTTTGATGATGACCGAGCAGCCCGCGGCCAAAGCTGGCGCGATTTTGCGCGCCGCCGTCACGGCCGGGAAATTCCAGGGTGCGAAGGCGGCGACGACGCCGACCGGCTCCTTGGTCACGGCGTGGCTGGTGCTGCCGTCGCGAGACGGGATCAGGCGGCCATAGGCGCGCTTGCCCTCTTCGCCGTACCACTCGAACGTATCGGCTGTGCCGATGACCTCGCCGCGTGCCTCGGCCAGGGTCTTGCCCTGCTCCATGGTCATCAGGGTGGCGATGTGGTCGATCCGCTCGCGCATCAGGTCGGCCGCGCGCTTCAGGACTTTCGAGCGCTCATAGGCCGAAACCTTGCGCCATTCCTTGAAAGTCCGCGCGGCGGCATCCAGCGCCCGGTCCAGATCGGCCTTCGACGCATGGGGCAGGGTGCCGATCACGGCGCCCGTCGCGGGGCTGCGCACTTCGCGGCTGGCGCGGCCCTTGGGGCCCAGGCGCTCGCCGTCGATCAAAAGATGGAGTTCATCGTACTTGGCCATGACAACTTCCTTTCATTCGAATGGGCGCGGGGCGCCCGCCGCGAAGGCGGATCATTGCGCCGTTTAGGGGGCCGGGTCCAGCCCTTGCGGCCTCTAGGATTCGTTATATTCGTGATGATATAACGAATGGATAAAGGCGCAATGACCCCACAAGCGCCGTGGTCATGCGGGGCTTGAGTGGCCCGCACAATCCGGCCACGCTACGCCGTCACCGAGGAGAAGGAGAAACCCATGTCAGCCATCCGCAGCGCGCAGGATTGGAAGAAGGACGCCGAGAAGCTGTCCATTCGCCACCAAGCTTTCATTGCCGGCAAGTATGTCCCCGCGAAAAGCGGCAAGACCTTCGACCGGATCAATCCCGCCACCGGCCAGAGCCTGGCCAAGATCGCCGAGTGCGACGCCGCCGACGTGGACGTGGCCGTGAAGGCCGCGCGCGCGGCATTCGACAAGGGCGCGTGGCGCAACGAAGCGCCTGCCAAGCGCAAGAAGGTGATGCTGAAGTTCGCCGAGCTGATCAACCAGCATCGCGACGAGCTGGCCCTGCTCGAGACGCTCGACATGGGCAAGCCGATCAACGACTCCTACAACATCGACATTCCGGGTTCGGCCGCCTGCATCGCCTGGTACGCCGAAGCCATCGATAAGATGTACGACGAGGTGGCGCCGACGCCGAACAACGCCCTGGCGCTCATCACCCGCGAGCCCATGGGCGTCGTGGGCGCGGTCATCCCGTGGAACTTCCCCTTGATGATGGCGGCCTGGAAGCTGGGGCCTGCACTGGCCACGGGCAACTCGGTGATCGTGAAGCCGGCCGAGCAGTCGCCGCTGACGGCGCTGCGCGTGGCCGAACTGGCTGCCGAAGCCGGCCTGCCCGAGGGCGTGCTGAATATCGTTCCCGGCTATGGCCCCACGGCGGGCAAGGCCATCGGTCTGCACCCGGACATCGACTGCGTGGCGTTCACGGGCTCGGGCGAGGTGGGAAAGCTGTTCCTTCAGTATTCCGGCCAATCGAACATGAAGCGCGTGTGGTTGGAGTGCGGCGGCAAGACGCCGAACATCGTGTTGTCCGACTGCGCGGATATCGACAAGGCGGCGACGGCGGCGGCCTTCGGCATCTTCTTCAACCAGGGCGAGGTCTGTAACGCGGGCTCGCGCCTGATCGTCGATGCGAAGATCAAGGACCGTCTGTTGGAGAAGATCTTTAAGGTGGGCGAGACGCTGCAGCCGGGCGATCCGCTCGATCCCTCGACCAAGATGGGCGCCATCGTCGACAAGACCCAGCTCGAACGCGTGATGGGCTACATCAAGAAGGGCACCAGCGAAGGTGCCGACCTGGTCTTCGGCGGCAAGCAGGTGCGCGAGAACACCGGCGGCTACTACGTCCAGCCGACCGTGTTCGACAAGGTTAAGAACGACATGACCATTGCGCGCGAGGAGATCTTCGGGCCGGTCCTGTCCACCATCACGGCCAAGGACGACGAGGATGCCATCCGCATCGGCAACGAGACGACCTATGGTCTCGCCGCCGCCGTGTGGACCCGCGACATCAGCAAGGCGCACAAGGCCGCGAAGGCGCTGCGCGCGGGCGTGGTGTGGGTCAACTGCTTCGACGAGGGCAACATCGCGACGCCCTTCGGCGGCTTCAAGCAGTCGGGCATCGGCCGCGACAAGTCGCTCCATTCGCTCGACAAGTATGTCGAGTTGAAGACGACCTGGATCGCGCTCTAAGCCGTTCTACTTACGACATGGTGCGGGCCGGCCTCGGCGACGGGCCGGCCCGAACTTTTTGCGGCTCCCGCCCGTGACACGGTCTAGGCCGAATGGCTAAACTTTTGCCCGCCGCGCCGCCCGAGGCGCGCGAATGCGACAGACGGGGAAGGGCGGATGCCGGATTACGATCTCGACAAGCTGTTTCGGCCCAAATCCATCGCGGTGGTCGGCGCTTCGCCCGACCGGCCGCTGATCGGCACGCGCACCTACCGCAACCTGCGGCGCTACAACTATCCCGGCAATCTCTATCCGATCCATCCCAAGAACGAGAGCTTCGACGGCGACAAATGCTATCGCTCGCTTTCGGATCTGCCCGAAGTGCCGGACTTCGTCTTCATCGCCATTCCCGCCGCACGCACCCCTGAAGTGGTGGACGAATGCGCGAAGCTGGGTGTGAAGGCGATCGAGGTCGCCTCGGGCGGTTATGGCGAAAGCGGCGCGGAAGGCGCCGCGCTCGAGAAGCGCATCCGCGAGACGGCCGAGAAACACGGTATCGCGCTCTGCGGCCCCAACAACATCGGCTACATCTCGGGCCACGAGCAGACCGTTTCCTGGCCCTCGCCCATACCGGGGGCGCCTAAGCCAGGCGGGGTCGCCGTCATCACGCAAAGCGGCTCGGTCGGCATCGTGTTGGCCCAGGACGAGCGCAAGATCGGCCTGGCCTATCTGGTCAGCGCGGGCAACGAGACGATCCTGAATGCGGCCGACTATCTGGCCTATTTCGCGACCAACGAGAATGTCCGCGTCATCCTGATGTTCCTGGAGACGATTCGCGACCCCGCGAAGTTCGCCAAGGCCGCGGACGCCGCCCGCGCGGCGGGCAAGCGGGTCGTCGTGCTGAAGGTCGGGCGCAGCGCGCTCGGCAGCCGCGCGGTCTCGGCCCATACCGGCGCGCTCGCGGGCGAGGACGCGCTCTACGACGCTGTCTTCGCGCGTCACGGCATTCTGGTCGTCGACGAGCTCGACCAGATGCTGGAGCTGGCGGTCCTGCTCGATTCCTACGGCGACGCGCCGCCCAATCCGAATGTTGTGCTGATGACGCTGTCGGGTGGCGAGGCGGCGCTGCTGGCGGACCTGGCAGCCAAGCACAATCTGGTCTTGCAGGACCTCTCGCCGGAGACGACGGCCAAGCTGCAACCCCATTTCCCGGCCTGGCAGACGCCGCGCAATCCACTCGACGCCTACGGCCTGGGCTGGGACCTCCCACGCATCGAGCAAATCCTCACGGCGCTGGCTGCGGACAAGACAATCGGCACGGTCGCGCTGGCCTTCGATGCGCCGGCATCGAACGGCGGTGATGGCGCCTGGGCGCAGCAGGCCGCGGAGATTTGCGCGCGCCTGAAGGCGGCCGCGCACCCGCGTTTCGTCTTTCTCAACAACAGTGCCGCCGGCGGTCTCCATGCTGGCACGCGTCAGGCGCTGGACGCGGCGGGGATTCCCTATCTGGCCGGCATGGGCCATGCCTGCGCGGCGCTTGGCGCTTGGGCTTCGTTGGCCAAGCCGCAATCCAAGGCGGCCAAGCCCGCGCCGATGCTGGCCGCGCTGCGCACGCGCGCCGAAAAGGTGCAGACGCTTAACGAGGCAGAGCGATTCCAGCTCATGGCTGACGCAGGCGTTCCCATGGCGCCGTGCCGCGCTGTCGCGTCCCGCGCGGACGCCGAGAAGACCGCCAAGGAATTGGGCTTCCCCATCGCGCTCAAGGGCGGCGGGCCGGAAATTCTGCACAAGACCGAGATGGGCTTGGTGAAGCTCGGCTTGCGCGACGCGGCCGCCGTGGGCGCGGCCTATGACGAACTGGCCGGCAAGGTGGGCGGCAAGGGCGGCGTCTTCGTCCAGCCCATGATCGGCCCCGGCGTCGAGCTGATCCTGGGCGCGCGTATCGACGCGGGGTTCGGACCCGCCATCGTGGTCGGCATGGGTGGCACTTACGTCGAGATCTTCAAGGCTGCGTCCTTGCGCATGGCGCCCATCGGCCGGGAGGAGGCGCTGGGTATGCTGCGCCAGGGCGCGCTCGGCAAGATCCTGGCCGGCGCCCGCGGCAAGGGGCCTTACGACATCGAAGCCGCGGCGGGTGCGGTGGCCGCGCTTTCGAACTTCGCGCTCGGCACGGCGGATTTGTTCGCCGCGATCGAGATCAATCCGCTTATCGTCCTGGAGAAAGGCGCGTTCGGTGTCGACGTGGTGCTGGAGCCGCGCGGCGCATCGAAACACTAGGACGTCCCATCACCGGCATTCCCAAGGAGGAGAGGACCATGGCTTACGAGAACATCCTGTATTCGACCGACGACCGGGTGGCGACCATCACGCTCAACCGGCCCAAAAAGATGAACGCCATGAGCCTGGCGCTTTGCCGCGAGGTGAAGGACGCGGTGGCCAAGGCGGACGCCGATCCCGAGGTGCGCGTCCTCATCCTGACCGGCGCGGGCGGCAAGGCGTTCTCCGCCGGCTACGACCTGCTGGACCCCGAGGGTGTGGTCTACCGCGACAAGGGCATCGAGGGCTGGCATTGGCGCATGAATCACGACCTCGAATACAACAAGAGTGTGTGGAAGTGTTCTAAGCCCGTGATCGCCCTGATCAACGGCTTCTGCTTGGCGGGCGCGCTGGAGCTCGTGCAGATGTGCGACGTGCGCTACTGCTCGGACGATTCCAAGTTCGGCGTCGTGGAGACGCGCTTCTCGGCGGCCATCGCCTGCCTGTCCATGCCCTGGGTCGTGGGCCAGCGTTGCCGCGAATACATCTATACCGGCGACACGTTCGGCGCCGAGGAAGCCGCGCGCATCGGTCTGGTCAGCCGCGTGTTCCCCAAGGCCGATATCGAGAAAGAGGTGACCAAGATCGCCAAACGCATGTCGCGCGTGGCTCTGGCCTGCCTGCAGTGGAACAAGCGTGCCATCAACAATACTTATCAGACCATGGGCATGAATTCGGCGCTGCAATACGGTGCCGAGGCCGGCGCCATCCTGGACGCGACCGAGACGCCGGAATTGAAGGAGTTCAACCGTCTGCGTCACACGGTGGGTCTGGGCGAGGCCATGAAGTGGCGCGACGACCAGTTCAAGAAATTCGAATAGCGTTCTTTACCCCCATGCCGGTTCCGGCCGGCATGGGGGTGTTTTTTTCATCGTCTCAAGCGTCAGCGGAGCAGACCGTGAGCTATCAGCACATTCTCTATGCGGTCGACGACCGCGTCGCGACCATCACCATGAACCGGCCCAAGCAGTTGAATGCCATGAGCCTCGAGCTTTGCGCGGAGGTGAAGGACGCGGTGGCCAAGGCGGACGCCGATCCCGAGGTGCGCGTCCTCATCCTGACCGGCGCGGGCGGCAAGGCGTTTTCCGCCGGCTACGACCTGAACGATCCGCAGCAGGCCGAGTTCCGCAAGAGCATCGAGGGCTGGACCAAGCGCATCCACATGGACCTCGACTACAACTCTTGCGTTTGGCGCTGCTCGAAGCCGGTGATCGCGATGATCGACGGCTATTGCCTGGCGGGTGCCATGGAATTGGCCCAGATGTGCGACATCCGCTATTGCTCCGACGACGCGAAGTTCGGCGTGGTCGAAACGCGTTTTTCGACCGGCATTTCGTGCCTGTCCATGCCGTGGGTCGTCGGCCATCGCTGCCGCGAGTACATCTTCACCGGCGATACGTTTGGCGCCGAGGAGGCCGCGAGCATCGGCCTGGTCAGCCGCGTGTTCCCGAAGGCCGATCTTCAGGCGGAAGTCACCAAGATCGCCAAGCGCATGTCGCGCGTGGCGCTGGCGTGCCTGCAGTGGAACAAGCGCGCGATCAACAACACCTATGCCGCCATGGGCATGCCGGCGGCGCTCCAGTACGGCGCCGAAGCGGCCACCATCCTGGACGCCACCGATACGCCCGAGAAGACCAAGTTCAGCGAGATTCGCTACGGCGAAAGCCTGGGCGCGGCCATGAAGTGGCGCGACGCGCAGTTCAAGCCGTTCGAATAGCCGAACCGGGCGCGGGCGGATCGCCTGCCCTTACCGGCAGGCGGAAAATCGGCTATCACTGCGTCCATGGCCGATACCGGACCCATCGTTTCCCTCGACGCCCTGGCCGCCCAGGTGCCGGATGGCGCGCTTCTGGCCGTGCCGCCGGATTATTCCGGCGTCGCCATGGCGGCCACGCGCGCGCTGATCCGCCGCGGCGTCAAGCGGCTCCATATCGTCGCGGTGCCGACCAGCGGGCTTCAGGCCGAGCTTCTGATCGGCGCGGGCTGCGTCGAGACGATCGAGGCAGCCGCCGTCACGCTGGGCGAGGCCGGGCCCGCGCCGCGGTTTTCCGCCGCGGTCAAAAGCGGCGCCGTTCGCATCCGCGACGCCACGTGTCCCGCCATCCATGCCGCGTTCCAAGCGGCGGAGAAGGGCGTTCCCTTCATGCCGCTGCGGGGCATCATCGGCACCGACATTCTGCGCCACCGCACCGACTGGCGCACCATCCAGAACCCCTTGGCCGAGGGGGACGATCCGATCGTGCTGTTGCCCGCGATCCAGCCCGACATCGCGCTGTTCCACGTTCCCCTGGCCGACCGCGAGGGCAATGTGTGGATCGGCCGGCGGCGCGAACTGGTCACCATGGCCCATGCCGCCAAGCGCAGCCTGGTCACCGCCGAGACGATCCAGGACCAGAACTTGCTGGAGGACGAGCGGCTGGCCGCGGGCGTCATTCCCGCGCTCTATGTTTCCGCGGTCGCCGAGGCCGAACGCGGCGCTTGGCCCATCGGACTCGAAGGGCGCTACGAGCCTGACACAGCCCACATCGCCGATTACGTCCGCACGGCGCGCAGCGAGGACGGCTTCCGCGCCTATCTCGCCGAGCATGTCCTGGCGGGCCGCCGCGCCGCCTGATCCCAACGCCATGGATTTCACGCCGCAGGAACTTTTGATCGCGTCCATCGCGCGCATGCTGCGCGGGCTGAACCACGTCGCGGTCGGTGCTTCGTCGCCGATCCCGGGCGCGGCCGCGCTGGCGGCGCGTCGGCTCTCGGGCGGGCATCTGCGCGTCTCGGTCCTGGGCAGCCGGAAGAACAATTTCTTCACCGATGGCGGGCGCGAGCTGTTCGACTGCGCGGCGCAGGGGCGCATCGACGCGTTCTTCCTGGGCGGCGGCCAGATCGACGGCCAGGCCAACATCAACCTCGTCGGCACGGGCGGCTATCCGCGTACCGACGTGCGCTGGCCGGGCTCCTTCGGCTCGGCTTATCTCTATTTCTTGGTGCCGCGCGTGATCCTGTTCCGCGAGGAACACACGCCGCGCGTCTTCGTGCCCAAGGTCGATTTCGTCAGCGCGCCGGGCGTGAGCGCGCCGGGCGTCTACCGGCCGGGCGGGCCTTACGCGCTCCTCACCGGCAAGGCGCTATTCGCCTTCGACAAAGCGCGCCAGCGCTTCCGGTTGGAAAGTGTCCATCCCGGCTTCTCGGTCGAGGACGTGGTGGCCGCCACGGGATTCGAGTTCGACCGCGCGCCCCAGGTTGGTCAGACACAAGCGCCGGAACCGGAGATCCTCGCGCTTCTGCGCGGCTCCGTGCGCGACGAGGTCGCGGAAACCTACCCACAATTCGCCGCCACCATTCTGCGCGGCGCCGAAGCCAAGGAGAATCGGGCATGAGCAAGAACGGCGGCGCGCTCGCGGGCCTCAAGGTCGTGGACATCTCGCGCGTCCTGGGCGGGCCCTATTGCGGGCAGATCCTGGCCGACCATGGTGCCGACGTGGTGAAGGTCGAGCCGCCCCAGGGCGACGACACGCGCGAATGGGGGCCGCCGTTCAAGGAGGGCATCAGCGCCTATTTCAGCGGCCTCAACCGAAACAAGCGTTCGGTCGCGCTCGACCTCGGCAGCAAGAAGGGGCAGGAGGTCCTGTTCCGCCTGCTCGAAGGCGCCGACGTCCTGGTCGAAAATTTCAAGACCGGCACGATGGAGAAATGGGGCATCGGCTACGATGCGCTCTCGAAGAAATTCCCCGGCTTGATCCATTGCCGCGTCACCGGCTTCGGCGCCGACGGGCCGTTCGGCGGCTTTCCCGGTTACGACGCGGTGGCGCAGGCGCTTTCGGGCCTGATGAGCATCAACGGCACGCCGCAGAGTGGACCCGTGCGCGTCGGCATCCCCATCATCGACCTGTGCGCGGGCATGAACGCCGCCATCGGCGTGCTGATGGCGCTCTATGAACGGCAGAAATCCGGCAAGGGCCAATTCCTCGAAGTGTCGCTCTACGACACGGGCGTGGCGCTGCTGCACCCGCATGCGGCGAATTTCTTCATGTCGGGCAAGACGCCCGCGCCTACGGGCGATTCGCATCCAAACCTGACGCCCTACGACCAATACAAGACCAAGACGCGCAACGTCTTCGTCGGCGCGGGCAACGACCGCCAGTTCCGCATCCTCTGTCAGGAGCTGGGTGTGCCGGAGCTGGCCGACGATCCGCGCTTCCGCGTGAATTCCGACCGGCTCAAGAATCGCAAGGAGCTGGACGAGGCTTTGCGCGCGCTGTTCCTGAAGGCCGACCCGGAAGAGCTGTGCAAGCGTCTGCTCGCGGCGGGCGTGCCGGCGGGCGCCGTGCAAGCCATGCCCGAGGTGGTCGCCCACCCGCACACGAAGCATCGCGAGATGGTGGTGGAGCTGGACGGCTATCAGGGTACGGGCATCCCGACCAAGCTCGGCCGCACGCCGGGCAGCGTGCGCCGCAAGCCGCCGCAATTCGCGGCCGACGGCCAGGCGATCCTGAAGGAGGCCGGCTATTCCGAGACGGAGATCGACGGTCTCGTGAAAGACGGCGTGGTCTTCACCGAGCGGCGGAAGCTGCGTTAGGCATAACGGACGGGTTACGTCTCGGCTTTTGCTCCCTCTCCGCCGCTTGCGGGGGGAGGGCCGGGGTGAGGTGGCCCGTGTTGTGGACTCCCACCTCTCCCGCTCGCTCCGCTCGCACCCTCTCCCCCCGATGGGCGGAGAGGGTTTCTAGGCTTTGGCCTCCGCGCCCAGCGCAGCCGGATCGCGCTTCACCAGATCGACCGAGACTAGCGTCATCACCGTCTCGCCGTTCTGGTTGAGCGTGCGGATGCGTGTCTTCACCACGCCGCAATGGGGCATGGAGCGTGAGGGGCGCGCTTCCATCACCTCGACCTCGGCGGTCAGGCTGTCGCCCGGACGCACGGGCTTGTTCCAGCGCAACTCGTCGGCGCCCACGCCCACCTCGAACGCCTGGCCGAAGATGTCGGCGTCGAAGAACAAGAGGAACGTAACGGCGAGCGTCTGTAGCCCGCTCGCGATGATGCCGCCATAGTGCGATTCGGCTGCGGCCTTGGGATCGGTGTGGATGAGCTGCGGGTCGTAGCTGCGCGCGAAATTCATGATCTCCGCCTCGGTCAGCGTGCGGCTGCCCGTGCGGTAGAACTGACCTTCCGCGAAATGCTCGAAGTAGTTGCCTTTCACGCGCGTCCGGCGGGCGCCGTGGGACGGGCCGCGGGCTTCGCGGGCGCCACCGTCGGCTTCACCGTGCGCAGCAGGCGGCCGAGCCGCTGACCCAGGCTGGCCCAGTTGCCCAGCGAAACGAAGTGCGCGTGGCAGGCGAACAGAAAACCGTTCTTGTGCCACTCCAGGATCACGCTGTCGGGCAGGGTACGGAACTTGTCCTGGTCGATTTGTCGGATGCCCTGCAGCGCGATGGTTTGGCCGCCTGGCACGGTCACGTTGGCGCCTTTGTCGGATAGAAGCCCGTGGGCTTCGAGCGCCTCGGCGAAGCGCTGCGTCAGGACCGATTGGCGATGATAGGCCGCGCAGAACTCCAGCGCCCGCTTGGTCAGGTCGGACGGCTGGTTGCCTTCGAACAGGGGGCGCGTGCCGTTGTCTTCCAACAGGTTCGCGGCTTCGTCGACGCACAGCATGTATTGGTTGCGCTCCTTCATCTCCATGAAGATGAAGGGATAGCGGCGGATATAGCCGGGCACATAGGATTCGGAGGCCCAACGGCCTTGGCCGTCGATGAACAGATTCTCGCCCCGGCGGAAGCCCAAGACGGCGACCGCGACGGCGGGCTTCTCCATGCTGAAGACGATGGGATAGTGGCGCGAGGCGGTGCCGAATTCTTCCAGCGTCACCGGCACGGCGTTGGAATTCGCCGCGAAGGACAGGCTGGCCGTGTTCTTGAGGCTTTTGTTGGCGTGGCGGTCGCGCGCCAGGGGGCGCGGGTCCTTATAGAAGAGAGGCAGGCCGGGCCGCTGCTCCGCCGGGCGCTGGATGGCGGGGGCCGCCGGAGCCGCTTGCGCGGCCGGACGGGCCGGGGCGGCCGCATGGGCCGGTGCCTGCGCCGCAGGGCGTTGGGCCTGGGCGGGCTTGGCGGCGGCGGCCGGACGGGCCGCGGGGCGGGACTGCTTATTCTCGGCCATTGTTGGGCTCTCTCGGAAAAGCGGTTATCCAGGCCAAGGTTGCAAGATACATGCCTGGGCCGGAGCCTAGCAGCGGGGCGGGGGTGAGGCCAACGGGGCCTGAGCAGGCTGGCTTTCGGCTGGAAAGCTTCAAATACACCGCCCCCCATCCACCTCCAGCGCGACTCCCGTAATGAATTCCGCCTCGTCGGACGCGAGGTAGAGGCACGCGTTCGCGATATCCATCGGCTTGGACAGGCGGCCCATGGGGACGGTGGCGATGAACTTGGCGCGGCGCTCGGGCGTGTCCTCGCCGAGGAACATGGGGAGGAGCGGCGTGTCGCCCGCGACGGGGCAGATGCAGTTGACGCGGATTTTCTCGGGGCCGAGTTCCGCGGCCATGGATTTGGTCAGGGTGATCGCGGCGCCCTTGCTGCCGTTGTACCAGGTGAGGCCGGGGCGGGGGCGCAAGCCCGCGGTCGACGCCGTGGTGATGATGCAGCCGCCGCGCCCTTGCTTGCGGAACACCGGTACGGCGTGCACGGCGGCCAGGTAGATGCCCTTCACGTTCACGGCATAGACGCGGTCGAAGGTCTCCTCGTCCACGTCCAGCATGGGCTGGTTGCGGTGGGTATAGCCCGCGTTGTTCACCACGATGTCGAGTTGGCCATAGGCATCGAGTGCCGCCTGGATCATGGCCTTCACGTCTTTCGACGCGGTCACGTCGCCTTTGTTGGCCGTGGCCTTGCCGCCTTGCTGCATGATGCCGCCGGCCACGCGCTTGGCCGAGTCGCCGTTCAAATCGTTGACGATCACCTTGGCGCCTTCCTCGGCATAGCGAAGGGCGATGGCTTCGCCGAAGCCTGAGCCGGCTCCGGTGACGACGGCGACTTTTCCCGCGAGGCGCATGGGTGGGTTCCTTTTCGATCGTTTCTCGGCCCGGCGCGATCACATTTCGTTTTGCCGGGGTTGTCAAAGGCCGGGTTGAACTTTTCCTTCCCCCTCACCCGCTCGCTGACGCTCGCACCCTCTCCCTCGTCGGGAAGAGGGTTTTGAAGACCGCTTCTTCTTCTACCCCTCCCCGACGAGGGAGGGGTAAGGGGAGGGGGAGAGAGCTCGCGAGGCTTATGGCCTACAGCTTCGCCGCCTGGTCGCGCAGCACGTATTTCTGGATCTTGCCCGTGGAGGTCTTTGGCAAGGGGCCGAACACGACCGTGCGCGGAATCTTGTAAGAAGCCATCGTCTCGCGGCAATAGGCGATGATCTCGTCCGCCGTCACGTTGCGTGCGCCGGGCTTGAGCGTCACGAACGCGCAAGGGCTTTCGCCCCATTTGGGATCGGGGCGTGCCACCACGGCGGCCTCCATGATCTCGGGGTGGCGGTAGAGCGCTTCTTCCACCTCCAGGCTGGAGATGTTCTCGCCGCCGGAGATGATGATGTCCTTGGAGCGGTCCTTCACCTCGACATACCCATCAGGATGCCGCACGGCCAGGTCGCCGGTGTGGAACCAGCCGCCCTTGAACGCTTCGGCGGTGGCCTTGGGATTCTTGAGGTAGCCCTTCATCACCGTGTTGCTGCGGACCATCAACTCGCCCAGATGCGCGCCGTCGGAGGGTTGCGGCGAGAGCGTCGCCGGATCGGCCACCATCACGCGGTCGAGGGTGGGATAGGCGATGCCCTGGCGCGCCATCTTCTCGGCCTTTTCCTTCATAGGCAGGCCGTTCCACGCGTCTTGCCAGGCGCAGAGCGTGGCTGGGCCGTAGGTTTCGGTCAGGCCGTAAAGGTGATGGACGCGGAAGCCCATGCGCTCCATCGATTCGATCACGGCGCTGGGTGGTGCCGCGCCGCCGGTCGCCACCTGCACGGGCTGGGGCAGGGCTTTACGGTCGGCTTCGGGCGCGTGGACCAGCATGTTCAGCACGATGGGCGCGCCGCACAGGTGGGTGACGCCGTGCTCGACGATCAGCTCGAAGATGCGCTTGGGTTCCACCTTGCGCAGGCAGACATGGGTGCCGCCCGCGACCGTGACGGCCCAGGTGTAGCACCAGCCGTTGCAATGGAACATCGGCAGGGTCCAGAGATAGACCGTATCCAGGCGCAGGCCAAAAGCTAGGATCTGCCCCATGGCATTGAGCGAAGCGCCGCGATGGTGGAACACGACGCCCTTGGGGTTGCCGGTGGTGCCCGAGGTGTAGTTCAGCGCGATGGCGTTCCATTCGTCATCGGGCATGCGCCAGGCATGATCGGGATCGCCCTCGCGCAAGAAGGCTTCGTAATCCTTTTCGCCCAGCAGTTCGCCGGACGAATCGAGCGGGTCGTCGATGTCGATGACGGGGATGTTCCGGCCCAGCTGTGCCAGCGCTGGTTTGATCACGGCGCTGAAAGCGCGATCGGTGATCAGAAGCTTGCTGTCGGCGTGGTCCAGGGTGAAGGCGATGGTCGCGGCATCGAGCCGCGTGTTAAGCGCGTTCAGCACGGCACCCGTCATGGGGATACCGAAATGCGCTTCGAGCAGCGGCGGCGTGTTGGGCGCCATGATCGAGACCGTGTCGCCCGGCCCGATGCCGCGCCGCACGAGCGCCGAGGCCAGCCGCCGGCAGCGCGCGTAGAATTCGCCGTAGCTGGTGCGCCCCGATCCATGGATGACCGCGATCTTGTCGGGCCAAGTCGCGGCCACCCGCTCCAACTGGGTCAAGGGCGTCAGCGGCACATGATTGGCCGCGACCCGGTCCAAGCCCTGTTCGAACGGATTCCCCGCGCTCATGCAGGGAAGATAGCGAGGGGGTGCGGGGCGGGCAAACAAGGGAAAATGACTCATGCTTCGACGGGCTCAGCATGAGGTCCACAGTTCTATGGAAGCTCACCCTTCGACGGGCTCAGGGTGAGGCAGTTTTTTCTAAATCTCGGGCTTCCATTTTTTCGCGCGCGTTTCGGTGTCGCCACGCTGCGTGTCGTTCAAGCGTTCGCCGATCTTTTCGCGCGTCTCGGCGGCCTTGGGCACCTTCCGGTCCGCGGCCAAGGTGAGCCAGAAATAGGCCTCGCGATCGTCGCGCACGAGTCCATCGCCCTTCGAATACAGCTCGCCCAGCTTGAACATGGCCGTCGGCTCGCCGCGCGCGGCCGCGCGCCGGTACCACACGGCGGCCTGCGAATAGTCGAAGTTGAAGGCGCCGCCCGGCTCATAGGCGTTGGCCAGTTCGAGCTGCGCCTTGGGATCGCCCCGTTCGGCATGGGCGAAGAGCTCGGCATAGGCCTTGACGATGTTGATCTCG
Organism: uncultured Alphaproteobacteria bacterium; assembly: GCA_902826885.1. Taxonomy (GTDB): domain Bacteria; phylum Pseudomonadota; class Alphaproteobacteria; order CADEGL01; family CADEGL01; genus CADEGL01. The sequence continues at coordinate 8,400 of CADEGL010000038.1, read as the reverse complement.
TCCTCGTTGAGCGTTCCGATGAGGTCGTCGCGCGCCTTGACGGCGGGCGCGAAGCCGCGCCGCGCCGCGCGGTCGAACATGACATAGGCGTCGAGCAGGTTGGCTTTGACCTGTTCGCCTTTGGCGTAGATCACGCCCAGGTTGAAGGCGGCCTGCGCGTCGCCCGAATCGGCCGCCGCGCGGAACCAGCGCATGGCCTCTGGCAAATTCTTCTCGACGCCCTGGCCCTGATAGCGCATCAAGCCCAGGCTGTATTGCGCGGCCGCGATGCCTTGCTTCGCGGCCTCCTCGTACCAGCGCGCGGCGGCGGCGGGATCGGCGGGTACGCCGTCGCCGCGCCGGTACATTTGCGCCAGGTTGTATTGCGCGGGTGCATAGCCTTGGTCGGCGGCCTTACGCAGCCAGATGGCGGCTTGCTTATGGTCCTTGGGCACGCCGCGCCCCTCCAAGTAACCGGCCGCGAGCGAAAGCTGCGCCTTGGCCAGGTCCTTTTCGGCGGCCTTGCGGAACCACGACATGGCCGTCTCCGCGCTGGCCGGCACGCCCGCGCCTTCCATATAGGCAACGCCGAGCTCGAACTGCGCCTCGGCGTTGCCGCTCTCGGCGGCTTTCTGCAGCGTGGCCAGCGCGGCGGCGTCGGCGGCCTTGGCCTTGGCGGGATTAAGCTCCGTCGGTGCCTTGCCGGGCGCGGCAGCCTGTGTGGCCGGCGCAGGGCTTCGCGTGGCTTGCGCCTGTTGGGGTTTAGCCGCGGGCGTGGGGATGGGCACGGGAATGGGCGGCGCGGACGAACGCATCGGTTCGGCCACATCGGCGCGTGTTTCGGGTGCCGTGGTCTTGTCCGAGGGGGGTGCTGCTTTCTCGGCTTGCGGTGGAGTTTTATCGGCCAGCGGCGGCGCCTTCTCGGCCAGCGGCGAAGAGGGTGCCGCTTGCGCTTGCGGCGGCGGCAGTTTCTGAGACGGCGGTTGGGCCAAGGGTGGCGCCGAGGCTTGCGGTTGCTGTTTGGGCGGACCCGCGTCCTTGATGCCCATCTCTTCCAGCGCGGCCACCGCCGAGGGGCGGCCGCTCTCCGCGGCCTGCGCCAGAAGAAGAGCGGCGCGGTCGGGATCGCGCTTCACCCCGTTGCCCGCGAGCAAGAGTTTCGCCAGATCCTCGGCGGCTTCGGCATCGCCTTGCGCTGCCGCGCGTTCGAGAAGCTGCGCCGCGCGCGCTGGATCACGCGGGACGCCGAGGCCAGCCAGATAGAGCCGCGCCAAGCTGACCTGCGCCTCGGGTTGGCCGGAATCGGCGGCCGACTGGAACAGCTTGGCCGCCGCCGCGTAATCCTGTGGCACGCCGCGGCCATAGACGTAGAGCGCGCCCAGGCCGAACTGCGCCGCCGCGCTGCCTTGATCCGCCGATTGGCGGAACAGTTCGGCCGCGCGCGCGGGGTCCTGCGTCACGCCGCGGCCTTCGTCATAGAACACGGCGAGGGCGTAAAGCGCGTCGGCGTTGCCCTTGTTGGCGGCCTGCGTCACCAGGCGGGCACCGCGCACGGCGTCCTTCGGTACGCCCTGGCCCTCGGCGTAGAGCAAGCCCAGCATGAGCTGCGCGCGCACGTTGCCGTTTCCGGCCGAAATCTGGAACAGGTCGGCCGCGCGCGCATAGTTACGCGGGCCATCCAACCCCTTGAACTCCAGCATGCCCAGACTGTAGAGGGCGCGCGCATCGCCGGCTTTGGCCAAGGGTTCCCACTCGCGCCGCGCGGCGGAGAAGTCGCCCCGCTCGAACGCGGCCTGGCCGTCGTCGTAGCCGGCCACGGCCGGCGTGGCGAACGCCATCGAGGCGGCGAGCAACAGGGCGAGGCGGATTTTCACGTCACCATGCCTCCGCGTGCCGCGCGGCGACGTTCCATCGCCTGGAAGACCCAAGGCGCGATCACGACCACGAAAACGATGCGCATGATGTGGTGCGTCGAAACGAAGGCCGCGTCGGCGCCGAGCGCCAAGGCAACCAGGCTCATCTCGGCCAGGCCGCCCGGCGCGAACGCCAGGACAAGCGCGGGAACGGGAATGTCGACCGTGCCGTGCAGCATCACGCTGAAGACAACCGTGCCGGCCAGCATGATCGCGGTCGCGCAGGCCGCGAGACCCAATGTGTGCAGCACCTTGCGGACATGCAATCCGGCGAAGCGGCAGCCGATGCCGGCGCCGACCACCACTTGCGCGACGGCGACCAGTTCGTGCGGCGGGCGGAACTCGCTGATACCGGTCAGGTGCGCGGCCGCGCTGGAAAAGATCGGGCCGGTGAGATACGGCGCCGGCAGGCGGATGAGCCGCGCCACAAGCGCGCCCGCGAGACCGATGACGGCCAGAAGCGCCAGCTCGGACAGAGGCGTCGCGAGGATGGAGATGTCGGACATGGTGCGCTTGGCGGCATCATAGCCATCGAGCGCGCGGAACCAGAAGGGGATCGTGAGGACGATCAGAAGCACGCGCAGCGTGTGAACGAGGGAAATCACGCGGTCGTCGCCGCCCAGCGCCTGGCCCACCA
>CADEGL010000038.1:4592-5771 GCA_902826885.1 uncultured Alphaproteobacteria bacterium | reverse complement strand
GTGCGCACCTCCTGGCCGCCGTCATGGGCGATGGTGGTGCCTGCCTTGTCGATCACCTCCAACCCCTGGAACTCGCCGGTGAAGACGAAGGGCTCGCGCGCGATGGTGACGGCGTGAGTGACCTCGATGAAAGTCTGGGGCGGCGGGGCGGCTTTCAGGTGCGGCGCGATCATGTCGCGCTCGACGACATCGAGGCAGGCGAGGAACCGCAGCGCCGTCTCGACCGCGACGTCCGCCGTGCCCGCGAGCCAATGCTGGCCGCATTCGACCAAGGCCGCGGTCTTCGGGCTGTTCTCGTCCGAGAAGGCGCCGTAGTCGCGCAGGCGTACGCCCGCCGCATGACCCTCGTCGCTGACCACGTATTCGGGCACGCCGATGGCGCGGCCGAGCTTGCGGCCCTTTTGCGTCATGCCGGCGAGCGTCAAGGGCGCGGACAGGCGCTGCATGGAATGGATGTCGAGCAGATAGTCGATCTGGTCGACGATAGGCCGAAGCTCGCGCGCGCGGCGCAGCTCGATCGTGTCGCGGCTGCCGCTTAGCTTGTCCGGCGACCAGACCCGGTTCATGTCTTCTTCGACGAAACGCGAGGCCGTGGGGTTGGCGGCGTCGAACGACTGGTAGGCCGCGACGTTCGAGAACGACAGCGTGAGCGTGCCGCGCTTGGGCCGGATCTCGTGTTTGAACAGGAAGTCGAGCGCGATGGCGCCGCACAGCTCGTTGCCGTGGATCAGCGCGTTCACCATGACGTGCGGTCCGGGCGCGCCCGCCTTGAAGGTGGTGACGTAATCGATGCCGGTATTGCCCTTGCGATAGGGCGTGATATCGGGCGGGGTCAGTTCGACGCGATGATTCATGGGATGGGCGCTAGGCTCCTGAGCGGCGGCAGACATGGTCCATGATGCGCGCCATGAAGTCCTCACACAGCGCGATCTGGTCGAGAGAGACGAATTCGTCGGGTTTGTGAGCCTGATCGACCTCGCCCGGCCCGCAGATGACGGTCGGGATGCCGCCTTTCTGAAACAGTCCGGCCTCGGTGCCGAAGGCCACCTTGGCCGTCGTATTGGCGCCGGTCAGGCGCTTGACCAGGGCCGTGGCTTCGTCGTCCTCGGACATGTCGAGGCCGGGGAACTCGCTGCGCAACTGGAAGGCGACGCCTGTGTCGGCGGCCACTTCCTGCAT
>CADEGL010000038.1:0-4492 GCA_902826885.1 uncultured Alphaproteobacteria bacterium | reverse complement strand
TGCGCCTCGAAGCCGCGCACGCGGCAGTAATAGCTGCGCTTGCCCTTATGCGCGCGCACGACCTTCATGCCGGTGGGTTCGCCCACGATGCACATGGTCGGGCGGTGGGGCCGATCCTTGAGCTGGCTGATCAGGCGGCGCACCCCGATGCAGCCGACCTCTTCGTCATAGGAAAAGGCCAAGTGAATCGGAATGTCGAGGCCGCGCTCCAGGAACTCTGGCGCATAAGCCAGGGCCACCGCCAGCCAGCTTTTCATGTCGCAGGTGCCGCGGCCGTAGAGCTTGCCGTTCCGCTCATCGACCTTGAACGGATCGGTCGACCATTCCTGTCCGTCGATCGGCACCACGTCGGTATGGCCGGACAGGCAGATTCCGCCGCGGTCCTTGGGTCCCAGCGTGGCGTAGAGGTTGGCCTTGCGCTTCTCGTCGTCGTAGACCAACTCCGATTCGACGCCCAGCTTGGACAGATAGGTCTTGATGTAATCGATCAGGGCCAAATTCGAATCGCGGCTGGTCGTGTCGTAGGAGATCAGCGTGCGGATCATGTCGAGGCTTCTGAGGTCGCGGCGGGCCATTCGCTAATCCCCTAGGAGATGAACTGTTCTTTCAGGATTCGTTCTTCGAAATTATGCTCGGCGTCGAAAAGGATCGTATGCGCGCTGGAACGGTCCTCGCGCACTTCGACGCGCGTGACGTCACGGATCTCGGTGAAGTCGGCCGTGGCGCTAACCGGGCGATGCTGGGCATCGTTGATCTCGAACACCACCTTCGCCGCATGCGACAGGATGGCGCCACGCCAGCGCCGGGGCCGGAACGCGCTGATGGGGGTCAGCGCGAGCGCATTCGATCCGACCGGCAGGATCGGGCCGAACGCCGACAGGTTGTAGGCCGTGCTGCCCGCGGGGGTGGAGATGAGGACGCCGTCGCAGATCAGCTCGTCCATGCGGACGACATTGTCGACCGTGATCCGGATTTTGGCCGCGAACCGCTTTTCACGCAGGAGAGAAACCTCGTTGATCGCGAGCGCCGTGTGCGCCTTGCCGTCGATAGTTTGCGCTTCCATGCGCAGCGGATAGAGAGTGGTCGCGGTCGATTTCTCCAAGCGCTGCTCCAGCCCGTCCTCCCGGTACTCGTTCATCAGGAAGCCGACCGTGCCGCGATGCATGCCGTAGATCGGCACGCGGCGCGCGCTGAAGCGATGCAATGTCTCAAGCATGAAGCCGTCGCCGCCGAGCGCCACCACGATTTCCGCCTGCTCGGGCTCGACCGAGGCGTAACGCGCGCGCAAAAGCGCGAGCGCGCCCTGAGCGGGCTCGGTATCGGCCGCGACAAAAGCTATCCGTTTGCTCGGCATGGACCGGCTTTTCGTATGCTCCGCAAGGTTCGCGCGTGACGGCGCGAGTATAGCTGACGGCGAGGGGGACGCCAGCCGCCCAAATCGTCAAAAACCCTGCGTTGCCAAACCTATAACCATCGGCCATCGTGCGAACCCATCGCCGCGAAGGAGGGGTGCCGTGGCCAGCAAGGTTGCTTTGTTCGGGCTCGCGTTCGTCGTTCTGTGCGCCTTGGGGCCCGTGCGCGCGGAGGAGCGTCACGCGGGCTATTATTACCCGCCGCCGAAGACGCAAGAGACTTACGTCGCGCGCGCGAAGACCTTGCCCGATTCCGACCGAAAGCGCCGGCTCGGCTTTGTCACCGCGATGACGGCGCAAATGATGTCGAATCCCTATCCGCCGCCCTTCGCGATCTTCGCCAAGGGTGATGCCGCCGAGAAGCTCATCATCGTCGGTTTGTACGAGAATTCGTATAACACGCTGTATCGAATGCGCGGTCTGCTGGCCATGCTGACGGCCAGTGCGCGCATGACCCCGTTCTTCAACGAGGCGGGCGTCGAGGACTATTTCACCTTTTTCGATTTGGCGAAGCTTCTAGGCTTCACCCAGATCACGGTCAGCGACGGGCGCGACTTCGCGCACCGTATCGACATTAAATAGTACGGATCAGCGCTTCGCGCCGGCCTTTTCCAGAACTTGGACGATGTCCGGATAATTCTGCCTGATCGCGTAATCCAGCGCCGTCTTGCCGCGGTCGTCGCGCGCGCTCGGGTCGGCTTTGTTGGCGATCAGCGCCTTCACCACGTCGGTATGGCCGTTGAGCGCCGCGCTGGTGAGGGCTGTGCGACCGTCCTTGTCCTTCAAATTCAGTTCGACACCGGCCTTGGCCAGCTTCTCGACCACGTTGGGATAGCCATTGCCCGCCGCCCACATGATGGCTGTACGGTTTTCGTTGTCGACGATATCGGGATCGGCGCCCATCTCGAGCAGACTGTCGACGATGGTGCTGTCGCCCCGCCAGCTAGCGTTGATCATTGCCGTGCGGCCCTCGCGATCGCGGCCGTTGGCGTCCTCGCCGCGCGCGACCAGGGCGCGAACGGCGGCCACGTCGCCGTGCGCGATGGCATCCTGCAGCGGGCCGCGCTCTTGCGCGGCCTTGCCCTCGGCTTCCGCGGGCGGTGTGACCGCACCCATCACGGATTTCCAATCGCTGACCGACCGGCGGGCGGCGATCAACTCCTGCGCGGTCAGGGTGGGTTCGACCAGCGCCGCCACGCGCGCGGCGTCGCCATTGCCCTGGTTCGCGGCCAGGGTCAGCCAGGTCAGGGCTTCCGCCTTATCCTGCTTCACGCCGTAACCCTTCAGCGCCATGTAACCGAGGGTCAGCTGGGACATTGCGTGTCCCTGCCGTGCGGCGCGCTCCAACAGATCTGCTGCGGCCGTGGGATTGCGCGGAACGCCCTGGCCGACCAACTCGCGGCGCGCGACGCCGTATTGGGCGTGGGCATAACCCCGATCGGCGGCTTTCTGCATCCGCGCGATGACCTGCGCGCGGCGCGGCGTGGGCGGCAACACGGGCGCCGTGTTCGGATGGGCTATGGCCGCTGCAAGAGTGCTGTCCAGGCCGGGCATGGTCTGGAGCGTCAGCTTCATGGCGACGTTCGACGAGCTTTCCGCCGGCGCGGGTGCCATCGCCTGCGCGGGGCGGATGGGCGTGATGATGTTGGCCGGGCGCGCGCCGGCCGTGGCGCCCGATTCACTGCTGGCGCCCCCTCCGGTCGCGGGAAGCAGCGGCTCACCCGCGGAAGTTTTCGCGGCCAACTTCGAGTTCAACGGCCCGCCGGCTTCTCGCAGGTCCTGCAACTGCTCCGAAAGCTGCGTGGTCGAGTCCGCGGGTTTAACTTGCGCTTGCTGTTCTTTGAGTGTCGCGGGCTGTGCCAGAGCTTCGGTGGTCTGGCGGCGGGTCATGACGACGCGCGCCGGCGGTTCTTTGCCAGTGTCTTGTTTCGGCTTGCCTTGTTCCCGCCCGTCGAGAATAGGCAGGGATGATGCCAGGGGAGAGGTCGGCGTTTTTTTCGACTCGTTGACCTCCGTCGCGGGCGCGCCGGAGGATTGCTGCGGGCTTTCCGATTCACCCTCCGGCTGCTTTTCAGCCGCCGTGTTTCGATCGTCCTTGCCTTTGCTGTCCGGCTCTCCTTTTGAATCCGCGCCGCCAGTTTCGGAGCCGGACGCGCTTTGGGCGGCGGCCGTCTTCTTCCCGCGATCGTCTTTTCTATCCGCTGGCTGGGACGAATCGGATTTCTTGCCCTCGTTGGTGTTCACGGCGGTCTTGGCGACACTGGCGGCCGCGCCCTCGCGTTCGCCGGCCTGGCCTTGCCCCGGGGCCACTTGGCGCGCGTTCGGACGACTTGGATCCGCTTCCCTGGGCGTCGGGTTGCGCCCGGTGTCCCGTCCGTGCTCTTCCGCGCTTCCCAGCCCGAACTTTCCCTGCTCCTGAGCGATGGTCCCTTTTCCCCGTGCCACCTCTTCGGCCGCGATGGGATCGTAAAAGACCACGTCCACGCGTTTGGTGGGCGTATCACGCAGCTCGAGCCAATCCAGATTGATATGCGGCAGGCCTGCCGCGATCGTCGCGCCGACTGCGAAATGCAACCCAATCGAGCAAAGCAGTGCGATACGGAACTTGGTCGTATAACCCGGGCGCGCGCGCGGAAGATCGGCTGGCTCGATAGGGCGCAGCTGCCACGGTGCCGGTGTGCCGTCGGCCGACGTCCACCCCGCCACGTCGGATGAAGCGCGCCGCGGTCCGGTGAGCGGTAAAATCGGATTTGCGGTCGTCGAGGACATGCGCGCCGCTCGGGCTACCTTCGTGTAATGCGGGCCGGGGGTTCTTAGCCGGAAAGTCGACCCATGCAAGAATCGAGCCTGAATGGCGTTGATTTTAAAGCGATTTTTTGCCCTAACGGCGCGGGTCAGCCGCCGGTCACGCTCATGTGGCGCGGGACCGAAACCGCCTGCCGGCGCCGGTCGATGACGAAGTCATGGCCTTTCGGCTTGCGCGCGATGGCATTGCGGATGGATGCGCGCAGCAATCCGTCGTCCGGGCTTTGCCGCAGCGGCGCGCGCAGGTCGGCCGCGTCCTCCTGGCCCAGGCACAT
>CADEGL010000037.1 GCA_902826885.1 uncultured Alphaproteobacteria bacterium | reverse complement strand
GACGACCACGACATGGCGATCACCCACGTCATCCGGGGCGACGACCACCTGACCAACGCCTTCCGCCAGAGCCAGATCTACCGCGCCATGGGCTGGGAGGTGCCGCGCTTCGCCCATATCCCGCTGATCCACGGAGCCGACGGCGCCAAGCTGTCCAAGCGCCACGGGGCGCTCGGCGTCGACGCCTACCGCGACATGGGCTATCTGCCCGAGGCCGTGCGCAACTACCTCCTGCGGCTGGGCTGGAGCCATGGCGACGCGGAGATCATCGCGACCGAGGACGCCATCCGCTGGTTCGACCTCGACAAGGTCGGCCGCTCGCCCTCCCGCTTCGACTTCGCCAAATTGGACAACCTGAACGCGCATTATTTGAAGAACACCGGCGACGAACGGCTCGTTTCCCTGGTCGAGCCGCGCTTGACCGCCCTCTTGAACCGCCCCTTGGACACAGCCTCGAAATTCCGCTTGATCAAGGGCATGGCCGGCCTCAAGCAACGCGCCAAGAACTTGGTGGAACTCTCTGAAAATAGCCGAATTTACGCCGAATCCCGTCCCCTCGCCTTCGACGAGAAAGCGGCCAAGCTCCTCACCCCCGCCGCCGCCGCCCTCCTAACCGACTACCGGGCCCGGGTGGCTGGCGCCGACCCATGGGGTCAAGACGCCCTGGAGCAGGCTGCCCGCGATCTGACCGCCGCAGCCGGCATCAAGCTGGGCGATCTGGCCCAGCCGTTGCGTGCAGCCATCACGGGGCGCGGTATCTCTCCGCCGATCTTCGAGGTCATGGAGGTGCTGGGAAAGGACGAGAGCTTGGCACGCCTGGCCGACGCGGGGCAACGGACGTAACACCGACGATGAGCCATCGCCATGCGATCCGGCCGGTGGCCGTCGCGCGAAGGTAACCTTATGTTTGCTACAATAGCGTCATCTTCCTATTCTGCGTTCGTTATTAAGGAGTTCTTCCTATGAGCAAGCCAGCGGAAGCAGCGCCCAAGGCGCTCTCCCGGAACACGGTGACCCTCACCGACAACCGGACGGGCAAGTCGTACGAGATGCCGCTGGTTGAAGGCACCGTTGGCCCCCAGGTCATCGATATCCGCAAGCTCTATGGCGAGACGGACTATTTCACCTACGACCCCGGCTTCACCTCCACCGCGAGCTGCCAATCGGCCATCACCTATATCGACGGCGACGCCGGCATCCTGCTCCACCGCGGCTACCGCATCGAGGATTTGGCCGAACACAGTGATTTCATGGAGGTTTGCCACCTCTTGCTGTTCGGAGAGTTGCCCACCATCGAGCAGAAGCAGAAGTTCGAACAGACCATCACGCGTCACACGATGACGCATGAACAGCTCCAGCGCTTCTTCCAGGGTTTCCGCAGGGACGCCCACCCCATGGCAATAATGGTTGGCGTGGTGGGCGCTCTGTCGGCCTTCTATCACGACTCGACGAACATCCATGACCCGCAGGAACGGCTGATCGCCTCGCACCGGCTGATCGCCAAGATGCCGACCATCGCGGCCATGGCCTACAAATATTCCGTCGGCCAGCCCTTCATGTATCCGAAGAACTCGCTCGAATACGCCGAGAACTTCCTCCAAATGACCTTCGGCGTGCCGTGCGAGGAGTACAAGGTGAACCCGGTCCTGGCCAAGGCCATGGACCGCATCTTCATCCTGCACGCGGACCACGAGCAGAATGCCTCGACATCGACCGTCCGTCTGGCCGGCTCGTCCGGCGCCAATCCCTTCGCCTGTATCGCGGCCGGCATCGCCTGCCTGTGGGGCCCCGCCCATGGCGGCGCCAACGAAGCCGTGCTGAACATGCTGAAGCAAATCGGCGACAAGAAGAACATCCCCGAATACATCAAGCGCGCGAAGGACAAGGACGATTCCTTCCGCCTGATGGGTTTCGGCCACCGCGTCTATAAGAACTTCGACCCGCGCGCCAAGGTGATGCGCAAGACCTGTCACGAGGTCCTGTCCGAGTTGGGTCACAAGAATGATCCGCTCTTGGAGCTGGCGCTCGAGCTCGAAAAAATCGCGCTCAACGACGAGTATTTCGTCGAGAAAAAGCTGTACCCGAACGTCGATTTCTATTCGGGCATCATCCTTCAAGCCATCGGCTTCCCGACCTCGATGTTCACGGCGATCTTCGCGTTGGCCCGCACGGTCGGCTGGGTCGCGCAGTGGACGGAAATGATCGACGATCCGTCGCAGAAGATCGGCCGTCCGCGCCAGCTCTATGTCGGCAACGAGATGCGGCCGTACGTCCCGCTGCATCAACGCGGCTGAGGCCAAGGTGGCGGCGGGCGGATCACGTCGTCCAAGCAAAGCGCCGGGCAGCAGCGCTGCCCCCGCCGCGCCTGTTCGCCTGATGGGAAGGCGGATCGCGCTCCTCAAGCCCGCCAACGACAATACGGCCCCTTACGGAATGCGCGTGCGCATCATCACGGCGGCCGTGGCCGCCGCGACCGGCCTCGGCGGGCTTCTGCTGCTCTATTTCACCTAATCGGCGCTCAGCGCTGGATCAACTCGATCTTGTAGCCGTCCGGGTCCTCGACGAAAGCGATCACCGTCGAGCCGTGCTTCATCGGCCCCGCCGGACGCGCGATGGTGACCCCCGCCGCACCGAGTTCCTCACAGGCCTTGTACGCATCGGGCACGCCGATCGCGAGATGCCCAAAACCCTCGCCCAGCGGATACGGCTCTTTCCGCCCCCAATTGTGGGTCAGCTCGATGACCGCGTTGCTGGCCTCGTCGCCGTAGCCAACGAAGGCCAGCGTGAACTCGCCGCCCGGATAGTCGTTTTTCCGCAGCAGCTTCATGCCGAGAAGCTTGACGTAGAAATTCAACGAGGCGTCGAGATCCCGGACACGGATCATCGTATGCAACATACGGTAGGGCGTGGTTGCCGGACTCATCTGCACTCTCCCTCAACGCTGTCCGATCGCTGCCAGAACGGCCTGGGCCGCGCGCCGCGACGGTGGCGGAGGATTGTCGCCGCCCAACTGGGCGATCGCCAAGGAAATCTCCCGCACCTGACTCGCCCGCATGGCCGGATCGGACAGCAGGGCACCGACCGCATCCGCGATCAGATCCGCCCTGCAACGATCCTGAAGGAACTCCGGTACGGCCTCGCGCCCCAGGATGATGTTCGCCAGGGTCGCGTATTTCACCTTCAAAAGACGGCGCGCCACAGCCGCGGAAAGCGGGTGAACCCGATAAGCGATCACGGTCGGCAACCGGGCAATCGCAAGCTCGAGGGAAACCGTTCCGGATGCCGCCATCGCCGCGCTGCCGGCCGCGAACGCGCCATATTTCTCGGCGGCGCCTTCCACCACAACCGTGGGCACTGGCCACGCCGCCGCCGCGCGCTTCACCTCACCCCCGACCGTCTCGACCGTCGGCACCGCAGCGCGCAGGTTCGGGAATCGCGGCTTCAGCCGCGCCAGAGCATCGGCAAAGACAGGCAGAAGCGTGCGAACTTCCGACCGGCGGCTACCCGGCAAAACGACAAGCAATGGCGCATCCGCAGGAATATCGTGCCGTGCGCGGAAGCCGGCGCCGTCGCCCCGGCCCGCCCCCTCTTCCACCACCGGATGGCCAACAAAGTCGCACGGTAAACCCACCGCATCGAAATACGGCGGTTCGAACGGCAGCAAAACCAGAAGCCTGTCCAGAAACCGCGCGATCTTGCGGGCCCGGCCCGGCCGCCACGCCCATACTGTAGGTGCCACATAGTGAATGCGCTTGGTCGACCCCGCGGCAAGTTGCTTCTGCACGCGGAAGGAAAAGCCCGGCGAGTCGATCGTCACCACCGCGTCGGGGCGCGCAGTCCGAATGGCCGCCACCGTCTCCGCGATACGGGCCTTCACAACTTTGATCTTCGGAAGCACCTCGGCCAAGCCGAACAGCGTCAGATCGGACATCGGAAAGAGGCTGGTCAGCCCTTCGGCTTGCATCCGCGCGCCGCCGATGCCGGTGAAACGAACCGCCCCTTCGGTTTCCTGCTTCAGGGCGGCCATCAGGCGCGCGCCGATGGCATCACCCGACGGCTCGCCCGCCACCACGAAAATGAGCGGCGGACCGGCAGGCGCCGAGGTCATTCCCGACCTTCGATGCCGATGATGAAGAGGCCGGCGGCGTCCGCGGCCTTGGTCACGCCCGCGAGGTCGAGCACCAGCGAACGTCCGGCTTCGACGGCGATGCCGCGCAACCCCGCCTCCGCGGCGGCCGAAACCGTGGACACGCCGATCGTCGGCAGATCGACACGCCTCTCCTGACCGGGCTTGCAGACTTTGACCAGAACGCCGCCCGGCCCTTCGCGGCGCAGTGCGGCGCAACGCGCGAGCAGCGCATCGGTCCCTTCGATCGCCTCGACCCCGAGGACCAAGCCTTGCTGCACCACGACCGCCTGCCCGACGTCGATGCGACCAAGCTCGCGCGCGACGCGCACGCCGCGCTCGATATCGGCACGCGCCTGATCATCCGGTGCGTGCTTGGTGTACAAGCCCGGCGGCGCGATCAAGTCTCCCAACACTTCGTCCGGCCCCACGACCTTGAACCCTTCCGCTTCGATCTCGCGCACCACGGAGGAAAGCAAGCCGTCATCTCCGAGCGCCTTGACACCGACCTTAGCGAAAAACCGGGTTGCGCGAAGGTCCGGCCGTAACTCGGCCAGCGATGGTCGCGTCATTCGTCCCGCCATGACCAAATCCTGAACGCCGTTTTCGCGCAGGAGCTTGAAGGCCGTGCCGGCGGCGCCCAAGCGGCACCAGCCATGGGCGACTCCCTCCACCAGCGAGGGGTCGGTCTGCCCTTCGAAAGCTAAAACGAAAACGGGGCGGCCTGCCGCGCGGCACGCCGCGATCAACCGAGCCGGCAGCTCGCCCTTGCCGGCGAGAATGCCGAGCGTGCGCACTATTCCGCTTGCCCGACCTTGGGCTGGCACACGGCCCGTTGCGACGATCCGCGGACGAACTGGACGATGTCCATGACGCCCTCGTTATCGCGATAAATGGATTCCACGTCCTCGACACGCTCGGACATCGTGCCTTCCTGCGCGAACAGCAAGCGATAAGCGGTGCGCAGGACGTGGATATCGTCTCGCGAAAAACCCCGCCGCTTCATTCCGACGATATTGAGGCCTGAAAGATGCGCCCGGTCACCCATGGCGGAGCCATACGGAATGATGTCGTTCTCCACGCCGGACATACCGCCGATCATGGCATGCGGGCCGATACGCACGAACTGGTGCACCGCGGACAGACCGCCCAAGATGGCGAAGTCGCCAACCTGAACATGCCCCCCCAAGGTGGCGTTGTTCGCCATGATGACGTTGTTGCCAATAATGCAATCATGCGCCACGTGGGCTCCGACCATGAACAGGCAGTTATCTCCGACGCGGGTAATCATCCCGCCGCCCTCGGTGCCCGGGTTCATCGTCACGTGTTCGCGGATCACGTTATTGGTGCCGACGACGAGCTCGGACGGCTCGCCTTTATACTTCAAATCCTGGGGGGGGTGCCCGATGGATGCGAAAGGATAGATGCGCGTTCCGGCACCGATCTTCGTGCGGCCGGCCACGACGACATGCGACACGAGAGCGACCCGGTCGCCCAATTCGACGTCGGAGCCGACCACGCAGTAGGGGCCAATAGTGACTTCCCGGCCCAGGCGCGCTCCCTTTTCGACGATGGCGGTCGGGTGGACGTCAGTCATCCAGAATCATCGCCGAATAGGTCGCCTCGGCCACGAGCACGCCATCGCTCTTCACCTCGGCGATGAAACGCCAAACATTGCCGCGGTTGCGGTCTTTTCTGACGTGGATCATCAGCGTCTGGCCAGGAAATACCGGCTTCCTGAAACGCGCGTTATCCACCGACATGAAGTAGACCAGCTTCCCTTCCGCGTCGGGCCCCAGCGTGTGAACAACCAAAACAGCCGCCGTCTGCGCCATGGCCTCGACGATCAAGACGCCGGGCATCACCGGACGCTGCGGGAAATGGCCCTGGAAATAGGGTTCGTTGTACGAAACCTGCTTGACGCCGATGGCACTGACGTTCGAGATCACGTCGACGACGCGGTCGATCATGAGGAACGGATATCGGTGCGGGATCATTTCCATGATCCGCGTGATGTCGATTTCGATTCCCGTCACCGCTTCGCGCGGGCTCACGTCGTTCACGTCACTTGCCTTTCCCCTTAGCCAACCGCTGAACCGCCGCTACCTCACGGAAAAACTGGCGGACGGGAACACCCGGACTGCCCGCGACGGTTTCGCCAGCGGGGATATCCCGGAAGATACCCGCTTGCGCGCCGATCCGCGCGCCCTTGCCGATCGTGAGATGGCCGACCAAGCCGGCCTGCCCGCCCAACATCGCGTAATCCTCGATCCGCGTGCTGCCGGAAACCCCAACTTGGCCTGCTAGGATGCAGCCTTTCCCGATGCGCACGTTGTGCCCGATCTGAACCAAATTATCAATCATCGTGCCCCGTCCGATGACCGTATCCGGCCCTGCGCCCCGGTCGATCGTGGTGTTGGCGCCGATTTCGACATCGTCCTCGATCACCACGCGGCCCAGTTGCGGAACCTTGGTTACCCCCTCGGCCGATACCGCGAAACCGAACCCGGCCTGCCCAATCCGCACGCCTGGGAAGATCGTGACGCGCGCGCCGACAACGCAGTGGCTCAACGACGCGCAAGCCCCCACCGTGCAGCCTTCTCCCAATTCGATAGCCTCTCCCAGCACGGCGTTCGGGCCGATATGGCAACCATGCCCAAGCACGGCCCGGGCGGCGATGACGACGCCGGCTTCGATCACGCAGCCCTCACCCAGCTGAGCGCTGGGATCGATGATGGCGGACGGATGCCTGGACGCGGCCGCTTTGACCGGCGGATAGAAAGCCTGGGCCGCCAGCGCATAGCTACGATAAGGGTATTGCGAGAAGAGCAGCGCCGTGCCCGCCGGAGCACGATCCTTGTGTTCGGCGGCAACGATACACGCGCCGGCCTGCGTGCGCGCGAAGGCATCGACATACAACTTGTTGTCCAGAAAGCTCAGATGCTCGCCGCTGGCAGCCTCCAAGGGCGCCACGTCCGTGATGACGCGCGTGGCCAATCCGGGATCGGCCAGTTCGGCCTTAGCAATTGCCGCGATCTGGCCGACCGTGAATGGACCTTGAACCTTGAAAAAGCGCGCGTCGGCCATGTTCGCCAATCAAACTATTGGTTGGCGACGGCCACTTTAACGGACGGCAATTTCTGGTTGAGGCGCTTCAAGGTTTCCTGCGTGATGTCCATGTCCTTGGAAACGTCCACCACCATCGAGCGCGGCAGAACGACATTGACGCCTGATTCGCGCATCTGCGCCTGCACGACGTCCATCAAGGCGTCCTGAATCTGCTTCATGGAGACGCCGTAGGCATCGTCGAGCTGCTTCTTGCGCTTCTGGACCAACTCGCCAAGCGCGGTGACTTTTTTCTGAAACTCCTGCGCCTGCTGCTGGAAGGCTTCCTGGGAGAGGACCGCCTTTTTCTGCGCCAGGTCCTGATCGGCTTGCCGCAGCGCATTTTCTTGGGCGCCGATCTCGGTCTGGAACTGCTGCTGGAATTTCTCCATCTGGCTTCGCACGCCAGCGGCGGCCGTCGAGTCGCGCATGATGAGAGCGACGTCGAGCACTGCAATCTGCGGCGCGGGCACCTTGGCAGGCGCAGCATGGGCAACCCCGGACGCGCCCAAAAGGAACGCGGCCACGACGAGCGAAGTGAATTTGCGCATGATCATGATCAAAACTTTGTCCCAAAGCTGAGGCGGATGTTTTCCGTCTTGTCGAAGTCCTGTTTAAGGACGGCCTTCGCGAAGTCAACACGAATCGGTCCGAACGGCGAGCGCCAACCGATACCCACGCCGATCGAAGCGCGAATAGCTGGGTCGTTATAAGTATACGCGTCCCATTGCGTAAGGTCGCCAGCGCCGACGCTGCCAAAGTCCGTGAACAGCTTGCCCAAAATACCGAACTCCTTCGGCAAGCCGATCGGGAAGCTGAGTTCCGCCGTGCCGGCATAGAACCAGGTGCCGCCCAGTGCGTCGCTGGATGCGACGTCGCGCGGACCGACGCCCGCGACCGCAAAGCCGCGCAGGTTGTCACCACCTAGGAAATAGCGGTTCAGCAGACGAATTGTCTTGCCATTCAGCGTCTCGATGACGCCCGCTTCACCGGTCAGGCTGGCCACCCATTCATCGGCAATGGGGTAGTAATTACCGCCTTCGATACGGCCGCGGACATATTGCTGATCGCCCGGGCCCGCGATATCGGCGCCGATCTTGAAGAAATAGCCATCCGTCGGATCGAGCCGGTTGTCACGCTGATCGTAGAGCAGGTCTTGCCCGAACTCGTTCAGGAACGCACTGCCCGCCTGCTCCTGAATGAATGTCGCGGCGTTGGAATTGATGTTGTTGATGTCCTGTTCCTGGACGGTCAAGTGAAGCTGCTGGCTCCACGGCTCCACAATTTCGTAACCCATGCGGATCTTGCCGCCGGTGTCTTTTTCGTTGAACGAGCTCTGCGATTCGCGGTCGCGCGTGATGCGGAACAGGTCCAAGCCCGCCGACAGGTTACGGTCCAGGAAATAAGGTTCGAAAATACCCAGGTCGATTTCGCTCGTCCGCTGGGACAAGAGGAACATCGCACGGACTTCCTGCCCGCTTCCTAGGAAGTTCTTCTCCTTCAAACCCAAGCTACCGATCGCGCCTTCCGTCGTCGAGAAGCCAGCGCCCAACGACAATTCGCCGGTCGACTTTTCCTTCACCTGCACGTCGACGACGGTCTTATCCGGCGCCGATCCCGGCGCGTTCGTCACATCGACCGTCTCGAAGAAGTTCAGGTTGCGCAGCCGTTGTTGTGAACGGCGCATCTTGGCGGTGTTGAAAGCGTCGCCTTCGACGATCTGGAACTCACGCCGGATGACTTTGTCCATCGTGCGCGTGTTGCCGGAAATGTTGATGCGCTCGACGAAAACGCGCGGGCCTTCGCGTACGTCGAACGTCACGGAAATCGTCTTTTTCTCACGATCGCGCGTGACCATCGGGCGCACATCGACGAAGGCGTAGCCCAGCGTGCCGACATAGTCGGTGATGGCGTTCACCGTCGCCTCGACCTGATCGGCGTTGTACCAATCGCCGTCGTGCATCACGACCAGTGCCTTGAGCCGTTCGGCCTCCAGGTTGCGCAGCGTCGACGTCAGGTCGACCTTGCCGAACTTGTAACGATCGCCCTCTTCCACCGTGAAGGTGACATAAAACCCTTCCCGTTCCGGCGCCAGTTCGGCCACGGCCGACACGACGCGGAAGTCGGCATAGCCGTTCGCCAGATAAAATCGGCGAAGAAGTTCCTTGTCGTAATTGATGCGATCCGGATCGTAGGTGTCGTCCGAACTCAAAAGCCGCCACCAGGCCGATTCGACCGTCTGCGTGACCGACCGCAAACGCGAGCTGCCGAAAACCTTGTTGCCGATGAAGGTAATCCGCTCGATCGCGGTCACCTTGCCTTCATTGATCTCGAAAACGAGATCAACGCGGTTCTGCGGCAGCGGGATGACCTTGGGCTCCACGGTCGCCGCGAACCGGCCGCTTCGGCGGTATAGATCGAGAATGCGCTTTACGTCGTTCTGGACTCGCGTCCGGGTATAGACGACGCGCGGACGAAGCTGGACTTCCTGGTTCAGGGTTTCATCCGAGATCTTGTCGTTACCCTCGAAGGCGATGCGATTGATGATCGGGTTTTCAACCACGCGGATCACCAGGGCGTTGCCCTCTCGCCGCAGAGTCACATCGGCGAACAGGCCGGTGTCGAACAGCGCTTTCAAGGATTTGTCCATCCGGACGGGGTCGAAAGGGTCACCCGGCTTCAATACCAGGTATGAGGCGATGCTCTCGCTCTCTATACGTTGATTCCCTTCGATCCGAATCTCGGCGATAGCCGCGCCAGTGCTGGGCGGCGCCTGGGCATGCGCCGAACGCCCATGCGCCATCCAGGCGCACAGGAGCGTCATGGCGAGGAGAATTACTCCTACGGCGCGCGACAAGTCGGTCCCCCTGAGGGCTGTCCAGGTCAGGTCACAAGTCCCTGGAAGAATTGCACCACACGCAAGTGGACCAGGTCGTTCCACGTCGCGAATACGAACAAAAGCAATACCAGGGCTAGGCCCAGACGGAAACCGTATTCCTGCGCCCGAGGCCCTAACGGCCGCCCCCGCAACGCCTCCGCTCCATAGAACAAAAGGTGACCGCCATCCAGCATCGGGACCGGCAGTAAATTGATCAGCCCAAGGTGGACGGAGAGGATCGCGGCGAAAGTCAGAGCGACCAGGAAACCACCCTCGGCGACCTCCCCCGTCATCCAGGCGATCCGGAGGGGGCCTCCCACTTCCTTGGTGCTGCGGACGCCCGAAAACATCTGGCCGATGGCCTTTCCAGCCACTTCAACCTGGTTCCAGGACGCCACCATGGCCCGCCATATCGCCGTGGCCGGGTCATGACGGACGTAAGCCAAGCCCTTGCTCTGCACACCGAGGCGGCCAAGCTGATAGCTATTGCCGAGCTTGTCGTGCTCGGACACCACGGCGGGCTGGGCTTCAAGGGCAATTTCCCGTCCGTCGCGCAGGACGACGATCTTGAGCGGTGCGCCGAGGCCGACCTGGACTGTCTGGCGGATGTCCTCGAAACGCCGAACATCGCTGCCGTTGATGCTGACGATGCGGTCGCCGGGTTGGATGCCCGCCGCCGCGGCCGCGCTGCCCGGCTCGACCGCGCTGATATCGGGTGGCGTATAAGGTTCGCCCTCGGTCATGAACAGGCCCGAGAACACGACGATCGCGAACAGAATGTTGGCCGCCGGCCCGGCCGCGACGATGGCGGCACGCTGGCCGACCGACTTTTCGGCGAAGGCGACCTTTCGGTCTCCCGGCGACATCGCGGCCACCGCCTCGTCGTCGGGCATGCTGGCTGCGTTCCGGTCGCCGAACATCTTCACGTAACCGCCCAGTGGAATCAGGCTGAATTTCCAACGCGTGCCGTGGCGGTCATTAAACCCGAAGACCTCTGGCCCGAAGCCGATCGAGAAGGTTTCGACCCGCACGCCATTCCAACGCGCCACGAGGTAGTGGCCGGACTCGTGGACGAAGACGAGAACCGTCAAAAGGATGAGGAACGGCACGACATAGCCGCCCACGCCCGAACCAAGGCTGGCAAGAAAATCCATGGTCAGGCCGCGCGGGAGCCGGCTTCGACGAACTGTGTCGCCCGGACGCGCGCCTGCGCGTCGATATCGCGCACCATCGCGATCCCGGTGATCGGAACGACCGGAAGCGCAGCCAGCGTCTCTTCGACCACCCGTGCGATATCGAGAAACCCGATGCGGCGCTCGAGAAAACCGCCCACGGCGATCTCGTTGGCCGCGTTCAGCACGGTGGGCGCCGAACCGCCCGCCCGCAATGCATCGCGGGCCAGCCGCAGCGCCGGAAAGCGAACCGGGTCGGGAGCCTCGAACGTCAACGCCCCGAGCGTCGCGAAATCGATGCGCGCGGAAGGCGCCTCGATTCGCTCCGGCCAACCCAACGCATACGCAATCGGCGTGCGCATATCCGGCGTTCCGAGTTGGGCCAGCACCGACCCATCCACGTACTCGACCATGCTGTGAATGACGGACTGGGGATGGACGACGACTTCGATTCGATCCTGGGGCACCGGGAACAGATGATGCGCCTCGATGACTTCGAGACCCTTGTTCATCATCGTCGCCGAATCGACCGAGATCTTGGCCCCCATGCTCCAGTTCGGATGCGCCACGGCTTGCTCGGGCGTCATGGACGCCATCTCCGTCAGGGCGCGCGTGCGGAACGGGCCTCCCGAAGCGGTCAGCATGATGCGGCTGATTCGCTCGTGCTGCTGGAAGTCGAAAACCTGGAAGATCGCGCTGTGCTCCGAATCAACCGGCAGAAGCGTCGCGCCGTGGCGTTTGACCTCCTCCATCACGAAATCGCCGGCACAGACCAACGTCTCCTTGTTGGCCAGAGCGACCACCGCGCCGCGCCGCACCGCGGCCAGTGTCGATTCGAGTCCCGCCGCACCGACGATCGACGCCATGACGACTTCCGCCGGCCGGTCCGCCGCTTCCACCACCGCCTCCGCTCCGGCGGCCGCGTCGATATGCGAGCCGAACAGGTTGTCCTTCAAGGCCTTGTACTGGCTGGGGTCGGCCACGACGGCCATGCGGCAACCGAGCTGGCGCGCCTGTTGGGCCAGCAGGTCCGCATTCCGGTTCGCGGCCAGCGCCTCGGCCTGGAAGCGCTCCGGCGCGCGCTGCAGAATGTCCACCGTGCTGCGGCCGACCGACCCGGTCGACCCCAGAATCGTAACCCGTCTCGGCTCGGACTTTGGCATATCTGCTTTCACCATAGGATCACGCTTCGCCCGATGAACAGGCAGGCCACGGCGACCGCGAGGGTGGCGCCGACAATGCTGTCGAAACGGTCGAACAGCCCGCCATGGCCAGGAACCAAAAAGCCACTGTTCTTAGCGCCAAAGCGGCGCTTCGCCGCCGATTCCAGCAGGTCGCCCACTTGCGCGGCAACGGAGACACCGACGCTGGCCGCGGCCAACAAAAAGGCGTCGGACATCCGCATATGGGGCGCGGCCAGATAGCCCACGGCGCCCGCGCACAAAAGGCCGCCGACACAACCGGCCCACGTCTTGTTCGGACTCAAGCGCGGGGCCAGCTTCGGCCCGCGCAACGCGCGCCCGACGAAATAGGCGCCCGTATCCGTGGCAATGCAAACCGCGACCAGCCAGAAGACAGCCTCGCGCCCTCCCGTGGGGTCGGCCCGCAGCCAAAGGGCCGCCACCGCCCAGGCGCCAACATAAAGTATCCCGAGCGCGACCCAGCGTCCGGAGGGCGCCGCAATCAAGCCGACAGCGAGCCAGACCACGGCGACGGCGACGACCAGCCCGAAGGCCAGCGAAAACGGACCCAACGCCAGGCCAATCGCCAGCACGACGAGAAGAGAGGCGCCCGCGATGCCTGTGCGAATAGCGGAACGATCCGCGAGGCGCGCCCATTCCCAAGTCAGAAGAGACGCCACGAGCAAAACAGCGGAATAGAACAGGACTCCGCCCGCCTCGATAGACAACATGCCGAAGCCCGCGAGGACGAGCGCCGACACCACACGCTGCACAAGCGCGCCCCCTTTGGGAGCTTCAGCCGCCTGCGGCACCGTAACGGCGCTCGCGGCGATGGAATTCGTGGAGGGCATTCTCGAAATCCTGTTTTCCGAAGTCAGGCCACAATGTGTCGATGAAGACCAGTTCGGCATAAGCCGACTGCCAAAGAAGGAAGTTGCTGATCCGCTTCTCGCCGCTGGTGCGAATGACGACGTCCGGGTCCGGCACACCGGTGGTCGAGAGATGGGATTGGAACACGGCCTCGTCGATATCTTCGGGGCGGCGGCGGCCGCTCGCCACGTCCCGCGCCAGGGATCGCGCCGCCGCGGTGATCTCGCCGCGACCGCCATAGTTCAGCGCCACGATCAGATTCAACGCGGTGTTGTTATAGGTCTGCTGTTCGGCCTGGCCGATCAGCGCGACGATGTCGGGCGCCAGTTGCGCGCGCTCGCCGATGAAACGGATCCGCACGCCGCGCCCATGCAATTCCGCGATTTCGCTGCGCAGGTAATGGCGCAAGAGCCCCATCAGGTCGTTGACCTCCTCGACGGGGCGCTTCCAGTTTTCCGAGGAAAATCCGTAGAGCGTCAAATAATCGATGCCAAGCTCGACCGCGCCTTCGACCGCCCGCCGCACGGCATCGGCGCCGCGCTTGTGGCCAGCCGCGCGTGGCAGACCGCGCGCACGGGCCCATCGCCCGTTCCCGTCCATGATGATGGCGACGTGACGGGGAACTCCGTTCTTGGGCTGGCTTGTCATCTCTGTCATCGATCAGACTTGGACGATTTCCTGCTCCTTCTTCGCCAAAAGCTGGTCGATTTCCTTGACGAAGCCGTCGGTGACTTTCTGCAATTCCTCCGACTGACGCTTGTGATCATCCTGGGTGATTTCACCCTTTTTTTCCGACGCCTTGAGATGGTCCATGCCATCGCGGCGAACGTTGCGCACGGAAACCCGCCCCTGTTCCGCGTACTTATGAGCGACCTTGATCAGCTCTTTACGGCGCTCTTCGTTCAATTGAGGCACCGGCACGCGCACAAGCTGGCCGTCGACCTGAGGATTGAGGCCAAGTCCGCCTTCTCGAATGGCTTTCTCGACCGCGGACACCACCCCCCTGTCCCAAACCTGGACGGTGAGCAGGCGCGGCTCGGGCACGCTGACCGTGCCGCACTGGGACAACGGCATTCTGGCGCCATAAGCCTCGACCGTAATCGGCTCCAGAAGAGCGGCGCTCGCACGGCCCGTGCGAAGCCCGGCCAGTTCCTTCTTAAAAACATCGACGGCGCTGCGCATGCGCCGCTTCACGTCCTCGCTGTCACCGTGAGCCATGGGACGCTCCCTTTTCGGTGATGATCGTGTGCCGTCCCTTGCCGAAAATGACGTCGGCAAACGACCCGGCATTCTGTATCGAAAAAACCAGGATCGGTATCTTATTCTCGCGCGCCAGAGAGATGGCCGAAGCGTCCATCACCTTGAGATCCTTGGACAAAACATCCATGTAGGTCAGCGTCTCGTAACGCACCGCGCTCGTGTCCTTGGCCGGATCGGCATTGTAGACGCCGTCCACCTTGGTGCCCTTGAGAAGCGCGTCGCAGCGCATCTCCGACGCGCGCAACGCCGCGGCCGTGTCCGTCGTGAAGAACGGATTGCCGGTGCCTGCGGCGAAAATCACGACCCGGTTTTTTTCCATGTGCCGCGCGGCGCGGCGGCGGATATACGGTTCGCACACGGTGCTCATCGGGATGGCCGATTGAACGCGCGTCTGGAGGCCGATCCGCTCCATCGCGCTTTGCATCGCAAGCGCATTGATCACGGTGGCCAGCATGCCCATGTAGTCGCCGCTCGCACGGTCGATGCCGGTCCTGGTTCCGGCCAAGCCGCGAAAGATGTTGCCGCCGCCCACCACCATGCAGACCTGGATGCCCGCGTCGCGAACGGCCTTTACATCCTGGGCGACGCGATCGAGAACCGCGGGGTCGATTCCGAATTCGCCGTCGCCCATCAGGGCTTCGCCGGAGAGCTTCAGCAGCACGCGGCGATAACTGGGCTTGTCAGCCATCTTGGCATCCGTCGGGTGGGCCGAACACCGTCCCGTATCGGCGTCCGGTAACGATGCGATCATACACGAACGCACCCGGTCCAGGAATCGCGCCGGTCAGCGCGCGAGCTGCGCGGCGACCTCCGCCGCGAAATCGCTTTGTTCCTTCTCGATGCCCTCGCCCAAGGCGAAGCGCACGATCGCCGCGACCTTCACCGGCGCGCCCAGCGCCTTGGCTTGGTCCTCGACGACCTTACCGACGCGGCTCTCACCGTCTATGACCCAAGTCTGCTCCATCAGGACGACGTCCTGGTAGAACTTGCGCAGACGCCCTTCCACCATCTTCGCGACGATGTCGTCGGGCTTACCGCTGGCCTTCGCCTGATCGGCCAGAACGGCGCGCTCGCGATCGACCAGAGTCTTGTCGAGCTGGTCGACCGAAATGGACTCGGGCTTTGCCGCCGCGACATGCATGGCGACCTGACGGCCGAATGCCGACAGTCCGGCCTCGGGCGCGGTCGATTCGAGCGCCACGAGGACGCCGATCTTGCCCAATCCGTCGCCGATCTGGTTATGGAGATAACCAACGACGACGCCGGACGACACGCTCAGCGATGCGCTGCGGCGCAGGTTCATGTTCTCGCCGATCGAGGCGACCAGGCTGGTCAGCTCGTCCTGCACGCTGTGGCCCTTGCCCGGGTACGGAGCGGCCTTAACCTTTTCGGCATCGCCGCCCACGGCCAGCGCCACGCCGGTCGCCGCGCGGACGAACCCCTGGAAAGCATCATTGCGCGCGACGAAGTCGGTCTCGGAGTTAACCTCGACCAAGGCACCCGCCTTGCCCTTGGCGGCCAGGCCGATCAGGCCTTCGGCGGCGACGCGGCCCGCGCGCTTGGCCGCGGCGGCCAAGCCCTTCTTGCGAAGCCACTGCACGGCCTCTTCCATGTCGCCCTTGGTCTCGGCGAGCGCCTTTTTGCAATCCATCATGCCTGCGCCGGTTTTCTCGCGCAGATCCTTCACGACCGAAGCGGTGATTTCCGCCATGTCCGCACCTTTGTCGATTGATTCACCAGAAAGACACGGGCGCTCCAAGAGCGCCCGCGCTTCACAACTTAGTTCGCGGCTGCTTCCTGCGCCGCGGGCTCGGCAACAGCCTCCGCCGGGGGCAGAGCCTCGGCAGCGTTCTTGTCCTGCTCGCCGATATCGGTACCGGACTTCAACTGCTCTTCCTGCAAACCGTCCAGGATCGCTCCGGAAATCATGTCGCAATAGAGCGTGATCGCGCGCAGCGAGTCGTCGTTACCCGGCACCGGATAGTTGATGCCATCGGGGTTGGAATTCGTGTCGACCACGGCGATAACCGGCAGACCCAGTTTGTTGGCCTCTTGGATCGCGATGGCTTCCTTGTTCGTGTCGATGACGAACAGGATGTCCGGCAGTCCGCCCATCTCCTTGATGCCGCCGAGCGCGCGGTCGAGCTTGGTCTGCTCGCGCGTCAGGCCCAGGAGTTCCTTTTTCGTCAGGCCTTCCTGCTCGCCGGACAGACGCTCCTCGAGCTGGCGCAGGCGCTTGATCGAGTTCGAGATCGTGCGCCAGTTGGTCAGCATGCCGCCGAGCCAGCGGTGATTGACGTAGTATTGGCCGCAGCGCTTGGCCGCATCGGCGACAATCTCCGACGCCTGGCGCTTCGTGCCGACGAACAGCACGCGGCCGCCATTGGCCGCCACCGCGCGCACGGCCTGCATGGCCTGCTGCAGCATCGGGACGGACTGCTGAAGATCGATGATGTGGACGTTGTTGCGAACGCCGAAGATGAACTGTTCCATCTTCGGGTTCCACCGGCGCGTGACGTGGCCGAAGTGGACGCCAGCTTCCAAAAGCTGGCGCATGGAGAAGTCGGGCATAGCCATAGGTCGTTCCTTTTCCGGTTGAGCCGCCGCGGGGGTGGTCCTCGGCCGGATGGCCGAAAACACCGGATGGACCGCCTGGGCCGGAATGGCCCGGGCAACCGCTGTCCCGCGTGAGGATTTAAGTGAGGGGGTAAGTAGTCATTTCAGGCCGGTTTTGCAAGATATTTCCGGCACTTCGGCGGATTCGGTCAGATTTCCCGCACGTCCAGGACCCCGGGCACGGCCTTCAGCGCCGCCCGGGTGGGGGGCGCCAGGGCAAAACGGCCTGGGAGGGCAATTTCCACCTCCCGCTGGGGCTCCACGGGCACGATGACGGTGATCCGGCCCTTCCCCCGGCTGTCACGCTGTATGACGCTCTTGAGGCCCGCCACCGAGGACGGCTCCGTCACGAAGACCTGGAGCACCTTGGGGGTTTCGGCCACCACGTCGTCCAGCTTGCGAGCGCCCTGAACCGCGATCCGCAGCATATCCTCTTCCAGCCGGGCTTCGACGGTCAGGAGCAAGGGCGCGCTGGAATCGAGCAGGTCCCGCGCTTCGGTCAGGACCTCGGAGAACATCACGGCCTCGTACATGCCGCTCGTGTCCGAGAACTGTACGAAGGCGTAACGAGCGCCGCGTTGGCTGGTACGCTCGCGCCGGCCGATCGAGGTGCCGACCAGCTTGACGTGCGAAGGTCCGCCGGCGGCGAGGTGGGCATGAAGCCGCGCGGACGACAACACCCCCAGGCGCGCCAGAGCCGTGGCATAGGCATCCAGCGGATGGGCGGACAGGTAGAAGCCCACGGCCTCGAATTCACGGCGCAGCTTCTCGGCGTCTGGCCAATCGGCGACGTTCTGAACGGCCAAGCCGGGTGCCGCGGCCCCCTCGCCAAATAGTCCGCCCTGCTGGCTTTCGCGATCGATGGCCGCCGAGCTGGCCCGGCGCAGAATCGCCTCGATGGCGCCGAATGCCTTGGCGCGGTTGGGCTCGATCGAATCGAACGCCCCGGCACAGACCAGGCTTTCGAGCTGGCGCTTGTTGATGCTGCGCGAATCCATGCGCTCGGCGAAGTCCGACAGAGACTTGAATGGCCCCCGCGCCTCGCGCTCGCGCACGAGGCCTTCCATTGCGGCGCGGCCGACATTCCGCACGGCGGCAAGGGCATAGCGAACGGCCTGCGTCCCTTCCGATCCCGTCTCCACCGCGAAGACGACCTCGGACCGATTCACGTCCGGGGGCAGAAGTTTCACGTGGATCCGATCCAGCTCCTGCCGGAAAACGCCTAGCTTGTCCGTGTTGCCCATGCTGAGCGTCATGGATGCGGCCAGAAACTCGACCGGATAGTTGGCCTTCAGATAGCCGGTCTGGTACGCGACCATGGCATAGGCGGCCGCGTGCGATTTGTTGAAGCCATAGCCCGCGAACTTGTCCACCAGGTCGAAGATCAGCGTGGCCTGGGCCTTGTTCACGCCGCGCTCCAGTGCGCCCTGGACGAAGGCTTGGCGTTGGGCCGCCATCTCTTCCTTAATTTTCTTACCCATCGCACGCCGCAACACGTCAGCGCTGCCGAGCGTGAAGCCCGACAGAACCTGGGCGATCTGCATCACCTGTTCCTGGTAGATGATGACGCCGGCGGTTTCCTTGAGGATGCCTTCGAGCGTGGGATGCAGATAGTCCGGTTCTTCCTGCCCGCGCCGGCAGGCGATATAGCGCGGAATGTTGTCCATCGGGCCGGGACGATAGAGAGCCACGAGCGCGATGATGTCCTCGAACTGGTCAGGCTTGAGCTGGCGCAGCACATTGCGCATGCCCGAACTTTCCAACTGGAACACGCCCGTTACCTCGGCGCGGCCCAGCATCTCGTACGTCTTCTTGTCGTCGAGCGGGAGCGCGGAGAGATCGAGCGTGATCCCGCGCTTTTTCAGAAGCTCGGTGCAGCGCGCCAGCACGGTCAGCGTGGTTAGACCCAAGAAGTCGAATTTCACCAGGCCGGCCTGTTCGACATATTTCATGTTGAACTGCGTGACCGACGCGTCGGAGCCGCGATCGCGGTAGAGCGGGATCAACTCCTCCAACGGCCGATCGCCGATCACAACGCCCGCGGCATGGGTCGATGCATGGCGATAGAGACCTTCGAGGCGTATCGCGGTGTCGATCAGACGCGCAACGGTCTCGTCCGAATCGCGCTGGCGCTGCAACTCCGGCTCGCCTTCGATCGCTTGTTCCAACGTCACCGGGTTGGCTGGGTTGTTGGGCACGAGCTTGCACAGACGGTCGACTTGCCCGTAGGGCATCTGCAAGACGCGGCCCACGTCGCGCAACGCCGCGCGCGCTTGCAGCTTACCGAAGGTGATGATCTGGGCGACCTTGTCGTGGCCGTATTTCTGTTGGACGTAGCGGATCACCTCGTCGCGCCGGTCCTGGCAGAAGTCGATATCGAAGTCGGGCATCGACACGCGTTCGGGGTTGAGAAAGCGCTCGAACAGGAGGCCAAACCGCAGCGGGTCCAGGTCGGTGATGGTCAGCGCCCACGCGGCAACTGAACCCGCGCCCGAACCGCGGCCCGGTCCGACAGGAATCCCATTGCGCAGCGCCCATTGGATAAAGTCCGCGACGACCAGGAAATAGCCGGCGAAGCCCATCTTGATGATGACGTCGAGCTCGAAGTCGAGCCGCTCACGATAGGGTTTCGCCGCGGCGTCCCGGGCGGCCTCGTCCATCTCGGCCGTGAAGACATGCTTTTCGAGACGGGATTCCAGCCCGGCCTTGGCTTGACGGCGTAGCTCGTCGGGTTCGCTCGATCCGTCCTCGGCCTTAAACGGCGGCAGGATCGGATTGCGTTTCTGCGGCATGTAGGCGCAGCGCCGCGCAATGACCAGCGTATTGTCGACAGCCTCGGGCAGGTCCGCGAACAGCGCCCGCATCTCCTCGGCGGTCTTAAAACGGTGCTCCGGCGTCTCGCGGCGCCGGTTGGGCTCATTCACATAGGTCTTCCCCGCGATACACAGGAGCGCGTCGTGCGCTTCGTACATCGAAGCATCGGCGAAGAAGACGTCGTTCGTCGCCACCAGGGGCAAATCATGTTCGTAGGCCAGTTCGATCAGACGCGGCTCGATGCGCCGCTCTTCGTTCGTGCCGTGGCGTCCGATCTCGACGTAGAGGCTGCCCGGAAACATGGCCTTGAGCGTGGCCAGAACGACATCCGCCGCCGCCCCCTGCCCGTCCGCCAGCAACCGGCCGATCGTTCCGGTCGCACCGCCCGTCAACGCCAGCAACCCTTCCGTCCGTCCCGCCAGCCGCTCCCAGGTCGTGTGCGGCGCGTCCGTCGTATCCACGCCCAAGTAGGAGTCGCTCACGATCGACAGCAGGTTCCGGTAGCCGGTCTCGTTCTGGGCCAGCACGACCAGCGCATCATGGACATGCTGAACCTGGCCGTTGCCGCCGCGTTCGGATGCGCGCCGCACCAGCAATTGGCAACCAACGATGGGTTGGATACCGGCCTCGGCGCACGCCATGGAGAATTCCAAGGCGCCGAACAGGTTGCCCGTGTCCGTGATGGCCAGCGCCGGCATGGCGTTGGCCCGGCACAGCTTGACCAAATCCTTGATCTTGAGCGCGCCCTCGGACAGCGAATAGGCGCTGTGGGTACGCAGATGAACGAAGCTGCTATGCGCCATGATGACCAGGCCGTGGAACAGCCCATAGGATTCCACAACCCGCCGCAGGAGTCAGCATCTGGCGTAGAGCAAACGCCTTATCCACAGAATATTGAGTAACAATCGTTAACCTGGGACGATGACGCCGTCCTTGATGCGCAGAACCCGGTCCATGCGGGCGGCCAGCTCCATATTGTGGGTCGCGACCAGGGCTGCCAGGGATTCGCCCCGAACCAAGCCCAAGAGGTGCTCGAACACCACCTCGGCGGTGGCATGGTCCAGGTTACCGGTCGGCTCATCGGCCAGCAAAACCTGAGGCCGGTTCGCCAGCGAGCGGGCAATGGCCACGCGCTGCTGTTCGCCGCCCGACATCTCCGCCGGCCGGTGGGTCAGGCGCTTACCCAGCCCGACAAATCCCAGCAGGGATTCAGCTCGCTTGCGCGCGTCCGAAGGCGAAATCCCCGCCACGTATTGCGGCAGCACGACGTTCTCCAGCGCGGAAAATTCCGGCAGCAGGTGATGGTATTGGTAAACGAAGCCTAGGGTCGCGCGGCGCAGTTCCGTGCGGGCCGATTCGCTCAGCTTGGTGGATGCCTTGCCCGCGATACGGACTTCGCCGCCATCCGGCCGCTCCAGCAACCCGGCGATGTGCAACAAAGTGGACTTGCCCTCGCCGGACGGGCCGACCAACGCAACGATCTCGCCCGGCCGCAGGCTTAACGAGGCGCCGCGCAGCACGTCGAGAGTCGCCTCACCCTGCCGGAAGCGGCGCTCGATGCCGTCCAGGGCCAGCACCTCACTCATTGCGCAAAGCCTCGACCGGGTCGAGACGCGCCGCACGCCAGGACGGATAGATCGTGGCGCAGAGAGACAACCCCAGCGCCATGAGCACGACGGCTAGAACCTCCATCGGGTCGACCTTGGCCGGTAATTGGGACAGGAAATAGATTTCCGGCGCGAAAAGCTGGCGCTGCGTCAACGCTTCAAGCGCCCGGCGAATCGATTCGATGTTGTCGCAAAACACCAGTCCGAGCAGGAGTCCGCCGAACGTCCCCGCCACGCCCACGCTGGCGCCGGTCAGGAAAAAAATGCGCATGATCATGCCGCGGGTGGCGCCCATGGTACGCAGGATCGCGATGGCCCGCCCCTTCTCCTTCACCAACATGATCAGGCTGGAGATGATGTTGAAGGCGGCGACGAGGATGATGAGCGTCAGGATCAGGAACATGACGTTCCGCTCGACCTGAAGCGCGTTGAAGAAGCTGGCATTGGCTTGACGCCAATCGAAGATGCGATAGGTCGTGCCCGTCACGGCCAGCATGGGGCGGCGGACATCGTTCACCCGCTCGGCATTCTCGACCATGACTTCGACCGCCGTCGCGGCGTCGGGCACCCGAAAGAAGATCTGAGCGGCTTCCAGCGGCATGTAAATAAAGGCGCTGTCATACTCGTACATACCGACGTTGAAGACCGCTGCGATCCGGTAGCTCTTGAGACGCGGCGCCGTGCCAAATGCCGTCGCGTTGCCCTGCGGCGATACCAGCGTGACCATGCCGCCCGCCTTCACGGCGAGACGCTTCGCCAGACGGTCGCCGATGATGACCGAGTCGCCTTCGAAGTCCGTCAGCGTGCCGGCCGTGATCTTCTCGGCGATCACCGAGCGCTTGCGGAAATCGTCGGGCCGCATGCCGCGCACGAGCGCGCCGGTGGCCGCATTGTTGGCTGTCGCCAGCACCTGCCCCTCGACCAAGGGCGTCGCCGAAACCACGCCCTTGATGGCGCGCAGCTTTTCGGCCAGCCCCTCGTAGTCCGGGATCGGGCCGCCCTCCATGGCCATCACGGTCAGATGGCCGTTGACGCCCAAGACGCGGCCCAAAAGCTCCGCACGGAAGCCGTTCATCACCGACATCACGATGATGAGCGTGGCCACGCCGAGCGCGATGCCCAGCAGCGAGAAACCGGCGATGACGGAAATAAACCCCTGGCCGCGCGGGCGCAGATAACGGAAGGCGACCGTGCGCTCGAAGCGCGAAAAAATCATGCCGCCGGCCGGCCCAACCGCGCGAGCGCGTCCTCGGCGGACAATTCGTCGCGCTTGCCCGTCCGGCGTTCCTTCAACTCGACCTTTCCGGCCGCCAGTCCGCGGGGTCCGACGATGAGTTGCCACGGCAGGCCGATCAGGTCCATGTCCGCAAACTTGCCGCCCGCGGTCTCCTCGCGGTCGTCGTACAGCACCTCGATGCCGGCTTGCCGCAGCTTGCCGTAAATGTCCGCGCACGCGGCGTCGCACTTGGCATCGCCGCTGCGCAGATTGATCAGACCCACCTTGAAGGGCGCCACCGCCTCAGGCCAGATGATGCCGGCGTCATCGTGACTGGCCTCGATGATCGCGCCGGTCAGACGCGACACACCGATGCCGTAAGATCCCATTTCAACCGCGATCTGTTCGCCGTTCGCCCCGGAAACCACGCAACCGAGCGGTTTCGAGTACTTGGTTCCAAAGTAGAAGATGTGGCCGACCTCGATGCCGCGCGCTTCGACCAATCGATCGGGCGAAAGCGGGCACTTGGCGGGATCGTGCTTCTCGTCGGTCGCGGCATAACGCGATGTGAAGTGTTTGACGATACCTCCGATCTGCTCCGCGTCCTGGTAATCGACCTTCTGATCCTTCCAGTCCATGTCCAGGAAATCGCGGTCCGCAAAAATTTGGCTCTCGCCCGTCTCGGCCACGATCAGGAACTCGTGGCTCATGTCGCCACCGATGGGGCCGGAATCCGCCTGCATGGGAATTGCCTTCAACCCCATGCGCGCGAAGGTGCGCAGATAGGCGACGAACATCTTGTTGTAGGACTGCTTCGCGCCTTCGTAGTCCAGATCGAAGGAATAATTGTCTTTCATCAGGAACTCGCGCCCGCGCATGACACCGAAACGCGGCCGCACCTCGTCCCGAAATTTCCATTGGATGTGGTACATCATCCGCGGAACGTCGCGATAGCTCTTCACGCCAGCGCGAAACATCTCCGTGATCATTTCCTCGTTCGTTGGGCCGTAGAGCATCTCGCGCTCGTGACGGTCCTTGATGCGCAGCATCTCGGCGCCGTAATCATCGTAGCGTCCCGATTTGCGCCACAGATCGGCGGGCTGGATGGTCGGCATCAGCACTTCGAGCGCGCCCGAAGCATCTTGCTCCTCGCGCACGATCTGTTCGATGCGCTGCAAAACGCGAAAACCCAACGGCAGCCACGAATAGATGCCCGCGCTCTCTTGGCGGATCATGCCGGCACGCAACATCAAACGATGCGAG
This sequence comes from uncultured Alphaproteobacteria bacterium, assembly GCA_902826885.1. Taxonomy (GTDB): domain Bacteria; phylum Pseudomonadota; class Alphaproteobacteria; order CADEGL01; family CADEGL01; genus CADEGL01. Next base: position 10,517 of record CADEGL010000037.1, on the reverse strand, counting down.
ACGATCTGTGCCTCGGCGGGGTTTTCCTTGAGGGTCGGGAGAAAATACTGGGAACGGCGCATCGCGCTTACCTGCGTTTCACCGAGCGGCCATTCGGAGGCGCGCAACGGTTCTTTTCCAAAAACGGCCGCGAGATTAGGGTTTTAGCCCACTCAAGGCAATGCCGCGGCGCTTGGCAAACGGCCAAGACCACGGGAATATGGCCCACGCAGGGGCGCACAGACGGCGCATGAAGGGGGAAGCATGCTGACCGGATTTTTCAAACTGAACGAACTCAAGACCAACATCCGAACCGAGATCATGGCGGGGGTCACGACCTTCCTCACCATGGCCTATATCATCTTCGTCAACCCGGACATCCTATCGACGACCGGTATGGACAAGGGCGCGGTCTTCGTCGCGACCTGTCTTGCCGCCGCCGTCGCCTCGACCATCATGGGCCTGTGGGCGAACTATCCCATCGCCTTGGCTCCCGGCATGGGGCTCAACGCCTATTTCTCCTTCGTCGTGGTCGGACATTTGGGCTATCCGTGGCAGGTCGCGCTCGGCGCCGTGTTCATCTCCGGCATCATTTGCGTGATTTTGTCCCTCCTGCCCGTCCGGCGCTGGATCGTGGACAGCATCCCCCGCTCACAGAAGATGGCCATCTCCGCCGGGATCGGTTTTTTCCTCGGCCTTATCGCGCTGAAGAGCATGGGAATCGTGGTCGCCAACGAAGCCACGCTCTTGACCGTGGGCAATCTGCTGAAGCCCGAGGTCATTTTGTCCGCCGGCGGCTTCTTTTTCATGATCGCCATTCACCATTTGCGCGTACCAGGCTCGATCATGATCGCGATCCTGGCCGTCGCGGTTGCCGGTATGCTGCTGGGACTGGCGCCCATTCCGCACGCGGTCGTCGACACGCCGCCCAGCCTCGCGCCGACTTTCCTCAAGCTCGACATCGTCGATGCGATCGAGGTCGGCATCGTGGTGATCATCTTCACCTTCGTGATCGTAGACCTGTTCGACACGGCGGGGACCTTCGTGGGCTTGTGCCAGCGCGCCGGGTTCCTGGACGAGAACGGCCGCATGCCGCGTTTGCGCCAAGCCCTGACGGCCGACAGTTCGGCGAGCGCGATCGGCGCTCTCCTCGGCACCTCCTCGACAACCAGCTATATCGAGAGCGCGGCCGGCATCAACGCGGGCGGGCGAAGCGGCCTGACCGCCGTGACCGTGGCCGTTCTGTTTCTTTTGGCCCTTGTCTTTGCGCCCATCGCGACGGCGATCCCCAGTTTCGCTACCGCGCCAGCCATCTTGTTCGTGGCCTGCATCATGGCGCGCGGCATGGCCGACATCGACTGGGACGACGTGACGGAATACGCGCCCGCCGTGGTGACGGCGCTGGCCATGCCCTTCACCTTCTCGATCGCCACGGGCGTCGGGCTCGGCTTCATCACCTACGCCTTCGTAAAGACCCTCACGGGCCGCTTCGAAGACGCATCTTTATCGGTTTGGTTCTTGGCTGGGCTGTTCGTGCTGAAGTTCGCGCTCGACTGAACGGATCAGCTTCTCGTCCATGCCGGCTTGAGCTTTTGGATGCGGCGGTAGACCGGACAAGCCGGGTCGTGAGCACCGGGCAGATAGCCGACGCTCATCAGGAACTCGCGCACCACCTCGCGCCCCATGAACTTGAAGGTGGCGCGGAACAGCTTGATCCATTCGTCTTCGGTCAGCGGGTGCTGGGCCGCGATCCAACCCGCGAAGGAGCCATGCTCTTTATTGAGCACGAGAAGCCGGCGTGCATTCTCGATCACGGCCTCGATCTTCATCCGATTGCGGATGATGCCCGCATCGCCCATCAGCCGCGTGACGTCGCGCGCGTTGAAGCGCGACACGGTCTTAGGCTCGAAACCCTTGAAGGCCTTTTGAAACGCCTGCCGCTTCTTCAGGATGGTCAGCCAGGATAGACCGGCTTGATTGATCTCCAGCGACAGCCGCTCAAACAGGGCCGCGTCGTCCTCGACCGGAAAACCATATTCGCGATCATGGTAAGGGCCATGCTCCGGATGGCCCGGCGCCAGCTTGCAATAGTTCTTCGCAATGACGCCCGCGCCCATCAACCGCCACTCAGGCGCAAGATGCCGGACGAAATCACGTAATCCGCGACGAACCAAAGCCCCGTGGCGGCTACCGTCGTGATCGCGAATTTCAGAAGAAGCCGCGGGCGGGCGGGCGCGCTGGTGGCATGCCCCTTTTCCGGTTCGGCCGGCGGACGCACGCCCCAGGGCAGCACGGTGAACAGCACCAGCCACCAGATGATGACGTAGACGACGATGCCCCCGAAAAGATCCATCTCTAGACCTGCTCGATCTCGACCAACGTGCCGGCAAAATCCTTCGGATGGAGAAACAGAACCGGTTTGCCATGGGCGCCGATGCGCGGCTCGCCCGAACCCAGAACACGGGCGCCCTTCTCCTTCAGCCGGTCGCGCGCGGCAAGGATGTCGGTCACCTCATAACAGATGTGGTGCATGCCGCCATCCGGATTGCGCTCCAGGAACTTGGCGATCGGCGAATTCTCGCCGAGCGGGTGCAACAGCTCGACCTTGGTGTTGGGCAGTTCCACGAACACCGTGGTCACACCATGCTCGGGCATGGCGATAGGCTCCGACACCTTGGCGCCCAACGTGTCGCGATAAAGCGCGCTGGCCTTGGCCATATCCGGCACGGCGATGGCGATATGGTTGAGTTTACCGATCATTTTCACTCCCGACCGCGCGGAGGATGGCAGCGGTTTCTTCGCCTTACAAGCGGACTAGGTGGACCTCGGTGGGCGGGCGCTTGCCATGGCTGGCCTGGATCGCCCGGCGGACCGCGACGCGCGCGGCTTCGCGCACGGCGTCATCGTTGGCGCGCTGGCGCGAAGGCATGGCCTCGATCGCGTCGCGCACCGCGTCGGTCGCGTCCGTGATGGCCTCTTCGATGCCCGCGCCGTCGAACAAGCCTTGAAGCGTCAACTGCGGCTCCGCCGCCAGGCGTCCGTGACGATCCAACACGACCGTGGCCACGGCCGATCCGTTCCAGATCATCTGGGTGCGTTTACGCAAAATTTCCGCATCGAGCGGCACCAGCAGCGCACCGTCGAGGGCCAAACGCCCCGCCGGCACTTCGTCCACGATCTCGGCCGGCCCCGGCGCGAGGCGAATCAGCGTGCCGTTCTGCGGCACGATCGCCTCGGGCACCTGGCAAGCCCGGGCCAGCGCGGCATGCGCGCGCATGTGGCGTATCTCGCCATGGACCGGTACCGCGATACGCGGCCGCACCCATTGATACATCTGGGCCAACTCGTCCTGGTTGGGATGGCCCGACACATGCACGAAAGCATCATCGTCGGTGACGATCTTGACGCCCAGGCCGACCAGCTGGTTTTGCAACCGCTGTATGGATTTCTCGTTCCCGGGAATCACGCGGGACGAGAAAACCACCGCATCGCCCTGCTCCAGCACGACATTGGGGTGATCGTCGGCCGCGATACGCCATAGGGCCGAGCGCTTCTCGCCCTGGCTCCCCGTGCAGGCCATAAGCACCTTGTCGCGGGGCAGATGAGCGCCGTCCGAATCCGAAAGAAAGGTGATGCCCTTGAGGTAGCCCGAATCCTGCGCCGCCTCGTACATGCGCCAGAGCGACCGGCCGACCAGAGCCGGGTGGCGCCCGGTCTTCTTCGCCACGTGCGCGATGGTTTCGAGCCGGGCGATATTGCTGGAAAAACAGCCGATGGCGACCCGCTTGTCGAAGCGACCCACGACCTCGACCAAACTTTCGCGCAAATCGCCTTCCGAGCGCGAGTGGCCGGGCTGCATCGCGTTGGTCGAGTCGCACACCATGGCCAGGACACCATCCTGGCCTAACGCGCGCAATGCCTCCTCGTCGGTGACATCGCCGACCATCGGCTTGGGATCGATCTTCCAATCGCCGGTGTGCAGGACGGTACCCGCCGGCGTGCGAATCGCGACCGCGTTGGGCTCCGGGATCGAATGGGTCAATGTGACCAACTCGATCTCGAACGGTCCGACCGAGAATTTGCCGGACAGCGGCACTTCCGTGATGGGAATGGAATTGGGCCGGTCCATCTCGGCCAGCTTGCGGCGCAAAACCGCGGCCGTAAACGGCGTGGCATAAACCGGGCATTTCAGCCGGTTCCAAAGATAGGGCACCGCGCCCAAGTGATCTTCATGGGCGTGAGTCAGCACCAAGCCGGCCAAATCGCCGCGCCGCTCCACGATATAGGCGGGATCTGGCATCAACACATCGACGCCCGGCGTGGTTTCATCGCCAAAGGTGATCCCCAGGTCGACCATCAGCCACTTGCCGCCATAGCGGTAGAGGTTGAGGTTCATGCCGATCTCGCCCGAGCCGCCGAGGGGCAGGAAATACAGCCCCTCGTCGGGACGCGCCGCGCGTTTGCTCATGCGCGCGTGTTCCGGCGGTGAATCTCCAGAAGCCCGAAGATGGTGAGGTCGGGATCGACACCATCGATGGCATCGGTCGCATCGGCGAACAAAGCGGCCAAGCCGCCGGTACCGACCACGGTCATGGGCTTGCCAAATTCTTGCTTGATGCGGCCGACGAGCCCTTCGATCAAACCGACATAACCCCAATAGACGCCGGATTGCATGGCCGGCACCGTGCCGGTGCCGATCACGGCCGGCGGACGCCGGATGCCAATCCCCGGCAGCTTGGCCGCAGCCATGTACAGCGCCTCGAGCGAGAGGTTGACGCCCGGCGCGATGACACCGCCGCGATAGCTGCCGTCGGTGGCCACGACATCGAAGGTTGTGGCGGTGCCGAAATCGACCACGATCTTATCGACGCCAGGATAGCGTTTATGCGCGGCCACCGCGTTGACCAAGCGATCGGCGCCGACCTCCGCGGGATTCGGCACCTTGACCGCGATGCCGAGATCGACCCCCTCGTCTCCCACCACCATGGGCATGCAGTCGAAATAACGATGGCACAGCGTACGCAGCGTATAGGCCGTGGCAGGCACCACGTTGGCGATGACGGCGGCCTTGATGTCCGTCGGCGTCAGCTTCACCAGGCTCATGAGCTGGGTTAACCAAACGGCGTATTCGTCCGCCGTACGGTTGGGGTTGGTCGAGGCGCGCCACTCGCCACGCCGCGTATCGCCGTCGAAGACCGCGAACAGCGTGTTGGTGTTGCCCGAATCGATGGCCAGCAGCATGACCCGTTATCCGATCGCGAAAACCTGGCCCGACGTGACCACCCGAAGGCTGCCGTCGGCCAATTCCAGAACCAGCCCGCCGTCGTCATCCAACGCGCGGAAGCGGCCCTCCAACGTTTCGTCCGTCAGCCGGACCTTTATATCCCGCCCCAGACCCACGGCAAGCCCGGTCCACGCGGCCCGCACCGGCGCAAACCCCTCGCCGCGCCACCGCGCGCGCCACCGCGCGAACGATTCGAGATAGGCCTCCAGCATACCCCGCGCCGTCGTGGACGCGCCCTCCGCGCGCAGATCCGACGCGGGATACTCGACCGAGTCCGGATGACTCACCACGTTCAGCCCGAAGCCGGCCACCAGCCAATCGAGCCGGCCCGGTGCGGACGATTGGGATTCCAGCAGGATACCCGCCACCTTGCGGCCGGAAATCAGGATGTCGTTCGGCCATTTGAGCGCGGCCACACGGCCTGCGGGCAGCACGCCGCGCACGGCTTCCGCGCCGGCCAGCGAGACGACGAAACCGATCTGTGCCGCCGTCTGGGCCGGTTCGGTGGGCCGCATCAGGATGCTGCAATAAAGATTGCCGGCCGGCGAGTTCCAAGCGCGGCCGCGCCGGCCGCGCCCGCCCGACTGCGCCTTCGCCCAGATGACGGTGCCATCCGGCGCGCCGGTGCCGGCTTGGCGCGCGGCCTCCAAATTGGTGCTGTCGATGTCGTCGAGTTCGGTGACGCGGTACCCGTCCGGAACCCGAAGGACTTGGCTCATCCGCCGAAGAGCGAGACCGCCGCGACCGCGGCGCCCGAGAGCAAGGGGCCCGGATTGACGACCAGCAGCAAGACGAACAGCGCCGTGGCGCCGATCACAACCGTCATCATCGCGCCGACCGGCCGCTCGAACGCCTCGGCCGGCTCATCGAAGTACATCACCTTGACGATACGCAGATAGTAGAAGGCAGCGACCACGCTGGTCAGGACGCCGATGATGGCCAACGTATACAGCCCGGCCTGGATGGCCGCCTTGAAGACGAAGAACTTGCCGAAGAAGCCGGCCAGCGGCGGGATGCCCGCCATCGAGAACATGAAGATCGCGAAGGCCAAGGCCAGAGCGGGATTGGTGCGCGCGAGGCCGGCCAGGTCCGAGATGTTCTCGACCATCCGCCCCTTCCGCCGCATGCACAAGATGCAGCCGAAGGTCCCGATCCCCATGGCCACATAGATCGTCATGTACACCAGGAGGCCGCCGACACCGGCCTCATCGCCCGCCGCGAGGCCGACCAATGCATAGCCGATATGGCCGATGGAGCTGTACGCCATCAGACGCTTGATGTTGCTCTGGTTGATGGCGGCAAAGGCGCCCAATGCCATGGAGGCCAGGGAGACGAAGACGATGATCTGCTGCCATTGATCGAACATGGCGCCGAAGGGGCCGATCATGACACGCACGAGCAACGCCGTGGCGGCCACCTTGGGCGCCGCCGCGAAAAAGGCCGTGACCGGCGTCGGCGCGCCCTCGTAAACATCGGGCGTCCACATATGAAACGGAACAGCCGACACCTTGAAGGCCAAGCCGGCGGCGATGAAGACCACCCCGACCAGGACGCCCACCGGCACCCCGACCTCCGAGCTGGACAGGACCTCGAACAGCGTGTCGAAGCGCGTCGTGCCGGCAAATCCATAAACCATGCACATGCCGTACAGAAGCATGCCGGAGGAAAGCGCGCCGAGGACGAAGTACTTGAGCCCGGCTTCCGAAGAACGAAGGTTGTCGCGCCGGTAAGCCGCTACGACATAGAGGCACAGGCTCTGCAACTCCAAACCGACATACAGCGCCAGCAGGTCGTTCGCCGAGATCATCATCATCATGCCGAGCGTGGCGTAGAGGAAGAGGATCGGGAACTCGAAGCGCGCGATCCCTTCCCGCTCGTTGAAGCCGATCGACATGATGAGGGTCAGCGCGGAACCGGCCAGGGCCAATTGCTTCATGAACACGGCGAAGCCATCGGCGATGAACATGCCATCGAACGTAAGGATTCCCGGGCCACTGACGCGTGAAATCAGGAATGCCGTCACGATGAATACGGCCACCACGGCCCACGACACGGCGCGTGTCGAGCGATCGCCGCGGAAGACCCCCACCATGAGCAGCACCATGCCGCTTATGGCCATGAAGATTTCCGGGAGAACCGGGATCAGCGAAGCGATATTGAATGCGTACATGACCGTCCCCGCCTAACGCGACAGCGCCGCGAGCGCGGCGTTTTGCACGGTCTGATGGTAGTTCGAGACGAGCTGGGCGACGGAGCCGTCCATCACCCGGAAGAACGATGTGGGATAGATGCCCATCCACAGGACGATCGCCGCCAAGGGTGCGAAGATCGCGATCTCGCGGGCGGAAAGATCCATGATGTGCTTCAGGTCTTCGCGCACCAGCGGTCCGAAGACGACGCGGCGGTAAAGCCACAGCATATAGGCCGCGCCCAACACCATGCCGGTCGCCGCAAGAGCCGCGACCAGGGTGTTCACCTTGAACGCGCCGACCAAGACCAGGAACTCGCCAACAAAGCCGCTGGTGCCCGGCAGACCGACCGAGGCCAGCATGAACAGCATGAAGGTCGCAGCATAAAGCGGCATGCGATGGACCAAGCCGCCGTAGCGCGCGATCTCGCGGCTGTGCATGCGGTCGTAAACCACGCCCACGATCAGGAACAACGCCGCCGACACCACGCCGTGCGACAGCATTTGGATCATCGCGCCCTGCACGCCTTGGACATCCAAGGAGAAGATGCCGATGGTCACGAACGCCATGTGGGCGACGGAAGAATAGGCAATCAGCTTCTTCATATCCTCCTGGGCCAACGCGACCAGCGATGTGTAAATCACCGCGATCACGCTGAGCGTGAAGACCAGCGGGGTGAAGAACTCCGTCGCGTGCGGGAACATGGGCACGGAGAAGCGCAAGAAGCCGTAACCGCCGAACTTCAAGAGCACGCCCGCCAGCAGCACGGAGCCGGCCGTCGGCGCCTCCACGTGCGCGTCGGGCAGCCAGGTATGGACCGGCCACATAGGCACCTTGACGGCGAAGGACGCAAAGAACGCGAGCCATAGCCAGATCTGCCAGCTTGGATCGAAGCCGAATTGCATCAGCGCCGGGATGTCCGTCGTGCCGGCCTCGAAATACATGTACAGGATGGCCAGCAACATCAGGACCGAGCCGGTCAGCGTGTAGAGGAAGAACTTGAACGCCGAATAGACGCGGCGCGGCCCGCCCCAGATACCGATGATCAGGAACATCGGGATCAAGGTGCATTCGAAGAACATGTAGAACGGCACGATATCGAGCGCCGAGAAGGCGCCGATCATCATGGTTTCCATGACCAGGAACGCGATCATGTACTCGCGCACCCGATGCTGCACCGCATCCCAACTGGCTAGGACGCAGATCGGGATCAGCAACGTCGAGAGCAGCACGAACGGCATGGAAATGCCGTCGACGCCCATGTGGTAGGAAATGCCGATCTCCGGCAGCCACTCGGCCCGCTCCTCGAACTGGAAGCCGGGATTGCCGGGATCGAATCCGAACCACAGCACCAGCGACACCGCGAACGTGACCAGCGAGGTCCACAGCGCGACCCAGCGCGCGTTACGCGCGACCAGGGCTTCCTCGCCCCGGACGGCCAGGATCATCACGACGCCCGCAAGCGGCAGGAAGGTGACGATGGAAAGGATCGGCCAGTCTGTCATGGCGTTCTCACAGGCGGCCGTAGAAGAGATACCAAGTGACGAGCCCCACCACGCCGATCAGCATGGCAAAGGCATAGTGGTAGACATAGCCGGTCTGCAGTCGCCCCGCGCGCCGCGCCAGTCCCACCGTGGTCGCGGCCAAGCCATTCGGCCCCAAGCCGTCGATGATGACGCCGTCGCCGCCCTTCCAAAGCAGGCGGCCGAGTTTCCCCGCCGGCCGGACGAACAGAAAGTTGTACAGCTCGTCGAAGTACCACTTGTTGTAGAGGAACAGGTAAAGCGGCCGGAACATGGTCGCGAGGCGCGCCGGCAGCGACGTCTTGACCATATAGGCGTAATACGCGGCCAGGATGCCGCCGACCGCAACGACGATTGTCGTCACCTTCAGCCACAGCGGCGCCTCATGCGCGTGCTCAAGGGCCGGATGCTGAGGCAGGATCAGGATTGAACCGCGCCAGAACTCGGCCATGTGGTGGCCGACGAATGTCTCATACGCGATGAAGCCCGCGAAGATTGCCCCAAGCGCCAGGAATGCCAGCGGCGCCAGCATGACCAGCGGCGATTCATGCACGTGTTCCATCGTGTGATGGTCCGCGCGCGGCTTGCCGTGGAACGTCAGGAAAATCAGGCGCCATGAATAGAAGGCCGTCAGGGCGGCGGCCACGACGCCCATCACAAACGCATACTGACCGACGCCGGTACCGGCGCCCCAGGCCGACTCGATGATCATGTCCTTGGAGTAGAAGCCGGCAAAGAACGGGATGCCGGCCAAGGCCAGGGAGCCGATCCACATCATCGCGTAGGTGAACGGGATCTTCCGCCAGATACCGCCCATCTTGCGCATGTCCTGCTCGTCGGACATCGCATGAATCACCGAACCCGCGCCCAGGAACAAGAGCGCCTTGAAATAGGCGTGGGTCATCAGATGAAAGATCGCGGCCGGATAGGCCGAGACGCCGACGGCGAAGAACATGTAGCCGAGCTGGGAACAGGTCGAATAGGCGATCACGCGCTTGATGTCGTTCTGCACCAAACCGATCGTGGCCGCGAAGAACGCCGTTGTCGCACCGATCACCGTGACCACGGCCAGCGCATTCGGCGCGTACTCGAACATCGGCGACAGGCGGCAAACCATGAAAACGCCCGCGGTCACCATGGTGGCCGCGTGGATCAGGGCCGAAACAGGCGTCGGGCCTTCCATCGCGTCCGGCAACCAGGTGTGCAGGATGATCTGGGCCGACTTGCCCATCGCACCCACGAACAGCAACAGACACACCAGAGTCAGCGCATCGCCGTGGAAACCCATGAACTCCATCGACCCGCCCACCTTCCCCGGCACCAGCGGGAAGACGGTATCGAACTCGACCGAGCCAAATAGGACGAAGACACCCATGATGCCGAGCGCGAAGCCCAGATCGCCCACGCGGTTGACCAGGAATGCCTTGATCGAGGCCGCGTTGGCGCTGTGCCGGTCGTACCAAAATCCGATCAGCAGGTAGGAAACGAGGCCGACCCCTTCCCACCCGAAGAACAGCTGCATGAAATTGCTGGCCGTCACCA